>NZ_JBVIRO010000002.1:549980-720827 GCF_055575975.1 Amycolatopsis sp. NPDC033938
TTTTCGTCCCGCGTGGTTGTGTGTGTTTGGGGGGGGGTGGGTGGTTTCGGTGTATAGGCTGTACAACCCGTAGCACAACACCACCACCCCCCCGCGCGGAACCGCACATAGCGTCATCAATCGGACACTCATTCCTCGAAAGATGTCCCTTGTGGACAGTTGCCCCCGTCTCTGCGGGGTCCTCGCCTGCCGTCAGGTGGCGAGACGAATACGCCACGTTTGAATGCCCCTCGATAGGCGGCTGCTTACGCCCAGTTTGACCGTATTCCTGAGTACGTGAAGGCCCCCTTCACTGCGCTGGACGCAGTGAAGGGGGCCTTCACGTAGTTACCTGATCGAGTCGGCGCGAAATCGCCATACGCGGGCCACTCCATCGCCCACTGGACCGCGGTCTTTGGCGCAAGCAGCCCCTGCCAGGGCGAGTTACCAGTCGTTCATGCGGGATCCTCCGTTGATCAACGACCGGAATCTCCCCACCCGAACGGACGGCACTTACCGGAGTCAGGCCACCCGACCTGGTCTACGCGGTCAAACAGCGATAATCCGGACATTTCGACTTGTGTCCCTTGAGGGGGTCGGGCACCCCGGTGCGCGCAAGCAAGACCGCACGATCGCGACAGACCAGGGCGGATTCGTGCTGCCAGCATGGTCGGTACGTGCGGAACTCATGGTCCACGGTATGAGATCGGTTGACCGCCGGGCTCCGCACTGGTTCGCTGTGGGCATGTTCGCACGTGGGATGACTGTGTCGCGGGGCCTCTCGGGTCTTGGCGCCGTCGCGTGTGTGCCGTGTCGCTGTTGTCGGTGAACCCCGCCCCGGCCCAGTTCGACACCCTTTTCTTCTGCGAGGACACCTCCATGTTCGCCGTCCCGGACAACACGCTCGTCATTCCCGAAAACCCCGCCCTGCGCCACCCGGTGCGCGTCGCGCTCGAGTTCGCGGCGGACCGTGACCGCTGGCGGCATCTGCTGCGCTACGACCCGGAGCAGCGGTTCTCCGCGCTCGTCGACAGCGACGAACTGCAGGAGATCTGGCTGATGAGCTGGCTGCCTGGCCAGCACACCGACCTGCACGACCACGAATTCGCCGCGGGCGCGTTCACCGTGGTCAGCGGGCAGCTGAGCGAGACCGTCGCCCGGCGCGCCGTCGACGGACGGGCGGTGACGGAGCTGCATTCGCTGTCGGCCGGTCAGTCACGCGTCTTCGGGCCCGGCTACATCCACGAAGTGCGCAACGAGGGCCCGGACCCCGCCGTCAGCGTGCATGTCTACCGGCACCAGCCGCGTGCCATGCGCCCGTACCACCTGGACCCCATCTCCGGCCCGATCCGGGAATGACCGCCGGGCGTCGCGGGTCAGGTGAGGTCGCCGCGTAGGCGGAATTCGGCCTCGACGCGCTCTCGCGGGGCACCGGTGGCGAGCAGGGTGTGCAGCAGGAGCCGGGATTTACGCGGATCGAGCCAGCCTGCCATGGTCGCGCCCATCGCGATCAGGTCCGACTCCGAACCACGGAAGCCATAGGTACTCCGGAACGTCGGCCCGGCGCCGGTGCGGCCGGCGACCACGATCGGCACCTCGGGCAGCGCGAGTTCGATCACGTCGGCGGTCGCGGCCGAAACGTGCCCGGCCCCGTTCGCGGCGAGCACCACTCCCTTGACCCCGGCCTTGACCAGCGTCTCCAGCAATTCCCCGGTGTCCTCGACGCCGCTCTCGACGATCGGCACCAACCCGGAGAAGTCGGCGTTCTCCACCGGCAACGCCTCCGGGCGCGGCGCGACCGGGTGGAAGTAGTGCACCGCGCCCTCCGCGAGCAGCCCGAGCGGTCCGGCGGGATGCGACGAGAACGCCTCGACGTGGCTCGAATGCGTCTTGCGGACCCAGCGCGCGAGGTGGACGTCGTCGTTGAACGCGACCAGCGAACCGCGTCCCCGGCTGCGGGGTTCGGCCGCGACGGTCAGCGCGGCGAGCAGGTTCGCCGCGCCGTCGGCGCTGGGCAGACTGGGATTGCGCATGGCGCCGGTGATGACGATCGGCGCCTCGGAAGCCCAGGTCAGCTCGAAGAAGTACGCCGTCTCTTCGAGGGTGTCCGTGCCTTGGACCACGACGACGCCTTGGGCGCCTTCGTCGACGGCTCGCGCGGCCCAGTCGCGGGTCTTGATCAGCGTCGCGAAGTCCATCGAGGCGCTGGAAATGCCCGCGAGCGTCTCCGCGCGGACGTCCATCTCCAGGTCCTCGCCGAGGCCGCCGAGCAGGTCCTTGGCGCTGAGGCGGGGGACCGCGTGCTCTTCCCCGTCACCGGGGACCATGGAGATGGTGCCGCCCAGGGCGGCGACGGCGACCAGCGGCCGTCGGGATTCACTCGACATACCTTCTATTCTTCACCACGCACGCATTTCGTCCTCTAAACGCGCTTGACGGCCTCGATGGTGAAGCTCGCCGCCAGTCGCTGAGGCTCCTCCGTCAGCCGCCATTCCTCCGTCGCGGGGTCCACGGTCATGAAGCCGGGCAGCGCTTCCCACGGCACGCTGTCGTGCTCCACCAGCCGGGTCAGCGTCAGTCCCGCGTCGAGCAGTGACATGACGATCTCGCCCAGCCCGTGGTTCCACTCGTGCGTCCGGTTGTTCCGGAACTCCACGTCGGTGTCCACATAGGTCCCCGGTACGTCGAAGACCAGCGGTTCGGCCTGCTCGAAATACGGGAACCGCGGCGTGATCACCGGCTGCGTTTCGTCGAGGGTGGCCAGCATCGGGTGCATGTCCCGGATGAACAGCCGCCCGCCCGGCTTCAGCAACTTCCCGACGACCTGTCCCCAGCGGGCGATGTCGGGAAGCCAGCAGATCGCGCCGATTCCGGTGTAGACGAGGTCGAACTCCCCGGCGCCCAGCACGTCGGCGGCACTGTACACATCGGACTCGTGGTAATCGATCTCCGCACCGGCCTCGGCGGCCAGCCGTCGCGCGATCTCCAGCGACGGCGGGGAAAAGTCGAGTCCGGTCATCCGCGCGCCGAGGCGCGACAGGGAAAGCGTGTCGGTGCCGATATGGCACTGCAGATGCACTCCGCGCAGACCGTCGACGTCGCCGAGCAGCGGCCGGTCGAAACGGACAACACCGCTGAGATGCGCGGGGTCCTTCACGAACCGTTCGTAGCCGTAATCCGCCGACGCCGCGTGCGCCGGGGCGCGTTCGTCCCAGTTCGCGCGGTTGAGGGTGAGGTACTCGCTCATGCCGTGGCCGCCTTTTCGTCCGCACTGCGCAGCACGCAGAACTCGTTGCCCTCGGGGTCGCCGAGGACGGCCCAGCCGGTGCCGTCCGGGTTGCGCCGGTCGTGCAGGAGGGTCGCGCCGAGCTTCAGCAGCCGCTCCACCTCCTCGTCGCGCGGGATGTCGGGCCGCAGGCAGAGATGGATGCGGTTCTTCACCGTCTTCGGCTCCGGGACCTGCCCGAAGAACAGCGTGACACCGTTGTCCATCTCAATGATCGCTTCGGGGTCTCCGGGCTGATCGTCGTCCGCCATCGGCTTGCCGACGACGCCGCTCCAGAACCGCCCCAGCTCGTAGGCGTCCGCGCAGTCGAAGAAGAAATTCTGTACGACAGAGGTCATGACGCCGCAGTCTGCCCGAGCCCGCGAAGCCCGGCCAACGGTTTAAGCGAGCCGAAGCCCCGGCGACCGGTGCACCTGCCGTTCCGCGTCGATGATCAGCACCTGGCAACCCGGCTGCGACGCGACCCAGGAGATCCCTTCGGTCCCCATCGCGAAAGCGGCCGTGGCCAGGGAATCCGCCGTGACGAGGTCGTCGGCGACGACCGTGACACTGAGCAGCCCGGTGGCCGGGAGCCCGGTCCGGCCGTCCAGGATATGCGCGCCGCGCTCGTATCCCGCCGACGTCGCGACGGCGCCGCCGGACGATTCCACCACGGCGCAGATCGCGTCCGGCTGTTCGGGATGCCGGATGCCCACCCGCCAGGGACGACCGGGTTCCGGTTCGCCGGAGGTGACGACATCGCCGCCCGCGTTGATACAGAAGACGTCCAGCCCTTCGGCCAGCAGCGACGCCGCCGACCGCTGCACCGCCCAGCCCTTCACCACCGCGTTCGGGTCGAGCCGCCGTCCGGGCAGCCGGGCGGTGAACGCCCCGCCGGACAGCCGTTCGTAGTGGTCGCACAGCGAAAGCACCTCGAGCAGGTCGTCACTCAGTGCCGACGGCGCGAGTTCGCCGCGGTCGTAGCGGCAGACCTCGCTGCCGTCCTTGAACGGGCTGAACCGGGCGTCGACCTCGCGCAGCCGGTCGAAGACGCCGTCGATCGCGCGCTCCACGAGGTGGCCGCCCGCCCGGACGTCGACCGAGACCGGCAGGCCCATCACCTGCTCGACGCGGTTCATCTGGCGTCCAGCGCCGCCTGCAGCGATTTGACGTACGACTCGCTCGTCGCCGTGGCCCCGGAGACGGTGTCGATGTCGGCGCTCTGCGCGGTCAGCGTTTCCTCCTGCAGGACGGGGATCGCGGCGACCCCGCGCCCGCTGGTCGGCCGCTGCAGCAGCCGGACTTCGGAGATCCTGTCCTCGGCCGAAATCACGAGCCGTACCTGGACGGTGCCGTAGCGGTTGCTTTCGACCGAGCCGTCCAGTGTGCGTTCGGATCCTTCGGACGCGCCACCGTCTGAAGTGGACGTGCTCGGTGCCGCGGGTGCGGCGACGGCCACGGTCTCCGAACCGAGCGGACCCGGTTCGTACAGCCAGACACCGAGGAAGCCGGCGGCCGAAAGGGCGACCGTGGCGGCGACGATGGTCTTCTTCATGATCGGGGACTCCCTGACTCAGGCGGCGAGGCTGAAGCGTTCGGCGTGGACCTGCTGATTCGGCACCTGCAGTTCGCGCAGGCTGCGCAACGTCGCCGACGTCATCCCGGGCGGGCCGCAGACGAAGACGTCCCGCTCCGTCACGTCCGGCACCATCCGGCGCAGGTTGTGCGGCCCGAGCACCGGACCGTGCGGGCCGGACAGATCGGACGGTCCACTGAGGACACGGACGACCGCGCCGCGCGCCCGTGCCAATCCCATCAGTTCCGGCAGCAGGACGGCGTCGTTTTCGCTGCGCACGCGGTAGAGCACCACGACATGCCCGGAGATCTCCTCCAGCAGCGCGCGGATCGGCGTGATCCCGACCCCGCCCGCGACCAGCAGCGCGTCCGGTTTCCGTTGGTGCATAGTGGTGAACGCGCCGTACGGGCCTTCGGCGAACACCCGCGTGCCGACCTTCAGTGACCGCAACGACGCACTGCCGTCACCGGCCGCCTTGGCGGTCAACCGCAGGGTACGGCCGTCGGGCGCGGCCGACAGTGAGAACGGATTGGCCTGCCACCAGCGATCCCTCGTCATGAAGCGCCAGAGGAAGAACTGTCCGGCCTTCGCGGGCATCTTGTCGAGGTGTTTGCCGGTCATGTACACCGAGACGACGTCGTGGGATTCGGGGACCACGGCGACGACCTTCAGCTGGTGACGCAGATTCCGCGCCAGCGGCAGTACCACGCGGCCGGCGATCACCGAGCCGAGTGCGACACCCCACATCGCCCACCAGTAAACCTGTGCCCCCGGCGACGACGCGAACGATCCGCCCAGCGCGATCTGATGGGTGAAGGCCAGTACGACCGCGGCGTAGGTGTAGAGGTGGATGAAATGCCAGGTTTCGTAGGCCAGGCGGCGGCGGGCGAAGCGCGCGGAAACGGCGCCGACCAGCAGGATGAGCGCGAACGCGACGACCGCGCGCAGGATCCCCTCCAGTTTGGTCACCATCGTGACGAACTCGTCCACCACGCCGTTGTCCTCGACCTGCGCGTAGCCGAACACGATGAAGACGAAGTGGGCGAGCAGTGTCCACAGGAGGCTGAACCCGGTCCAGCGGTGCCACACGGTGAGCCGGTCCATGCCGAGACGGCGGTCCAGCCACGGCAGCCGGGCGACCAGGAGCAACTGGAACGCCATCGCCAGCGCCCCGTACAGCCCGGCCAGCCTGCCGATGCTGATGAGCACGTTGTCCGACGGCCCGGCGGCGAAGAAGAGCATGGTCACGGCGGCCACGTTGGCCCCGAGGAAAATGAAGAGCCCGGCGCGTGCGGCGATCCTGGGACGGATCGCCGGGCGCGGTTTCACGGCGGTCTGCGTCATGGTGGTCACACGTGGTCCCTTCCGGTCCGGTTCAAGTACCGAGCCTGCGGTGCCAACCTGTGACCTTTCTTGGCGGAAGCTGTCGGCTTCCTGTCGTGTGCGCTCCCGCCTCGCCCTCGCGCGCGCGTTCACGGAGGATGGGTTCGTGCACACCGAGAACCCCGTCCGCCTGCTCGTGGTGGACGACGAGCCGCATATCGCCGACCTGGTGGCCACCGTCGCCAGATACGAAGGCTGGCAGGCCGTCACCGCCGGCTCGGGTGAGGACGCGCTCGCCAAGGCCGCCGCGTTCGCGCCCGACATCGTCGTGCTCGACCTGATGCTGCCCGGCATCGACGGGTTCACCGTGCTGGACAAACTCCGCGAGGCGGGGACGGCCGTCCCGGTCGTCTTCCTCACCGCGAAGGACGCGACCGCGGACCGCGTCGCCGGGCTCACCCGCGGCGGCGACGACTACCTCGTCAAACCGTTCTCGGTCGAGGAGCTGATGGCGCGGCTGCGCGCGGTCCTGCGGCGGAGCACGAACCAGGCCAAGGCGGCGCTGTTGCGGGTCGGTGACCTGACCCTGAACGAGGACACCCGCGAAGTCGCTCGCGGCGGCGAACCCGCCGAGCTGACGCCGACCGAGTACGAACTGCTGCGCTACCTCATGCGGCGTTCGCCCTCGGTGCTGACGAAGGCGCAGATCCTCGACCACGTCTGGGAATACGACTTCGGCGGCCGGTCCAATGTGGTCGAACTCGTCATCTCGCATCTGCGCCGCAAACTCGACGCCGGCCACGAGCCGCTCATCCACACCGTGCGCGGAGTGGGCTACGTGGTCCGGCAGGCGGCGAGATGAAGATACTGCGCCGGTGGTACGACGCCTGGCGCTCCTCCAGGCTCGGCACCCGCCTGGCGCTCGGGCTCGGCGTGCTGGCGCTGGTCGTGTTCGCGGTCGTCGGCACCGTGATGGTCGGCATCATGAAGGGCTACCTGGACGACCGGCTCGACGAACAGCTCGCGAAGACCCAGATCAGCCAGGTCCCGTCGTTGCGGACCACACACGGTGGGAAACCGCAGCAGTCCTACGGCTGGTTCTCGGCGGTGTTCTCGGTGCGGAACGGCGACGCCCTGCCGCAGGCGGGCGGTTCCCTGCCGCCGGACACGAAGGCGCTCGAAAAGGTCGCCGAGGACGCGACGCGGACCGAGGTGCTGCGCACCGTCTACATCGAGGACATGGGCACCTACCGCGTCCGGGCCTGTCCGATCGAGCCGAGCCAGAACATCGTGCTGGTCAGCGCCGCGCCGCAGGCGGATCTGGACCGGACGGTGAGCCAGCTGGTGATGGTCGAGGTCGTCGTGTTCCTGCTGGCGCTGGCGGTGCTGGTGATGGTCGGACGGCTGGTGCTGCGGCGCGGGCTGCGGCCGCTGAGCGACATGGCCGGGACGGCACACGACATCGCTTCGCACGATCTCACCACGAACGCCGATCTCCCGGTGCGCGCCGAGGCGAACGGCGGCGGCGCCGAGGTCGAGGAACTGCGGACGGCGTTCAACGTGATGCTGGCGCACCTCGATTCCTCGCTGGCCGCGCGCCGGGAGGCGAACGAACGGCTGCGGCGCTTCATCGCCGACGCCTCGCACGAACTCCGCACGCCGCTGACGTCGATCCGGGGCTACGCCGAGCTTTTCCGGTACGCGGCGGCGAACGAACCCGCCGAACGCGACGCGCATCTGTCGAAGATCCGTGAAGAGACCGAGCGGATGAGCGTGCTCGTCGACGACCTCCTGCTGCTCGCGCGCCTCGACGCGCCGGAAACCGAAGCGCCGCTGCGACTGGTGGACGTCGACGTCGCCGAGCTCATCACCGACGCGGGCGAGGCCTTCGCCGCCGGTCGCCCGGATCATCCGTTGACCGTCGGCCCGCTACCGGAAGGTGTTGTCCTGCAAGCGGATCCCGTGCGCCTGCGGCAGGTGCTGGACAATCTGCTCGCCAACGCCGCGGTGCACACGCCGCCGGGGACGGCGGTCACGCTGTCGGCTTCGGCTTCGGCTTCGGAGGTCGTCCTGCGGGTGAGCGACGTCGGGCCGGGGATCCCGCCGGACGCGCGGGACCGGATCTTCGACCGGTTCTACCGGGTCGACACCGCCCGCACCCGCGGCAACGGCGGGACCGGGCTCGGGCTTTCGGTGGTGCTCTCGCTGGTCTCCGCGCACGGCGGGACGATCGAGGTCGAGAGCGTGCCGGGGTCGACGACGTTCACCGTGCGGCTGCCACGCCACCGCCCGTAATCCCCCCAGCGCGCGCAATGAAAGGACCTTTCCTTGCAAAATTTGCGAGGAAAGGTCCTTTCCTGGCGCGCGTGAGCGCTACCCGACCCGCGCCTTCACGTGATCCGGCACCACCCACTCCGAAGCCAGGTCCGCCGACGGCTCCGGCTCTCCGAACACGGTCCGCACCGGCAGCACCCCCGCCCACGACAGATCCGCCGCGACCTCGTCCTCGGGATCGTCGGGACCTTCGCCGCGCATCTTCACCGACGCCTCGGTGAGGTCCAGTTCCAGCACCGAAACCGACGCGAACTCTTTCGCGTTGACGTCCCGCGCGTGCTCCCACGAGCCGGGCGCGAGATGGTCGGTCAGCACGCGGAGACCGTGCATCTTCCGCTCGGCGTCGGTCACCGCGGTCGCCTTGCCCAGGATCACCGCGCTGCGGTAGTTCATCGAATGGTTGTTGACCGAGCGCGCGTAGACGATGCCGTCGAGCAGGGTCACCGTGACGCAGACCTCGACGCCGTCGGAGTCGCGCATACTCCTCGCGCCGGTCGATCCGTGCAGGTAGAGCGTGTTCCCGTCGCGGCCGTAGCCGGTCGGGATGACCAGCGGGAAGCCGTCGCGCACGACGCCGAGGTGGCAGATCAGGGCTTCGTCGAGCACCGCGTACAGCGCCGCGCGGTCGGTGAGCGCGCGGTTCTTCTTGCGGCCGAGGGTGGTTCGGTCGGTGGGAGAGAGCGGGGTGGACATGCGAGCAGTCTCACCCACGAGAGTGGCCTGTAATAACGGCCAATTCTCCTATACTCGAGAAGGCCACTTCTCGGAAGCGCGGAGTACAGCATGTCCGACACCGCTCTGCCGGTCAGCCTCGACCGCGATTCCGCCGTCCCGCTCGCGGTCCAGCTGGCCGACGCCTTGCGCGCGGCCGCCGGCGACGGGCATCTGCGCGGCGGTGACAGGCTGCCCTCCACCAGGGCGCTCGCGCACCGGCTCGGCGTCAGCCGCACGGTGACGTCGGCGGCGTACGAGCAGCTTCACGCGGAAGGCTGGATCGCGGGCCGTCACGGCTCCGGCACCTATGTCACCACCACGCCGCCCGCGGACAGGCCGTCGAAAGGTCCCGCGCCCGGCGCGCCCGCCACGCCGCCGACGCTGGTCGACCTCACCCCCGGCGTGCCGTGGGCCGACGGACTCGAGAAGGCGGCCTGGCGCCGCGCGTGGCGGGCCGCCGCCGACCCGCGGCCGACCTATCGCGAGGACAGGTCCGGTCTGCCCGCGTATCGCGACACGGTCTCCGAACATCTGCTGCGGCACCGCGGCCTCGCCGCCGGAACGGTCTTGGCCACCGGCGGTACGACGGCGGCGGTGATCGAACTCGCGGGCGCGGTCCTCACGAGGGGGGACCGGGTCGCGATCGAGGAGCCGGGCTACCAGCGCGCGGTGCAGGCGTTCCGGCGGGCGGGACTGGAGGTCGTCCCCGCCCCCGTCGACGAGGAGGGCCTGCGCCCGGACGCGATCCCGGCCGGCGTCCGCGCCGTCTACTGCTCGCCCGCGCACCAGTACCCGCTCGGCAGCCGGATGAGCGCCTCCCGCCGGGTCGAGCTGGTCGAACTCGCCCGGACCGAGGGCATGCTGGTGATCGAGGACGACTACGACGGCGAGCTGCGGTTCGACGTCGCGCCGCTGCCGTTGCTGGCCGCGCTCGCCCCCGACGTCGTCGCGCATCTCGGGACCACGAGCAAGATCCTGACCCCGGCGCTGGGCGCGGGCTGGATGGTCGCACCGCCGCCGGTCGCGGCCGCGGTGCTGGAATACCGGGAAGCGACCGGGACGCGCCCGTCACCGGCAGGTCAGCGGGTGCTCGTCGAGCTGGCGCGGCACGGTGATCTGGGACGCCACTTGCGGAAGCTCCGGCGGGAACTGTCGGAACGCCGGTCGCTGGTTTCGGATGCCTTGACCTCGGCCGGTATCCCGGTGCTCGGCGACGACGCGGGCGCGCATCTGGTCGTCCCTTGTGGATCGGCGCCCGAGGAGGCGGCGCGGATGGCGGCGGCGGAACGCGCCGGGATCCGGCTCGACGGTCTCGCCCGGCACTTCGCCGGGACACCGACGGTGTTCGGGAATCTCATCGGCTACGCGGGTTGTTCGCGAGAAGCGCTCCAGTCCGCGTTGAAACCGCTGATCTCCCTGCTCGGCGGCTGATCTTGACCTCCAGTTCGCTGGAGGTCGTAGCTTGCGCTCTGTCCAGCGGTGCCGAGACCGTGCTCGGCGACGCCGACCGCGCCGGGTGCGGGAAGTGCTGCGGCTGGCCGCCGACGGCGCGCTGACGCCGGTCATCGGCCGGACGTATCCGCTGGCGGAGGCGGCCGCCGCGCATTCGGACATCGAGGCGCGGCGCTACACCGGGAAGAGCCTGCTCGTGCCCTGACGGCGATCAGAAGCGCAGCGGTACCGCAGGGAGATTGGCGGCGATGACGTCCGAAATGGTCTGGAGCGGACCTGTTCCCGCGGTACCCGGCACGGTGAGCGCCGTGTAGACGGGGCGGTCCACCACGAACCAGGTCGCACTGCCCTCGCCCTCGACCTGCAGCCACTGGACGCCGTTGATCGTCCGCAGCTGCGAGGTCGGGGTCAGCTCCGGCGGTTTGCCGAGCCCGCAGCGCAGGACCACCGGGTCGCCGGTGCCCCAGCCGACCGTCGCCTCGGGGGCGGGGTCGGCCAGCTTCCGCCGGACCAGGGTGTTCCCGGACGACGTGAGCTCGTGCGGCAACGCGCCGACGAGTTTCGCGCATTCGGGTGACCCCGACTGCGGCGCCGGGACCGGGACGAGCGGAAGGGGGTCGTCGGCGGCCGGGGCGCCGGAATCCGCGCCCCGGGTCAGCCCGAAGACGGCCACACCCGCGACGAGCAGGATCGCCAGGCAGGCGGCCGCGATCAACAGTGGTTTCGGGGGAGCGCCGGTGTCCGTGTCAGCCACCGCACCACTACACCATTTGTCAAAGATTGACGACCGGGCAGGTCAGCGTCCGAGTGATGCCCTCCACGTTCTGCACCTTGGCGACCACGAGCTGGCCGAGCTGATCGACGGTGTCGGCCGCGGCCTTGACGATGACGTCGTAGGGACCGGTGACATCCTCCGAACTGGTGACACCGGAGATGGTGGAGATCTCCGCGGCGACCGCGGCGGCTTTGCCGACCTCGGTCTGGATGAGGATGTATGCGTGGACCACGGCGCGCCCCTTCGTAAAAGTCGGCTCAAGGTAGGAACGTTGTAGCAACGTATCGCCAGCCCCGGGAAAAACCTAGGGCTTCCGACTATCGGTGATCGACATTTGTCCGGACAAGGGAAAGTGGAGGTGACGGGTGTCACCGAATGACGGCACGGTCGCCGGGACCGGTGAATTCCGGCTGATCGAAGCGGTGACGGCCGGCCGGAAACAGCCGGAGACGACACTGCTCGGACCGGGGGACGACGCGGCCGTCGTGGCCACCCCGGACGGCCGGACGGTGGTGTCCACCGACGTTCTCGTGCAGGGAGTGCATTTCCGTCTCGACTGGTCCAGCGCCGAACAGGTCGGGCGCAAGGCGGTCGCGGTGAACCTCACCGACATCGCCGCCATGGGCGCCCGCCCGACGTCCGTCCTCATGGGATTCGCCTGCCCGCCGGACACCGAGACGGCGCTCGTCACCGAACTCACCCAGGGCATGTGGGCCGAAGCCGACCGCGCCGGCGTCGGGATCGTCGGCGGCGACATGGTGCGAGCCGACCAGATCGTGATCAGCGTCACCGCGCTGGGTGACCTCGGTGGCCGGGAACCGGTGACGCGGTCCGGCGCCCGCCCCGGCGACGTCGTCGCCGTCTGCGGACGGCTCGGCTGGGCGGCCGCCGGGCTCGCCGTGCTCGGGCGGGGTTTCCGCTCCCCGGTCAGCGTGGTCAACGCGCAGCGCTGCCCCGAACCGGACTACGAGGCCGGGATCCGCGCGGCCGACGGAGGCGCGACCTCGATGATCGACGTCTCCGACGGCCTCCTGTCCGACCTCGGCCACATCGCCACCGCCTCCGGCGTCGGGATCGACGTGCGGACGGCGGATCTCGACGTGTCGAGCAGGCTGACCGAGGTCGGCACCGCGCTCGGCGCCGACCCGCTGAAATGGGTACTCACCGGCGGTGAGGACCACGCGTTCGCGGCCACCTTCCCGCCGTACGGCGAGCTACCTGAGGGCTGGTCGGAGATCGGGGTCGTGACCATGCCGGATTCGGGGGTGACGGTGGACGGGAAGAAGTACGGTCACCACAGCGGCTGGGAGCACTGGCGCTAGGAGCGGGTGGCCCACCAGGTCGAGGGCGCGGCAAGGGTGAAACCGAGGGATTCGTACAGCGGCCTGCCGAGCCGGGAAGCGGTGAGGGTGACCGGCAGCTCCGCCAGCGGGGCGAGCGAACCGAGCATCACCGCCCGTCCGACACCGCGAGAGCGGAAGGCCTCGGGCGTGCCGACCCAGTAATGGCTGCCGAAGCCGTCCTCGACGAACGTGACGCACGCCCCGGCGACCTCGCCGTCGAGCCGCGCGACGAATACGGCGACCCCCGGCTGTTCGAGAATGGCCATGGGGAACATCTCACCCGGCCGGAAGCGCGCCGCCAGTTCGAAACCCTCGATCACGGCACGTTCCGCCGCGCGCAGCTCCGCCTCCTCGACCACCCGCGTCACCGCCATGGCGGGTTCGGCGACCGGGGCGGGCGGGCGCAGCATGACGGGCATCTGCCAGCTGCGCATCTCCCCCAGGTGGTTCAGGTCGGTGGCGCTGAAGGGATCTTCGGCGTCCACCGGGCCCGCTGCCCGCTCGGCGAGCTCGGTGATCTCCGCCACCTCGTCGGCGGTGAGCTCGGGTTCCTGGATCAGGACGCGGAGACCGGCGCGCTCGTCACCGGCGACGGCGAGAAAGCCGCGTCGGCGGATCACCTCGTGGCCGCGGGAAAGACCGGTCGCGGCCCAGAACGCCGCGGAGTTGCGGGCCTGGCGCAGTGGTGCCTCGGCGAGGCCGGTGGTGGGGACTTCGATCGACATGAGCGCAAATCTACGGTGGGGAACGGCCCCTCCACTCGCTAATCTCGCGCTCATGGACATTCGCGTGCTGCCCTACGATCACCCCGACGCGGCGAAGCTGCTGGCCGAAGCCCAGCTCGAGCTGACCGCCCGGTACGGCAGCGAAGACGAGACGCCGATGGACGCGGCGCAGTTCGCCTCGCCGAAGGGACTGTTCCTGGCCGCCTACCTCGACGACGTCCCGGTCGCGTGCGGCGCGTGGCGATCGCACGACGGTCCCGAGCCGCTGGTGCCCGGTGACGCCGAGATCAAGCGCATGTACGTGACGGCTTCGGCGCGGGGGCGCGGGCTCGCGCGGGCCGTCCTCGCCGAGCTGGAGCGGACGGCCGCCGAGGCCGGGCGGCGGCGCATGGTCCTGGAGACCGGTGACAAACAGCCGGAAGCCATCGCCCTGTACGAGTCGGCGGGCTATCGGGAGATGCCGGGCTTCGGGTACTACAAGGACGAGCCGGAAAGCATCTGCTACGCCAAGCCGCTGGTTTAGGGAGAACACATGCCGATCTACGCACTGGGTGATCGCGAACCCTCGATCCACCCGGACGCCTACGTCCATCCCGACGCGACGGTGATCGGCGACGTCCGGATCGCGGCGTTCGCGTCGATATGGCCGCAGACGGTGCTGCGCGGCGACTTCGGCTACATCGAGATCGGCGAGCGGTCCAACGTCCAGGACGGCTGTGTCCTGCACTGCACCCGGAACGAACCGACGGTGATCGGGAACTCCTCCGCCGTCGGGCATGCCGTGCACATCGAGGGCGCGCGCATCGGCGAGGGCTGCCTGATCGCGTCGGGATCGGTGGTGCTGAACGGAACCGTCGTCGAGGACGGCGGGATGGTCGGCGCGGGCGCGGTCCTCTCCTACGGGTCCCATGTGGACAGTGGGCAGATCGCGCTCGGCGTCCCGGCGAAGACGCGGCCGAACACGTCGTTCGGGCCGGACAAGATCAAGCTCGTCGTCGACGGCTATGTCGAGCGTGCGGCACGGTTCCGGGTCGAACTCCGGCGGCTCGCGTGACGTGAGTAAGCTCGCACGCCGTGACCGCACGACCGCTGCAGGACATCGTCGAAGCAGGCTGGGCGCAGGCCCTCGAACCGGTGGCGCCGCAGGTCGCCGCGATGGGGGAGTTCCTCCGCGCGGAGATCGCCGCGGGCCGGACCTACCTCCCGGCCGGGGAGCACGTGCTGCGGGCCTTCCAGCAGCCGTTCCACGACGTGCGGGTGCTGATCGTCGGGCAGGACCCGTACCCGACGCCAGGGCACGCGGTCGGGCTGAGCTTCTCGGTGGCGCCGGACGTCCGGCCGATCCCGAAGAGCCTGATCAACATCTACAAGGAGTACTGCGAGGACCTCGGGCACCCGTTGCCGTCCAACGGTGACCTGACGCCGTGGGCCGAGCAGGGGGTGCTGCTGCTCAACAGGTCGCTGACGGTGCAGCCCGGGAAGTCGAACTCGCACCAGGGCAAGGGCTGGGAAGCGGTCACCGAACAGGCCATCAAGGCCCTCGCCGCGCGGGACGAGCCGATGGTGGCGATCCTGTGGGGCCGCAACGCGCGGAACCTGAAGCCGATGCTGGGGAAGGTGCCGTGCATCGAGTCGGCGCACCCGAGCCCGCTCTCGGCGCACGCCGGTTTCTTCGGCTCGCGTCCGTTCAGCCGGGCGAATCAGCTGCTGGAGCAGCAGGGCTCCGCGCCCGTGGACTGGAAGCTCCCCTAGCCTTTTGTCGCGCGTGAAGGCCCCCTTCCCTCGGCTGAGCCGAGGGAAGGGGGCCTTCACGGAACGGCGAAGGGGCCCATAAAAAATGGCGGATGCTCCGAAGAGCACCCGCCATTCCCCAAAAACCCGGCTCAGCCGCGAACGACCTTGCCCGCCTTGATGCACGAGGTGCAGGCGTTCAGGCGCTTGCGCTGGGACAGACCGATCTTGGCGTGAACAGTCTGGATGTTCGGGTTCCACCGGCGGTTGGTACGCCGGTGGGAGTGCGAGACCGACTTGCCAAAGCCCGGTCCCTTGCCACAGACGTCGCACACGGCAGCCACGTCGAACTCCTCTGGATCTGGGACAAAGAATGACGCGCCCAGCATGCTGGGCAACTCGACCATAGTAACCAGTGGCTCAGCGGCCTCCGGCACCGGGTCGATACCCTCGCTGGAACAGCTAGGAGGTTACGGGGTGCGGGTGCTGGACGTGGCGGCGGTGTCGGCCTGGTCGGCGGCCTGTGTGCACAGCTTGGCGGTGCTGCGGCCGTCGATCGACGGCATCAACGTCTACCCGGTCGCCGACTCCGACACCGGCTCCAACCTGCTGTTCACCATGACCGCCGCCCGCGACGCGCTGGCCGGGGCCGAGCCGGAGGACGCCGCCGAGGCGCTGTCGGCCTTCGCCAAGGGCGCGGTCGCCGCGGCCAAGGGCAACTCCGGCGTGATCATGTCGCAGGTCGTGCGCGGTATCGCCGAGACGGCCGCGGCCAGGGAACTCGACGGGCCGGGGCTCGCGGCGGCGCTCGACTGCGCCGACAAGGCGGCGACGGGGGCGGTGAGCCGTCCGGTCGCCGGGACCATCCTCACCGTCCTCCACACCGTCGCCGCCGCCGTCCGCGACGCGACCGGGTCACTCGAAGAGGTGGCCGCGACGGCGGCGAGCGTCGCCGCCGAAGCACTGGAAGAGACCCCGAAACAGCTTCCCGTCCTGGCCGTGGCCGGTGTGGTCGACGCCGGTGCCCGCGGCCTGGTCGCGGTCCTCGACGCCCTGTCCGGCGTGATCTCCGGCGGCGTCACCGAACCGGAGCATCCGCTCGAAGCGCATCACCATCACGCGATCGAGTCGCCGACCGCCTGGGAGGTCATGTACCTCCTCGACGGCGTCGACGAGGAAAGCCTCCCCGCGCTGCGCAAGACCCTCAGCGGGCTCGGCGACAGCGTCACCGTCGCGGGTGACGGCGCGGGCGGCTTCGCCGTCCACGTGCACTGCGCCGACATCGGCGCGGCGCTGGAGGCCGGGATCGAGCTGGGCCGTCCTCGAAAAGTCCGGGTCGAGCCGCTGATCACGCCGACCCCGGTCGAGGTCGGCGGCGGACTCGATCGTTCGGTGGTCGCCGTGGTCCACGGCGGGCCGCTGGCGGAACTGCTGCGCGCGGAGGGGGTCGCGGTGCTGTCCGTGCCGCACGGGGTCTCGCCGACGGTCGAGGAGATGCTGGGCCTGATCAACGAGGCCGCCGGGCACCACGTCACCGTCCTCCCGGGCGGCAGGCAGCTGACCGCGGCGGCCGACGCGGCGGCGGGCCACGCGATGGCCGCCGATCGCGACGTCGTGGTCATCCCGTGTGTCTCGCCGGTCCAGGTACTGGCCGCGCTGGCCGTGCACGATCCGGACCGCCGCACCAACGACGACGTGGTCGCGATGGCCGAAGCGGCCGCCGCGACCAGGCGTGGCGAACTGCGGATCGCGCAGGAGGAATCGCTAACCTGGGTGGGCAGGGCGCAGGCCGGTGACGTCGTCGGCCTCGTGGACGGCGAGGTCGTGTTGATCGAGCCCGCGCCCGCCTCGGAGACGAACCTGGTCGCGGCCGCGGTCAGCGTGCTGAACCGGATGCTGGCCCTCGGCGGGGAACTGGTCACCGTGCTGACCGGGATCGACGCGCCGGTCCGGCTTCCCGGTGAGCTCGCCGACCAGCTCCGCCTGGAACATCCCGAGATCGAGCTGACGAGTTACGCCGGCGGCCAGTCCGACGCCGTGCTGCTGATGGGGGTGGAGTGACCGCATGACGAACCTGCGCGCGGACCTCAAGCTGGTCGTGGGCGCGGCGACGGCGAAGGCACTCGCCAACGGCCTCAAGATCGAAACGGTCAGCGACCTGCTGCGCCACTATCCGCGCCGCTACGCCGACCGCGGCCAGCTCACCGACATCGCCGGACTCGAACTCGGTGAGCACGCGACCGTCATGGCGCGGATCGAACGCGTGAACAAGCGCCGGATGAAGGCGCGCAACGGCACCCTGCTGGAAATGGTGATCACCGACGGCAAACGCCGTCTGCAATGCACCTTCTTCAACCAGGCCTGGCGTGAGAAGGAACTCGTCCCCGGCAAGAACGGTCTCTTCGCGGGCAAGGTCACCGCCTTCCGCGACGTCCTGCAGCTGGCGAACCCCGAGTACGAACTGTTCGGCGCCGAGCGGCAAGCGGAGGCGATGGACGACTTCCTCGCCGAGATCATCCCGGTCTACCCGGCGGCGCAGGGAATCCCGACCTGGGTGATCGCCAAGGCCGTACGGCAGGTGCTGGACGTACTCGAGGTCGACGAGGACCCGATGCCGACGGAGCTGCTGGCCCGATATGGCCTGCCCAGCCTGGAAAGCGCGCTCCGCGGTATCCACCGCCCGTCGAGCTGGGAGGCGCTGAACTCGGCGCGCCGGCGGCTCAAATGGGACGAAGCCATGGCGGTGCAGCTGATCTTCGCGCAGCGGCGGCATTCCCTGGTCTCCCGGCCCGCGAAAGCCTGCCCGCACACCGAGGACGGCATCCTCGCCGCCTTCGACAAACGGCTCCCGTTCGAGTTGACGGCGGGGCAGCGCGAGATCGGCGAAGAGATCGCCCGCGACCTCTCGACCGAGCATCCGATGAACCGGTTGCTGCAGGGCGAGGTCGGTTCAGGCAAGACCGTGGTCGCGCTGCGCGCCATGCTGCAGGTCGTCGATTCCGGACGGCAGGCGGCGATGCTGGCGCCGACGGAGGTGCTCGCCGCGCAGCACGCGCGCTCGCTGCGCGAGATGCTCGGGGACCTCGGGCAGGCCGGTGAACTCGGCGGCGCGGAGAACGCGACGCGGGTGACCCTGCTGACCGGTTCGATGGGCGCCAAGGAACGTAAGAAGGCTTTGCTGGAGACGGTCAGCGGCGAGGCCGGGATCATCGTCGGCACGCACGCGCTCATCCAGGACACGGTGTCCTTCGCGGACCTCGGCCTGGTGGTGGTCGACGAGCAGCACCGGTTCGGGGTGGAGCAGCGGGACGCGCTGCGCTCCCGCGGTGCCGACGAGACCAGCCCGCACGTGCTCGTCATGACGGCGACGCCCATCCCGCGCACGGTCGCGATGACCGTCTACGGCGATCTGGAGATCTCCGCGCTGCGCGAGATGCCGGTCGGGCGGTCGCCGATCAAGACGTCGGTCGTGCCGGTGGCGGAGCGGCCCGCGTGGCTGGACCGGGCTTGGCAACGGGTCCGTGAGGAATGCGGCAAGGGACATCAGGCCTACATCGTCTGCCCGCGCATCGGTGACGAACCGGCGTCGGACAAGGGCGACAAGCGGCCGGCGCTCGCCGTCCTCGATGTCGCGCCCGAACTGGCCGAAGGCCCGTTGAAGGGACTGAAGATCGGGGTCCTGCACGGCCGGATGCCCGCCGACGACAAGGACGCCGTGATGCGGGCGTTCTCCGCTGGCGACCTGGACGTCCTCGTCGCGACCACCGTGATCGAGGTCGGCGTGAACGTGCCGAACGCGACCGCGATGGTGATCATGGACGCGGACCGGTTCGGCATCAGCCAGCTGCACCAGTTGCGCGGCCGGGTCGGCCGGGGCAGCGTGCCGGGGCTGTGCCTGCTGGTCACCGAAACCCTGGACGGGACGACGACCCGCGAGCGGCTGGCGGCCGTCGAGTCCACAACGGACGGTTTCGAACTGTCCAGAATGGACCTCGAACTCCGCCGCGAGGGTGACATCCTCGGCGCCGCGCAGTCCGGCAAGAAATCGACGTTGAAACTGCTGTCACTCCTGCGCGACGAGGACGTCATCGCCGAGGCGAGGGCCCGCTCGTTGGAAATCGTCGAAAAGGATCCGGCCTTGGGGAATTTCTTGGGGCTCGCGCATATGATCGCCGACCTCGTCGACGAAGACCGCGTGGAGTATCTGGAAAAAAGCTGACGTGAGGATTTCTGCCCGATCGGACCTTGTCGCCGGACGGGCGGAGAGGTTCCCTTGTGGTGCGGGCGAGGGAGGCCATCGATGACGTCAGCGGTGCGGGTTCAGCTCGGCGAGGACGGCGCCGACGCCGAGCGGGTCGACCAGCTCGCCGGATACCTTCGCGGGGAACTGATCGAACGCGGTGTCGCCGACGTCAAGGCGCTGCCCTCCGGTCCAGCGCCGCCCGGGTCACGCGGATTCGATGTCGCTACGGCAGGCGGGCTGCTGGTCACGCTGGGGAAGTCCGCCGACGGCCTGCGCTCGGTCGTCGCGGCCGTACGGGAATGGCTGTCGCGCGGCGGGCGGGTCAAGCGCACGGTGCGCCTGGAAATCGACGGCGACGTGCTGGAATTGTCCGAAGCGAGCCTCAGCGATCAGGACAAGCTGGTCGACCTCTTCGTGCGCAGGCATTCGGGATCATGACCGGCGAGCGGCGTGCCCTGATCATCGCGAACGGGGAGTACGACAACCCCGGGTTGAGCGCGTTGCGGTCCCCGGCCGCCGATGCCGAGGCACTCGCCGAAGTCCTCGCCGATCGCACCATCAGCGAGTTCGACGTCCAGGTGGTGCGGGACGAAACCGCGCACGTGATCGCGAGCCGGGTCGAGGATCTGTTCGCCGACAGCGCGCCGGACGACGTCCTGCTGGTGCACTTCTCCTGTCACGGCTTGAAAAGCGAGTCGGGCGAGCTGTTCTTCGCCGCCCGCAACACCCGGCCGGAGCGGCTGGCGTCGAGTGCCGTGCCCGCCGATTTCGTCCAACGCTGTATGCGGATGAGCCGGTCTCGCAGCATCGTTTTGCTGCTGGACTGCTGCTACGGTGGCGCTTTCAGCCAAGGGGTCGCGGTACGCGCCTCCGGCGAGGCGGGAGTTCTCGACGCCTTCCCCGGCGGCGGTTTCGGTGGCCGCGGCCGCGCGGTGATCACCGCGTCGAACTCCATCGAGTACGCCTTCGAAGGCGATCACCTCGCCGACGATCACGCCCGGCCGTCGGTGTTCACCTCGGCACTGGTCGACGGGCTCCGTACCGGGGACGCGGACCGCGACGAAGACGGCTGGATCGCGCTCAGCGAGCTTTACGACTACCTGTTCGACAGCGTCCGCGAGCGGAACCCGAACCAGACGCCCAGCCGCGACATCGAAATGCAGGGCGAGCTGTACCTGGCCAGGAGCAGGCGCCGCCGGATCAAACCGTCACCCGTCCCGGCCGATCTGCGCGCGGCGAGCGAGGATCCGAACATGTTCACCCGCCTCGGCGCGGTGACGGAACTCCAGCGACGGCTCACGAGCGAGAACCTCTCCGTCGCGATCGGCGCCCACGAAGTCCTCACCACGATGGCGCAGAACGACATCCAGCACATCGCCGACGCGGCGGCCGCGGCACGGGAGGAAGCGCGGGTGCGCACCGAGCCCGAGGTGCTGCGCTTCGGCCAGGTCGTCCGGGGATCGCGGCCGGTGGCGCGGATCCGGCTCACCGGGCCGCCGATCGCGCGAGCCTGCCGGTTCGCGTCGTCGCATTCCTGGCTGCAGGTGACCGAAGTCGCCGACGGGGCCGAAGTTTCGCTGGACCGCGTGGAGGCCGGGCCGTTCGACGGCCGGGTCACCGTGACCGGGCCGACCGGGGAGGTGGAGGTGCGAGTCGAGGGCGAGGTCATCCAGGAACCGGAGACGCGGCCGGCCCCCGAACCCACGCCCGTGCCGGAACCCGAGCCCATACCGGAACCAAGGCCGGTGCACGCTCCCGCACCGATGCCCGAGCCCGCCCGGCGACCCGCGCCCTCTCGAACGAAACCTGACCCGTATGCCGTCGCAGCCGCCCTGTTCGCCTTCGTGGCCGCGGTCTACCTGGTGGCCATCGCGTTCTCGCTCAGCAGCAGTGCGGAGGACTTCTTCGAGGACGGCGGCTGGACCATCATTCCGCTCGTCGCACTCGCGACCGGGGCGGGGATCGCGATGTTCCCGGCGAAAACGCGCCGGATGACCGGGCCGGGGCTGGTGTGCGGGCTGGCGCTGCTCTCGATGATCCCGTTCGGCCCGGTCGCCCTCGTGACCGCCGACGGCTGTCTGCTCGTCGCGGCCGTCTGCGCGCTGGTGTCGGTGCGACGTGACCGGAGTTTCCGGCTCGGGCTGGGGAAACCGCAAGGCGCGCTCACGGTGGCGGCCCTCGTTTCCGGGAGCTGCGCGACGCTCGCTCTTGTGCTGGAGGCGATCGAGCTGTTCGATTACTCGTCGTCCCGGGCCGACGAGGGCGCCATCTACGTCATGGTCTCGGTGGTCCTCCTGATCGGCACCGTGCTCGGCGCGTTCCTGCGGCCGGTGGCGTTCGGGGTCGCCTTCCACGGAGGAGTGGCCGGTGGCGGCCTCGCGATAGTGGGCGCGCTGTTCTACGCGATGCCGCACAGTTCGAGCGTGACCGGTGCGGGCTGGGGGATCGCACTGTCGATGGTGACCGCGCTCGCCGTCGTCACCGCCTTCGCCGCGCGCAAGGCATCGGCGAAGAACTGACGATGGCCACGATCCGGCCCGCGACCGTCGAGGACGCCTGGCCCATCGCCGAGGTGAACGTCCGGTCATGGCAGTCGGCGTACCAGGGCCTGCTGCCCGAGGTCTACCTCCGCGATCTCTCGGTCGAGGGCCGGGCCGCCCGCTGGCAGCGGATCCTCGCCGACCCCGCCAACCGAGGCGACATCCTGGTCCTCGCCGAGGACGATGCCCTCCTCGGTTTCACCGCCGTCGACCGGCTCCGCGGCGAACTGCGCGCGATCTACCTCGCGCCGGAGCGCTGGGGCACGGGACTGGGCAAGCTGCTACACGACACCGCCATCGCCGCCCTGCGGGACGCGGGGCATCGCGAGGCGACGCTCTGGGTGCTCGACACCAACGAACGCGCCCGGCGGTTCTACGCCGCCGCGGGCTGGGTGCCGGACGGGGCGAAGAAATCCGACACCATGCCCGGCGAGGACGTCCTGCTTTCCGAGACGCGCTACCGGATCGACCTCGTCAGCGGGTGAACCAGGCGCGTTCCTCGGGTTTGTTGAGCGTGACGATGATCCCGATGGCGATGCCCATCCCGATCAGCTGAGTGATCGGCCCGCCGCTGATCAGCCCGATCACCGCGATGACCACGGTCAGCGCCTCCACGACGATGACCGCCATCCGCACCCAGGGCGCCCCGCGGGAGATCCGCACCGCGCTCGCGATCAGCACCACGGCGACCACGAAACCGAGCAGCGCCAACACCAGTGCGAGGCCGGCCTCCTCGTTGCCGTGGTCGAGTTCGTTCATCGCGACCGCGGTCACGAGCGCGCTGACGAGGATGTTGAGGACCGCCTGGAGCCAGAGGAAGCCACGGACGAATTTGAGCTGGCGCGGCATTTCCAGCGGCCGGTTCCGGACTTCTTCGGTCATGACGGTCTCCCTCTCTCGGCACGAGGAGAACAGTGTGGGCGCGAACGGCGTGGGTGTTGACGGCAAAACTGACCTCCAACGGTGGCGAATGGGTGCCGGTGGCGGTGGGCTGGTGGGGTTCTCCACTTAGTGGCTGTGTTGGCTCGCTCGGCTGTGTCGGCTGTGTCGGCTCGCTCGGCTCGCTCGGCGAGCGGTGCAGTGAAGGCCTCGTTGAGGGGCTCGCAGTTGCTTGCCCACTGGTGTGGGGCTTGTGTGGGTTGCCGGGGCGGTCCGGGTGGGGAAGATTTCGGCCGTTGAGCGTCCGGAATCTTCCCCGCTCGGTCGCCGGTCCACCGGTCGTGGTCGAGCTTGATCAACGGCCGTTGAGCGGCCCGGATCTTCCGTTGATCAAGGGACGAGACCGGGCGACGATGCCCGCGGAACCACCCTCGTCCAGGTCAGGCGTAGGTACACAAGTGCGGGTGCTCCTTGAGGGACTTGTAGTCCGCAAGGAGGCCTTCAATCGGATGAATCGACCCTCTGTAGATCCTTTGTGGACAGTTTGAGAGCCTCAGGAACCGCCGCCTATTGAGGGTAAGTTAAGGTGTCGTGAATGTGAGCCGTCTGTTCGCCGGGGTAGCGGCCGAGCGAAGGCGTGACACGCGTGCTCAGACACGGGACACGGTGCCTGGATCCCGCACTCGGGTGTTCCGGCTTCAAGCACGCGAGACCCGGCTCTGAGCACGCGAGTGCGGTGTCACGTCACCCAGGTCGCCATCCTGCCCGAACGTGCCACCTTTGGCTTGCCCCTCAATAAGTTCCTGGCAGTGCCCCTGAGGGTAGGGAAGGAGGCCTTCACGGCTTCGACGCGTTCTCTAGAGCGGTCTGTGGGCATGATGAGGGGCCCGTCGCCGGTGTGGCTGGCGGGCTCCTCGGGTCGTGCGGGGTTAAGCGGCGCGGTGGAGGGTGTTGCGCCGGGGTCTTCGTAACGGATCCAGATACTGCGGCGGTGTGAACTCCGGTAGCCCGTCGGCCGCCATGCGGACTTCCCAATCCCCATGGTGGATCAGCCGGTGGTGGAAGCCGCAGAGCAGGGTGAGGTTGCGGAGGTCGGTGGGTCCGCCGTCGGCCCAGTGATCGATGTGGTGGGCGTGGCAGTGTTTCGGCTGCCGATGACAGCCCGGGAACGCACAACCCCGGTCTCGGATGTTCAACGCCCGTCGTTGCCCGGGGGTGACGAACCGTCGCAGCCGCCCCATATCAAGGGGTTCCCCAGCGGCGCTCAGCACCACGGGCAGCATCAGGCAGTCGCAGGCCGCGAGTCGGGCTTCGCGGGCGGTCATCTCCCCGACGAAGTCCAGGCACGCGGTCCCGATCCCAGACTTGAGTTCGTCGAGCCCGATGGTGACGTGCACCAAGGTCCGATATCCGCTGGTGCCGGGCTGGTCCGGGCACGCGATCGCCAAATCCAGCACCTCGGCGAGGGCGTCACCCTGGCGTTCCGCTTTGGTGCGGGGATCCGTTTGGCCGAACTCATCGACCGGCCGTGGTTTCGCGTAGGCATCGAGCACGGCCGCGGTGCGGGCACCCAACTCGTCGTCGAGGAGGCCGGTGAGTTTCCAGAACCCGTCTTTGCGGCGTTCCAGGGTGACTTCCCGTACGGGTGGGGCGGGTTCGGGGTCTTTGGGTTCCTTGCCGTCGGGGTCGAGCCAGCCGAGCAGGTTCTCCTCGGCTTTCCCGAGCTGTTTCGGCCCTGCCTCCCGGGCCAGATCGGCCAGGACTTTCTCCGCGTACTCCCGGTCCTCCGGGGCTGTATCCGCCGGGATCTTCTTCAAGATTTCCAGGATCTGATCGATGCGATGCTCCCCGATCACCCCCTCGGCAGCCGCCGCCGCGGTCGCCGGAGCGAACGCCGGGATCTCCGTGCCATCAAGTGCGCGGGTCGGGTTCAACGCGATCGCCCGACGCACGATCGCGCCCGCCTCACCTCGGGTCAACCCCGCCACATCAGCAAGCCACGACGCCGTCGAACCGTAGCTGTACAAGTCTTTCGGGCCCCGGGACTCGATCTCCGCCAGAAACTGCCCCAGCGCGGCGGAGGCGATCCGGATCACCTGCAGGGTCTGCTGCACGCCATGGGCAAGCTCCAGCCTGCCGGCACGCCACAACTCCTGCGGGAGTTCAGGAAGAAAAGTCTCGGACACCTCTCAATAATACCAAACAATGCTCGAACATGTGTTCGTAATTTTACGTAACAATGAATCGGCGCATTGACCACTGAAGGGTGATATCACCAGGCAAGCGCGGCTACTGTGCGAAACTCCGCTGTTGGCCGACTTTGTGTCACATGGTCAGTGCGCCGGCTCGGACGATGATTCGGCGGCGAACGGCGTTCCGTGTCGTGCGGCGTTCCGCTGCGCCAGCACCTTCCCCCGGCGAACAGGGTCGCTCGATGTCGTCGTGGACGCCCTCGACGACCAGTCCACAGCAGCCGCCGGGACCGAACCGGTCGGCATCGCCAGGTAGTCCCGCTATCGTGCGGCGTTCCGCTGCGCCAGTACCTTTCCCCGGCGAACGTGGTCATTGGATGTCGTCGTGGACGCCCTCGCCGACCAGTCCACGGCGGCCGCCGGGATCGAACCGGTCGGCATCGCCAGGTAGACCCGCTATCGTGCGCCGTTCTACTGCGCCAACACCTTCCCCGACAAACAGGCCACTCGAGTATTCACGAGAAACCACCCGTTGCGAAAACCCGCATTTAACCGACTAAATACGAAAGACCACAAAAGCGCCTTCCCGCGCCGCCACTGCCACCGCCCGCGCCGTCACCCGCGCGTCCGCCGGCGTGACGCCCTCCCGCGACACGAAAAGCCGGTAGAACACCGGCCCGCACACCGCCCGCACCACCTCGACCGCGTCGGTCCCCTCGGGGACCTCGCCCCGCGCGATGGCCCGCTCCACGATCGGCGTCATGCGTTCATGCCGGTCCTGATAGAAGCCGTGCAGTGCTTCAGCCGCTTGTGGAGACTGGAACGCCGCCAGTACCGACGCCGTCGGAAGTTCCTTCAGCGCCGGTTCGGTGAAGTACCGCACGACCTCCGCCGCCACCTCGTACAGATCGTCTTCGACCGATCCGGTGTCGGGCGCCTTCCAGTCGTCTTCGGTGCCCATCCGCAGCGCGGCGGCGACGAGACCGTCCGGTGACGACCATCGCCGGTACACCGTCGTCTTGTGCACTCCGGACCGCTCGGCGACCGCGTCCACGGTCAGCTCGCTGAACCCGCGTTCGGCCAGCAGGTCGAGGGTGGCGTGCAGGACGGCGAGGCGCGTGCGTTCGGTCCGGCCGCCGGGCCGCTGGGTGCCGGAGGTTGCCAATTGCTACTCCTGTTGCGTTAGTGTGCTCAGTATGTCAGACCCAGCCGAGATCGCCGAACTCGTCGGTGACGCGAAGATCGTCGCCATCGGCGAGAACAACCACCACATCCACGAGTTCGGGGAGCTGCGCAAGCGTTTGCTCCAGCATCTCGTCGAACAGCACGGCTTCCGCGTGATCGGCTTCGAATCCGGCTTCGCCGAAGGGAAGCTCGTCGATGAGTGGCTGAAAGGAGGCCCCGGCGACGTCGCCGAAATCGGCCGTGACGGCTTCACCTTCTCGCTCGGAGAGTCGCCCGAGGCGCACGAAATGCTGACGTGGCTTCGTGAACGCGGTGACGTCCGCTACTTCGGACTCGACTTGCCGAGTTCCGCGGGTTCGCCCGTGCCGTCGCTCGACGCGGTCCGCGCCTACCTGTCCACTGTGGACGAGTCCGCCACGGGCCTTGTCGACGCGGCGATCGAGGCCACCAGCGGTTACGCGTCGGTCAGCAGCGCGGACGCGCCTGCCAAGTACGCCGCCCTCGACGCCGCCGCGAAAGACAAGGCGACCGCGGTACTCACGCGGCTCAAGACGCATCTGACCTCGTTGCGTCCCGTCTACGGGGATACAGCCGTCGTGGAGCATCACGCCGAAGGCGCGCTGCGCGTCGACACCTACCTCGCGGAGGTCGCCGCGATGATGTCCGGTGGCGCGCCCGCCCTGCAGAGCGGTTCGCGCGACCTGTACATGGCCGAAACCGTCCGGCTGATCCGGCGGCTTCACGGCGACGACACGAAGATCGTCGTGATGCTCCACAACGGACACCTCCAGCGCGTGCCGTTCTCGCCGTTCCCCGGGCTCACCGCACCTTCGGCGGGCACACATCTGGCCGCCGAGTACGGCGACGACTACTTCGCGCTGGCGCTCACCGCGGTCACCGGCAAGACCACCGGCCTCAAGCCGGATCCGGCCGCACGGCTCGGGTTCACCGTCTACGAACAAGATCTCGACGGCCCGGTCGACGGGAGCGTCGAAAGCGAAGGCCCCGGACTGGTGGACCTCCGTGCGCGACGCGGTACCGAAGGACCCCGGAGCATCCGGCACGCGCATGTGTTCAACCCCGTCGACGTCGTCGACGCCTTCGACGCGCTCGTCTGCTTGCCGGAATCGACGGTCAGTGGCCACGTCGGACAAGACAAACCGAACGGGTGACACTCCGGGGTTGCCGCTCCCCGGGGACAGGCGTAGAGCCAAGGCATGATCATTCGACTGGTACGAGTCATGGCCGCGCTGGCCCTCGTGATCTTCCTGGCGCAGCCTGCCTCCGCGACGGAAGTCCAGCAGAACCCGCCGAACTGGGGACTGGACCGGATCGACCAGCGAACGGGCCTCGACCAGCTCTACCACTACGAGACCGACGCCCAGGACGTCACGGTCTACGTGATCGACAGCGGTGTCGACGCGGCGCACCCGGACTTCGGCGGCCGGGTGAAGCCCGGTAAGGACTTCATCGACGGCGGCACCGACACCTCCGACACCAACGGGCACGGTACCTACCTGGCCGGGGTCGCCGCGTCGAAGACCTTCGGCGTCGCCAAGGGCGCGCAGATCGTCCCTGTCCGGGTGATCGACGCACAGGGTGGCGGCGCGACGGACAAGATCATCGCGGGGATCGACTGGGTGACGCAGAACGCGCGGCAGCCCGCCGTCGCCGTCCTCGGCATCGGCGGCGCGCCGAACGACCAGCTCGACGCCGCGGTCCGCGCGCTCGCGGCGGTGGTCCCGGTCGCCCTCCCGGCGGGTGGCGAGGCCACCGACGCGGGCCAGTTCTCCCCCGGCCGGGTGACCGAAGCGCTCACGGTCGGGTCGACCGACGCGAGCGACCAGGTCGGGCCGACGTCGAACTACGGCGAGGTCGTCGACCTGTTCGCCCCCGGCGTGGACGTGCCGGGACCCAACGCCGGAGGCAGCGGCGGCAGGGTGCTCAGCGGGACGTCGTCGGCCGCCGCGCATGTCGCCGGGGTGGCCGCGCTGTACCGGTCCCTGCACCCCGCGGCCCCGGCGGCGGACGTCGCGAAGGCGCTTGTCGACGGCGCCGCGGCCGACGTCCTGACCGGGGTCCACGAGGGCACCGGGAATCGGTTGCTGCAGAGTCCGGGTACGCAACTCAAGCGGGGATGATGTCCATCACCTGGGCAACGGCTCCCGCCCTCCGGGAGCGAGCAGGTAACGTGCCTCACCTACCGATCCGATGATGGGAAGGACCGGCATGTTCCGCAAGGTACTGGTCGCCAACCGGGGTGAGATCGCCATCCGCGCGTTCCGCGCCGGATTCGAGCTCGGCGCGGGCACGGTGGCTGTGTTCCCGCACGAAGACCGCAATTCGCTCCACCGGCTGAAGGCCGACGAGGCCTACGAGATCGGCGAACCCGGTCATCCGGTGCGGGCCTATCTGTCGGTCGAGGAAATCGTGGCGGCCGCGAAGAAGGCGGGCGCGGACGCCGTTTACCCCGGCTACGGCTTCCTCTCCGAGAACCCCGACCTCGCGCGCGCGTGCGAGGAAGAAGGCATCACCTTCGTCGGGCCGAGCGCGGACATCCTCGAACTGACCGGGAACAAGGCCCGCGCGGTCAAGGCCGCCCGCGAGGCCGGGGTGCCGGTGCTGGGCTCGTCCGAACCCTCCTCCGACATCGACGCGCTGGTGGCCGCGGCCGAGGAGATCGGCTTCCCGGTCTTCGTGAAGGCCGTCGCCGGCGGTGGCGGGCGCGGGATGCGCCGCGTCGGGGACCCGGCACAGCTGCGCGAGTCCATCGAGGCCGCCGCGCGCGAGGCCGAGTCGGCCTTCGGCGACCCGACGGTGTTCATCGAGAAGGCCGTCGTCGAGCCGCGCCACATCGAGGTCCAGATCCTCGCCGACGGCGAGGGCAACGTGATCCACCTCTTCGAGCGCGACTGCTCGGTCCAGCGTCGGCACCAGAAGGTGATCGAGCTGGCCCCCGCGCCGAACCTGCCGTCCGAGTTGCGGGACCGGATCTGCGCGGACGCGGTCAAGTTCGCCCGCCAGATCGGCTACCGCAACGCCGGCACCGTCGAGTTCCTGCTCGACCGGGACGGCAACCACGTCTTCATCGAGATGAACCCGCGCATCCAGGTCGAGCACACGGTGACCGAGGAGGTCACCGACGTCGACCTCGTCCAGTCGCAGCTGCGCATCGCCTCCGGCGAGACACTCGACGACCTCGGGCTCTCGCAGGACAAGGTGTACCTGCGCGGCGCCGCCCTGCAGTGCCGCATCACCACCGAAGATCCCGCCAACGGGTTCCGCCCGGACACCGGCATGATCAGCGCGTACCGCTCGCCCGGCGGTTCCGGTATCCGCCTCGACGGCGGGACGGCGTTCGCCGGCACCGAGATCAGCGCGCATTTCGACTCGCTGCTGGTGAAGCTCAGCTGCCGCGGCCGCGACTTCAAGACCGCCGTCGGCCGCGCCCGCCGCGCCGTCGCCGAGTTCCGGATCCGCGGGGTGGCCACGAACATCCCGTTCCTGCAGGCCGTCCTCGACGACCCGGACTTCCGCGAAGGCCGCGTCACGACCTCGTTCATCGAGGAGCGCCCGCATCTGCTCACCGCGCGCCATTCGGCCGACCGCGGGACCAGGCTGCTGACCTATCTCGCCGACAAGACGGTCAACAAGCCGCACGGCGAGCGTCCGCGCACCCTCGACCCTCAGGTCAAACTGCCGAAGCTGCCCAAGGACCTCGAACCGGCCCCCGGCTCGAAGCAGAAGCTCACCGAACTCGGCCCGGACGGCTTCGCGCGCTGGCTGCGGGAGTCGCCGACCATCGGGGTCACCGACACGACCTTCCGTGACGCGCACCAGTCCCTGCTCGCCACCCGCGTGCGGACCAAGGACCTCCTCGCCGTCGCGCCGGTGGTCGCGCGGACCACTCCGCAGCTGCTCTCGCTGGAGTGCTGGGGCGGGGCGACCTACGACGTCGCGCTGCGGTTCCTCGCCGAGGACCCGTGGGAGCGGCTGGCCAAGCTGCGGGAAGCGGTGCCGAACATCTGCCTGCAGATGCTGTTGCGCGGCCGCAACACCGTCGGTTACACGCCGTACCCCACCGAGGTCACCCACGCCTTCGTCGAGGAGGCGACGGCGACCGGTATCGACATCTTCCGGATCTTCGACGCGCTCAACGACGTCGAGCAGATGCGCCCGGCGATCGAGGCCGTGCGCGAGACCGGATCCGCCGTCGCCGAGGTCGCGCTCTGCTACACCTCGGACCTGTCGGACCCGGCCGAGAAGCTGTACACCCTGGACTACTACCTCAGGCTGGCGGAGCAGATCGTCGGCGCGGGGGCGCACGTCCTGGCCATCAAGGATATGGCGGGCCTGCTGCGGGCACCGGCGGCGGCAAGGCTGGTTTCCGCGCTGCGCAAGGAATTCGACCTGCCGGTGCATATCCACACGCATGACACGGCGGGTGGCCAGCTGGCCACCTACCTCGCCGCGATCCAGGCGGGCGCGGACGCCGTCGACGGCGCTGTCGCGTCCATGGCGGGCACGACGTCGCAGCCGTCCCTGTCGGCGCTCGTCGCCGCCACCGACCACTCGGATCGGCCGACCGGGCTGGACCTGCAGGCCATCGGCGACCTGGAGCCGTACTGGGAGAGCGTGCGCAAGATCTACGCGCCGTTCGAGGCAGGGCTCGCCTCGCCGACCGGACGCGTGTACCACCACGAGATCCCGGGCGGGCAGCTGTCGAACCTGCGCACGCAGGCGATCGCGCTCGGCCTCGGCGAGCGGTTCGAGGACATCGAGGCGATGTACGCGGCCGCCGACAAGATCCTCGGCCACCTGGTGAAGGTCACGCCTTCGTCCAAAGTGGTCGGTGACCTCGCGCTGCACCTCGTCGGCGCGGGTGTCTCGCCCGCGGACTTCGAGGCGGAGCCGAACAAGTTCGACATCCCCGACTCGGTGATCGGCTTCCTGCGCGGTGAGCTGGGCGACCCGCCCGGCGGCTGGCCGGAACCGTTCCGCACCAAGGCCCTCGAAGGCCGCGCGCAACCGAAGCCGGTGCAGGAACTGTCCGAAGAGGACCACAAGGGGCTGGCCGAGAACCGCCGTTCGACGCTGAACCGTCTGCTGTTCCCCGGTCCCACGAAGGACTTCGAGGCGCACCGCGAGCAGTACGGCGACACTTCGGTGCTGCCGTCGAAGGACTTCTTCTACGGGCTCCGCCCTGGCGAGGAGTACTCGGTCGACCTGGAACAGGGTGTCCGGCTGCTGATCGAGCTGGAAGCCATCGGTGAGGCCGACGAGCGCGGCGTGCGCACGGTGATGGCCACGCTCAACGGCCAGCTGCGCCCGATCCAGGTCCGCGACACCTCGATCGCGTCCGACATCCCGGCGACGGAGAAGGCCGACAAGTCCGACCCGAAGCAGATCGCCGCGCCGTTCGCCGGTGTGGTCACGCTGCAGGTGTCCGAGGGCGACGAGGTCGAGGCCGGTGCGACGGTCGCGACCATCGAGGCGATGAAGATGGAGGCGTCGATCACCGCGGCAGGCGGCGGCAAGGTGTCGCGGCGCGCGATCAACACCGTCCAGCAGGTCGAAGGCGGAGACCTGCTGCTCGTCCTGGAGTGACGTGAGCTGAAAGGGCCCTTCACCGCATGCCACGCGGTGAAGGGCCCTTTCGTCGCGTCTTATGCGGGGAAGGGGGCCTTCACGCGCACTAGGCTGTGCCGGGTGCTGATCAACGCCGTACCCCAGTTTCAGGGCGCGCTGACCGAGCGAGCGCCGGAGTTGCCCGAAGGCTGCGTCGCGCTCGCCGAACTGGCAGGCCACGTGCTCGGCGCACCGGTGCACCACATCCGGCAGACCCGCGAGACCTCACCCGTGGTCGACGGCGTCGCCAACCGCGAGGTCCTCACCGGCGAGAACCGGGCCGCGCAGCTCGCCGCGCTGGAGGCGCCCGGCGGGCCGGTGCTCACCATCGGCGGGGACTGCGGTGTCGAACTCGTCCCGATCGGCGTCGCCCGCTACCGGTTCGGGCCCGGTCTCGGCGTCGCCTGGTTCGACGCCCATGCCGATCTCAACACCGCCCGGACCTCGCCGTCGGGCGCGTTCCACGGCATGGTGCTGCGGTCGCTGCTGGGCGAGGGCGATCCGGAGTTTGCCGCCGACCCGCCGATCGAACCCGGCCGCGTCGTGCTCGCCGGTACCCGGGTCTTCGACGAAGCCGAGCGGGCCGTGGTCGACCGCGGGCTCGTGGTGGAGACCGCCGATGTCGCCGCCGGGCTGGCCGGTGCGGACAAGGTGTACGTCCACCTCGACCTCGACGTGCTCGACCCGGGCGAGTTCGACGGCTTGAACTATCCGGAGCCGGGTGGCTTGACGATCGAGCGCCTGGTGACGATGCTTCGCGGGCTGAGCGGCTTCGAGGTCGTCGGCGCGGGGATCACCGAATGCGCCGGAATCGAGGTCCGCGGCCTCGAGCCGGTGATCGAGGTGCTGGGGGAACTGCTCACCGGAAACCAGTGACGCTCCGTCACGGCGGTATCCCTTTCGGCCGTTCGTACGTACCGCGCGAGGCGTTTGCCGGGCAGTTGTCAGCAAAACGCCAAGAGAACGCGTGATTTTGTCACATGGTGACAAGAAATCGGTTTCTTCTGCGAAAGGTGACACATTCACCCCCACATCTCCGATGTGTTCGTTGTCACCTCACGACGAACGTGGGATGTCAGGACGCTGGGCGGAGCAAAGGAGCTGCGATGTCGGTGGAGCGCGGAATCGAACACGCTGCGCAGCCTCCCGCGGCACTTCCCCGCAAGCTCGCCGACATCCTGCGCCCGGAACTGGGCAGTCTCGCCAACGAGATCGTCGACGAGATCCGGGCGACGATTCCCGCGTACGCGCGCCCGCTCGACGGGCCGTACGGGAAGTCGATCCGCGCCGGCGTCGAGTACGCGATCACGTTGTTCGTCGCGCAGATCGCGGACCCCTCCGTCTCGAAGGAACAGTCACACGAGGTCCATCACCGGCTCGGGCAGAACGAGATGCGGGAAGGCCGCAGCCTCGACACCCTCCAGTCGGCGTACCGGGTCGGCGCCCGGGTTTCGTGGCGGCGCATCATGCGTGTCGGCAGGCGCAGCGGACTCTCGTCCGCGGTGATGTCGCAACTGGCCGACGCCATGCTCGCGTTCATGGACGAGCTGGCGTCCGTCGCGTTGGACGGCTATCTCGAAGCGAAGGCACGCACGGCGGGGGCGCTGGACACGTGGCGCCGCAAGCTGCTGCACCTGGTGCTGGAAACCCCGCCCGCGCCGTCGAAGGCGATCGCGGAACTCGCGCAGCTGACCGGCTGGACGGTGCCCGAACGCGCGACGCCGGTGGTGCTGCAGCCGATCGACGACACCGTCAGGCCCCGGCGGCACAACGTGGTGGATTCGGACGTCCTGGCCGAACTCGACTGCGCTGAGCCGCGTCTGCTCGTACCCGGCGAGATCTCCGGTGCCCGCCTGAGCACCCTGCAGGCCGCGCTGCCGGACTACCGGCTTTCGATCGGGCCGTGCCGACGGCTGGACTCCGTCGCCGATTCACTCCGCTGGGCTCGCGACGCCCTGCGCCTCTCCGAACGCGGGATCATCCAGGCCCGCCGCGTGATCCGCGCCGAAGAGCACCTCTCGACCTTGCTCGTGAACGCCGACACCGCGTTGACCTGCCTGCTGCGCGACCGCCTTTTCGCCCCGCTCGCCGAGATGACCGGGAAGCAGCAGGAGCGGCTCCTCGAAACCCTTCGCGCCTGGCTGGACAGTCAGGGCAACGTCGTCGACATCGCCGAGCGGTTGCGGGTCCACCCGCAGACCGTCCGCTACCGCATGCGGCAGTTGCAGGCGACCTTCGGCGAGCACCTGCGTGACCCGGGGGCACGGTTCGAAATGGAACTCGCGTTGCGGGCGGGTGTCGCGCCTGCCGCGTCGTCGGCGGGATACGCGCTGCCGGAGTTGCTGCCGTCGCCGCGCACGAGTCCACAGTGGACGCCCAGCGGGTCCTGAGGTGCGACGGCCTCAGCGGCGCGCCACCGGCGGTTCCGAGTTCGGGCACTTGCGGACGTCGTCCCAGGGCAGGCCGACCTGGTTGACCCCGACACAGGCCTGGTTACCCGGGCCCGACCCCATTCCGGTCAGCAGCGAGTCGAGGTCTTCCTTGACCCCGCAGCCGGAGAAAGAGGGCAGGGTGAAGCCCCGGAAGGCGGGCTCCGGGTCGTTCGGATCGGTACGCAGCACGCCGCCGTTGAACGGGTCCCAGTTCGGCCCGCGCAGGTTCAGCACGATCGGCTCGCTGGTCATGCAGTGGTCGCCGACGTCGAGGGTGACGCCGTTGATGGTGATGTTCTTCAGTTTCCCGAAGAGTTCGAGCCGCAAGACGGCCGTCGTCGTGGTGTCCCCGTGCAACATGGTCTCGACGTCGATGACGGTGTTGCCGGTCTTGTAGTCGGTCGGCAGGAGTTCCATCGTCCCGTTGATCGGCACGAAACCGAAGCCGAGGATCTTCACCTCGCTCGCCGGCATCATCGTGGAGCCGGTGGTGCGGTGCGGTGGCTCCGGGTAGAGGTAGTAGAAGGCGTTGAAGATGAACGAGGGGGTCAACCGGACGAGCGCGCCCAGTTTCGCCACTGTCGACGTGCCTTGAGTTTCGAAGGGCTGCAAGGGAATCACGGCGATCGGCTCGGGCGCTGGTTCTTCGTTCGCGGCGCGCGCTCCGGGCTCGGGCTTCTGCCCGGCCTTTCCGGGCTGCGGCTTCACGGCGTTCAGCTTCATCAGCGTGACGCGGCCCAGTTCGCTGTTCTGCTCCGGAGCCTGCGCGCAGGTGATCGGTTTCAGTGGCGGGTCCGCCGGTACCCCGGTCAGGGTGAGGGACGGCGCGCCCGTGGTGAGCCGGAGTTCGCCGGGGAGGCTCACCACGATGTCGGGCACCTTGCCCGTCGCGACCAGTTTCAGCTCACCGGCGGCGGGCACCTTGGTCGAGGGGATCTCGAGGGTCACCGGAACCGGGGTCTTCTTGTCCTCGTGCGTGGCCGTGAGTTCGAGCGTCGCCGCGCCCGCTACTTCGGTGAGGCCGGCCAGCGCGCCTTCGCCGATGGTGAACGTGAGAGAAAAGTCCTTGACCTGCAAAGGTTTTCCAGTCGGGACGACCTTCGGCAGGGTGGCCTGGACGTCCATCGTGACCGGACGCTCGCCGGCCGGATCCGCGAAGACGCAGGTGTTCGTCAGTGTCTGCCGCGCGGGCGCGGCGCCCTGCGGCAGCGGCGGCCTCGGCGAGGTCGGCGGATCGGTCGCGGCCGAAGAGGCCAGCGCGCCGTTCACCCCAGCGAGCAGGATCACGCCCGCCAGAACGGGAAACCTCCCGAGTGCCCGGCGAACCTGCTGCGTCATCTGGGTTCCTCTCGTGTCCGGTGGTGGAGACCGTGCGGGGCGGGCGTCCCCGCCCCGCACGGATGGTTCATCAGGTGATGGTGATGGACGGGGTGAACGCCCGGTTCTGCGCCGGGTTGGTGTTCTTCACGGTGCAGTTGAAGCTCCAGGCGGTCCAGGAACCGTCCTTCTTGTGGAACTCCAGCGGCGCGCTGATCGTGGTGCCGAGGCTGGCCGTCGCGGAGCCGGGCGTGCCGGCGGTGAAGGTGGGAACGCCGGTGCCCGCGTCCTGCACGATGTTGAACGTCCGGGTGCCCGGCACGTACGGGTTGATCTGGGTCGGGACGTCGAGGTTCGTCACCGTCGCCGAAGCGGGGGTGGCGTTGGTGACGGTGACCGGCATGTTCACCTTGCCGCGGACGCCGTCGTAGTTGGCGCTGTTGAGCAGGGCGTTGATGGTGGCGCTGATCGTCGCCGTGCCCGAGACGTTCGCCGGGGTCACGGTGCCGCCCGACGCGACCGAAGCCGGTCCGTCGAACTTGGCCGTCACGTCCAGCTGCTGCTGGCCGATGGCGGGAAAGTTGCACATGTACGCGACTTTGCCCGTCGTGTAGGGGGTGAGGGCCGAGGCCGTTCCGGCGGTGAGGCCTGCGACCGCGCCGAACACGACGGCGGTGGTGGCGACACCGGCTGACAACCTGCCAAGTCTGCGGGACATACCTGTCATCTCCTTTGATCCAGTTTACGTCTCGGACGGCTTTCCCCATGCGCCTTTCGGCGATATTTTCTGATCTTTTATGCTCGACTCGAGTCGACTATCTCGGTGGTGGGGTAAACCGAGGTTACCCGCGAGTTATGTACGTAACAAGGATTCATGTCGACATGTTTCCGGGTGGGTGAGGGATCCGTTCTTTCTTGTCAGCGGGTGCTGAATGCGATTATGAAGTTTGTCCGAGGATGACAAAGCGGCGGCCGATCGGCGGAATCGGGTTAACATTCCGCGTATGGCTTCAGTCAATCGACGATCCGCGACCCGGCGCGTGGCGAGTACCGCGATAGCCGTGATGATCGCCACGGTTTCCCTGTCCGGTACCGCCGACGCCGCGCCGACCGGCGAACCGCGCCCGTGGGGAAGCAACGACTACCAGCAGGGGCAGGGCACGGTGCCTGCCTCGGCGTTCGGCGCGAGCGCGGTCTCCGCCGGCGGGATCACCCATCTGGCCCTCAAGGACGGCGGCGTCGTCGCCTGGGGCAACAACAGCTACGGCCAGGCCACCGTGCCGGCCGCGGCCACGTCGGGGGTCTCGGCGATCGCCGCGGGCTGGGCACACGGGCTTGCGCTCAAGAACGGCGGTGTCATCGCCTGGGGCAACGGTTTCTACGGCCAGAACGTCGTCCCGGCCGCCGCGACGTCCGGCGTCACCGCGATCTCCACCAACGCCTACTTCAATCTCGCGCTCAAGAACGGGGGAGTGCTGAGCTGGGGTTCGCGGACCACCGTCCCCAGCACGGTTTCCTCGGGTGTCACCGCGATCGCCGCCGGCGTCGACCACGGCCTCGCCCTCAAGAACGGCGGCGTGCTCGGCTGGGGCGGCAACTCGAAGGGGCAGATCACCGTGCCCTCGGCGGCGGCGTCCGGGGTGACGGCGATCTCGGCCGGGTTCCGCCACAGCATCGCGTTGAAGAACGGCGGGGTCATCGCCTGGGGTGACAACACCTACGGCCAGGCCACGGTTCCGCCGGAGGCGCAGTCGGACGTCGTCGCCATCGACGCCGGCTACAACCACAACGTCGTGCTGAAGGCCGACGGAAGCGTCTTCGCCTGGGGCAGCAACCTGAAACAGGAGAGCCGGGACACCAGTTCGGAACCGCCGATGGACATGTGGAAGTTCTCCGGCGTATGCGCTCCGGTCTACGCCGTTTCCGCTGGTGACGGCACCGGGGTCGCCCTGGTCGACCCCGCGGCGCCGCAGTTCTGCTGAGGCGAGGGAAACGCTGGTAGTGAAGGCCTCCTTGCGAAGTACGTGAAGGCCCCCTTCCTTGCGCTAGACGCGAGGAAGGGGGCCTTCATGTACTTCGGCCAGCCTTACGCCCTCAGAGGTTCGACTTCATGTCCAGGTTGATCGTGTTGCCCGGACCGGAGATCAACGCTCCCAGCGCCAGGTCGTTGATGAAGCAGTCCTTGAACTCCGGGATGGTGAACACGCCCGACGACGGGATGGACGGGGCGAACAGGTCGACGTTCTTCGACACCAGGGTCAGGTCGAGCGGCTTGACCGTCTTGCAGGCGCTCGGCGCCGTCGGCAGCGGGATGACCGGCCAGAACAGGCCGACCACGATGTTGTCGATCAGCATGTTCGCCTGCGAATGCGTGGTCAGGTCGCCGTTGGCCAGCGTGCCGGTGACCGGGCCGGTCGGCTCGATCCGCACGCGGGCCTTGATCTTGAAGACGCCCGAGACCAGCGAGATGTTCGCCGTCGAGGGCGGCAGGGACAGGTTGCCTCGGATCCCGACGTTGTCACCGTCGATGACGAGGGCGCCGTCGAGCTGGCCGGGGCCGAGGTCGAGGGTGCCGCCGGTCTTCTTCACCGTGGTCTTGCCGGTGACGGTGTAGGACACCGGGATCTCCACCGGATCGTCCGCGAGGGCGGGGGTGGCGGCGAGGCTGCCCGCCACGGCGATCGCGGAAGTGAGCGCGACGACCGTTCCGAGACGGCGACGGGCGGTTTTCGGGCGCGTTCGACCGAACATGGGTATCTCCTCGTTTTCTCTCCTGTTTTATAACGCGGACGAAAGGGGGATCGACCGGTTTGTCACCGGGGGACGAGCTCGGTGATGACCCAGTTTTCGCCTTCACGTTCGGCGGTGACCGAAAGCTGCGCGGCGGCCGTTGACGACGAATTGTTGTCGGCTCTCGTCGCCGCTTGATCGAGGAATACCAGCAGCCGCGCTTTGCCGCCGCCGAGTTCCTGGACCGCTGAAGACGAGACGCGGGTCGTGAGGACGAGTTTCTGCGCCGGAGCCTTTTCCCTGACCTGGGTGAACAACTGGTTGTAGGACTCCAGCGCCTTACCTCTCAGCGCCGAGGCGGCCGCCTTTTCGGTGACATCGGTCCGGTCGTAGGAATAGGAGAAGATCTTGTCGAGCGCCACCGTCACCGCCGAGTTCACCTCGGCCGTCGCGCCGACGTCGGTGAGCGCGGTGTTGGCCGCCGACGGCGTCGCCGAGATCGACTTCGCCTCCAGGGTGAACCACACCCCGGCCGCCGCGATCACGACCGCCGCGACCAGCAGGATCAGCGGCAGCTTCGGCCGTCGGCCCGGCGTTTCGGTGACCTCGTCCGTGACGGCTTCGGTCTCGGTCTCTGCCTCGGCCTCTGCCTCGGCGGTGGGTTCGGCGTCGGTGTCGGCGGTGGCGGTCATCGCGCACCCACCGGGAGCTGGTCGAGCGCGCTGATCTTCCAGCCTTCGCCGGTCCTGGTCAGCCCGGCGGCGAACCGGTTGCGCTTCGTCGTCGGCGCCGCGCCCTCCTTCGCCATGGTGATCTCCACCGAAGCCAGCATCTTGGCCGTTCCCGCGTGGTCGTCCAGTTCGCTGATCGCCGCGTCGAGCACCTTGCCGGTCGACACCGTCGCGTCCTTGGCCAGCGTCTGCTTCGTCGCGTCGTCGGTCTTGCCCAGCTGATCGCGCAGCGGACCGGTCGACGCGGCGAGCCAGTCGGCGATGCCCTGGTCGACGCGGTGGTGGTCGAGGCTGGTCAGCCGGGCGACCAGTTCACGGCCGGTCTTCAGCGCGTCGTCCCGCGAGCTCCCGTAGGTCACGGCCTCGGACCCTTTCGCGGTGAACCAGGTGTACCCGGCCCATCCGGTGAACGCGCAGGCCGCGGCGAGCACGGCGATCGCGATCTTCAGTTGCGCAGCCACAACATCTCCTCGAGGCTGGTGGACGTCGGCTGGCCGTCGGCGCCGAATCCGCCGGGGACGGCGGCGGGCGGTACGCCGCCCTTCGGCGCGTTCTGCGAGCCGCGGACCGAACTCGGGTTGCCCTTTTCGAGCGTGCACGAGGCACCGGTGTTGAACGGCAGCGCCGAAAGTTCCCGGCTGCTGCGGATCTGCGTGCCGCCGTAGCCCTTCGTGCACGGCATCGGGTCGAAGAAGGTCAGTACCAGGCCGATCTTCCCGGTCTCGTCGATCGCCGTGTCGACCGCGGAGACCGCCTTCGGGGTGTTGATCAGCAGCTGCCGGAGACCGTCGGTCCGCGCGGAGAACACGTGCGAGGTGGTGAGCAGGTTCGCCAGCAGGATCGGCAGTCCCGGCTCGTTGTCCCGCAGCAGCCCCGAGAGTTGCGTCGCCGCGTCAGGGGCGGTCGCGATCAGCTTGCGGAGGTCACCGTCCGAACGGGACAGCTGCTCGGCGAACTGCTTGGCGTTGTCGCTGAACCGCCGCCACGCCTGCGACGAGTCGACCTGGGTCTTCAGCACGGTCGAGCCGTCGGTGAGCAGTTTCTCCGTCTGCGGCAGGTGGTTCGCGGCCTGCTTGGTGAAGTCGGTGGTGGAGTCCAGCAGCACCTGGAGGTTCGCGCCGGAACCGCGCAGGGCGTTGTCGAGTTCGTCGACGACGATCCGCAGATCCTCGGTCGGCACGGACGCGGTCAGTGAGTTCAGGTCGGTCAGCAGATGCTGCACCGGAAGCGGGACGGCCGTCGCCTCCCGGGGGATGACCGAACCGTCGGTGAGGAACGGCCCGTCCCCGGTCCGCGGCTGCAGGTCGACGAACTGCTCGCCGACCGCGGACCGGTTCGCCACGACGGCGCGTGAGTTCGCCGGGATCGGCGGCGCGTCGTCGTCGATCAGCAGATCCGCCTCCATCCCGCCTTCGGTGAGCCGCAGGTCGCCGACCCGGCCGACGGCGACGCCGCGGTAGGTCACCTCGCCGTTGGTGAACAGCCCGCCGCCGTCGGTCAGCGCGAGCCTCACGGTGTACCCGCTCGCCCCGAAAAGCCGGTCGAGCCCCGCGTAGCTGGCCCCGACGAACGCCGTCGTCGCGAGCGCGATGATGACGAAGGCGAGCACCTGGATCCGGACACGGATGGTGAGCATCAGCTACCTCCGGTGGGCGGTAGCGGCAGGGTCGGGAGTCCAGGCGGGACACCTTCACCGGGCGGCGGGAGTTCGACGCCCGGCGCGGGGATCATCGACGCGTAGACGTTCAGGTAGTCACCCTTGATCCCGTCGAGGACCGCGTCGGTGAACGGGAACGTCGGCAGGATCTCCAGCGACCGCGGCAGGCTCTGGCCCGCGTCGGCCAGCCGCTTGAGGATCGGCGCGAGCGCGGTCAGATCCGCGACGAGGTCGTCCCGGCTCTTCTTGATCACGTCGACGCCGACGCCGGAAAGCCGGTCGAGCGACTGCAGCATCGAAACCAGCTGGGTGCGCTGTTCCGACAGGCTCTTGAGGCCGGGGGTGAGGTCGGTGAGGGCGCCCTCGACCTGCGTCTTCCGGTTGGCCAGCGTCGCGGACAGCCGGTTGAGCCCGTCGAGTGCCGAGGTGATGTCGGAGCGGTGCGAGTCCAGGTTGGACACCAGTTGCTCCACAGTGGACAGGAACGAGCGGATCTCCTCCTCGTTGCCGTCCATCACCTTCGACAGCTCGCGGTTGATGGTCTGCAGCTGGCCGATCCCGCCGCCGTTGAGCAGCAGGGAAAGCGCGCCGAAGATCTCTTCGAACTCGGGGTTGCGGTTCGTGCTCGCGACGGGGATCACCGCGCCGTCGCCGAGCCTGCCTTCCGCCTTCGCCGCACTCGGCGCGAGTTCGATGAACTTCTCACCGAGGAGGCTGGATTGCCGCAGCCGCGCGATGGCGTTGGCGGGCAGGAGGACGTCGCCGTTGACCGCCAGTACGGTTTCGGCCGTCCAGCCGTCCTCGCCGAGCTTGATCGTCTCGACCCGGCCGACCGGGACGTCGCCCACCTTCACCGCGGCCTGGGGGACCAGGTCGAGGACGTCGGCGAACCGCACGGTCACCCGGTACGGATGGTCGCCGATGTCCGCGCCGCCGGGAAGCGGCAGGTCGTAGACGCCCTTGAAGTCGGAGGAACAGCCGGTGAGCGCGACGCAGCAGGCGGCGAGCACGGCGATGGCCCGTTTCGTGGTCATCAGCGCCCCCCGACGTAGGTGTCACCGGTGGACGGCAGCGGGAGCGGCGCGTATTCGAGCAGGTTGCCCCGGCTTTGCAGCTTCCCGGTCTTCGGGTCGACGGCTTCGAGCACGTTCGTCACCGCCAGCGGGATCGTGTCGAGGGTTTCGGCCAGCGCGGCGCGTTTGTCGACCAGCGTCCCGGTCGTCACCGCGAGCTTGTCCACATTGGACTTGATCAGGGCGCGGTTGTCGCGGATGAACTGCTGGATCTCGGCCAGTGCGCTCCCGAGACCGGTGAGCGCCTTGGCGAGTTCGTCCTTGTTCTGGGCCAGCGTGCCGGTCACCGAGGCCAGCTGCCGGTTGATCTCGCTGACGTTCCGGTCGTTGGTCGCCAGCATCGAGGTGAACCGCTGCAGTTCGTCGACGGTGGCGAACAGGCTCTCCGAGTTCCCGGACAGCGTTCTGGCGAGATCGGCGAAGTTGCGCACGGATTCGTTGAACGGCTTGCCGTTGCCCTGCAGGTTCTTCGCGCCGGTGCGCAGCAGCTCCGAAAGCGCGCCGTCGGCGTTCGCGCCCTTGGGACCGAGTGCCTTGGCGAGGGCGTCGAGGCTGGAGTAGAGCTGGTCGAGTTCCACCGGCGTACCGGTGCGCTCGACCGGGATCACCGCGCCGTCGTCCAGCCGGTTCCCCGTGCGGGTGAGTTTGGTGAACTGGACGTACCGGTCGGCCACCACACTCGGCGCGACGACCAGGACGCCGGAGTCGGCCGCGATCGGTGTCGATCCCTCGACCGTCAGGACGACCTTGACCTGTTCCCCTTCCGGCGTCACCGATTCGACCTGGCCGACCCGGACGCCGAGCACCCGGACGTCCGATCCACTGTAGACACCGACCGCGCGGGAGAAGTACACGGTGACGCGGTCGAGCCCGCTGCCGGAGAAGATCCACCAGAGGCCGCCGACGACGACCAGGGCCAGCACGAGGGCCAGCGTGACGAACCTGCTGATCATCGGCCACCTCCCGGCAGCTTCGGGGTGCACGGGTCCCGGTTCTCCGGGACGAGCCCGCACAGGTAGCTGTCCACCCAGCGTCCGTTGCCGAGCGAGTTGTTCACCACGCGGAAGTACGGCCCGGCGAGGTCGAGACTCTTGGCGAGATTGTCGTTCTGCCGCTGCAGGATGTCGGTCACCTCTCCGAGCTGGCTGAGCGCGCCGCCGAGCTGGTCCTTGTTGTCCGCCACCAGTCCGGAAAGCTGGGTGGCGAGCTCTTGCGAGCCGGTCAGCAGGTCGTGGATCGCCTGCCGCCGGTTGTCCAATTCGGTCAGCAGGAGATTGCCGTCCGCGAGGAGCTTGGCGAAGTCGTCGTTCGAGTTCGCGAGCGTCGTGGTGAGGCCGTGTGCGTTGGACAGCAGGCCGGCGAGCTCGTTGTCCCGCGACGACACGGTCTTCGACAGCGACGTCAGCCCGTCGAGTGCCTTCCGGATGTGCTCCGGCGAGTTCTTGAACGTGTCGCTGAGCGTGGTGAAGCTTTCCGCGAGCCGGCCGGTGTCGATCGCGCCCGCGGTGTCGGCCAGTCCGTTGAACGCCTCGGTGACGTCGTAGGGGGTCACGGTCCGGGTGCGCGGGATGACCTGCTTCGGGTTCTGCACCGTCTCACCGGTGGGGCGTAAGGCGAGGAACTTCCGGCCCAGCAAGGTCTTGATCTTGATCTCGGCGGCGGTCTTGTCGCCGACCCACGCGTCCTTGACCCGGAAGCTGACCAGGACGTGGTCTTCGGCCAGCTCGACGGCGCTCACCTCGCCGACCTTGATCCCGGCGATACGGACCTCGTCGTCGGCCTGCAAGCCGGCCGCTTCGGAGAATTCCGCCTGGAAGGTGGTCCCGGCGCCGATGATCGGGAGGTTCTCGTAGTTCAACGTCGCGACCAGCAGCCCGGCCGCGACGGCGCTGCCGACGAGACCGACGACGATCGGGTTCCGTTCCTTGAAGGGTTTCACGAGGTGCACCTCTCCGCCGTCGCCGGTACCCCGCGGGGAGGGGTGCTCCGGAGCACGGCCGAGCACAGATAGAAGTTCATCCAGGATCCGTAGGAGCTGATCCGCCCCAGTTCGTTCAATTTCTTCGGGAGCACGGTGAGGGACTGCTCGACGTCGTCCTTGCCCTTCACGAGCTGCCCCGAGAGCAGGCCGAGGCCGTTGATGCTGTCCTTGAGCGGCTGTCGGCCCTGTTCGAGCAGCCCGGCCGTGGCGGTGGTGAGTTCGGCGAGGCCGGAGACCGCTTCCCCGATCTCGGCGCGGTCACCGGCCAGCCCGGAGACCAGCTCCCGGAGCGTGGAGACCAGGGTGGCCAGTGCGTCGCCTTTGCCGTTGATGGTCTTCAGCACCGTGTTCAGGTTCGTGATCACGTCACCGATCACCTTGTCGCGGCCCGCGAGTGTGGTGGTCAGCGAACCCGTGTGCGCCAGCAGGCTTTCCACGGTGCCGCCCTCGCCTTGGAGCACCTGGACGATCTCGCCGGAGAGCTGGTTGACGTCCTTGGGCGACAACGCCTGGAACAGCGGTTTGAAGCCGTTGAACAACTCCGTGAGGTCCAGCGCGGGCGTGGTGCGCTCCAGCGGGATCTCGGCTCCGGGCTCCAGCAGCCCGCCTGTGCCCTTGCCGCGTTCGAGTGCGATGTAGCGCTGGCCGACCATGTTGCGGTACTTGATGACGGCGTTCACGTCGGCGGGCAGCCTGCGCTGGGAGTCGAGGGAGAACTTGACGCGCGCGTAGGCGTGGTCGGCGATCTCGAGTTCCTCGATCTGGCCGACCCGCACCCCGGAGATCCGGACGTCGTCCCCGACGTTCAGCGACGTCGCGTCGAGGAATTTCGCGCTGTAGGTCCTGGTGTCGCCGAGGCCCGTGTTCGTGATGGACACCGCCAGCAGCACCGTGGCCAGTGTCGTGACGACGACGAAGATCAGCCCCTTGATCAGCGGGCTCACGAAGTTCCTCATCGCAGCGTCACCTCCGTGCCCCGGTAGAGCGGCCCGACGAGCACGCTGCCCCAGGCGGGGACCTGATCGGCCGGGACACCGACCGACGGCGCGACCAGGGTGGAGATCAGTTGCCGTTCCTGTGGCGAGTTCGCGAGGCCGAGGTCGCCTTGCACTCCAGGCGTCGAAACGGAACCACCTGCTTCGATTCCTTGTCCCATCAGGCCGTTCGAGGGATAGCAGCGTGGTTCGCCGGTGGCGTTGTAGACCGGGTCGTCCTTGCCGGGGACGTATTTCCCGCGCGGCTGGCTGATGGTGATCTCCGCGTGCAGCCCGGGTTCGTCGGTGCCCGCGCCCAGTACCTTGTCCATCTGCGGCTTCAGCTTGGCCAGCGCGTCCAGTGTGCAGGCGAAACTCGGCGAATACTTCGCGCCGATCTCCAGCGGTGCCCGGCTGTCGACCGCGAGCGCGATGATGTTGGCACGGTTGTTGGCGAGGAACGTCGTGACGTGCTGCGAAGACGACGTCACCTGCTGGTACACGGTCGCCAGTTCGGCTCGTTTCTCCTGGACGGTGTCGAGGGTGACCGCCGAGGCGCTCAGCGCGTCGAGCAGATCCGGCGCGATGTCGCCGTACAGCTGGGAAACCGTCGCGAGGTCGCGGATGTTCTCGTTCAACGTCGGGAGGTTCGGGTTGAACTTCTGGAGATAGCCGGCCGCGGTGGCCAAGGTGTCGCCGATCTGGTCGCCGCGGCCTTCCAGCGCGGTGGCTACCGTGGTCAAGGTGGTGGCGAGCTTCTGCGGCTGCACCGCTTTGAGCAGCGGCAACAGGTTGTCGAAGACGCGCTCCAGTTCGATCGCGTTGGCCGAGCGGTCCTGCGTGATCACGTCACCGGAGGCGAGCGGCTGCGCCTTCGAACCGTCCGGAATGGACAGTTGCACGTACCGTTCGCCGAAGAGGGTCTTCGGCACGAGCAGCGCGGACACGTTCTTCGGCAGCTGGGACACCTTGCCGGGCTCCATGGCCAGGTCGATCTCCGCGCCGCCCGGCGTCGCGCGGACGCCGCGGATCTCGCCGACCACCACGCCGCGCGCCTTGACCTGCCCGCCGGTGCGCAACTGGTTGCCGACGCGGTCCGCCTGCAAGGTCACCGGGACCGACTCGACGAAGTCCTTTTGATAGATCTTGATCGACAGCAGCACGAGGGCGGACATCACCACCAGGAACAGCACCCCGGCTGTCCTGACCCCGGCCTTGCGCAGCCCGCGCCGGCTCATGCCTCCTCCTCGTACGGGGTCACTTCGCGTCGCATGAGCGGGCACTGTGTTGATGATTCGCTCGCAGGCTCGCTCATCCGGCCACCTGCACCGTCGTCGTCGCGCCCCAGATCGCGAGGCTGAGGAAGAAGTCCAGCACGCTGACCGCCACGATCGCGGTCCGCACGCCGCGGCCGACGGCGACCCCCACCCCCGCCGGGCCGCCGCTCGCGCGGAAGCCGTAATAGCAGTGGGCGAGCACGATCACGACGCTGAACACCAGCACCTTGCCGAACGACCAGAGCACGTCACCCGGTGGCAGGAACAGCAGGAAGTAGTGGTCGTAGGTGCCCGCGGACTGGCCGTAGAACCAGACGGTGATCTGGCGTGACGCGAGATACGAGGTCAGCAGGCCGATCGCGTACAGCGGGATGACGGCGAGGAAACCGGCGATGATCCGGGTGGTCACCAGGTACGGGACGCTGGGGATGCCCATCACTTCGAGCGCGTCGATCTCCTCGGAGATCCGCATCGCGCCCAGCTGCGCGGTGAAGCCGCAGCCCACGGTGGCGGAAAGCGCGAGACCGGCGACGAGCGGCGCGATCTCGCGGGTGTTGAAGTACGCGGAAACGAATCCGGCGAACGCCGACGTGCCGACCTGGTTGAGCGCCGAGTACCCCTGGAGCCCGACGACCGTGCCGGTGAACACGGTCATCCCGATCATCACGCCGATCGTGCCGCCGATGACCGCGAGCGCTCCGCTGCCGAAGCTGACCTCGGCCAGCAGACGGGTGATCTCGCGGAGGTAGCGGCGCACCGCGCGCGGCACCCAGGCGAGTGCCTTGAGGAAGAAGAGGATCTGGTCGCCGAGCGTGTCCAGGAAACCGAACCTGCGGTCCACGGCCTCGCGGACGCGTGCCGCGCGGGTGGGTGAAGTCGTCGTGACCATCAGCTGCCCTTCGCCGGGACGAGCTGCAGGTAAAGCGTCGTCAGCACCAGGTTCAACAGGAACAGGAGCAGGAACGTGATCACCACGGATTGGTTCACCGCGTCACCGACGCCTTTCGGGCCGCCTTTCGGATTGAGCCCGCGATAAGACGCGACGATCGCGGCGACGAAACCGAAGATGACCGCCTTGAGCTCGCTGATCCAGAGGTCGGGCAGTTGCGCGAGCGCGGAGAAACTGGCCAGATACGCACCCGGTGTCCCGTTCTGCATGATGACGTTGAAAAAATAACCGCCGAGGACGCCGACCACGCTGACCATTCCATTGAGGAATGCGGCGACCCCCATCGCGGCGAGCACCCTCGGCACGATCAGGCGCTGGATCGGGGAGACCCCGAGCACCTCCATCGCGTCGATCTCCTCGCGGATCGTGCGGGAACCGAGGTCCGCGCACATCGCCGACCCGCCCGCACCCGCGATCAGCAACGCGGTCACGATCGGGCTGGCCTGCTGGATGATCGCGAGCACGCTGGCCGCGCCGGTGAAGGACTGCGCGCCGATCTGCGCGGTCAGCGACCCGATGTGCAGCGCGATCACCGCGCCGAACGGGATCGCGACCAGCGCCGTCGGCAGGATCGAAACACTCGCGATGAACCAGAACTGCTGGATCAGTTCGCGGGCCTGGAACGGCCGCCGGAAAGACAGGCGGACGACGTCGAGGCCGAGTGAGTAGAGCCTGCCGGTCTCCCGGAGCGCGCCCGCACCGGGAAATGAGGGTGCGTCAGTACGGACGCCCACGCCGACCCTCCAGTTTTCCGGGCACGGCGAATACACCCCAGGTTGCGCAATTCCTTTGCTCCGAATGGCGGAACGGAATCGTTGAATAGGGTCAACGGGGTGTTACCGTGCGGTTTCCTACTGGTCGGTACGCTAATCACGTGCCTGCTTGGTGACAAGAACTTCGGTGTGATCAAGACATCACGTCCTGGTAACCGGTGAATTCTTGTTCTTTTTTGACAAAGGCGGGCGGGGATGTTGTCGGTTCTTTCGTGCTCGGTGGCGCGCTGGGCCGTTCGTGGCGCGCCCGGCGGTGTCACTCGGGGTGGTCGCGCGGAGCTGAAGGGGCCTTTCCTCTCATTAGACGCGGCGAAGGGCGCTTTCCTCGCATGAGATGCGGGGAAAGCGCCCTTCAGCCCCGTTCGTGGCGCGAGGGAGGCAGGGTCACCGGGCCAGCTCGGCCACCAGTTCGTACGACCGCACCCGGTCCGCCTGGTCGTGCACCATGGTCGTGATCATCAGCTCGTTCGCGGCAGTGTCGGCCAGCAGCGTCTCGAGTCCCTTGTGGACCGTCTCGGGCGACCCGATGATGCTGCTCGAAGCCCGGTCCTCGATGAACACGCGCTCTATGTCGGTGTACGGGTACGCCGCGGCCTCCTCCGGCGTCGGCAGTGGGATGGGGCGGCCCTTCCGGAGGCTGAGGAACGTCAGTCCGCTGGGGCCTGCCAGGTACTGGGCCCGCTCGTCGGTCTCGGCGGCCACCACGGACACGCCCAGCATCACGTACGGCTCGTCCAGGACGTCCGACGGTTTGAACGAGTCACGGTAGAGCGCCACGGCGGGAAGCGTGTTCTCGGCGCTGAAGTGGTGCGCGAACGAGAACGGCAGGCCCAGTTCGCCCGCCATCCGCGCGCTGAAGCCGCTCGACCCGAGCAGCCACACCGGCGGCTTGTTGCCCTCGGCGGTCACGGCGTTGACCGCGCGCTGGTCGGAGTGCTCGAAGTAGCCGAGCAGTTCCGCGAACTGCTGCGGGAAGTTCTCCGCGGTGAGCCCGCCGGGGCCGCGCAGCGCCAGCGCGGTCCGCTGGTCGGTGCCGGGCGCGCGGCCGATGCCGAGGTCGATCCGGCCGGGGTGGAACGCCTCCAGGGTGCCGAACTGCTCGGCCACCACCAGCGGCGCGTGGTTCGGCAGCATGACCCCGCCGGAGCCGACCCGGATGCGTTCGGTGGCGGCCGCGACCTGGCCGATCATCACGGCGGTCGCGGAACTCGCGATACCGGGCATGTTGTGGTGCTCGGCGAGCCAGTAGCGGTGGTAGCCGAGCGCCTCGGTCCGGCGGGCGAGATCGAGGGTGTTGCGCAGCGATTCGCCAACGCCGCCCCCGGCCACGACGGGCGAGAGGTCGAGTACGGACAGCGGGATGTCAGGCAAGGAGGTCACGCACCGGTACAACGCGTCCGGCCCCCGATCCCTTCCCGTGACTCCGGACACCTGTCAAGCGATCGAAATTAACCGACGCGAGGGAACCGGTACCCGGCGGACTTCCACCGTTTCCACGGTACGGTTGCCCCTTATACGGCTGTGGGAAAACCACTGAAAAGAAAGGATTAAGGGTGCCGCGTCCGGAGCGACCTTTGGACCCCGGGGACGATCCGTTGCTGGAGTTCGCCGCCGATCTCCGGCGGCTGCGGGAGAAAGCCGGAAACCCGACGTACCGCGAGCTGGGCAGGCGCGCCCACTACTCGGCGGGCACCCTGTCCGAAGCCGCCGGTGGGAAGAAGATGCCCAGCTTGGCGGTGACCTTGGCCTACGTCCGGGCCTGCGAGGGCTCCGAGGCGGAGTGGGAGGCTCGATGGCACGACGTGACCGAGCGGACGCGCCGTGGAGTCAGCGATTCACCGGTTGCCCCGGTCAATGGGGAATCGGCCCCTTATATCGGCTTGACCGCATTCGGGCCCGCCGACGCGAGCCGATTCTTCGGTCGCGAACGACTTGTCGAAAAACTCGTCACCCGGCTATCGAGGCAACGATTTCTCGCGGTTCTGGGAGCATCCGGTTCCGGTAAGTCGTCTTTGCTCCGGGCGGGTCTGCTGCCCGCCGTCGCCGAGAACTCGGTCACGCTGCTGATGACCCCCGGTTCGCGTCCGCTGCAGGAGTGCGCCGTCCAGTTCGGCGCCGCGCTCGGACTCGCGCCCGGCGGCCTGCTCACCGAGTTCACGGAGCATCCGCGCAACCTCGGTCTCGCCGCCCGCCAGCTGGTCGCCGACCGCGATGGCGACGTCGTGCTGGTCGTCGACCAGTTCGAAGAGGTCTTCACGCTCTGCCAGGACGCCGAGGAGCGGGCGGCCTTCCTGTCCGCGCTCGCCATGGCGACGACGGAGCCGGAGAGCCGGACCAGGGTCGTCCTCGGCATCCGCACCGACTTCTACACGCACTGCGCGCGGCATCCCGAGCTGGTCGAGGCCATGCAGGACGCGCAGATCCTCGTCGGCCCGATGAGCACCGAGGAGCTTCGGCAGGCCATCTCGCGGCCGGCGATCGACGCGGGATACCGGGTCGAGAACGCACTGGTCTCCCGCCTCGTCGCCGACGCGACCGGGCAACCCGGCGTGCTGCCGCTGCTCTCGCACGCCCTGCTGGAGACCTGGCGCCGCCGTCAGGGCAACACCCTCACCCTCGCCGGCTACGAATCCACCGGCGGCATCGAACGCTCGGTCGCGCAGACCTCCGAGCACACGTTCACCGCGCTGAGCGAACGTCAGCAGCGGCTCGCGAACCAGATCTTCCTGCGGATGACCGCGCTCGGCGAAGGCACCGAGGACACCAAGCGCCGCATCACCCGCGACGAGGTGGACGCCGACGATCCGGATGTCGCCGTCGTGCTGGACAGGCTGGCATCGTCGCGGCTGGTCACCCTCGACGACAACGGCATCGAGATCGCGCACGAGGCGCTGATCCGCGGCTGGCCGCGCCTGCGCGAGTGGCTCGCCGAGGATCGCGAGGGCCTGCGCGTGCACCGCCAGCTCACCGAGGCCACCGACGCCTGGGAATCGGTCGGCCGCGACGAGGGCTGGCTCTACCGCGGCGCGCGGCTGGCCATCGCCATGGAATGGGCAGGCGAGCACGAAAGCGCTCTCTCCCAGCGTGAACGCCGGTTCCTCGACGCGAGTGAGGCCATCGAGAACCACGAGCAGGCCATCGCGCGGCGCCGCACCCGGCGACTGCGCCAGCTGGTCGCGCTACTGGCCGTGCTGCTGGTGCTCGCGACGGCCGCGATGGTCTACGCCGTCCGTGCCGAGCAGACCGCGACCAGCCAGCGCAACAGCGCGCTCGCGCAGAAGGTCGCCGGACAGGCCCTCGCGATGCGCGCGACGAATCCGGCGCTGGCCGCCCAGCTCGCGCTGGCGGCGTACCGCGTCGATCCGAGCGTGGACACCCGCGGCAGCGTGCTCGGGATGCTCGAGTCGCCGTACTCGACCCGCGTCGCCGGGCATGGCAACCGGGTCAACTCCGCCGCCCTGCGCGGTGACGGTCAGGTGCTGGTGACCGGGAGCTGGGACCAGACGGCCAAGCTGTGGTCGGTCAAGGACCCCCACCGTCCGGTCGAACTGGCCACGCTGTCCGGGCACACCGCCAACGTCAACTCGGTGGCGTTCAGTGGTGACGGCGGCGCCGTCGCGACGGCGGGCTGGGACAAGACCGCGCGCCTGTGGAACGTCACCGATCCGGCGAAACCGGGACCGGGTGTGGTGGTCGGGGAACATCCGAGCCGGGTCAACGCGGTCGCGTACAGCCCGGTGGCGGCGGTACTCGCCACCGCGGACGGCGACGGCACGGTCCGCCTGTTCGACGTCCGGGACCTCGCGAAGCCGGTGCTCGTGGCCACCCTTCCCGGGCACACCGGCAACGTCAACGGCCTCGCCTACGCGCCCGACGGGCGGACACTCGCCTCGACCGGCGCAGACAAGACCGTGCGGCTGTGGGACGTCGCCGACCCGCTCAAGGCCAGGCCGCTCGGGGTGGCGACCGGGCACACCGGCATCGTCCACGCCGCCGCGTTCAGCCCGGACGGCCGGACGCTCGCCACCGCGAGCGCGGACCAGACCTCGCGCCTGTGGAACATCGCCGACCCGATGGCGCCGCAGCCGCTGGGGACGATGGCCGCGCACAAGAGCATCGTGCGGTCCGTGGCCTTCAGTCCCGACGGGATGACGCTGGCCACGACCGGTTTCGACCGCAACGTGCGACTGTGGGACGTCGCCGATCCGCAGAAGCCCCGCGAGAAACTGCCGCTCGCCGGGCACACCGCCGCCGTGGTCTGGTCGCTGTTCTCCCGTGACGGCCGCACGCTGGTGACCGCGAGCGACGACCAGACGGCGCGGCTGTGGGATCTGCCCGGCCCCGCGATCAGCGGGCCGTCGAGATCGGCGTGCCGGGCGGTGTTCAGCGCCGACGGGAAACTGCTGGCCACCGGCAGCCAGGACGGCGCGGTGCGCCTGGTCGACGTCTCCGACAAGCGGAACCCGCGCGAACTGAGCAAGGTCACCGGCTTCGGCCAAGGCGTCTGCGGTCTCGCGTTCAGTCCCGACGGCCGGGCGCTCGCCGCCGGCGCCTGGGATCACACGATGCGGCTGATCGACGTCACCGATCCGCGCAAGCCGGTCGACGCGGGCGTCTTCTACCGCCCGGAGGACGAAATCGACCCGGTCGCGTTCAGCCCGGACGGCCGGACGCTCGCGACCGCGGGCACCGGGCACACGGTGAAACTGTGGGACGTGGCCGACATCCGGCGCCCCGTCGAACTCGCGACCCTCACCGGACACGACGACGACGTCCACTCCATCGCGTTCGGCCCGGACGGGCGGACCCTGCTGAGCGGCGGCTGGGATCACACCGCGAGGTTGTGGGACATCTCAATCGTGAAGGCGCCGAAGCAGCTTTCGGTGCTGAAGGGACACTCCGACACGGTGTTCTCGGTGGCCTACAGCCCCGACGGCAAACGCGTCGCCACCGGCAGCGCCGACCGCACCGCGCGGATCTGGGACGTGACGGATCCGGCGGCTCCTCGTGAGGCCGCGCTGCTGGCCGGGCACACCGACAACGTCATCTCGGTGTCGTTCAGCGTGGATCAGAAAACCTTCGCGACCGGCAGCTACGACCGGTCCGTGCGACTATGGGATGTCTCCGATCCCGGGGTCGTCCGCGAGTCGGCGATCCTGACCGACGATGTCGACAGGGTCAACGCGGTGACGTTCGCACCGGACGGGCACACCCTCGCGGGCTCCGTCGCCGATGGGAGCGTGCGGTTGTGGGAAACCAGCCCGGACCAGGCTGCCGAACGCATCTGCGCGACCGTCCACCCGCGGATCACGCCCGCGGAGTGGGAGCAACACCTGCCGGGGCTCGATTACCGGCCGCCGTGCCCGTGACCACCGCGGATTCGTTGTTCGGCGTTGTTGTTCGGTGGCGACGCCGTGACACCGAACAACGAATTGGCGCTAGAAATACCCCTGGACGTGCGATGCGTCCCCACATCGTTCACTCACCGGGGGTCTGAAGGGCTCCTTCAGGACATTCACCAGTGCCCTGAAGGAGCCCTTCAGCTTTTTCACGCCCGTGCCCACCTGCTCGCAGGCGTAACTCGCGTGCCTGGATCGCGCACTCGCGTGTCCCGGCTTCAGGCACGCGAGTTCCGGCTTCGGTCAGGCCGCCGGGATCCAGTCGGGGTTCGAGGCGAGCACCGTCAGCTGCTGGGTCGCCCGAGTCAGCGCCACGTACAGCACGCGACGTCCGGTCGTCGACTCCGTGATGAGGTCGTTCGGCTCCACCAGGACGACGGCGTCGTACTCGAGGCCCTTGGAGTCGAGGCTGCCGACGACCTTGAGCCGCTCGTCCGACAGTTCGGCGAGCCAGCCCTCGACCTCGGGCACCCGGTCCATGGCGGTGATCACGCCGACGGTGCCTTCGACGGCGCCCAGTAGCTCCTTCACCGCGGCCTGCGTCGCCGCCTCCAGCCCGGCGGCCTCGACCGGCCGGACCTCCGGCGTGATGCCGGTCTGCCGCACCGCGCGCGGCAGCTCGTCGGCTTCGGCGTGCCCGGCGACGACCTTCGCGGCCAGGTCGAAGATCTCCGCCGAGTTCCGGTAGTTGGTGCGCAGGGTGAACCGGCGCCGCGTCGTCTTGAGCCCGAACGCCTGGTCGCGCGCCATCGCGGCCTCGGCCGGATCCGGCCACGAGCTCTGCACCGGGTCGCCGACCACGGTCCAGCTCGCGTACTTGCCGCGCCGCCCGACCATCCGCCACTGCATCGGCGAAAGGTCCTGAGACTCGTCGACGACCACGTGCGAGTACTCGTCGTAGTGCTCGGGCCTGGTCGGGGCGCCGCCGCGCTCCGGGTTGACCTCGACACTCTGCCTGCCGCGGCGGCTCTTGGGCGGCTGTCCGATCAGGACGCGCAGCTCGTCGAGGAGTGCGACGTCCGCGATGGTCCAGCCGCGCGAGCGGTCCGCGAAATCGGCGGCGAGCATGGCGATCTCGGTGCGGTTGAGCAGGCCCTTCGCCGCGGCGGCGAGCCGCTTCTCGGTGCCGAGCCAGCGCAGGATCTGCGCCGGGTACAGGATCGGCCACCAGACCACGAGGAACCGGTGGAACTCGATGCGCTCGCCGAGTTCGGTGATCAGCTCGGCCTTGTCGACCTGACGGCCGTCGTCCTTGGCGTGCTGCTCGGCCTTCGCGGCGAGCGCCTCGAGCAGCAGCTCGGCGGCGCGGATCCGCGACCGGTTCGGCGGCCCGCCCGCGGTGTGCACCTTGCGGCGCACCTTGTCGAGCTCGCGCGCGTTCAACCGCAGCACCTCGCCGCGGTAGACGATCTTCATGTCCTCCGGCGCGTCCTCGGGCTTGTCCCGCAGCGCGCGCAGCAGGATCTTGCGCATCCGCAGCGACCCCTTGATCGCCGCCAGCGGCGCCGGGTCCTGACGGGTCGCTTCGAGGCCGTCGAGGACCTCACCGAGCGCGCGCAGTTCGACGTTCGTCTCACCCATCGACGGCAGCACCCGCGAGATGTAGCTGGTGAACACCCCGGACGGGCCGATCACCAGCACGCCCGCGCCGCCGAGCTGGCGGCGGTGGCGGTAGAGCAGGTACGCCGCGCGGTGCAGCGCCACCGCGGTCTTGCCGGTGCCGGGGCCGCCGGTGATCTCGGTGACCCCGCGCCACGGCGCCCGGATGACCTCGTCCTGCTCCTTCTGGATGGTCGCGACGATGTCGCGCATCTTCTCGCCACGCGAGCGTCCGAGCGCGGCCATCAGTGCGCCTTCGCCGACGATCTGCATGTCCTCGGGGACCGCGTCGGCGATCAGGACGTCGTCGTCGACGTCGAGCACGTTCTGCCCGGAGCACCGGATCACCCGGCGCCGGACGACGTCCATCGGCTCCTCGGCGGTCGCCTGGTAGAACGCCGCCGCCGCGGGCGCGCGCCAGTCGGTGACGAGGTTGTCGAACTCGGCGTCGCGGATGCCGAGACGGCCGACGTAGATGTGGTCGTTGTCGAGGTGGTCGAGCCTGCCGAACACCAGGCCCTCGTACTCCGCGTCGAGGGTCTGGAGGGTCTGGTTGGCGTGATAGACCATCATGTCGCGCTCGAACAGCATCGACGCCTGTTCGAAGATCGCTTCACGACCCGCGCCATGGCCGATCTCATAGCCCTTGGTACGCATGGCCTCAGCCTGGGCACGCAATTCGGCGAGCCGGGTGTAGACCCTGTCCACATGGGCTTGCTCGATGGCGATCTCGGCCCGTCTGACCCGAGGTTCGGACACGCAACGCTCCTAAACGCTTCTATCGCCTCCGAGGGCGAAGGACGACTCTACGCGAGGTGAGCGGCGGGTTCACCAAGTCCCGTCCTACGTCACGATGGATGTCGTTGAGGCACGATGCTCCAATGACCAGGATCGTGGCGGGGACCGCGGGCGGCAGACGGTTGAAGGTCCCTCCGAAGGGCACGAGGCCCACGTCGGAACGCGTACGCGAAGCGCTGTTCAACGCGTTGGAGGTCGCCGGCGAACTGCAGGGGACCCAGGTCCTCGACCTTTACGCCGGTTCCGGCGCACTCGGCCTGGAGGCGCTGTCGCGCGGGGCGGCGGGCGCGCTGTTCGTCGAGTCCGATCGCCGCGCGGTCGAAGTGCTCAAGGGGAACGTCGCCGCGCTGGGGCTCGGTGGCACGGTCCGGGCCGGGGCCGTCGAGTCCGTCGTCGCCGCGCCCGCGCCGGAAACCTTCGACGTTGTCCTCGCGGATCCGCCGTACGCCGTGGATTCCACCCGCCTGGGGGAGGTCATGGCCGCGCTCGCGGCGAACCGCTGGGTCACCGGCGGCGCGCTGGTGGTGATCGAACGGGCCGCGCGGGACGGCGAACCGGACTGGCCGCCGGGTTTCGAGCCGACGCGGACGAAGCGCTACGGCGACACCGCCCTCTACTGGGCGGAATATCAGGTGTGAGACGGCGCACGGATGAACGCGCAGGGGCCCCCGCTCCTTGGTAGCGTCCGCGCATGCGGCGTGCGGTCTGTTCCGGGTCCTACGACCCGGCCACCAATGGACATCTCGACATCATCGAACGGGCGGCCAAGCTCTTCGACGAGGTCGTCGTCGCGGTGGGGGTGAACAAGAGCAAGAAGGGCCTGTTCACCGTCGAGGAACGGATGGACATGCTGCGCGAGATCACCGCGAAGCTGCCGAACGTGCGCGTCGACTCCTGGCAAGGTCTCCTGGTCGACTACTGCCGCGAGAACGACATCGTCGCCGTCGCGAAGGGGCTGCGCTCGGTCAGCGACTTCGACTACGAACTCCAGATGGCGCAGATGAACCGCGAGCTGACCGGGCTCGAGACGCTGCTGATGGCGAACAACCCGGCGTACGGCTTCGTGTCCAGCTCGCTGGTCAAGGAGGTCGCCGCGCTCGGAGGCGACATCGAGCACCTGGTTCCGCCGATAGTGTTCAAACGGCTCATGGAGAAGTACTCCGAACGAGATTGACCCGAACGGCCGAAGTCGTTGGTCGGTCAGCGGTGAGCGGCGGTGAAGAGTTCATCTCGGCGCCTTCTGGTGAATACACGATCGGGTTACGGTCCGAAAATGACCAACAAACGATCGCGGATCTCCGCCGCGCTGCTCGTTCTGGTAGTCACCTTCTTCGGGGGGATCGGTGCCGCGCAGGCCACGGCCGCCGACGCGCCCCTCTCGATCCAGCAGAACCCTTGTGGGGATCTCACCGGATTCAAGCATTCGGCGCTCTCGTCGCTGCCCGCCGAGGCCACGACGACGTACAACCTCATCAAGAAGGGTGGCCCGTTCCCGTATCCGGACAAGGACGGAACGGTCTTCTCGAACCGGGAGAACATCCTCCCGAAGTGCGCTTCGAGCTACTACCACGAGTACACCGTCCCGACCCCGGGTTCGCCCGACCGCGGCGCGCGCCGCATCGTCACCGGGTCCGGCGGCGAGTTCTTCTACACGGGCGACCACTACGCGACCTTCTCCGTGATCGACGTCGACGGCACGCCTTCGCCGACGCCGACCTGCGGTGACACCTCGAAGCTGGCCAAGATCGGCTACTCCACGCTGTCCGCCGCGGCGAAGTCCGTCGTCGACAAGGCCCGCGGCGGTGCGACCGGCACGGTCTACGAGAACCGCGAAGGTGTGCTGCCGTCGTGCGCCGCCGGCTACTACCAGCTGTTCCCGGTGGGCACGAGCGACCGCGTGATCTCCGGCAAGGGCGGCGAGATCGTCTACACGCCGGACCGCTACGCGACCTTCAAACTGGTGAATCTCGCCGGCTGACCCGCCCGTGCAACATTTCGTGCCTCCTCGTCCGTGAGATACACCGGAACACTGACGAGGAGGCACGATGCGGTCTGGGGATGATGCGAGCTTCAGGGAGTTCGCCAGGGAAAAGGCGCTACCGCTGAGACGGACGGCGTACTTGCTCTGCGGCGACTGGCATCTCGCGGAGGACCTGGTCCAGGTCGCGCTCATCAAGCTCTACCGGGTCTGGCCGAAGGTCCGCCGGAAAGGGCCCGTCGACAACTACACGAGGCAGATCCTGATGCGCTGCTGGCTCGACGAGCGGCGACGACCATGGCGGAGCAGAGAGAACCGCGACGGTGTCGTCCCCGAAGAGTCGGTGGCCCCGGCCGATGCCGGGATTTCGGATTCGCTGCTTCGCGCCCTCGCTGAGGTTCCACCGAAACAGCGCGCCGCCGTCGTGCTGCGCTACTGCGCCGATCTCCCGGTCGCGGAGGTCGCCGTCGCGCTGCGCTGTTCGGAAGGGACGGTCAGGAGCCAGGCCGCGCGAGGGCTCGACGCCCTCCGCGCGGTCATGCAGAGACAGCACGACGAGGCTGTCTCCGGGAGGAGCGCGTGATGGACGAACTCGAAAACAGGCTGCGCGGGATCAAACTGGCCGAGCCCCCGCTCGGCTTCGATCCGGACGAGGTCGCCGGGACCGCGGCGAAGAAGCTGCGGAACCGGCGGGGAGTCGTCGCGACCGGGGTCGCGACACTCGCGGTGATCGCGGCGGCGGTGGTGTTCGTGGCGCCGGGGGACGGACCGGCGAAGGTGTCGCCTGCCGTGTCCTCGGCGCAGCCCGCGCCGAAGGATGACCTCCAGCACCTGAAGGAGGTGCTGCCGAAGGTGATCACCGGCGCGAAGGATATCGAAGTGGGGAACTTCTTGCCTGCGTATGACGACCTGAAGACCTCGCAGGTCAAGTACACCGACGCCGAGGGAAGGCGGCGGGGTGTCACCCTCACGATCGCCGGTCCGGTGAGCACGAAGAAGGGCTATCCGCGTGAAGACCGGTGCAACCCGGAAAAGATGGCCGACGGGATCGGTCCGGACCGGAAGCCGATGCGGTGCGTGGAGCTCCCCCAGCCGGACGGGAACTTCGTGGTGATCTCCGAAACCACCCCGAAGACGCCGGATCTGGTGGGGACCGACGTCATCGTCGGCCAGGGCGTTTCGACGGGGAAGGTGATCAGCCGCAACGCGATCGCCTTCCGGCCCGGCGGGGGCTCGGTCAACGTCTACGATCTCGGCACGCTGGACGACGACACCCGTGGTGGCCCGTCCCTGACCGACCAGCAGTTGCTGGCACTGGTCCTGGATCCGGCGTTCGACCCGCGGTGATCATGGCGCGCGGTACCGGGCGGGACACGCCCGGTACCGCGCGCTTTCACCCCTTACGGCGGCGATGAGGGCAAACTGATCTCAGGGAATGTGGGGATCGCTGTAGGTAGGGAGTGGGCCGTGTACCGGGTTTTCGAGGCGCTCGACGAGCTCGTCACCATCGTGGAGGAAGCCCGCGGCGTGCCGATGACCTCCAGTTGCGTCGTACCGCGGGGGGACACCCTCGAACTGCTCGACGACATCCGCGACGCCCTGCCGGGCGAGGTGGACGACGCGCAGGACGTCCTCGACAAACGTGACCAGCTGATCCAGACCGCCCGTACCGAGGCGGCGGAGACGATCTCCACGGCGAACACCGAGGCGGACCGCACGGTCGCCGAAGCGCAGGCCGAAGCCGAGCGCATCCTCGCCGACGCCCGCGCCCGCGCCGAGCAGATGATGAGCGACGCGCACGGCGAGGCCGAGCGCATGGTCGCCGCCGGGCAGGCGGAGTTCCAGAACCTCACCGACCGCTCGCGGGCCGAGTCGGAGCGGATGATCCAGGCGGGCCGCGACGCCTACGAGCGCGCCATCGAGGACGGCCGCGCCGAGCAGGCCCGGCTCGTCTCGCAGACCGAGGTCGTCCAGGCCGCGCACGGCGAGGCGGCGCGCATCGTCGACGAGGCGCACGTCGAGGCCGACAAGCAGCGCAGTGACTGCGACGCCTACGTCGACGGCAAGCTCGCCGAATTCTCCGAACTGCTGGCGACCACGCTGCGGACGGTCGACTCCGGGCGCAACCACCTGCGGTCCCCGGTCAACCTGCCGGGCAACAGCCGGACCTCGCTGTACGACTACCAGTCGTAGCCGCTGCCGCCGGCGGCGGTAGAGAGTCGCGAGCGCCACGCTTGAGACGCTGAGCGTCCCAGGCGAGGTGCATGAGGCATCCGCGCTCCTCAGCACTCACGAACCACGCACTATGCGCCCCCTGGAACTCGAGCCGGAGCAGTGGGTAAACAAATACGAGTCGCTCAAGGAGCCCTTCTCAGACTCGAAGATCGCCACAGGCGGCACACAAGCACCAGTGTCACCACAGCTGCGCGTGAAGGCCCCCTTCCCTCGGCTCAGCCGAGGGAAGGGGGCCTTCACGCGCAGCCGGTGCGGCTGGTGGTGCTGCTGAGGCTCGTGACGGCCCGGCCGCTAACGGGCTCGCCCGCCGTGGGTACCTGAAACATCCTTGGTTAGCCCCCGAATCACCACGCACGAGTCAGGACAGCAGATCCACCAGTGCGTCACCGCGGGGTGTCCGGACCACCAGGACGACCTGGCCCTCGCGGTGGCGCTGGATCAGCCCCGCCGAGACGAGCTGCTCGCAGTGGTAGGTCGCGGTGCTCGCGGCGCAGGAAAGCAGGTTCGCGATCTCGCCCATCCGCGCGGGCTTTCCCAAGTGCCGCAACAGTTTCGCGCGGTGTGCGCCGACGACGAGGTCGAGCCCTTCCGCTACGGAGGGTGCTTCGGTCCTGCCATTGTCGAGCAGGCCGTCCAGTCCGGGGAGGGGGTAGCCGATCCAGATGGCGTCCTCCTCGTCGAAGTTGGACACCACCGACCGGCAGCCCGCGAGCATCGGGACGAGGATCAGCCGACGGCCGCGGGTGGTGTACCGCGCCGGTTCGGCGTCGGGCAGCAGCAGTGCGCCGTTGCTGAACCGGAAATGGGGCCGTAGCAGGCCGAGCACCGCGTCGGTCCCGCCGCGGACGGAGGCGACGCCGATCCGTTCGATCTCGCGGTCGAGCAGGGGCCGGGCCTTGGTCCAGAGGTTTTCGGTCGCCATCCTGGTCGCGGTGAAGGCGTCCGCGAGTGAGGCGACCCAGCGTCTCGGATGGTCGGCCGCCTGCCGCCACTGCGCGGGCAACCGGTCGCCGAAGACCTCTTCGAGGCCTTTCAAAACGTCGGTTTCCGGCAATTCGCGCAGCATTTCCGCCTGGCGGGCGGCGGAAGCGTCCTCGCTGGGACTGACCGGCACGATGAAATCCGGCTGCACGGAGCTGCCGCGGCGGGCGAGCGCGCTCGCCGCGCGGTATCCCTGCTCCGGGATCGCCGAGCCTACCTGGCGGCGCCAGGGTGCGGGCAGACCGCGGTCGTACCCGCCGACGACCTCGACGAGCATCGAAACCAGCGAGATATGCGGGGAAACCGTCACCGTGACCGGGATCCTGCTGGTGTCACCGAGTTCGAGCCGGGTATAGGAGGCCTGGGGCGGCTTCTCGCGCATCCGGTCGTCCCTCCTGGGAGTGGGCGTCGCAGCACGCGATGTTAGCGCCTCCGGTCAATAGCCGACACCGCCTGAGAAAGCCAGTTGCTCATTCATGATGAGAAACGCGCCGAGACCGTGGAAATCGTTGGTGTTGCGCTTACGGGCGTAGTAATACGCCGTGTCGCCGACATTCGTGCCCTCGGAGATGTTCTTGATTTCGGTCAGCCCGTCGGAACCGGTCGAAAGCTGGGACAGGACGCCGGTGTAGCCCTTGGCGGCGACCGGTCCGTACTCCATGCCGACGTATCCGCGTTCCACCGCCCTGGAGAGCAGGAACGTGTACATCGCCGAGGCCGAGGTCTCCAGCCAGTTGTCCTTGTCGCCGCCGCGGTCGACGATCTGGAACCAGCGGCCCGAAGCCCGGTCCTGCCACCGGGTGTAGCCGGCCGCGAGGAACTTGACGATGTCCACGAGCCGCCGCCGTCGCGGGTGGTCGCGGGGAAGGATCTCGAGGAGGTCGATCGAGGTCATCCCGAGCCAGCCGATCGCGCGGGCCCAGTGGTACTTCGAATGCCGCCCGGCGCCCGAGGCCCACGGTTCCGAGCCGTCCTCGTCGTAGGCGTGGTAGAGCAGGCCCTTGGTCGGCTCCTTGAGGTGGTCGAAGTAGACGGTGACGTTCTTCGCGGCCTCTTCGTAGCAGTAGCCGCGATCGCCGAAGGTCTTGCCGTACAAGGCGAGGAACGGCTGCGCCATGTACACGCCGTCCGCCCACAACTGACCGGTCTTGCTCGTGGCGTGGAACATCCCACCGTCGGACGTCCGGGGATAGGACGGGAACCGGCGGCGTAGCTGTTCCGCCGCGGTCTGGTATTTCGCCTGCCCGGTTTCGGTGTACAGCAAGGGGAACATCTGCCCGGAGCGCATCGCGTCCAGGTTGGTGAACTCGTTGGCGATCCCGGTTTCGGTGACGAACCGGTCGTACCAGGCGAGGATGTAGTCGAGATAGCGTTTTTCGCCGGTGCGCTTGTACACCAGGTACTGGCCGTAGAGGTACAGGCCGCGCGTGTAGCCCCAGCCGCCGAGGGTGGCCGGGGTGTAGCGCGCCATCGTCGACTCGACGACCGCCCTGGACCAGTCCGTCGGGGCCGCGGTGGCCACGCCGGGCAGGGCGAGCGCGCCGAGCGCGCCCGCGGTTCCGGCCAGCACCGTACGCCGCGAAAGCCGTGCCGCGCGAAGAGGATTCGGGGACATTCGTGGCCCTTCCTGCGCCGGGGACACCGGGGGAGTGGGTGGCCGGGATGCCGATCCGCCGTCCGTCGGCATCCCGACCAGCTTTGGCGGCGACCAGGTCGCCGGGCTGAACTTTCCTTGCGGGACAACAACTACTCGCCGCCTCGACGGCAAGTCAAGAGAGGTCCGATCTCTTGTGTCATATATCAGATACAGCCACTCGAATGGCCGCTACCGGTGGCCGGGACCGTCCCGGTGGGCGGCACCGGCCGGTGCTCTCGCCTACGATCGAGGCGTGAACGAGCTGACCTTCCGCGGGCGCCGCGTCACCAGGGACCGCGCCCTGGTCATGGCGATCGTCAACCGCACCCCGGACTCCTTCTACGACAGGGGAGCGACCTTCTCCGACCCGGACGCGCTCGCCGCCGTCTCGCGGGCGGTGGAGGAGGGGGCGGACATCGTCGACATCGGTGGCGTTAAGGCCGGCCCCGGCGCGGAGGTGGACGTCGAAGAAGAGATCCGACGCGTGGTCCCGTTCGTCGAGCGGATCCGGGAACTGCATCCGGACCTGGTGATCAGCGTCGACACCTGGCGGCACGAGGTGGGCAGGCGCTCGGCCGAAGCGGGCGCGGACCTGATCAACGACACCTGGGCGGGCGCCGATCCGCGGCTGGCCGAGGTGGCGGCGGAGTTCGGCACCGGCTACGTCTGCTCGCACACCGGCAACGCCGTCCCGCGTACCCGTCCGTTCCGGGTGCGCTACCCCGACGTCGTCGCGGATGTCGTCGCGGAGACCGCGGCGCGCGCCGAAGCGGTCGTCGCACTCGGTGTCCCGCGCGAGGGCGTGCTGATCGACCCGACCCACGACTTCGGCAAGAACACGTGGCACAGTCTCGCGCTGCTGCGGCACGCCCGGGAACTGGCCGACACCGGCTGGCCGGTGCTGATGGCGCTGTCCAATAAGGACTTCGTCGGGGAGACGCTCGGCGTGGAACTCGCGGAGCGGGTCGACGGGACCCTCGCCGCGACGGCCTGGGCGGTGGCCGAGGGGGCGAAGGTGTTCCGGGTGCACGAGGTGAAGCGCACCCGGCAGGTGCTGGAGATGATCGCGTCGATCCAGGGGGTGCGGCCGCCCGCGCGCGCGATCCGCGGCCTGGCCTGACCCCACTCGTCAGGAGCCGTCCAACGGGATCACGGCCGAAACCGTGCTCCCGGAACCGGGTTCGCCGAGGACGGTGAGTTCGCCACCGAGCGCGCGGACGCGGTCGCGGAGACCGTGCAGCCCGGAACCGCCGCCGATGTCGGCCGCGCCGGTGCCGTCGTCGTGGACGTCCACCCGCAGCCCGTCCCGCTCGACGCCGATCCGTACGCGGACCTCCCCCGCCCGCGCGTGCTTCAAAGCGTTGGTGACCGCTTCGGAGACGACGAAGTACGCCGTCGCCTCGACGGCGCCGCTGAGCCGGGGCACGTCCGCCCCGGCGAGGTCGACCGCGAGCGGGATCCGGTCCAGCAGCGATCGGACGGCGGGGATCAGCCCGGCCTCGGTGAGGATCGCGGGATGCAGCCCGCGCGCGAGTTCGCGGAGTTCGGTGACGGTGGCCTGCAGTTCGTCGATGGTGTTCCTCAGCAGCTTCGCGACGGCGGGGGTCAGTTCGTCGCCGAGCCGCCGTTCCGCCATTCTCAGCAGCAGCACGACACTCACCAGTCGCTGCTGCGCGCCGTCGTGCAGATCCCGTTCGACCCGTCTCCGCTCGTCGTCGGCGGCGGCCACGATGCGCGCCCGCGAGGCCTGGACCTCGACGAGCCGCTCCTCCAGTTCCGCGGCGAGACGCTGGTTGTCCAGCACCAGCCCGGCCGCGGCGTTCAGCGCGTCGATCGACCGGGTGTCCTTCCACACCTCGTCGTCCTGCACGAGCGCGGCCAGGCCGGAGCCGTCGCGTTCCAGCAGGAGCCGGATCATCTCCGCGTTGCCGACCCGCGCCCGCAGCACCCCGATCAGGAACGCCAGCGGCCACAGGCAGAACGAGATCCGGTAGACGTCGAGCAAGGGTGCGGAGACCGGATGCCCGGAGCCGAGCGCGCTGCCGACCGTCGTGCTCACCGCGCCGATCACGGCGATGGCGACGACCGGGGAGAGCAGCCGCCGCTGCGGCAGCCGTCCGGCGAGCCAGCGGTAGACCAGCACCACGACGACACCGCCGCCGATCAGCGCGCCGACCAGCTCCAGCAGCCGTTTGACCAGCTGTTCGGCCTCCGGGGAGGCCGCGACCGCGGCGAGGTTCCGCGGATCGTCGTTGACCAGCAGACCGAGCACCGCCGAGCCGAAGACCACGCCGTAGGCGGAGAAGACGAGCGCGCGTTCCCCGCGGGACCGGAGTTTCCCGTGCGGGAAGACGAGCACCAGATGCGCGATCACCGGGCTGGACGCGGCGGACAGCGCGAGACCGGCGGTATGCGTGACGGCGTCTCCGGCGAACTGCAGGTCCTCGGCGAACAACGCGAGCCCGGCCAGCGCGATGAGGAGACCGGTGGGGTTCGAGGGCCGTCGCACATGCGCGACGGCGCCGGCGAGCAGGAAGAGGAACCCGGTCGTCGTCGACAGGGTGGTGTCGAGCACGGTGTGCGTACCGTCGGCGATCTTGAGCGTCATCGCCAGCACACCCAGCCCGAGGCCGGCGGTCAGCACGCCCGCCATCACGACAGTCCGACGGTGATTCACCATTCAGTGGTCACCATTGGAAGTCCTCCGGGGGTCTCGACGGCCCAGCTTCCCGCTGGACGCACGGCCGCAAGGCCCGAGTACAACCCGGTACGAGGACCTCGCGGCCGCACGCCCAGCGGAAACCTGGATCCGCCGAATACCCCCGAACGACTTCCCATGGCAACCACTAAGCGTGATTCGCCCGTTCGGCCCGGACCGTTACACCGGGCGGACGCTCCCGACGTCCTGAAATGTGGAACAACAGTTCCGCCTGGTGTCAAGGTTTCTCAGGATCTTTCCCGTCATTCGGATGGCGATGCAGGCGGGCGGGTGAACATGCGACTCTCGCGCCACCACCCGAGCAGCGTCGTACCCTCCGAAAGGCGACCTTCCGTGCGCACCCACCACAGAGCCCGTCTGCTGGCCGCGGCCTTCGCCGCACTGACCTTGGCCGGCGGGATCGCGGGGTGTTCGCGCGCCGACAGCGGTACCGCCCCCGCCGAGCAGAAGAGCCAGGGCGCCGCGTCCGAAGTGCGGGTCGGGTACTTCCCGAACGTGACCCACGCGCCCGCGCTGATCGGGGTGAAGAAGGGGTTCTTCGCCAAGGAGCTGGGCGCGACGAAGCTCACGCCCCAGACCTTCAACGCCGGTCCCGAAGAGGTCAACGCGCTGCTGGGCGACTCGCTCGACATCGCCTTCATCGGCTCCGGTCCGGCGATCAACGCCTTCACCAAGTCCAAGGGCGCCATCCAGCTCGTCTCCGGTGCGGTCACCGGCGGCGCGCAGCTGGTGGTGAAGCCCGAGATCACCACGCCGGAGCAGCTGTCCGGCAAGAACATCGCGACGCCGTCGCTGGCGAACACCCAGGACGTCGCACTGAAGAAGTTCGTCGCCGAGAAGAAGCTGGCGGGAGTCAAGGTCACCAACCTCGACAACCCGAAGACGTTCGACGCGTTCAAGAAGGGCGAACTGGACGGCGGCTGGCTGCCGGAGCCGTGGTCGTCGCGGCTGGTGCTCGACGCGGGCGCGAAGGTCTTGGTGGACGAGAAGAACCTGTGGCCGGAAGGCAAGTTCCCGACCACGGTCGTGATCGTCCGCAACGAGTTCCTGCAGCAGCACCCGGAGACCGTCACCGCCATCCTCAAGGGTGAACTCGCCGCCATCGAGTGGGCGAAGACCAACCCCGCCGAGGCGAAGACGGTGGTCAATGGAGAACTCAAAGCGCTGGCGGGCAGCACACTGAGCGAGGCGGTTCTCGACCGCGCGTTCTCGGGCATCGAGCTCGGCATCGACCCGGTCGCGTCGACCTTCAGTCAGCTCGCGCAGGACTCGGTGACCGCCGGCGTGGTGAAGTCCGCGGTGGACCTCAAGGGGTTCGCCGATTTCGGCCCGCTCAACGCCGTGCTCTCCCAGCAGGGCAAGCCGGGCGTGAACGCGCCCGGGCTGACGAAGTGACCGAAGGGGATCAGCGATGACGACCACCTTGGAGCCCGGCCTGTCCACCGGCGTCGCCGTGCGCCTCGACGGTGTCCGGAAGGCGTTCGGTCCCACCGGCCGTGCCGTCGTGGCCCTCGACGGGATGGACCTGACCGTCGCCCCCGGCGAGTTCGTCTGCCTGCTGGGCGCTTCCGGCTGCGGCAAGAGCACCCTGCTGAACCTGGTCGCGGGCCTCGACCAGCCGACTGCCGGCTCGATCACCCTCGAGACCTCCCGTCCCGCGGTGATGTTCCAGGAGGCCGCGCTGATGCCGTGGCTGACCGCTGCCCGCAACGTGGAACTCCCGCTGCGGCTGGCCGGGTTCGGCCGGACCGAGCGCCGCGCGAAGGCGGCCGAGCTGCTCGACCTCGTCCGTCTCGGCGGCGCGGGCGACAAGCGGCCGCACGAACTGTCCGGCGGGATGCGCCAGCGGGTCGCGCTCGCCAGGGCGCTGGCCGCGACCTTGCGCGTCGGCGGTGACCCGGAGCAGTCGCTGCTGCTGATGGACGAGCCGTTCGCCGCGCTCGACGCCATCACCCGCGACGTCCTCCAGGGTGAACTGCTGCGGGTCTACCGCAGCACCGGCACGTCGGTGCTGTTCGTGACCCACGACGTCCGCGAGGCCGTCCGGCTCGGCCAGCGGGTCGTGCTGCTCTCGTCGCGGCCGGGCCGCGTGGTGCGCGAATGGCGCGACGTCCAGGCCTCCGACGCCGAGGAGCTGACGCTGGAGATCACCGGTCACCTCCGGGAGGTGATCAGTACCCATGCCGCGGCTTGACCGCCCCGAGATCGCGGCGGAGGAGGCGGACGAGGCCGTCGGCGCGGGGCTCGACTCGCTCGACACCCCCGCCGGGGAACGCCGGGAAAGCCGGGGGAAGCGGTTCCTGCGCGGCTTCGTGCCGCCGGTGGTCTTCCTGATCTTGCTGGTCGCGCTGTGGCAGGCTTTGTGGGCCGCCGCGTTCTGGTCCGAGTCGATGCTGCCCGCGCCGCTCGCGGTCTGGGACGAACTCGTCGACATCACCACCGACGGGGAGATCTTCGAATTCGTCTGGACGTCGGTGCACCGTGCCGCGCTGGGATTCCTGATCGGTGTGCTCATCGGGACTCCGCTCGGCCTGCTGGTGGCGAAGGTCCGGCTGGTCCGTGCGGCCGTCGGCCCGTTCCTGACCGGGCTGCAAAGCCTTCCGTCGGTGGCGTGGGTGCCGGCGGCGATCCTGTGGTTCGGGCTGAACGACGCGTCGATCTACTTCGTCGTCCTGCTGGGCTCGGTGCCGTCGATCGCGAACGGGCTCGTCGCGGGCATCGACCAGATCCCGCCGATCCTGCCGCGGGTCGGCCAGGTGATGGGAGCGGGCAGGCTCTCCTCCGCCAGGCACATCCTGCTGCCCGCCGCGCTGCCGGGCTTCCTGGCCGGGCTCAAGCAGGGGTGGGCGTTCTCGTGGCGTTCGCTGATGGCCGCCGAACTGATCGCGCTGTCGCCGGCACTCGGCAAGGGTCTCGGCGCGTACCTGAACGAGGGCTCGTCGTTCAACAGCATGGAGGGCGTGATCTCGGCGATCTTCCTGATCCTGCTGGTCGGCGTCGGCATCGAGCTGATCGTGTTCCGGCCACTGGAACGGTCGGTCTTGCGGGCGCGGGGGCTGACCGCGTCGCTTTAGTTCATCTTCCGACGGTGGCCTACCTACGAGACCGTAAGTTACGGTGTCGTAGGTAGGCGTTTGCCGTATCCAGGAAGGACGAACGCATGACCACGGTCCCCGAAAGCACCCGGCTGATGCTCGAGCTCGAGGGGACGGTCGAGGAGAACCTCAACCGGCATCTCTCGGTCGCCAAGGAATGGATGCCGCACGAGTACGTGCCGTGGAGCGAGGGGAAGAACTTCGCCGAACTGGGCGGCGAGCCGTGGGATCCCGAGCAGTCGCGGGTGTCGCCGATCGCGCGGACCTCGCTGGAGGTCAACCTCCTCACCGAGGACAACCTGCCGAGCTACCACCGCGAGATCGAGCGGGCGTTCGGGCGCGATGGCGCGTGGGGCACCTGGGTGCACCGTTGGACCGCCGAAGAAGGCCGCCACGGCATCTGCATCCGCGACTACCTGCTGGTGACGCGCGCGGTGGATCCGGTCGAGCTGGAGCGGGCCAGGATGCAGACGATGCAGGCCGGCTACGACAGCGGTGACAAGGCGTTGCTGAACGTCTTCGCGTACGTGTCGTTCCAGGAACTGGCGACCCGGATTTCGCACCGGAACACCGGCCGGTACACGCAGGATCCGCTGTGCGAGAAGCTGCTTTCCCGGGTCGCGATGGACGAAAACCTGCACATGGTCTTCTACCGGAATCTGGTGCAGGCGTCGCTGGAGCTCACCCCCGACGCGATGATGCGCGCGATCACCGACGAGGTCGTCCAGTTCCAGATGCCGGGCGCGGTGATCCCGAGCTTCGTGCGAAAGGCCGCGCTGATCGCGAAGGCGGGTATCTACGACCTGCGGATCCACCACGACGAAGTGATCTGGCCGTTGCTGCGGCAGTGGAAGATCTTCGAGCTGGAAGGGCTCGGCGAGGTGGGGGAGAAGGCCAGGGACGAACTCGACCAGTTCCTGAAGACCCTCGACACCCAGGCGTCGCGGTTCGAGGAGCGGCGCGCGGCCGCCGAAGCCCGCTCCGCCGCCCGACGCACGTGATCAGACGGCCAACTCACGTGATCAGACGGAGAACTCCGTGTTCTCCATCCAATCACGTGAGTTCTCCGCCGAATCACGCGTGGCGGCCGTCAGAGTGAGCTAGCGGGAGCGGCGGCCGCCCGCGCGGGTTCCCGACGAGAACGCGGCGGCACCGCCACGGCGGGCCGGAGCCCCACCGGACTGGTTGCGCGAGGACTGGGACTTGGCGGCACCGGAACCGCGGCGCGGCTGGGACTCCGCCGCACCACGACGAGCCTGACCGCCCTTGGGTGCGCCTTCGCGACGTCCGGTGGTCTCGGCGCCGCGACGGCCCTGACCGGCGGGAGCACCACCACGGCGGTCACCCTCGGCCCGGGGCTGACGCGAGCGGCCCTCCGAGGAGCCACCACTGCGCCGTCCGCCACCGGAAGCACCCCGGCCACCGGCGGACGGGCCACGGCCACGGCCCGCCCGGTTACCTCGGCCACGGCCGCCTGCCGGACGGTCGTCTTCCTCATCGCCCTTGCCGAGGATGGCCTCGCCACTGGCGGAGACCTTCTTCGGCCGGGTGTCCACGATCGGCCGCCGCGGTGACGCGGTGAACGAACGCTCGCCGGGAGCCAGTTCGGCCAGCAGCGGATGGCCGGGGCCGAGCTGCGTCGTGGTCGGCTTGATGCCCGCCTTGCGGGTGAGGTCGCGGACGTCGCCGACCTGCGCGTCGGTCATCAGCGTGACGACGGTGCCGGACGCACCGGCCCGCGCGGTCCGGCCGGACCGGTGCAGATACGCCTTGTGCTCGACCGGCGGGTCGGCGTGGATGACCAGTGTGACGTCGTCGACGTGGATACCGCGGGCGGCGATGTCGGTGGCGACCAGTGTCTTCGCCGCACCGGAGGAGAACGCCTCCAGGTTGCGCGTCCGCGCGGTCTGACCGAGGTTGCCGTGCAGTTCGACCGCCGGTACGCCGGAGGCCATGAGCTTGCGCGTCAGCTGCTTGGCGCGGTGCTTCGTCCGGGTGAACACCAGGGTGCGGCCCGGCGCCGCGGTGAGGTCGATCAGCACCGGCAGCCGGTGGACCTCCTCCAGGTGCAGCACGTGGTGCTGCATGGTCGAGACCGGCGACTGCGCCGAGTCGACGCTGTGCGTGACCGGGTCGTGCATGAAGCGCTTGACCAGCACGTCGACGCCCGCGTCGAGGGTCGCGGAGAACAGCAGCCGCTGGCCGCGCTCCGGGGTCTCGGCCATGATGCGCCGGACGTCGGGCAGGAAGCCGAGGTCGGCCATGTGGTCGGCCTCGTCCAGCACGGTGATCTCGATGTTGTCGAGTTTCACCTCGCCGGAACGCATGTGGTCGGCGAGCCTGCCGGGGCAGGCGACGACGATGTCGACGCCGTCACGCAGCCGGGTGATCTGCGGATTGGGGCTGACCCCGCCGAAGATGGTGGTGACCTTGAGGCCGAGCGGTTTGGCCAGCGGAACGAACGAAGCCTCGATCTGGGTGGCCAGTTCACGGGTCGGCGCCAGTACCAGCGCGCGCGGACGGCCGGGGCGGCGCCGGGTCGGGCCGGCGGCGAGCCGGGCCAGGACGGGCAGCACGAAGCCGTAGGTCTTGCCGGAGCCGGTGCGGCCGCGGCCGAGGACGTCCCGGCCCGCCAGCGAATGCGGCAGCGTGGCGGCCTGGATCGGGAACGGGCTGGTGACGCCCTGCTCGGCGAGCGAGTCCACGAGGGTCTTGGGCAGGCCGAGTTCGGTGAAAGTAGGTGTGCTCATAAGCGTGTGGGCACAGGTGCGCCCTGGTATCTCCGTACGGATAGAAAGGGTTGTCCTGCCCGGCGCAGACCTCGGGGGGCCGCGGCGCGTGGTCTTCGACAACGAAACGCGGCCCGAGGCAGAACTGAGCGGACCGCGTCGTCCAGTGTACCCGGTCCTGATCTCCCGGACTACGTGATATCGCCCGCACCGGTCCGGCGATGTTCGTCGGTTCGGACGAGCCGGGCGCGGCGGCGCGGTGAAACGCTGGCCTGACCGTACGAAAGGGGACACGGGTGTCGAACGTTCAGGATCTGCAAGGCGTACTCGACGAGTGGGCGAGAGAGGCGGGTGTCCCGGGTGCCGTCGTGGGGGTGACACACCGCGGCGAGGAGTCGGTGTCCGCCACCGGAGTGTCCAGTGTGGACACCGGTCTCCCGGTCGATCCCGGCACGCTGTTCATGATCGGCTCCACCAGCAAGACCTTCGCCGCGGCCGCCGTCATGGCACTGGTCGAGGACGGACTGCTGGACCTGGACCGGCCGGTCGCCGAGTACCTGCCTGATCTCCCACTGGCGGATCCGGCCGCGCGGAAGACGGTGACGCTCCGGCATCTGCTCACCCACTCCGCCGGGTTCCTCGGCGACGTCGACTTCACGACCGGCTGGGGTGACGACGCGCTGGCGCTGGCGATCGCGAAGTTCGGCGAGCTGCCGCAGAACTTCGCACCCGGCGAGGTGTTCTCCTACTGCAACGCCGGGTTCCAGCTGGCCGGGCGGGTCGTCGAGGTGGTGGCAGGCGAACCCTTCGAGCACGTGGTCCGCACCCGGCTGCTCGAACCGCTCGGTATGACCGAGTCGTATTACCTGCCGTGGGAAGTGCTCACGCGCCGTCACGCCGTCGGTCACGTGGTGCGCGAAGGCGGACCGGCGGTCGAGCACACCGTGGGCCTGACCCGAGCGGACAGCGCGAGCGGCGGCCTGTGGTCCACGGCGGGTGACCAGCTGAAATGGGCCCGGTTCTTCCTGACCGGCGAGGCCGAGGGCGAGCCGCCGCTCAATGCCGCGTCCCGTGACCTCTTGCGCGCACCGCAGCGCAAGGCCGCCCTGCGGTTCGAGGAGGTCGGGCTGAGCTGGCTGCACACGAGCCACGGCGACGCGCGCCTGGTCCGGCACGGTGGCAACGTGAGCAACCTGCAGCTGTCGGACTTCGTGACGCTGCCGGAGGAGGACTTCGCCGTCACGGTGCTGACCAACAGCGCGGGCGGGGCGGCGCTGGGGGCGAAGATCGTCGACTGGTGCCTGGAGAAGCTGGTCGGGTTGCCTCCGCTCACGACCTTGCCGCCGGTGCCCCAGCCGGACATCGCCGAATACCTCGGCCGCTACCAGACCGGTGACCTGGCGTTCGTGGTGAGCGACCGGGACGGCGCGCTGCAGGCCCAGATGGTCGCCGAGATCGAGGACTTCCCGTCGCCGCCGCCGTTCGAAGCCGTGTTCGTCGGAGACGACGCGATCGCCCCGGCCGCGGACACCCGCAAGCCCACCGCGCGTTTCCTGCGGAATGAGCACGGGGAGGTGACTTCGGTCGAGTTCGGTGGCCGGACGGCGAAGCGGCGCGCTACGGTTACCGGGTAGTAACTTCGGCGACCAGGAGTGACGATGAGCGAAAAGGCGACCGCGTTGTTGCTGAACCCGGGTGGGTACGACCCACGGCAGTTCGACCCGGAGACGCGTCGCCTGCTGCGTGCCACCATCGAGTGGTTCGAACAGCGAGGCAAGCGCAAGCTCGTCGAGGACTACCACGAGCGGACCTTCTACGCGGACTTCATCGAGTTCGCGGGCAAGGAAGGGCTCTTTTCGACGTTCCTCACTCCCGGTGCCAACGCCGAGGGCGATCCCGACAAGCGCTGGGACACCGCGCGCGTCGCGGCGCTGTCGGAAATCCTCGGCTTCTATGGGCTGAACTACTGGTACCCCTGGCAGGTGACCATCCTGGGCCTCGGCCCGGTGTGGCAGAGCGCGAACGAGGCCGCCCGCAAACGCGCGGCGGACTCGCTCGCGGCCGGTGGCGTCGCCGCGTTCGGACTGTCCGAAAAGGAGCATGGCGCCGACATCTACTCGTCGGACCTCGTGCTGACCCCGGACGGTGCGGGCGGTTACCGCGCGAACGGGTCGAAGTACTACATCGGCAACGGGAACTGCGCGCGGACCGTGTCGGTGTTCGGCCGCATCGACGGTGTCGAGGGCCCGGACCAGTACGTGTTCTTCTACGCGGACTCGGAGCACCCGAACTACCACGTGGTGAAGAACGTCGTGCCGTCCCAGATGTACGTCGCCGAGTTCAGGCTCGACGACTACCCGGTGTCCGAAGAGGACATTCTGCACGTCGGCGCCGAAGCGTTCTCCGCGGCGCTGAACACGGTCAACATCGGCAAGTTCAACCTGTGCTTCGGCGGCATCGGGATGTCGACGCACTCGCTGTACGAGGCGATCACGCACGCGCACAACCGGGTGCTCTACGGCAAGAAGGTCACCGATTTCCCGCACGTGCGACGGGAATTCGTGGAGGCGTACGCGCGGCTCATCGCGATGAAGCTGTTCTCCGACCGCGCCGTGGACTACTTCCGCAGCGCGAACCCGGACGACCGCCGGTACCTGCTGTTCAACCCGATCACCAAGATGAAGGTGACCACCGAGGCGCAGAAGGTCATCGGCCTGGTCGCGGATGTGGTGGCGGCCAAGGGTTTCGAGGCCGACACCTACCTCGCGATGTCCAAGAACGACATCGACGGCCTGCCGAAGCTGGAAGGCACGGTGGCGGTGAACCTCGCGCTGATCGCGAAGTTCGTGCCCGCGTACCTGTTCGCGCCGCAGGCCTACGAGCCGGTGCCGACGCGCACCGACGCCGCCGACGACGAGTTCCTGTTCCGGCAGGGCCCCGCGCGCGGGCTGTCGAAGGTGCGGTTCCACGACTGGCGCGAGGCCTACGCGAAGGCGTCCGCGATCCCGAACGTCGCGCGGTTCACCGAGCAGGCCGAAGCGCTGGTGAAGCTGTTCACCGAAGCGGCCCCGGACGAGGCTCAGCAGCAGGACATCGACTTCGGCCTCGCGCTGACCGAGCTGTTCACGCTGGTCGTCTACGGGCAGCTGGTGCTGGAGCAGGCCGAGATCACCGGCATCGAGACCGAGGTCGTCGACCAGATCTTCGCCATCCTGGTGCAGGACTTCAGCGCCACCGCGATCGAGCTGCACGGGAAGTCGTCCTCGACCGAGGCGCAGCAGGCACTCGCGCTGGCGTCGATCCGGAAGCCCGTCGTCGACGCGGCCCGCTTCGACCACGTCTGGTCCCTCGTCCGCGATCTCTCCGGCACCTACGAGATGGCCCCGTGAGCTGAAGGACGCTTTCCCCGCATCTGACGCGGTGAAGGGCGCTTTCCTCGCATCACATGCGGGGAAAGCGCCCTTCAGCCGCTTCTAACGCGCCCAACCCTTACTTGCCGAAGCCGGCCTTCCGGAGCGCGTCCGCCATAGCGCCGCCCCCTCCAGAGTTCCCTCCACGGTCCCGGCCACCTCGACTACCGCCACCCTGACGCTGACCGCCCTGACGCTGGCCGCCACCGCCCTGACCGCGGTCACGACCGCCGCCGCCCTGCTCACGAGCAGGCTTGCCCGGCTCGTCGTCAAGCCGGAGCGTCAGCGAGATCCGCTTGCGCGGCACATCGACTTCCAGCACCTTCACCTTGACGATGTCGCCGGGCTTCACGACCTCACGCGGATCCTTGACGAAGTTCTTCGACAGCGCCGAGACGTGCGCGAGGCCGTCCTGGTGCACGCCGACGTCGATGAACGCGCCGAACGCGGTCACATTCGTCACGACGCCTTCCAGCCGCATCCCCGGCTTGAGGTCGGAGAGCTTGTCGACACCCTCGGCGAAGGTCGCGGTCTTGAACGCCGGACGCGGGTCGCGGCCCGGCTTTTCGAGTTCGGCGAGGATGTCGGTCACCGTCGGGAGGCCGAAGGTCTCGTCGACGAACTCCGACGGCTTCAGCGCCTGCAGCGTCCGCGAGTTGCCGATCAGCGAGCGGATGTCCGTACCGGTCGAGGACAGGATCCGCCGCACCACCGGGTACGCCTCCGGGTGCACCGAGGACGAGTCGAGCGGGTCGTCGCCGTCCGGGATCCGGAGGAAGCCCGCGCACTGCTCGAACGCCTTGGGACCGAGCCGCGCGACCTCCTTCAGCCCGGAGCGGGTCTTGAACGGCCCGTTCGCGTCGCGGTGCGCCACGATGTTCTCCGCCAGCCCGGTCGTGATGCCGGAGACGCGGGTCAGCAGCGGCGCCGACGCGGTGTTGACGTCCACGCCGACCGCGTTCACACAGTCTTCGACCACCGCGTCGAGTGAACGCGACAGTGAGACCTCCGACAGGTCGTGCTGGTACTGCCCGACACCGATCGACTTCGGGTCGATCTTCACCAGTTCGGCCAGCGGGTCCTGCAGCCGTCGCGCGATGGAGACCGCGCCGCGCAGCGACACGTCCATGCCCGGCAGTTCCTGCGAAGCGAACGCCGACGCCGAGTAGACCGACGCGCCCGCCTCGGAGACGACGGCCTTCGTCAGCTTCAGTTCCGGGTGCTTCTTGATCAGCTCACCGGCGAGCTTGTCGGTCTCGCGGGACGCGGTGCCGTTGCCGATCGAGATCAGGTCCACCTTGTGCCGGGCGCACAGCGCCGCGAGTTCGGCGATGGACTGGTCCCATTTGTTCGCGGGCTGGTGCGGGTAGATGACGTGGGTGTCGACGACCTTGCCGGTCGCGTCGACCACGGCGACCTTGACGCCGGTGCGGAAACCCGGGTCGAGGCCCATCGTGGCGCGGGTGCCCGCCGGGGCGGCGAGCAGCAGGTCGCGCAGGTTCGCGGCGAAGACGCGGACGGCGTCGTCCTCGGCCGACTGGCGCAGCCGCATCCGCAGGTCGATGCCCAGGTGCAGCAGGATCTTCGTGCGCCATGCCCAGCGGACGGTGTCGTTGAGCCACTTGTCGCCAGGACGGCCTTCGTTGGAGATGCCGAACTTGTGCGCGATGCGGGTCTCGTAGTCGGTCGGCCCGGTGCGCGGCTCTTCGGACGGCTCCTCGGACTCCATCGTGAGGTCGAGGATCTCCTCCTTCTCGCCGCGGAACATCGCGAGGATCCGGTGCGAGGGGAGTTTGGTGTAGGGCTCGGAGAAGTCGAAGTAGTCGGAGAACTTCGCGCCCTCTTCGGCCTTTCCGTCGCGGACCTTCGAAGCCAGACGGCCCTGCGACCACATCTTCTCGCGCAGTTCGCCGATGAGGTCGGCGTCCTCGGCGAAGCGTTCGACGAGGATCGCGCGGGCGCCGTCGAGCGCGGCCTGCGCGTCCGCGACACCCTTGTCGGCGTCGACGAACACCGCGGCGGCGGCCTGCGGGTCGGTGTTCGGATCGCTCAGCAGTCCGTCGGCGAGCGGCTCCAGACCGGCCTCGCGGGCGATCATCGCCTTCGTGCGCCGCTTCGGCTTGAACGGCAGGTAGATGTCCTCGAGGCGGGACTTCGTGTCCGCCGCCATGATCGACGCTTCCAGCGCTTCGTCGAGTTTGCCCTGGCTGCGGATCGAATCCAGCACCGCGACCCGGCGCTCGTCGAGTTCCCGCAGGTAGCGGAGGCGTTCCTCAAGGGTGCGGAGCTGGCTGTCGTCCAGCATCCCGGTGACCTCTTTGCGGTACCGGGCGATGAACGGCACGGTCGATCCGCCGTCCAGCAGGTCGACGGCCGCCTTGACCTGCCCTTCGCGCACACCGAGTTCTTCGGCGATCTTCTGCTCGACTGTCTGCAGGCCCTGCACGCTCACTCCCACGCTCCTGAATCCGCCCTCGGGTGCTCTTGGACCCTGCATTCTGCCGCTCGTACCGAGCCGACTTTCGTATGGCCTCCCTTAACCGAACCCTTGACAGCCGTATTGGTCTAGTCCATTTTGATGTGGCCGACGTCACCCGTTCGTGGAGGCCACCTGTGAAAGTCAAGCCGAAACACGCGTTCCTCGCCCTGCTGTCGTCACTGGCCGTGTGCCTGGGGGTGACTTTCGCGGTGTCGGGCAGCGCCTCCGCCGCCAACATCCTGACCAACCCCGGCTTCGAACTCGGGACCACGAGCGGCTGGACCTGCTCCGGCGCGAACGCGGTGGTCAGCACACCGGTCCACTCGGGCAGCCGCGCGCTCAGCGCCACCCCCGCGGGGCAGGACAACGCCCGCTGCTCGCAGAGCGTGCCGGTGAAGGCGAACACCGCGTACACGCTGTCGGCGTGGGTGCAGGGCAGCTACACCTACCTCGGCGTCACCGGAACCGGAACGGGTGACAAGAACACCTGGACCCCTGGCGGCGCCAGCTGGTCTCAGCTGTCACTGACCTTCACCACCGGCGCGTCCACCACCAGCGTCGAGATCTACCTGCACGGCTGGTACGGCCAGCCCGCCTACTTCGCCGACGACGTCAACCTCGACGGCCCAGGCGGCTCACCCACCACGACGCCGACCACACCGACGACTTCGAATCCGCCCACCACCACCACGACCAGCGAGCCGACGACCACGACGAGCACCCCGCCGACCGGGAACCTGCCGAAGCACGTGATCACCGGGTACTGGCAGAACTTCTACAACGGCGCGAAGGCGCTCAAGCTCGCCGACGTCCCGACGAAGTACAACATCATCGCGGTGTCCTTCGCCGACGCGACGTCCACGCCGGGTGCGGTCACCTTCACCCTCGACTCCGGTCTTTCGAGCCAGCTCGGCGGGTACACCGACGCGCAGTTCAAGGCCGACATCAAGACGGCACAGGCACGTGGGCAGAAGGTCATCCTCTCCGTCGGCGGCGAGAAGGGCACGATCCGCGTCGACTCCTCGGCCGCCGCGACGAACTTCTCGAACAGCATGAAGTCCCTCATCGCGACCTACGGTTTCGACGGCGTCGACATCGACCTCGAGAACGGCGTCAACGCGACCTACATGGCGCAGGCGCTGCGGGCCATCCACGCCGGCGGCGGCACGGTCATCACGATGGCGCCGCAGACGATCGACATGCAGAGCCCGGCTGCCGAGTACTTCAAGCTGGCACTCAACGTCAAGGACATCCTGACGATCGTCAACATGCAGTACTACAACAGCGGCGCGATGCTCGGCTGCGATCAGAAGGTCTACTCGCAGGGCACGGTCGACTTCCTCACCGCGCTGGCCTGCATCCAGCTGCAGGGCGGCCTGCGTGCCGACCAGGTCGGGCTCGGCCTTCCCGCGTCGGGTTCGGCGGCGGGCGGCGGTTACCAGGCGCCCGGCAACACGGTCAACGCGCTGAACTGCCTGGCGAAGGGCACGAACTGCGGTTCGTTCAAGCCGTCGGCGACGTACCCGGCGATCCGGGGCGCGATGACGTGGTCGATCAACTGGGACGCGTCGCAGGGCTACTCGTGGTCCAACACGGTGAGCGCGGGGCTCGCAGGCCTCCCGTGATACGCGTTTCGTCCTCTGAATGCGGTGGTTCGCCTACCGACCGCATTCAGAGGACGAATGCGGCGTCTCAGAGCGGGGTGAGGGGGAGGCGCAGGGCGGCCGGAGCGTGCGGGGGCACGACGGGCTTGAGGGGAGCCACCGGGGAGAGACGCCGGTAGGGGGAGCCCAGCGGCGGCCGCGGGTCGGCCTCTCCCTTGTTGGGCCACAACGCCATCGCGCGTTCGGCCTGCGCGGTGATGGTCAGCGACGGGTTCACCCCGAGGTTCGCCGAGATCGCCGAGCCGTCGGCGATGTGCAGGCCGGGATGGCCGTGCACGCGCTGGTACGGGTCGACGACGCCGGTCTCCGGGCTGTCGCCGATCGCGCAACCGCCGATGAAATGCCCGGTGATCGGGATGTTCGCCAGATCCGTCCAGGCACCCTGCGCCAGCCCGCCGATCTTGTCCGCCACCCGCCGGGTGACCTCGTGCCCGGCCGGGATCCACTCCGGATTCGGGTCGCCGACGCCCTGTTTCGTGGTCATCCGGCGGCCGAAGAGCCCGCGTTTCGTGTACGTGGTCACGGAATTGTTCAGCGTCTGCATCACCAGCAGCCCGACCATCCGCTCCGACCAGTGCCGCGGATTGTGCAGCCGCGCCAGGTGCCGCCAGTTCCGCCGTAGCTCGCGCAAGCCCAGTACCCACCGGCGTTTGCCCGGCTCGGCGTCGACGAGCACCGTCGTCAGCAGCCCCATGAAGTTGCTGCCCTTGCCGTACCGCACCGGTTCGACGTGGGTGACGGCGTCGGGGTGGATCGACGACGTGATCGCGACGCCGCGGGTGAAGTCGGTGTCCTTCCGCAGCGACCGTGCGGCGAGCACGGCCTCGGAGTTCGTCCTGGCGAGCGAGCCCAGCCGCGGCGACAGGTTCGGCAGCGTGCCGGCGTCCTTCAGGGAATGCAGGAGCCGTTGTGTCCCCAGGGAAGCGGCGGCGAAGACGACCTCCGTGGCGGTGAAGGTCCGCTTGCGCTTGCGCACCCAGCGTCCTGTTTGGACGGTGTCGACCGCGTACCCGCCTTCGATCGGCCGGACCGACATCGCGGTGGTCAGCGGATGGACCTCCGCACCCGCCTTCTCCGCCAGGTACAGATAGTTCTTGACGGTCGTGTTCTTCGCGCCGACCCGGCAACCGGTCATGCATTCGCCGCAGTGCGTGCACGGCTTCCGCCGAGGTCCCTCGCCGCCGAAGAACGGATCGACGTCGCGTTTCCCGAAATAGACGCCGACCGGGGTCGGCCGGTAGGTGTCCGCGATGCCCATGTCCTCGGCGACCTCGCGCAGCACCCGGTCGGCCGGGGTGACCAGCGGGTTCTCCACCACGCCCAGCATCCGTTTCGCCTGGTCGTAATGCGGGGCGAGTTCGGCCTTCCAGTCGGTGATATGCGCCCACTGCGGATCTTCGTAGAAGGTGTCCGGGGGTTCGTAGAGCGTGTTCGCGTAGACGAGTGAGCCGCCGCCGACGCCCGCGCCGCTCAGCACGAACGTGTTCTTCAGCAGGGTCAATCGTTGGATGCCGAAGCAGCCCAGTTTCGGGGCCCACAAGTACTTCCGCAGCCGCCAAGACGTCTTCGCGAACTCGTCGTCGGCGAATCTGCGGCCGGTCTCCAGTACGCCGACGCGGTAACCCTTCTCGGTGAGACGTAACGCGGTCACACTGCCGCCGAAACCGGAGCCGATCACCAGCACGTCGTAGTTCATCGCGGGCCCGCCGTCCGGTAGTCGCCGAGGTCGAGGGTCTTCGTCCGGCGGTCGTACTCGGTCACCAGCCCCGGCCAGTTCGTGCTCACGCGGCCGTTGTTCTGGCGGTACCAGCTGGCGCAGGCCGTCCAGACACTCTGGCCCAGCCGTCGCTGGATCTCCTCGTCGTAGCGTTGTTCGACCTCGGGCACGACGTCCATATAGGACACTCCGGGACGGCTGAGGTGTTCGACGGCTTGGCGGATGTAGCGGGCCTGCCGTTCGATCATGTAGATGATGGAGCCCGCGCCGAGGTTGGTGTTGGGGCCGTAGACGCAGAACAGGTTGGGGAATCCCGGCACGGTCATGCCGAGGTACGCCCGCGCGCCGCCGGACCAGGCGTCGGACAACGCGCGGCCGCCGAGGCCCTGCACCTTGAGATCGCCGAGGAACTCCGTCGCCGCGAAGCCGGTTCCGTAGACGATGACGTCGGCCTCGTGCTCGACGCCGTCCTCGGTGCACACCCCGGACGGCGTGATCGCGCTGATGCGGCCGGTCTCCACCGCGACGTTGTGCTGCGCCAGCGCGGGCAGGTATTCGTTGGTGAACAGGATCCGCTTGCAACCCAACGGATAGTCCGGAGTCAGCTTCGCGCGCAGCTGCCGGTCCTTGATGTGGCGGCGGCGCAACTGGGCCGCCCGGAGCTCGAAGATCTTCGCCAGCGACGGATGTTTGGTCATCGCGTAGGTCGCGTACTCGGCGAGGAGGAAGATCCGGAGCCTGCCGAGCAGTTGCGTGGCCGGCAGAGACCGGAACAACCGCTGCTGCCAGCGCCGGTAGCTGGTGTCCCGTTTGGCCAGGATGTAGGGCGCGGTGCGCTGGAACACCGTCAGCTCCGCGGCCTGGCGCTGGAGCCGGGGCACGAACTGGATCGCACTCGCGCCGGTGCCGATCACCGCGACCTTCTTGCCGCGCAGGTCGACGTCGTGGTCCCAGCGCGCGGAGTGGAAACTGGGGCCCTCGAAGGTTTCCTGGCCGGGGATGTCCGGCAGCACCGGCCGCGAGAGCTGTCCGACGGCGGGGACGAAGACGGTCGCCTCGAAGGTCTCGCCGCCCGCGGTCTCCACCCGCCAGAGCCCGCGCTCCTCGTCGAAGGACGCGCTGGTGACCCGCGTGTTGAAGCGGATGTGCGGTTCGAGCGCGTAGCGGCGGACCACGCGTTTGAGGTAGGCGTGGATGTCGGGCTGCAGCGAGAAGCGCTTCGGCCAGTCGGGATTGGGCTCGTAGGAGAACGAGTACAGCGGCGACGGGATGTCGCAGCCCGCGCCGGGATAGGTGTTCTCCCGCCAGACGCCACCCGGTTCGGCGGCGCTCTCCAGGATGGTGAAGTCGTCGAACCCGGCGCGTTTGAGTTCGATCGCCGTCCCGACCCCGCCGAAGCCCGTCCCTACGATCAGCACGCTCGTCTTGCCCATGCCGATCGAAGTTACGCACCGATCAGCCCTCCCGGAAGTGCACGTCCGGCCACTCAATCGAGATTTCCGGCCACCACTGTATGCGACTCGGCCTTCGGGTGCGCCCAGGTCAGAAGGCGGTGCGCGGAGCTTTCGAGGGCGTCCAGATCGCGCTTCGGGACGCGTTCGAACGGCGTGACGACGACCGAAGCGGCCTTCTTCACCACCTTGATCTCCCAGAAGCCCTTCACCGATCCGTCGACCAGGATGGTGCCCTTGACCAGGCCGTTCTGGGTGATGACGACCTTGCGGTACTCGTCGCTGATCACCCGCGTGCGGTCGGCGTAGGACAGGATGGTCTGGTCGAACGGCCCCAGCAGCCGCGGTGGCGCGGGGGTGTCCGGATCCGGCCGAGGCGCGTCCGGCAGATCGAACAGCTCGCGCCCGTTCTCGTCACGGAACGTCCGCAGTTCCGGCCGCAGCCGCTCGGCGACGTCGCCGAGCTTCGTGATCCCGGCCCACGCCTGCGCGTCCTGCACACTGGCCGGCCCGAACGCCGCCAGATAGCGCCGGAACATCGCTTCCGGGGACGGCGCCGAGTCCGGCTCGGCGCCCAGCCAGTCCCCGGTGGTCTGATACGTCGGCTGTCCCGACTTGCCCCACACGCCCCGCGGCGGGATCTGCACCAGCGGCAGCAACGCCCGCGCCACGTGCACCAGCGACGACGGCGCGACGCCCTCCCAATGCTTCGCCAGTTCCGCGCCGAGGCCCGCCGACGAAAGCGGCCGTTCGCCGAGCAGTTTGCGGGCGGTGCGGGCGATCTCCTGGTGGTCGAGGTCCTTGATGTCGGGGCCGAACTGGGTGTTGCCGGTCACCGAGCGGTCGTAGAGCGGCTGCACGATGGGCCGCCACGCGAGCGCGTCCTCTGGGGTCACCAGGTGCACCGTGCCGCGCATGAGCGCGATCCGCACGACACTCTTGTCCAGCAGCAGCTTGGCCAGGTCTTCCTGGCGGAAGCCGTGCAGCCGCGTCCACAGCGCGAAGTACGGCGGGTTGGGCGCCTGCGCCTGCAACCCGGCGAGATGCTCGACCGCTTCGAGCGCGGTCATCTTCGAACGCCGGAGCAGCAGCTGCCGGTCCAGCATGGCGCGGTTCAGCGCGCGCCTGCTCAACGTGTCGGACATGCCGCTCACCTTAAACGGGATCAAGGACAGCTACGGTCCTCAATGCGCCGATCGCTGCCGGGATCCATAATCCCGGCCATGGAACTACCGCCGCCGGTGATCCGCGATTGGGACTACCCCCGTGGCACGGCGAGCATCGTGCTCATGGCCCGCTTCGCCGCCGAGCACGGCGTCACCGGACTGTCCCACTACGAGCACGCCCCCGTGGACGGCCAGGTCGACGCGCGCCAGGAACTCGCCGTGGTCCGCGAGCTGATCCGCGGGCTCGGTGGCGGGGACGACGTCGCGCTGCGGCTGAGCAGACGCTACCGCGTCAGCGCGTTCGGCATCTTCGGCTTCGCGTGCATCAGCAGCCCGACGCTGGGTGACGCGATGCGTTTCGCCCTGCGTTACCTGGACCTGAGCTTCACCTTCTGCATCCCGCACGTGACCGTAGAGGCCGGGCGGTTGGCACTGACCATGGACGACAGCCGGGTGCCCGGCGACGTCGCCCGTTTCCTGACGCTGCGTGACCTCGGCGCCATCCACACCGTCATGCGCGACATCCTTCCGGACATCTCGTTGCGTTCACTGGCCTTCCGGCACGAGCGACCCTCCACTGTGGACGAATACGTGCGGACGTTCGGGCTGGCGCCCTCGTTCTCCGCGCGTTCGCAGGTCGCCACCCTGGACCCGCTCCTGCTCGACAAACCGCTGCCGCAGGCCAATGACCAGACGGTCGCGGTCTGCGCCGCGCAATGCGAGCTGCTGGTGTCGCGGAAACGGGAGCGATCCGGGATAGCCCAGCAGGTCCGGGAAAGGCTGGTGCGGCTCGGCGGGGTCGACGCGGGGATGGACGAGGTCGCGCGGCAGCTCGCGCTCAGTCCCCGCACGCTGCGGCGCCGTCTGTTCGAGGCCGGGACCGGCTACCGCGCGCTGCTGGACGAGGTCCGCCAGGCGCTGGCGGAGGAGATGCTCGACACCGGCGTGCTCAGCGTCGAGGACGTCGCGCTGCGGCTGGGCTACGCCGAGGCGTCGAGCTTCATCTACGCCTTCAAACGCTGGAAGGGGATGACGCCGGCGGCCTACGCCCGGCGGAACGCGTTGCGAGGACGGCCGGGTAGGTGACCCGCAGCAAGTGCAGGATCGACTCGGTGAGGAAGACCCGCAGTTCTTCGCGGTCGAGCGTGCCGCGGATCAGCCACTCGCGTGACGCGGCGCGCAACATCCCGCCGTACGAACGGATCATCGCGCGGAGTTCTTCACGGCCTTCGGCGATGTCGCTCATCAGCGCGGCCGCGAGCACGCGGTCGGCGGCGATCTCGTCACCCTCCAGCATGATCCGCTCGACGTCCGGATCACGGCCGACGGCCTCCTGGCCGATCGCGGTCAGCCACGCCTGCTCGTTACGCTCGACGACCTCGATCCAGTGCCGGACGCTGATCGCGAGCCGTTCCTCGGCGGTGGTGTCGGGCAGGTTCTCGACCACCGGCGCCGGCACGATCATCATCTGCCGGACCACTTCCAGGTACAGCTCGCGCTTGCCACCGAAGTAGTGGTTGATCAGCGGCCTGGCCACTCCGGCGGCCTTCGCGATGTCCGACGTCGACACGGAGGCGTACGTGCCCGCGCCGAACAGCCGTCGTGCCGCGGCCAGGATCTCCGCACGCCGGGCTGCCGGTTCGAGTCGGCGCCGCCGGATCTCCGGATCGGTGCTCATGGGCCGAGCGTAACCGTTTCACGTGAGCGGGTGCCGTTACTGAACCGGAACAACCGGCCGGTAACCCTCCGGGGCCCGCGTACGACGTTGGGGGCGAGGGAGCGGGCGTCATAGGTAGGGACGAATGGCCAGTGCCGAACGCGAACCGGTGTGCCGCCCCGGACGATGGGTCAGTGTGCGGCTGCAGCATCGTGACGTCCGGATCCAGGGTGACACCGGGGACGAAACCGTCTCCTACGCCGGGATCGTGATCACCAGTTTCGAGAACGGCACCGAGGTCGGCGAACGGTGGATCCCGCTCGGGGTCGATCCGTCGGAGGCCGACGACGAACAGCTCATCCAGCAGCTGCGGGACGCGCTGATCTGGCAGGCGCGGCAGCCGCCGAAAGCCGCGGGGGAGTAGCTGAAGGGGACTTTCCCCGCATCCGACGCGGGGAAAGCGCCCTTCACCGCGTCAGATGCGGGGAAAGTCCCCTTCAGCCCCCGCCTACTGCGCACGCAGCCCGTCGAAGGCGATCTTGCACACCGCGTCCGCCAGTTCCGTGCCCGCGGAGCCCCGGCGCGGCCGGTACCACTCGATCAGCGAGTTCACCATGCCGTACAGCAGCCTCGCGGTGACCGCGGGATCGATGTCGGGCCGCACGTCGCCCTCGGTTTCGGCCTGTTTGACCAGTTCCGTGACCAGCCGGTCGAATTCGCGCCGCCGCGCCAGCGCGGCCCGTTCGATCTTGGTGTTGCCCCGGACCCGCAGCAGCAGCGTGACGAACGGCAGCTGCTCCACCAGCACGAGGACACTGCCCCGCACCAGATGCTCCAGCTTCTCGATCGCCCTGCCCTCGAAGGACTCCGTCTCGGCGGCGACGGCGAACAGGCCGTTCAGCGCGCGGTCGACGGCGAGCCGCAGCAGCTCCTCCTTGCTCGGCACGTGGTGGTAGATCGCGGATTTCGTGATGCCGAGCTTGCGGGAGAGGTCCTCCATGCTGGTGCCGTCGTAGCCGCGTTCGTTGAACAGCTTGACCGCGACCTGCAGCAGCGATTCGAGGTCGTACCCGGGGCGCCCCCGGCGGGCGGGGGTGCTCAACCGCGGTCCCGCTCGTCGAGGACGCGGCGCATCTTGCCCAGCGAACGCTCCAAGGTGTCCGGGTCGACCACCTCGACGCCGACGCTTACGCCGACCCCGTCCTTGACCCCGGCGATCAGTCGCGCGGCGGCTTCGGCGCGCTGCTCGGCAGTCGCGTCCGGGCGGGCTTCGACGCGGACCGTCAGGTGGTCCATCCGGCCCTTCGTCGACCGGATCAGCTGGAAATGCGGAGCGAGCGCGGGGGTCACCAGCACGACTTCCTCGATCTGCGTGGGGAAGACGTTGACGCCACGCAGGATGATCATGTCATCGGTGCGGCCGGTGACCTTCTCCATCCGCCGGTACGCCGGTCGCGCGGTGCCCGGAAGTAGCCGGGTGAGGTCGCGGGTGCGGTAGCGGATGATCGGCAGCGCCTGTTTGGTGAGCGAGGTGAACAGCAGTTCACCGGTGCCGTCGATCGGTTTTTCGGTGAACGGGTCGATCACCTCGGGGAAGAAGTGGTCCTCCCAGATGTGCAGCCCGTCCTTGGTTTCGACGCATTCCTGCGCGACGCCGGGCCCCATCACCTCGGACAGGCCGTAGATGTCGACGGCGTCGATGCCGACGCGCTCTTCGATCTCGGCGCGCATCTGCTCGGTCCACGGTTCCGCGCCGAAGATGCCGACCTTGAGCGAACTGGCCTGCGGGTCGACGCCCTGCCGTTCGAACTCGTCGAGCAGGGTGAGCATGTACGACGGGGTGACCATGATGATCTCGGGTTTGAAGTCGGTGATGATCTGCACCTGGCGCGCTGTCATGCCGCCGGACGCGGGAATCACCGTGCAGCCCAGTTTCTCGGCGCCGTAGTGCGCGCCGAGGCCGCCGGTGAACAGCCCGTATCCGTAGGCCACGTGGACCTTGTCGCCCGGCCTCCCGCCCGCCGCGCGGATCGACCGCGCCATCACCGTCGCCCAGGTGTCGATGTCTTCGGCGGTGTAGCCGACGACGGTCGGCTTGCCGGTGGTGCCGCTGGACGCGTGGATCCGGCTGACCTGCGACTCCGGCACCGCGAACATGCCGAACGGGTAGTTGTCGCGCAGGTCCTGTTTGGTGGTGAACGGGAACTTCGCCAGGTCTTCCAGCGCCTTGCAGTCGTCCGGGTGGACGCCCGCCTCGTCGAACTTCCTGGTGTAGAACGGCACGTTGTCGTAGGCGTGCCGCAGGGTCCACCGGAGGCGGTTCAGTTGCAGCGCCTGGAGTTCGTCGATGGTCAGGGTCTCGGCGTCGTCGCGGAAAGTCATCGTCATGCCTTTTCGATGGTGCGGCTCCGGCCGCGGAATTCGGCGACGACCTCCGGCCCCTCGGGGGTCTCCCGGTGCACGGTGACGTCGTAGATGCCGTTGCGCCCGTAGCGGGTCCGCTCGGTGGCGGTGGCGATGAGGTGGTCGCCGAGCCGTCCGGCCGTGACGAAGGAGATCTCCGCGCCGGACGCGACGGTGACCGGGCCATGGCTGTTACAAGCACAGGCGAACGTCGTGTCGGCGAGCAGGAAGACGTAGCCGCCGTGCGCGATGCCGTGGCCGTTCACCATCGTCTCGGTGATCCGCATGGTGGCGACGGCGTGCCCTTCGGCGGCCTCGATCAGCTCGATCCCCAGCGTGCTCGACGCCAGATCGTCGGCGAACATCGCGTGCGCCGCGTTGGTCGTCATGACACCACCTGGTTACTGACCGAATGGACGGTTGTTAAAGGGCGTCGCCAGTAAAGGCGCGCTTCCGCGTGGATGTCAAGGATCCGCCGCCGTCCGGGGGTTTGCAAGACCCGGGAGGCGAGCTACAGTGAATTACTGAACGGACGGTCTGTTAATCCACCATCGAAGGGTTCGGCCCCATGGCATTGCTGCGCAGCTACGTCTCCGGCGGATGGCACACGGCGGACAACGACGGAGTACCGCTGCACGACGCCTCGACCGGCGAGGAGGTCGCCCGGGTCTCGTCCGAGGGCATCGACTTCGCCGCGGCGCTGGAGTACGGCCGCCGCACCGGCGGTCCCGCGCTGCGTGAGCTGACCTTCCACCAGCGCGCGGCGTTGCTGAAGGCACTGGCCTCGCACCTGCGCGAACACCGCGACGAGCTGTACGCGCTGTCGGCGCGCACGGGCGCGACCAAGACCGACTCGATGGTCGACATCGACGGCGGCATCGGCGTCCTGTTCGCCTACTCCAGCAAGGGCAAGCGCGAACTGCCGAACGACACCGTCTACGTCGACGGCAACGTCGAGCCGCTGAGCAAGGGTGGCACCTTCGTCGCGCAGCACATCGCCGTCCCGCTGCGCGGGGTCGCCGTCCAGATCAACGCCTTCAACTTCCCCGTCTGGGGCCCGCTGGAGAAATTCGCGCCCGCGTTCCTCGCCGGGGTGCCGAGCCTGATCAAGCCCGCCAGCCAGACGGCGTACCTGACCGCGCGCCTGGTCGAGATCATCATCGAGTCCGGCATCCTGCCCGAGGGCACGCTGCAGTTCGTCGCCGGCAGCGTGGGCGACCTGCTCGACCACGTCACCGCGCAGGACCTCGTCTCCTTCACCGGCTCCGCCTCGACGGCGCAGAAGCTGCGCGCGCATCCGGCGATCGTGCGCAACTCCGTCCGGTTCAACGCCGAGGCCGACTCGCTGAACCTGTCGATCCTCGGCCCGGACGCCAAACCCGGCACGACCGAGTTCGACCTCTTCGTCAAGCAGCTGACCACCGAGATGACGGTCAAGGCCGGTCAGAAGTGCACCGCGATCCGGCGCGCCTTCGTCCCCGCGGACCTGCTGGACGACGTCGCCGAGGCCGCGAGCGCGCGGCTGGCGAAGGTCACCATCGGCAACCCCACCGCCGAGGGCGTCCGCATGGGCGCGCTGGCCAGCCTGGAGCAGCGTGAGGAGGTCCGGCGGTCGCTGAAGGCACTGCTGGACGTCGGCACGGTCGTCTTCGGCGACCCGGAGCAGGTCGATGTCGTCGGTGCGGACGCCGAACGTGGCGCCTTCATCTCGCCGGTCTTGCTGAAGGCGGACCCGGAGCGGTCCGAGCCGCACGAGGTCGAGGCGTTCGGCCCGGTGTCGACGCTGCTGCCCTACACCTCGACCGAGCAGGTCGTCGAACTCGCCGCGCGCGGCGGCGGCAGCCTCGTGGGTTCCGTGGTCTCCGCGGACAAGGAGTTCGTGCGCGAGGTCGTCCTCGGAGTCGCGCCGTACCATGGCCGCCTGCTGGTGCTCGATGCCGACGACGCCAAGGAATCCACCGGCCACGGTTCGCCGATGCCGCAGCTGGTCCACGGCGGTCCCGGCCGCGCCGGGGGCGGCGAGGAGATGGGCGGGATCCGCGGCGTGCTGCACCATATGCAGCGCACCGCAGTCCAGGGCAGCCCGAAGGTGCTCAGCACGGTCACCGGCCGCTGGGTCGCGGGTGCCCCGCGCACCGAGGGCGACGTCCATCCGTTCCGGAAGTCCTTGGCGGAACTCAAGATCGGCGACTCCGTGGTCGCCGGGCCGCGTCAGGTCACGCAAGCCGACGTCGACCACTTCGCCGAGTTCACCGGTGACACCTTCTACGCGCACACCGATCCCGAGGCGGCTGCGGCGAACCCCCTGTTCGGCGGCATCGTGGCGCACGGATACCTCGTGGTCTCCTTCGCCGCGGGCCTGTTCGTCTCGCCGGAGCCCGGCCCGGTGCTGGCCAACTACGGCCTGGAGAACCTGCGGTTCCTCACCCCGGTCAAGGTCGACGACTCGTTGACCGTGACCCTGACCGCGAAGCAGATCACCCCGCGCATCGACCAGGAGTACGGCGAGGTCCGCTGGGACGCCGACGTGACCAACCAGGACGGCGACTCGGTCGCCAAGTACGACGTGCTGACCCTGGTGGCGAAGGAGCAGTCATGACAGCGACGCTGCCTGAGGAAGACCTCGAACAGCACTTCGAAGCGACCATCGCGCGTGATCAGCGGATCGAGCCGCGCGACTGGGTGCCCGAGGGCTACCGCAAGACGATGATCCGGCAGATCGCGCAGCACGCGCATTCGGAGATCATCGGCATGCAGCCCGAGGGCAACTGGATCACCCGCGCGCCTTCCCTGCGGCGCAAGGCGATCCTGCTCGCGAAGGTGCAGGACGAGGCCGGGCACGGGCTGTATCTGTATTCGGCGGCGGCCACGCTCGGCGCGGACCGCGCGGACCTGACCGACAAGCTGATCAACGGCAAGCAGAAGTACTCGTCGATCTTCAACTACCCGGCGCTGACCTTCGCCGACGTCGGCGTGATCGGCTGGCTGGTCGACGGCGCCGCGATCTGCAACCAGGTCCCGTTGTGCCGCAGCTCGTACGGGCCGTACGCGCGGGCGATGATCCGCATCTGCAAGGAGGAGTCCTTCCATCAGCGGCAGGGTTTCGAACTGCTGATGACGATGATGCGCGGTACAGACAAGCAGCGGGAGATGGTGCAGGAGGCGGTGAACCGCTGGTGGTGGCCGTCGCTGATGATGTTCGGCCCGCCGGACGCGGAATCGCCGAACACCGCGCAGTCGATGGCGTGGAAGGTCAAACGCCACACCAACGACGAGCTGCGGCAGCGCTTTGTCGACATGTCTGTTCCGCAGGCGGAAGCGCTGGGCGTCACCTTCCCCGACCCGGATCTGAAGTGGAACCCCGAGCGCGGGCATTACGACTTCGGCGCGGTGGACTGGGAAGAGTTCAAGAACGTGTTGAAGGGCAACGGTCCCTGCAACGCCCAGCGCATCGCACATCGGCGGCGGGCACAGGAAGACGGTGCGTGGGTGCGCGAAGCCGCGACAGCCCACGCCGCGAAGAAAGGTGCCTCGGCATGAAGCACGACTGGCCGTTGTACGAGGTGTTCGTCCGGGGCAAGCGCGGCCTGAACCACGTCCACGTGGGTTCGCTGCACGCCGCGGACGACGACATGGCGCTGCATCACGCGCGGGATCTGTACACCCGCCGCAACGAGGGCGTGTCGATCTGGGTCGTGCGGGCGAGCGCCATCACGGCGTCCTCACCGGACGAGAAGGACCCGTTCTTCGCGCCCAGTGGCGACAAGGTGTACCGGCACCCGACGTTCTACGACATCCCCGACAACGTCCCCCACATCTGACATGAGCTTCGACAACGCCTACGAGGCGATCACCGAGGAGAACGACTCCCGCTGGGCCTTCGGGACCGGCTTCGAGGACCCACTGTCCGGTGTGGACACGACGGTTCCGTCCGGTGTGGACGGTACCCGGCTGGCGGCCTATTGCCTGATGCTCGGCGACGACGCGCTGATCTTTTCGCACCGGCTGCAGGAGTGGTGCACGAACGCGCCCGAACTCGAGGACGAGGTCGCGATCGCGAACATCGCGCTCGACCTGCTCGGCCAGGCGCGGCTCCTGCTGGCCCGCGCGGGCAAGGCCGATGGCAGTGAACGCACCGAGGACTCCTACGCCTTCTTCCGGAGCGAGCAGGAGTACCGCAACGTCCGGCTCGCCGAACTCGACGGCGGCCATTTCGGGCATCTGATCGCGCGGCTGCTGGTCTTCTCTATCTGGCGGCTCGCCCTGTTGCAGCGCTTGCAGACCAGTGTCGATCCGGTGCTGGCGGCCATCGCGGACAAGGGTGTCAAGGAGGTCGCCTACCACCGCGACTACGCCGCGCAGTGGGCCGTGCGGCTGGGCGACGGGACCGAGCTTTCGCACGAGCGGATGCAGGAGGGCCTCGACGCCGTTTGGCCCTACGTCGACGAGCTTTTCGTGGCACACCGGGACGAATTCGTCGAGTCGCCGTCGCTGCGGGGAGAGTTCGACGCGATCCTCGACCAGGTGCTGGCCGTCGCGAAGCTGACACGCCCCGAGGTCGGCGCCATCGCCGGGGTTTCCGGGCGGATGGGTCGCGACGGCGTGCACACCGAGCGGATGGGTTACCTGCTGGCGGAGTTGCAGAGTGTCGCCAGGGAACATCCGGACGCGACATGGTGACCGCGTACGCCGTGGCGGCCACGGTCACCGACCCGGAACTGCCGATGCTGACCCTCGCCGACCTCGGCGTGCTACGGGAAGTGTCCGAATCCGGCGGTCGGGTGGTCGTCGCGATCACTCCGACCTACACCGGCTGCCCGGCGATGGACACCATGCGGGACGACCTCGTGCACGCGCTCACCGGCGCGGGCTACGGCGAGGTCGAGGTCCGCACGGTGCTGCAACCCGCCTGGTCCACCGACTGGATCACCGAGGACGGCAAGCGGAAACTGGCGGAAGCGGGGATCGCGCCGCCGGGGGCCGCGCCGCGGCGGACCGGCCCGATCCCGCTCACGCTGAGCCCGCCGATGTCGTCGGTCCGCTGCCCACACTGTGGTTCCGCGGACACCGAGGAGCAGTCCCGGTTCAGCGCGACCGCGTGCAAGGCGCTGCGCCGCTGCCGGTCCTGCCTCGAACCGTTCGAACACGTCAAGGAGATCTAGCGTGACCGCGTCCACCCTGCGCCGCACCGGGTTCCACACCCTGAAGGTGGCTGACGTCCAGCGCCTGTGCGACGACGCCGTCGCGGTGACCTTCGACGTGCCCGAAGACCTCGCCGAAACCTTCCGGTTCAAGGCGGGACAGTCGCTGACCCTGCGTCGCGAAATCGACGGCAGGGACGAGCGCCGCTCGTACTCGATCTGCGCACCCGCCGGTGCGGCGCCGCGGGTCGGCGTCCGGGAGGTGCCGGGCGGGCTGTTCTCGTCGTGGCTGGTGCGCCACGTGCGGCCCGGTGACGAGATCGAGGTCGCCGCGCCGACCGGCAACTTCACCCCGGAGCTGGAAACCGCCGGGCATCACGTGCTGATCGCGGCGGGTTCGGGGATCACGCCGGTGCTGTCGATCGCGTCGTCGTTGCTCGGCGATTCCGACGCGACGGTGACCGTGCTCTACGGCAACCGGCGCACGGACACCGTCATGTTCGCCGACGACCTCGCCGACCTGAAGGACCGCTACCCGGCGCGGCTCGAACTCGTGCACGTTCTCTCCCGTGAGCCGCGTGAAGCCGAATTGTTCACCGGCCGCCTCGACGCGGAGAAGCTGCGGCGCCTGTGCACGGTGCTGATCCCGGTCGAGGACGTCGCGCACTGGTGGCTGTGCGGGCCGTTCGAGATGGTGACCGGCGCACAGGAACTGTTGCGCTCTCTTGGTGTTGCCGACGAGCGCGTCCACCAGGAACTGTTCTATGTGGACACTCCGCCGGAGCCGGTACATCACATCGATCCGGCCGTCGTGGGGTCCTCCAGCGAGGTCACGCTGGTCCTCGACGGCCGCTCGACGACGATGACGCTGCCGCGTAGCTCCTCACTGCTCGACGGCGCGCAGAAGTACCGTCCCGATCTGCCGTTCGCCTGCAAGGGCGGGGTGTGCGGCACCTGCCGGGCGAAGATCTGCGACGGCAAGGTCGACATGCGGCGCAACTTCGCGCTGGAGAAGGCCGAGGTCGACGCCGGTTTCGTGCTCACCTGCCAGTCGGTGCCGATCTCCGAGTCCGTCACCGTGGATTTCGACGCCTGACGAGAGGCACCCTCCGGGTGATGCCGATGTCGGCCAGGAACGGCCGGTCGTGGCTCGCCACGATCAGCGCGCCCCGGTAGGCCAGGAGCGCCTCGGTGAGCCGCCGCACACTCGCCAGGTCGAGATTGTTCGTCGGCTCGTCGAGCAACAACAACCGTGGCGTGGGCTCGGTCAGCAGCAACGTCGCCAGCGCGGCGCGGAACCGTTCCCCGCCGGACAGTGACGCCACCGTGCGTTCGGCCGCCATGCCCCGGAACAGGAAGCGCGCCAGCCTGGCGCGGATCTCGTTGTCGGTGAGCGACGGCGCGACCAGCCGCACGTTGTCCACAATGGACAACGTGTCGTCGAGGATGTCGAGCCGCTGGGGGAGCAGCCTGGTGGGGACGAACAGCCCCACGTCGCCCGACTTCGGCGGGAGTTCGCCGATGATCGTGCGGAGCAGGGTGGTCTTGCCCGAACCATTCGGCCCGACGAGCGCGATCCGCTCGGGCCCCATGACGTGCAGGTCCACCGCCGGGCCGAACCGGGGCACGGCGTCGATCCGGAGCACGTCCGTGCCACGGGGGACCGTGGTCTCCGGCAGTTCGACGCGGATCTCGGCGTCCTCGCGCACCAGTCCTTCCGCGGCTTTCAGCGCCTCGACGGCGGTTTCGAGCCTGTCGGTGTGGAGGTTCCGGTACTTGCCCGCGGCGATCTGCGCGTCCTCCTGGCGTTTGCGCATCCGTCCCTTGGGTTCGCGTTTGGTGTCCCACATCTTCTGGCCGTAGCGGGCCCGCCTGGCGAGTTTGATCCCGGCTTCGGCCAGCTCCCGTTTCTGTCGCTTGACGTCGGATTCCGCCGCCCGGACGTGTCGCCGCGCGGCTTCCTGCGCGACCTCGACGGCGTGCTCGTAGTCCGCGAGGTTGCCGCCGTACAGGGTGACCTCGTGGTCTCGGACCTCGGCGATCCGGTCGACCGACTGGAGCAGTTCGCGGTCGTGCGAGACCACCACGAGAATCCCGTTCCAGTCCTCCACCTCGCGGTGCACGAGTTCGCGGGCCCGCAGGTCGAGGTTGTTGGTCGGTTCGTCCAGTAGCAGCGCGGCCGGACGGCGCAGCAGCAGCGCGGCCAGCCCGAGCAGCGTGAGTTCGCCGCCGGACAGCTCCCCGGCCCGCTGGTCCAGACGGACGACACCCAGGCCGAGCCGGTCGAGGACAGCGCGGGTGCGCTCCTCGACGTCCCAGTTGTCGCCGATGGTGGCGAGGTGCTCCTCGGCGGTGTCGCCGCTCTCGACGGCCTTGATCGCCGCGCGGATCGCGGTGACGCCAAGGACGTCGTCGACGCGGCGGTCGGTGTCCAGGACGAGATTCTGCGGCAGGTAGCCGATTTCCCCCGGTGCGGTGATGGAGCCCGAGGGGGCCCGCAGGTCGCCGGCGAGCAGTCTGAGCAGCGTGGACTTACCGGAACCGTTGGTGCCGACCAGGCCCGTGCGGCCGGTGCCGATGGTGAGCGAGAGGCGCTCGAATACGGGGGCGCCGTCGGGCCAGGTGAAGGTGACGTCGGAAAGCGTCAAGGAAGAAGACATGAGACTCCCTGCGAAGGAGGTGGATGAGGGCGCAGGTTCGTCTCAGAAGATCACTCGGCCAGGTTAGCCCGGGCGTGGCCGCGTGGCGATCGATTTTTCCGGCTGATTGCCGTTTCGCGGCAACAGGGTCATAACGGTGCCTCCTCGCTGCGGGGTGTGTGCAGAGGAGGTGGCGTGCTGTCGTAGGTCTGGCCGGTCGGTGTGGTGATCGTCAGGGTCCCGTCCGGTGCCAGCCGGTAGATCCACCCGGGTTCGTCCTTGAGCCGATGGTCGCGGCGGCAGAAGGCGATGAGGTCGCCGGCGTCGGTGTGCCCCTGGAACTGCCACGGTGATTTCCTCGAGTAGCGCCACAGCGGTGGCTCCGTAAGTTTCCACCCGATCAACCTACGACCCTCCACCGACAGTTCTGGATCATGCGAGTGCCGCGAACGTCGCCGATATTCGGTAATGCCTTTCGTGGCAAGGGAAATCGGGGATGTGCGCACTTGGTGATGTCCGCCCATAGTGGAGGGTCGTCAGGTCCGCTCGGTCAGCTTGCGGGTGAGCTCGTCCAGGCGAGCGGTGAGTTCTTCTGGGCCGGCGAGGTCGTAATGAACGCAGTCGACGACGCCGGTGTCGAGGTTTCCAACCTCGAGTTCGGCTTCGCCGCTGGTCCAGATGATGAACCAGCCCACCATGTCACCGGTCTCGCAGGCGACCCAGGCCGATCTCTTCTCGTATTCAGGGCCGAGATTGAGCTGCCATTGAATCGCGATGGCTTCCCACTTCGGTGCGTAGGTATGGACGGCCGCGACGAACCGGGCGAGGTCGATCACCTGCCTATGCTATCGCTGCCGAATTCCGGCAACGGAGGACGTGACACAAGCCCCACCACCCCAAGCGCCGCCCTGTCACCTCGGCGACCCGCGACCCGCGAGGGCATACTGACGACGTGAGCGAACGCCCCCACATCCTGCTGTCCGCCGCGGTCTCACTGGACGGTTACCTCGACGACGCGACCGACACCCGTCTGGTGCTGTCCAACGAGGACGACTGGGCCAGGGTGGACGGTCTGCGGGCGGCGTCCGATGCGATCCTGGTCGGCGCGAACACGGTCCGCGCCGACAATCCCAGGTTGCTGGTCCGCTCGCCGGAGCTGGTGCGTGAGCGCGTCGCCGCCGGGCGGCCGGAACAACCGGTCAAGGTCACGCTGACGCGTAGTGGGTCACTCGATCCGGCGGCCCAGTTCTTCACTCTCGGCGACGCCGAGAAGCTGGTGTACGCGCCGCCCGGGGTCGTCACGGGTGTGAAGGCGACCGTGGTCGAGCTGACCGGACTGCGCGAGATGCTGGCGGACCTCCACGCCCGCGGCGTGCGGCGGCTGATGGTCGAAGGCGGCGGCGCGATCCACACCCAGTTCCTCACCGAGGGACTGGTCGACGAGCTGCATCTGGCGATCGCGCCCTTCTTCGTCGGTGATCCGCGCGCGCCGAGGTTCATCGGCCCCGGTGCCTTCCCGCGCGGGCTGAACCTGGTCAAAAGCAGCCGGCTGGGCGATGTCGCCGTCCTGGAGTACCACGCCACCCCGGAACCGTCCGAAGTGGACATTCTGCGGCTGCGTGAGGCCATCGCACTGGCGGATCTTTGCCCGCCGCGGACTTTCCGCGTCGGCGCGGTCATCACCGACGCCGACGGCGAAGTGATCTCCACCGGCTACTCGGGGGACGGCGATCCCGCGAACCACGCGGAAGAAGCCGCGCTCGCGAAGCTCGAACCCGGTGACCCGCGGCTGGCGGAGGCGACGATGTACACGTCGCTGGAGCCGTGCAGCTCGCGGACGTCACATCCGCGAAGCTGCACCCAGCTCATCCTCGACGCCGGCCTTCCCCGAGTCGTGTTCGCCTGGCGTGAGCCGTCGGTGTTCGTCGACTGCGTCGGCGCCGAAACGCTGGAAGCGGCCGGACGCCGGGTGATCGAGGTACCAGCCCTCGCCGCCGACGTCCGCCGCGCGAACACCCATATCCCGGGTGTCCACCCCTGAACTTACTTGCAGGCGTCGCAGCAGCCGCAGCCCAGACCGGTGCACGCCGAGCAGCAACCGTGGCGAAGCACGACCTTCAACAGACGCTTGATCATGGCTGTCCTCCCGATCCTTGACGTCCCACCGCCTCTGTCACGCTAAGTTCTGCGCATATGACAGTGGTACCGCCGGGCGGGCCATGGCGCTGCTCCAGCGGGTGACGTCAGGATTCGAGGTCGCCCTCCAGCGAGAGGTAGACCTCACGCAGCTGAGCCAAAAGGTCGGCGTCCGGCTCCGCCCAGAGTCCCCGGTCGGCCGCCTCGTTCAGGCGCTCGATGATGCCGCGCAGCGCCCACGGGTTGGCCTGGCGCAGGAACTCCTGGTTGACCTCGTCGAGCACGTAGGACTCGGTGAGCTTCTCGTACATCCAGTCGCCGACCACGCCCGCGGTGGCGTCGAAACCGAACAGGTAGTCGACCGTCGCCGCCAGCTCGAACGCGCCCTTGTAGCCGTGCTTGCGCATCGCGGCCAGCCAGCGCGGATTGACCACGCGGGCACGGAAGACACGGGCGGTCTCCTCGCCGAGGGTGCGGGTGCGGACCGCGTCCGGGGTGGTGCTGTCGCCGACGTAGGACGCGGGCGCGGTCCCGGTCAGCGCGCGGACGGTCGCGATCATCCCGCCGTGGTACTGGAAGTAGTCGTCGGAGTCGGCGATGTCGTGCTCGCGGGTGTCGGTGTTCTTGGCCGCGACCACGATCCGCTTGTACGAGTTCTCCATGTCCTCGCGCGCTGGCCTGCCGTCGAGGTCACGGCCGTAGGCGAAACCGCCCCACACCGCGTAGACCTCGGCGAGATCCTTGTCGTCACGCCAGTTCCCGGAGTCCATCAGCGGCAGCAGGCCCGCGCCGTACGCGCCGGGCTTGGAACCGAAAATCCGCGTGGTGGCCCGGCGTTCGTCACCGTGCGCGGCGAGATCCGCGCGGGTGTGGGCGCGGACGAAGTTCTGTTCGTCCGGCTCGTCCAGGTTCGCGACGAGCCGCACGGCGTCGTCCAGCAGGCTGATCACGTGCGGGAAGGCATCGCGGAAGAACCCGCTGATCCGCACGGTGACGTCGATCCGCGGACGGCCCAGCTCGGCGAGCGGGATCGCCTCGATGCCGGTGACCCGACGCGACGCCTCGTCCCAGACCGGCTGGACACCCAGCAGGGCGAGGACTTCCGCGGCGTCGTCACCCGAGGTGCGCATGGCCGATGTGCCCCAGACCGAGAGACCGACCGACCGCGGCCAATCCCCGGTGTCCTCGCGGTATCGCCGGAGAAGCGAGTCGGCGAGCGCCTGCCCGGTCTCCCAGGCGAGGCGGCTCGGGATGGCCTTCGGGTCGACGGTGTAGAAGTTGCGGCCGGTGGGCAGCACGTTGATCAGGCCGCGCAGGGGAGACCCGCTGGGGCCTGCCGCGATGTAACCGCCGTCGAGCGCGTGGAGCACCGCGTCGAGCTCTCCGCTCGTGCCCGCCAGCCGCGGCACGATCTCGGTCGCGGCGAAGGTCAGCACACGGGCGACCTCCTGGTGTTCCGGCACGTCGGCGACGACCTCGGCGACGGCGGCGGGGGACCAGTCCCTGGCCTCCATCGCCTCGACGAGCGACCGGGCCTTCTGCTCGATCGCGTCCACTTCGGACAGTGGTGCGTCGCTGTTCTCCTTCAGCCCCAACGCGGAGCGCAGACCCGGCACCGCGCCCTGCTTGCCGCCCCACATCTGCTGGGCACGCAGCATCGCGAGTACGAGGTTGATCCGCGCCTCGCCTTCCGGCGCGGCACCGAGGATGTGCAGGCCGTCGCGGATCTGGGCGTCCTTGACCTCGCACAGCCAGCCGTCGATGTGCAGCAGGAAGTCGTCGAACTCCGCGTCGTGCGGACGTTCTTCGACGCCGAGGTCGTGGTCGAGCTTCGCGGCCTGGATCAGCGTCCAGATCTGCGCGCGGATCGCGGGAAGTTTCGCCGGATCCATCGCGGCGATGTTGGCGTGCTCGTCGAGGAGCTGCTCCAGCCGGGCCATGTCGCCGTAGCTTTCGGCGCGGGCCATCGGCGGGATCAGGTGGTCGACGATCGTGGCGTGCGCACGCCGTTTCGCCTGCGCCCCCTCGCCGGGATCGTTGATCAGGAACGGGTAGATCAGCGGCAGATTGCCGAGGACGGCGTCCGGCGCGCAGGAAGCCGAGAGGCCGGCCGTCTTGCCGGGGAGCCATTCCAGCGAACCGTGCTTGCCGAGGTGGACGACGGCGTGCGCGCCGAACTCCTCCTCCAGCCACCGGTAGGCGGCCAGATAATGGTGACTCGGCGGGAGGTCCGGGTTGTGGTAGATCGCCACCGGGTTCTCGCCGAAGCCGCGGGGCGGCTGGATCATCAGGATGACGTTGCCGGACTGGAGCGACGCGAGCACGATGTCGCCGTTGTCCACATAGAGTTCGCCGGGGGCGGGGCCCCAGTGCTCCTCCATACCTTCACGGAGTTCCGCGGGAAGCTCGGCGAACCATTCGCGGTACTTGTCCGCGGGGACGCGGATCGGGTTGCCGGACAGCTGCTCCTCGGTCAGCCACTCCGGATCCTGCCCGCCCGCCGCGATGAGGGCGTGGATCAGCGCGTCACCGTCGGGCTGGTCGGTGCCGGTGGGCTCGACGCCGGGGAAGGGGTCCTCGCCGAGGTCGTACCCCTGCTCGCGCATGCGGCGCAGCAGTTCGATCGCGGACGCGGGGGTGTCGAGCCCGACGGCGTTGCCGACGCGGGAATGCTTGGTCGGGTACGCGGAAAGCATCAGCGCGATGCGGCGTTCCGGCGGAGGCGTGTGGCGCAGCCGGGCGTGCGCCAGCGCGATCTTGGCGACCCGGGACGCGCGTTCGGCGTCCGGCACGTACTTCGGGAGGCCGTCGTCGTCGATCTCCTTGAACGAGAACGGGACGGTGATCAGCCGCCCGTCGAACTCGGGGACGGCCATCTGGTTCCCGGCGTCGAGCGGGGAGAGGCCGTCGTCGTTCGCCGACCAGGTCTCGCGGTCGCTGGTGAGGCAGAGGGCCTGGAGGATCGGGATGTCGAGGGCGGCCATCTCGGAGACGTCCCACGCCTCGTCGTCGCCACCGGCGCCGACCTCGGACGGCCGGGTGCCCCCGGCGGCCAGCACGGTGACCAGGAGCGCGTCGGCCTTGGCCAGTTCGGCCATCATCTCCGGCTCGCGGGTCCGCAGGGACGCGCAGTGGATCGGGAGCGCCCGGCCCCCGGCGTCCTCGATGGCGTCGGAGAGGGAGTGGACGAACTCGGTGTTGCCGGAGAGGTGATGCGCGCGGTAGTAGAGGATCGCGATGACCGGGCCCTCGGTGTTCTTGGGCTCGCGCTCCAGGACACCCCAGAGGGGCTGCACGGCGGGCGGCTCGAAGCCGTCGCCGGTGAGCAGGAGCGTGTCGCTGAGGAACCGGTACAGCTGGGTGAGGTTGGCCGGGCCGCCCTGCGCGAGGTACGCGTGCGCCTCCGCCGCCGTGCCCGCCGGGACCGTGGACAGCTTCATGAGCTGCGCGTCCGGCGTCTGCTCGCCACCGAGGACGACCACGTGCGCGCCGCTCGCGCGGACCGTGTCCAGACCCTCCTGCCAGCTGCGCTCGGACCCGAGGATCCGGACGACGACGATCTGGGCGCCGTCGAGCAGGGCGGGCAGTTCGGCGAGGTCGAGCCGGGCCGGGTTGGCCAGCCGGTAGTCGCCTTCGCTGGAACGGGCGCTGAGCAGGTCGGTGTCCGAAGTGGACAGAAGCAGGATCACGGCAGTCCTCACTCGGGGTGTCCGCGCCCCGGGTCGTGCGGTCGCGCCGGCGGGAGTTCCTGGCTCCCCCTCTCGTGCCTGTGAGGGGTGACAGTGGCGGGACCGCCCCGGACTCTCACCGGGTTCCTCCACCTGCCGACGCGTGGGTTCCAGCCCACTCTCCGGGCGGCCCGGCCCGGCGTCAAGGTGATGTGTTCCGGCTCGTGTGAGGTAATGACGGTTCTGACCGTCATTACCTCACGCCGAGCGTTCCGAAGAGGAGTCCCCGATCCGGGGGAAAGGAGCGGTGGAGAAGATGACCTCCACCGCCACCTCGAAGAACTCCGCGATCCGCAGGGCGAGATAGAGGCTCGGGCTGTACTCGCCGCGTTCGAGATAGCCGATGGTCTGGTAATGCACACCCAGCGCATCGGCGAGTTCGCGGCGGGAGATGCCCCGCTCCGCCCGTAACATCGCGATCCGGTTGTAAACGACCTCGCTCATGAACTAGCCAATTCGCTGCATCGCCTTTTCCCGTCGTGCCGCCACCGAGGACCCGGACTCGCGCCGCGCCATGCGCCGCAGGACGACCGGGGCCAGCACCAATCCGATCACGGCCCACGCGGTCAGCACGCCCAGGGTCTCCCACGGCCGCCAGGACTGCCCGATCTCGATCATCACCGTCGAGTCCGGCAGCAGCGCCGACCGCATACCGAGGCCGAGCCAGTACATCGGGAACACCTGTCCGATGCCCTGCAGCCATTCCGGCAGCGCGGTGATCGGGTAGAAGATGCCGGAGATCGCGCCGATGCCCAAGGTCGGCAGCATGATCAGGCCGATGCTGCGCGCGTTGGTGGTCAGCGAGCCGAAGATCGCGCCGATCGGCATGGTGGCGAGCAGGCCGATCGCCAGCACCCACAGCAGGCCCAGCCACGACGTGAGGCCGCCGGGCGCGATGCCGTCGAACAGGAACAGGCAGGGGATCAGCACCAGCAGCATCCCGATGACCGTCCCGATCGAGATCGTGACGACCTTGCCGACGAGGTAACCGAGCATCCCGTTCGGCGTGGCCTTGGCGCGCAGCAGCGTGCCGTCCTCACGTTCGACGGCGAGGACGCCCGCCATCCCGAGCATGCCGCTGAACACGATCGACGCGCCCAGCACGCTCGGCACGGTGGCGGCGCCGAGTGAGAACTCCGTCCCCGGCAGTTTCGAGTCGCGCATGAAGAACATGACGACCACGAAGATCACCGGGAAGAGGAAGGTGTTGAACAGGTCCTCGCGGTTGGTCAGGGTCTGGCGCGACTCGAGGAGGCCGCGTTGGACGCCCAGCCGGAGGCTGTGCTGAACCGCGTTCATCGCGCACCCACCGCCACGAGCGGCGTTTCCGCCTTGCGGACCAGCGTCATGTACGTGTCCTCCAGGGAGGCCCGCCGGACCTCCAGATCGCCGATGGCGTCGCCATGCTGTTTGAACAGTTCGTGCACGTACTTCGTCGATTCGGTGGTCGAGTGCACGAACCGCTGGCCGTCCAGGGTCCAGCGCACCTCGGCCTCACCGGCGATCTGCCTGCTCAGCGCGTCGGCTGAACCGTCGGCCACGATCCGGCCGTGGTTCAGGATCAGGATCCGGTCGGCCAGTTTCTCGGCCTCGTCGAGGTCGTGCGTGGTCAGCAGGATCGTCGTGTCGTCGTCATCGGTCAGCCGGTGCACGAGGTCGTGGAACTCACGCCGCGCCTCAGGGTCCAGTCCGGCGGTCGGTTCGTCGAGGAACAGCAGTTCCGGACGGCCGACGATGCCGATCGCGACGTCGAGACGGCGTCGTTGCCCGCCCGACAGCATCCGGACCCGCTTGCTGGCGTGTTCGGTCAGTCCGACCGCGGCGATCAGTTCGTCCGGATCCCACGGCCGCTTGATGTGCTCGGTGGAGTACGGCGCGTAGTAACCGCCCAGGTGCTCCAGCAGTTCCCGTACCCGCCATTTCGCGTGGTCGCGCCAGGCCTGGAGGACGACCCCCAGCCGCGCCCTCCAGTTCTCGTCCGCTTGCGCCGGGTCGGTGCCCAGCACGCTGACCTCGCCTTCCGAGCGCATCCGGAAGCCTTCGAGGATCTCGATCGTCGTGGTCTTGCCCGCCCCGTTCGGCCCCAGCAGACAGATCACTTCACCCCGGTGCGCGGTGAAGTCGACGCCGTGGAGGACGTCGTTCGTCCCGTAGCGCATCCGGAGATCTTTGACGGAGACCATCACGTCATGTGGATCTCTCATTTCGTCACCCCCATCTCAGTGATGCGATCGAATGTAGCACATCTACTACATATGATCTGAGTGGTACTAACGCTGAACGCAGGCATCTACAGTGAGCGCATGTCCACGAGCGCACGTGTCCGAGCCGACGCGTGCCCCGGCGTTTTCGCCACCCACGACGCCGCCGACGGACCACTCGCGCGCGTCCGCCTTCCCGGCGGCGCCATCACCCAGGCCCAGCTCAGGGCCCTCGCGGACGCCGCCGACGACCTCGGAGACGGGGCGCTTCACCTGACCTCCCGCGGCAATGTCCAGCTTCGCGGGGTCACCCGGCCCGGTCTCGCGGCCAGGCTCTCGGCGGCCGGGCTTCTGCCCGCGCCGTCGCACGAACGCGTGCGGAACATCCTCGCCTCGCCGCTGAGTAACGTCGCCCAACGCCTCGCCCCTGCCCTCGACAAGGCCCTGTGCGCGGCCCCCGAGCTGGCCGGACTCCCCGGACGCTTCCTCTTCGCCCTCGACGGCGGCCAGGGCGATGTCGCGGGGGAGGGCGCCGACGTCTGCTGGCGCGACGGCGCGCTGCTGCTCGACGGCGCCGACACCGGACTGCGCGTCACCGCGGAGCACGCCGTCGAAGCCCTGATCTCGGTCGCGCGTGCCTTCCTCCGGATCAGAGGCACGGCCTGGCGAGTCAGCGAACTCCCCGGCACCGACGCGCTGCTGCACGACGTCCTCGGCGAGCGAGCCGAACCGGAGACCTTCGCGACGAAGCCCGGCCTGCCGATCGGGCCGATCGGCGACGGCGCCATCGGGGTCGCCCCGCCCCTCGGCCGGCTGACTTCCGCGCAGGCGCGCGCGATCGCGAAGGCCGGAAACGCCGTGGTCACGCCATGGCGCTCGATCCTCGTCCTCGGGAAGTTGGCCGGGGACACCGGCCTGATCACCGATCCGCGTGAGCCTTCGCTCGGCGTCAGCGCCTGCATCGGACATCCCGGCTGCGCGAAATCGCGTGCCGACGTCCGGGCCGACGCCGCGCGGGTCGGCCGCACGCCGAGGGCGCATTTCGCCGGTTGTGAGCGGCGATGCGGAAAACCCGCCGGTGAGCACGTCGACGTGCTCGCGGCGGAGGACGGATATCTGGTCGACGGGGCATGGGTCCCGGCCGACGAGCTGGCGACAGTGTTGGCGGAGAAGGGACAGCAGTGATCGACTACATCCGGGACGGGGCCGAGATCTACCGGCATTCGTTCGCCACCATCCGCGAGGAGGCGGATCTCGCGATCCTCCCCGACGACGTCGCGGTATTGGCCGTGCGGATGATCCACGCCTGCGGGATGGTCGACCTGGTCGACGACCTCCGCTACAGCCTCGACGTGGTGGAGTCCGGCCGCGCCGCCCTCGAAGCGGGCGCGCCGATCCTGTGTGACGCCACCATGATCGCCTCCGGCGTGACCCGCAAACGGTTGCCCGCGGCCAACGAGGTGCTGTGCACGCTGGCCGACCCGAAGGTGCCGGGGCTGGCGGAGCGGATGGGCACCACCCGCTCCGCGGCCGCGCTGGAGCTGTGGCGCGACAAGCTGCCCGGTTCCGTGGTGGCGATCGGCAACGCGCCCACCGCGCTGTTCCGGCTGCTGGAACTGCTCGAAGAGGGCGTCGGCGCCCCGGCGGCGATCATCGGTGTCCCGGTGGGTTTCATCGGCGCCGCGGAGTCCAAAGTGGAACTCGTGAAGCGGGCACCCGCCCCGTATCTGGTGGTGCACGGACGCCGGGGCGGCAGCGCGATGGCCGTCGCCGCGATCAACGCGATGGCGAGTGAGGTCGAATGAGCGGGCTCGGGAAACTCTGGGGTGTCGGGCTCGGTCCCGGTGACCCGGAACTGATGACGGTCAAGGCCGCGCGGCTGATCGGCGAGGCCGACGTCATCGCCTACCACAGCGCGCGGCACGGCCGGAGCATCGCGCGATCGGTCGCGGAGCCGTATCTGCGGGACGGCCAGCTCGAAGAGAAGCTGGTCTACCCGGTCACGACCGAGACCACCGACCACCCCGGCGGTTACGAGGGCGCGATCGCCGACTTCTACGAGCTGAGCGCGAAACGGCTGGCCGAACACCTCGACGCCGGACGCGACGTGGTCGTGCTCTGCGAGGGCGACCCGTTCTTCTACGGCTCCTACATGTACATGCACGAACGGCTCGCCGACCGCTACGAGGCGACCGTGGTGCCCGGCGTGACGTCGGTGAGCGCGGCGTCGTCGGTACTCGGCCGTCCGCTGGTGCAGCGCGACGAGGTCCTCACCATCCTGCCCGGCACGCTGCCCGCGCCGGAACTCGCGCGGCGGCTGGCCGACACGCAGGCCGCGGCGGTGCTCAAACTCGGCCGCACGTTCGGCAACGTCCGCGAGGCGCTGGCCGAGGCCGGGAAACTGGACGACGCCTTCTACGTCGAGCGCGCGACCTGGCAGGCGCAGCGCGTCGAGCCCTTCGCCGACGTCGACCCCGAGTCGGTGCCGTACTTCTCGCTGGCGCTGCTGCCCAGCCCGGCCTACGCGTCGCGGCTCGCCGACGAACCCGAAGTCACCCGGAAGCGGGAAACGCACAGCGGTGGCGAAGTCGTGGTCGTCGGGCTCGGCCCGGCGGGTCCGGACTGGCTGACACCCGAAGCGACCGAGGAACTGGCCGCGGCGGAGCACATCGTCGGCTATGGCCCGTATGTCGCGCGAGTGCCGCAGCGCGCAGGCCAGCAGCGGCACGCCTCGGGTAACCGGGTCGAGGCAGAACGTGCTGTGGAGGCACTCGAACTGGCCTCGAACGGGGCCAGGGTCGCGGTCGTGTCCTCGGGCGACCCTGGCGTGTTCGCCATGGCGTCGGCCGTGCTGGAGCAGGTCGCGGCCGGGCACGGTGCCGGTACGCGGGTGCGGATCGTGCCGGGGGTGACCGCCGCGCAGGCGGCCGCGTCCCGGGTCGGCGCGCCGCTCGGGCACGACTACTGCGTGCTTTCGCTGTCCGACCGGCTCAAGCCGTGGGAGATCATCGAACGGCGGCTCGACGCGGCGGGTGCCGCGGATCTCGTGCTCGCGCTGTACAACCCGGCGTCGCGGACGCGGACCACGCAGCTCGCGCAGGCCCGTGAAGTCCTGCTCCGGCACCGCGCGCCGGAGACGCCGGTGGTCGTCGCCCGCGACGTCGGCGGCCCGGAGGAGGACATCCGCGTGGTCACCCTCGGCACCCTCGATCCGGCGAGTGTGGACATGCGCTGCCTGGTGATCGTGGGTTCGTCGAAGACCCGCGCCGAGAACGGGGTGGTCTGGACGCCGCGCACCTACGAGTGACGGCCCAGCCCGGCGTTGCGCGCCTGGCCCAGCAGGGTCTCGCGGTCGTCCGTGCCGACCTTGGCGTGCACCGCCGAGACGACGTTGCGCACGGTCTTGGTCGCGAGCCCCAGCCGCCGCGCGACCGCCGGGATCTCCAGGCCGCCCGCCAGCAGATCGAGCACCTCGTGTTCCCGTGAGGTCAGCCGAGGGAACACCCGGATCGGCCGGGAAGCGGCCAGCAGGCCGTAGAGGCGGTCCGCGGCGCGCTCGCCGAACACGACCGCGCCCGCCGCCACCCCCTGGATGAACCGGACCAGATCGTCGTGGCCCGCGCTCCGCGACAGGACACCGCGGGCGCCCGCGAGCATCGCGGCGACCACGAGTTCGCCGTCACCGGGCGGGGTCAGCACCAGAACGGCGGTTCCCGGTACCCGGGAAGCCACTTCACGGGTCACGGCGAGCCCGTCCAGCGCGGGCGGGTGGACGGACAGGACGAGGACGTCCGGGCGCAGCACGGTGGCGTGCCAGACCGCTTCGCGTTCGTCGGGGGTATGGGCGACCACTTCCAGCTCCGAGGACGCGGGCGGTTCGGGGACACCCGCGAAGACCACTGTCACCACTGGGGTTCGAATCGGCACGCCATCGGTTGTAGCGCAGAAGTTTTGTACAGTGTCCGGCCGTTTTCGGTGAACAATGACCATTCGATAACGCTTCGACGATCAGGGGGGCCTGGTGCCGAGACGCGAGCGCCCGCTGGGGCCGGGCGACGACGTCGTCGTGCGGTTCGCGGCGGATCTTCGCCTGCTTCGCGAGAAGGCCGGAGGGCCGACCTACCGCGAGCTTTCGTCCCGTGCGGGCTACTCGGCCGCCGCGCTGTCCGAGGCGGCGGGCGGCCGGAAGCTGCCCGGTCTCGCGGTGACGGCCGCGTACGTCACCGCGTGCGGTGGCGACGTCCGTGAATGGGAGGACCGCTGGCGCGCGATCGCCGCCGAACGCGCCGCGGCCGAAGGCGGAAGCGACGACACCGAGCCTCCGTATCTGGGACTGGCCGCTTTCCAGCGATCCGACGCCGACCGGTTCTTCGGCCGCGAGCGGCTGGTCGCCGAACTGACCGGCAAACTCGCGGAACGCCGTCTCGTCGGCGTTTTCGGCGCTTCGGGCTCGGGGAAGTCTTCGGTACTGCGGGCCGGGCTCGCGGCCGCCAGTGATCAGCCGGTGGTCCTTCGCACGCCCGGCGCGCACCCGCTCGGAGAAGACCTCGACGCGCAGGGACGGCTCCTGATCGTCGACCAGTTCGAAGAGGTCTACACGCTTTGCCGCGACCAGGACGAGCGTGATCGTTTCCTCGACGCGCTACTGACACTCGCCCGCGACGAGCACGGAACCCGCGTCGTCCTGGGCGTCCGTGCCGACTTCTACGGGCACCTCTGCCGCCACGCGGGTCTCGTCGAGGCGCTCACCGACGCGCAGGTGATGGTCGGCCCGATGACCGCCGACGAACTCCGGACCGCGATCGTCGAACCCACCGTCCGCGCGGGCTGCCGGGTCGAGTCGGCACTGGTCACGACGCTCGTCGCCGACGCCACCGGCCAGCCGGCCATGCTGCCGCTGGTATCGCACGCCTTGATGGAGACCTGGCGGCGGCGCCAGGGGATCACGCTGACCAGCGCCGCGTACGAAGCATCCGGCGGGATCCTCAACGCGATCGCGCAGACCGCGGAGTCCGTCTACACGGATCTGGAGCCGGACGCCCACGCCGTCGTCCGGCAGATCTTCCTTCGCCTGACCGCGCTCGGCGAAGGCACCGAAGACACGAAGCGCCGTCTCAACCGGCGCGAACTCGACGACGATCCGGCCACGACGGAGGTACTCGAACGCCTCGCCGACGCGCGCTTGCTCGTTCTCGGCCGCGACAGTGTCGAGATCGCCCACGAGGCCCTGATCCGCGGCTGGCCCAGGCTGCGGGACTGGCTCGCGGAGGACCGCGAAGGGCATCGGCTGCACCGGCAGCTCGCCGAAGCGACTGATCTTTGGGAGTCGCTGGACCGGGACAAGGGCAGTCTCTACCGCGGCACGCGGCTGGGTCTCGCGGCCGAATGGGCGGCCAGGGAGCCGGACGCGCTGAGCGCGCGCGAGCAGCAGTTCCTGCGGGCCGGGTTGGACGCCGAAGCCGAAGAGGCCGCCGTCGGCCGCAAACGGACGCGGAGGCTGCGAAGACTTGTCGTGCTCCTCCACGTGCTGCTGGTCCTGGCGGTCGTGGCCGCCGTGTACGCCGTCGACGCCGGGCAGACCGCCACCGATCAGCGAAACGTGGCGCTGGCGCGGAAGGCCGTCGTCGACGCGAAGGCGCTACGGGAGTCGAATCCCGCGCTGTCGACGCAACTGAGCCTCGCCGCGTACCGGCTCGCACCGATCCAGGAGACGCACGACGGTCTGCTCGCGTCCATGGCGGCGCCGTTCGCCACCCGGATGATCTTCGACCCCGGTGACGTCGCCGTCGCGCTGAGCGGGCAGCTCATGATCACCTCCGACTCCTACCGGGCGACGCAGGTGTGGTCGATCGCCGATTCACGGCGACCGGTGCTCCTCTCGACGCTGCCCGGTTCGGCGGAGGTCCGCGGACCGCTGGCGTTCAGCCGGGACGGCCGGGCGCTGGCGACCACCACACGTGAGCACCGGGTCCGGCTCTGGGACCTGACGGACCCGCGGCATCCGGTGCGGAAGGCGGACGTCACCGGGCACCGGGAGGTCCTGCTCTCCGCCGAGTTCAGCGCGGACGGCCGTCGGCTCGTCACCGGCTCCGCCGACCGCACCATCCGGCTCACCGACGTCAGCGACCTCGATGCACCGGAACCGCTCGGCGGTATCCCGGCCGGGCAGCTCGAACGCGCCGCCTTCAGCCCTGACGGCAAGATGCTCGCGGTCACGAACACGAACTGGACGGCGGAACTCTGGGACGTCACCACGCCGTCCGCGCCGCGACGGCGCTCCGTCCTCGCCGGGCACCAGGACCTGCAACTCACCCCGACGTGGAGCCCGGACGGGCGGCGGCTGCTCACCACGAGCTGGGACAGCACGGCGAAGCTCTGGGAGGTCACCGATCCGGCGGCGCCGAAGCTGGTGACGACGCTGGACACCCCGGCCGTCGTCTGGGCGGCGGGTTTCAGCCCGAGCGGCAGGCTGGTGGTCACCGCGGGGGACGACCAGGCCGTGCGGGTGTGGGACGTCACGGGACCCGCGAAAGAACTGCCGTCGGTGGGCGGGCATACGAACTCCATCTGGTGGGCGGCGTTCTCCCCGGACGGCAAGACCATCGTCTCCGCCAGCGCGGACCGGACCGTCCGGCTGCAGGACGTCGGCGAACTGGCGCTCGCTTCGAGCGTCGGCTGGACCGCCGCCGCGTTCACCGGACAGGGACGGATCCTCGTCACCGGCGGGGACGACGCGCGGCTCTGGGCGATGGACGACCTTCGGGCGCCGAGGCAGCTCGCGAAGATCCCCGGCCCGGCCACCGTCACCGCCGTCGCGCTGAGTACCGACCGGCGTAGCCTCGCGCTGGCGGCGCACGACGGCGCCGGGGTCGCCGGGAAGTTCGTCATCCAACGCTGGGACATCAGCGATCCGACGGCGCCGAAACTGATGGCGTCGACCCCCGCCTGGCCGACCTACTCACTCGCGTTCAGCCCGGACGGGCGGACGTTCGCCTCCGGCCACGACGACGGCCCGATCCAGCTCTGGGACGTCAGCGATCCCACGCGGTTCGCCGAGCCGCGGATCCTCCCGGTCGGCGACGGCACCGTGTGGTCGCTCGCGTTCACCCCCGACGGACGGACGCTCGTGGCGAGTCAGGGCCTCGACTCGTCCGCGGTGACGTTGTGGGACGTCGCCGACCCTCGGCGGCCGGGTCTCGTGTCGACGCTGCGGCCCGACGGCGGCGCCCTGTTCAAGATGGCGCTGAGCCCCGACGGCCGCACGGTGGCCGCGGGCAGCAGCGACCGGGCCGTCTACCTCTGGGACATCGCCGATCGCGCGCACGCCGTGCGGCTGGCGAAACTGGACCACGCCGAGGGCGTCGGAAGCCTGGCGTTCGGCCCGACCGGCCGGGAATTGGCGACGTCGGCGTTCCGGACGGTGCGCGTCTGGGATCTCACCGATCCCCGGAAGCCGGCCGAGACGGCGCAGCTCACCGGCTTCGCCGCGACGGTCAACTCGCTGGCGTACCGCGACGACGGGCATACGCTCGCCATCGGGAGCAGCGGTGTGCAGCTGTGGCAGACGGACGCCGAGCGCGTGGGCGAGGAGATCTGCAGGATGGCGACGCCGAGGATCACGAGAGAAGAGTGGGAGAGGTACTTTCCGGGGCTCGATTACGCGCCACCATGCGGAAGCTGACTCCCTCCGTAATAAACATATAGCGCATAGGGGGACTTGCCACAAGCCCCCGGTCATGCCGCAGACTCACTCGCCGTAGCCGGAACCTGCGGAAATGGGAGCCTGTGTCAACTCAGGGTCATGAAGAAGAACTGCGATCCGAACGCGAATACGTCGCCGGGCTCTACTCGCGCCTGGACGCCGAACGCGCGCGGGTGAAGGGGGAGTTCCAGGCCGCGCTGGGGGGAACCGGCGGAACGGCCATGGAACGGGACGTCGAGGTGCGCGCGCTGGACCGGGAGGCGCGGCGGCTGAACGTCGTGGACAACGGACTGTGCTTCGGCAGGCTGGACAGCGTTTCGGGGGAGACCTCCTACATCGGCCGCATCGGTCTCTTCGACGAGGAGAAGGACTACGAACCGGTGCTGCTCGACTGGCGGGCACCGGCGGCGCGCCCGTTCTACACCGCGACCGCGGCGACGCCGGAGAAGATGCGCCGTCGCCGCCAGTTCCACACGCACGGACGCGAGCTGCGCGGATTCACCGACGAGGTGTTCGGCCGTCCCGGCGATGACGCGGAGGGCGACGCGGCACTGCTCGCGGCCGTCAACGCCCCGCGCGGGGAGGGGATGCGCGACATCGTCGCGACGATCCAGGCCGAGCAGGACGAGATCATCCGGCACGAACACCCCGGCGTACTGGTGATCGAAGGCGGGCCGGGTACCGGGAAGACCGTGGTGGCACTGCACCGCGTCGCCTACCTGCTCTACACGCAGCGCGAGCGGATGGAACGCCACGGTGTGCTCGTGGTCGGGCCGAATCCGGCGTTCCTGCACCACATCGGCCGCGTCCTGCCGTCGCTGGGCGAGACCGACGTGGTGTTCATGACCACCGGCGACTTCGTCCCCGGCAAGCACGTCACCGCCGAGGACGGACCGGAGGTGGCGCGGCTCAAGGGCACACTGAAGATGCTGGACGTCCTCAACGCCGCCGTCGCCGACCGTCAGCGGGTGCCGGAGGAGCCACTGGAGATCGAGCTGACCGACGTCACCGTCCGGATCGACGCCGAGACGGCGGAATGGGCGAGGGACGAGGGGCGCAAGAGCGAGCTGCCGCACAACGAGGCCCGCGCGGTGTTCACCGACATCGTCACCTACGTGCTCACCGAACGGGCGATCGCGCGTATCGGCCGCGGCTGGCTCAGCCGGGACGACCGCGACGAATGGGAGCGGCTGCGCAAAGATCTGCTCAAGGAGCTGGCTGAAAGCGAGGCGTTCACCGCCGCGCTCGACGCGCTCTGGCCGATCCTGACACCCGAAAGCCTGCTGGGGTCACTCCTTTCGTCGGAGGAACGGCTGCGCGCGGCCGGCGCCGACCAGGCGTTGCTGCGCGCCGACGGCGAAGCCTGGACGGTGTCGGACATGCCGCTGCTCGACGAACTCGTCGACATCCTCGGCCGGGACACGGCGGCGGAAAAGGCGGCGGAGCAGGCCGTGGCCCGGGAGAAGAAGGCCGAGGCCGAGTACGCCGAGGGCGTACTGGACACGATGAAGCTCGACCGCGAAGAGATGGACGAGGACATCATGCTGTCCGCGGAGAACCTGCTCTTCGCCGACGAACTCGCCGACCGGTTCGTCGAGCACGACACGCGCAGCCTGGTCGAACGCGCCGCGGCGGACCGGGACTGGACGTACCGGCACGTCGTGGTCGACGAGGCACAGGAACTGTCCGAAATGGACTGGCGGGTGCTGATGCGGCGCTGCCCCAACCGGTCCTTCACCGTGGTCGGCGACCTCGCGCAGCGCCGGTCCGAAGCCGGGGCACGGTCGTGGGCCTCGATGCTGGAGCCGTACGTGCCGGGCCGCTGGGTCTACCGGTCGCTGACGGTGAACTACCGCACGCCGTCGGAGATCATGGCCGTCGCCGCTTCGGTGCTCGCCGAGTTCGCACCGGACGTCCGGGCCCCCGATTCGGTCCGCTCCAACGGCGTCCAGCCGTGGGCGAGGGCCGTCACCGACGACACCTTGGCCGCCGCCATCGAGGAGTTCGTCAAGGACGAAGCCGGCCGTGAAGGCACCAGCGTCGTGATCGGACCGCCGGGAGCGCCGGGCACCGTGCCCGCCTCGGAAACGAAGGGCCTCGAGTTCGACGCGGTCCTGGTCGTGCACCCGGACCGGATCCTCGCCGACGGCCCCCGCGGCGCGGCCGAGCTCTACGTCGCCCTCACCCGCGCCACCCAGCGGCTCGGGGTGCTGCACGAGGGCCCGTTGCCATCGGAGCTGGCGGGGCTGGCCGCGCGGTGACGGGGTTGCGCCGCGTGGTGACGGGGTTGGCTGCGTGGTGACGGGGCTGGCCGGGGTGACGGGGTTGGCTGCGTGGTGACGGGGCTGGCCGGGGTGACGGGGTTGGCCGCGGTGACGGGGTTGGCCGCGCGGTGACGGGGTGCCAGGCCATTCGGTCGAGGCGGTCGTGAGGGGCGATCGGTGGCATGGGTGGCATCTTCCTGCTGTCGGGACGTCCGGCGGTTCCGGTGCTCTTTGCTCGCGGTGAAGTACGTGATGGCCCCTTCCTTGCGCTAGACACTAGAAAGGGGGCCATCACGTACTGGCGAAGGTGTGAAGGTCGAGTTGCCTCGGCTGAGCCGAGGGAAGGGTCCTTCACGCGCCCACCGTTGTGACCGGTGGTGCTACTGAGACTCGCGGTGGTGTGTCCGGGCCGTGAAGGCGCTGCGAGTGAAGGCATGGTCCTGCCCTGCCCTGCCCTGCCCTGCCCTGTCGGTCGGTCTATGTCCTGAGGTGCATGGTGTTGCGCCTCGGAGCCCCGGTGGGGTCGAGATAAGCGGGTGGGGTGAACTCCGGCAGCCCGTCTTGGGCGATCTGGACTTTCCATTCGCTGTGGTGGATGAGCCGGTGGTGCTTGGTGCAGAGGAGCACGAGGTTGTCGATCTTGGTTTCGCCGTGGTGTCGCCAGAAGATGATGTGGTGTGCGGTGCAGCGGGGTACGGGCATGTCGCAGCCGGGGAAGGCGCAGCCGCCGTCGCGGAGGGTGAGTGCGTATTTCTGGGCCAGCGACACGGTGCGTTTCGATCGGCCGATGTCGAGTGGTTCGCCTGCGGTGCCGAGGACGCCGGGCCGGACACGGGCATCACAGGCCAGGATCCGCGCATCGGTAGCACTGATCGGCCCGACCAGATCCAGATGCGCCTCACCCAGGTCCCGGATCAAGTCCTCATACGACATGGTGACGAGGATGTGGGTGGCTTCTCCGGCTTGTCCGGGGAGGTTCCGGCTGGTGGTCTTGAGACGCACGTAGTCGGTGAAGGCGTCTCCGTAGCGTTCGTCCTGGGTGCGGGAGTCGCGGACCCCGTCGATGGCTTTGTGGGGTTTGGCCATCGGGTCGAGGTCGGACTTCAACCGCGCATACGTTTCCAGGTCGAGTCTGGCTTTGAGGCCGAGGGTGCCGTCACGGTGTTTGACGAACCGTAACTCTGGCCGGGTGTCTTTGGGGTCTTCGTTGCGGGGTTCTTTGCCGTCGGGATCCAGCTTGTCCAAGAGTCGTCGTCCGGCACGGGCGATCTGCCGCGGCCCGGCACACCGGGCCAAGTCGACGAGGATTTTCTCCCCGCCCCGCACCGCCTCCTCCGAGACAGTGGAGGGGATCCGGGCGAGGGTGCGGATGATCGCGTCGATCTGCGCACCCCCGATCGCACCCTCCGCGGCGGCCGCCGCGGTCAACGGCGCCAGCGGCGGCTCAGGATCCCCACCGATAGACGGCCCCGGATGCAACGCCAGAACCCGATCGGCACGGGCCCCAGCTTCCGCGTCCGTCACCTGAAAGTCCTCGAAAATCATCGCCGCCAACGTCGAATGACCGGAGCAGCCGCGGATACCGCGGGAATTGATTTCCGCGAGGATCGCGTACTGCTCTGCCTCCAATTGACGTTTCAACACTTCGATTTCCTGTTTGCGGGCATGCAGCGTCGCAGTGTCGGCACGCCACCACTCGGAACGCACCACCTGAGGACTGTTTTCGCTGGCCACGACCCCAACAATACCCGTGCTCGAACAGGTGTGCTATCACATATTCAGACTACTGCGGCAACGAAACTGCGTGGAGCGCCAAACTTAAAGGCGTGTAGCGCGCGTAGGCACCTTCGCTGGGGCTTGAAACGCCACTGGCCGACCGAGATATGGAAGTGTCCTTTGTGGATATTGGTGCCTTTTTCCGCGTTGAAGTACATGAAGGCGTGCTGGTTGAGTTTCCTCGGCTGAGCCTAGGAGCTGCGTCACCGAAACTACGTGGAGCACCAAACTTAAAGACGCGTAGCGCGCGTAGGCACCTTCGCTGCGGCTAGGAACGCCACTGAATGAGACGTGGAACTGTCCCTTGTATACATTGGGTCCGTTGTTCGGGTGCTGGGAAGGCGTGACGGTCCAGCTTCCTCGGCTGAGCCTAGGAGCTGCGCCACCGAAACTACGTGGAGCGATAAACTTACGAGACGCGTAGCGCGCGTAGGCACCTTCGCCGCGGCTAGGAACGCCACTGACCGAGACGTGGAACTGTCCCTTGTGGATACCGGTACCGTTGAAAGTACATGAAGGCGTGAAGGTCGAGTTTCCTCGGCTGAGCCTAGAAGTCGCGCCACCGAAACTACGTGGAGCACCAAACCTAAAGACGCATAGCACGCGTACGCGCCTTCATCAGGCCTCGAAACGCCACTGACCGAGACACGGAACAGCCCCTTGTGGACATCGGCGCCATTATCCGGCGTTGAAGCACATAAAAGCCCCCTCACCTACGTCTAGCGCAAGCAAGGGAGCCTTCATGTACTGGGAAGCCGTGAAGGTCAAGTTTCCTCGGCCACCACGCCATAGGAGCTACGGAAGCGTCACACGGTCGGCGTGACGGTCCACTGCTGCTCGTCGCCGTTGCTGTCGGCGTACTGGCGGACGAGGGCACCGTTGTGCGTGGCCGAGTGCTCCACCGTGACCGCGCCGCCGGTCTGGGCGTTGACGAGCTTCACCGCGCCGTTGCGGCCCGCGTAGAACACCCACTGCTGGTTGGCGCCGCCGTGGCAGTCCCACTGGCCGAGGTCCGCGCCGTTGGTCGCGCGGGAGCTCAGCACATCGAGGCACTTTCCGGACTGGACGTTCTTCAGCGTGTACTTGTGGTCACCGGCGTCGGCAAGGACCCAGCGTTCCTTGGGCGCGCCGCCGATGCAATCCCACAGCTCGGTCAGCGCGCCGCGGGCGAGCGCGCCCTGGTCCGGCTGGTCCCATGTGCCCGCCACCTGGAGGCAGCGGCCGGACTGGAGGCCCTTGAGGTAGACCTCGCCCGGCTGCATGGCGAGCGTGGCCGAGTTGTGGTTCACGTCGACGAGCCGCCACGCCTGGTTGCTCGCGTGGGTGTTGGTGTACTGCACGACCAGCGCGGCGTTCTCCGTGCCGCCGCCCGCGACGGTCGCCGCCTTGCCGCTCTTGACGTTGCGCAGTTCGACCATGCCGTAGTCGCCGACCGGGAGGAATTCCCACAGCTGGGCGGTGTCGGTGCCGTTGCAGTCCTGCTGCACCAGCTGGTCGTCGTTGTTCACGCCGCCGCCGGCGACGGTGAGGCATTTGAGCGAGTTCACGTTCTCCAGCAGGTAGCGGCCGTTGCCGCGGTCGTGCAGGACCCAGCGCTGCTTGATCCCGCTGACACAGTCCCACAGCTCGGTACCGGCGCCGTTCGCGTTCGCGCCCTCGCCCGGCCCCCACAGTCCGGCCACCTGCAGGCACCGGCCCGACTGCAGCCCCTTCAGCTCGATGACCATGCCCTCCTTGGGCTTGGCGAGGTCGAGCTTGGCGGCCTCGTGCTGGCCCTTCGCGAGGAAGTCGGTGAGCACCTTCAGCGTCGGGTTCTTCAGCGCCTCCTTGGCGGCGGCGACCAGGTTCGGCTGGAAGCCGTCCCGCTCCGCGTTGGCCAGCACCTCCTGGACCTGGCGCAGCTTGGCCTCGCGGTCCTTGGCGTTCGCGGCGTCGATGTCCCGCTGATGCGCGGCGTGCACCCCGGTGAAGATGAAGTCGTGCAGTGCCTTCGGGTCGGCGCTGTCGAGCGCGGCACGGGCGGCGAGCCGTACTTCGGTGCCCTCGGTCTTGCGGTAAATGAGATCCACGAAATCGCGGTCGGAAAGGGCGAGCATGTTCGCGTCGGCCGCGACGTTCATCGCCGCCGGTGCGGCGGACTCGCGGGCGGCTTTGTTCGCTCGCGCTTCTTCTTCCTTGCGCTTGGCCTCGTCCGCGTCCGCCAATTCTTTCTGACGATCGATTTCCCGGAGGGCTTTGATATCGGTTCCGATGAACTTCTGCAACGCTTCCGGTGTCGCGTTTTCCGGGCGCAGAACCGTGGCGGCCCCGGTCTTCACCTGGGAACCGTCCTTGGCGTTCTGCCAGATCGCGAAAACGAAATCCTTGCCCGACATCGCGTAGATCTCGTCGCCCGGCTTCCAGCCGGGGACCTGGGCGACCGCGTCCTGACGCAGTTTGCGCTTCGCGGCCTCGGCCTGCTCGCGCTCGGCTTCCTTCTTGATGTCGAGCAGCGCGGCGGTGCGGACGCCGGTCTTGATGAACCGGGTGGGAGCGTAGGAGTCTTCGCTGGTGAACGCCGCGAGGGCGGCGCTCTTCAGCTCGCTGCCCTCTTTCGCCTTGCGCCACACGGCGACCACGAAGTTCATGTCGTTGAGCGCGAGCAGGTCGCGGTTGTGCGGGATGGCGGCCCAGTCGAGCGCCTCCATCTTCTCTTCCACAGTGGACTGCTCGAGCGGTGCGTCGGCCGCCACCGCGGTAGTGGCGGGCGCCGCCGTCCCGGTCGCCGGAGCGGCCTCGGCGACCCCCGCGCCGAGTGACGAGACGAGTACGGCGAGTACGGCGACGCCGGTGGTCGCACGAATTCTCAAATTACGCATTCCGCGATAACTCCCCAGTTTTCGAATTCCTGAACCGCTCATCGCGATGATCCACTGTCGCGTTACCGGGATCGCCGTGTGAGCTGCTTCACCAGACTAAAGTAGTTCCCTGCTTGCTTACCGATCAGTTCGTGCGGTTGGATCTGCTCGCACTGTTCTCTGCATTTCTTACTGGGGTCTGGGGCGGATCGGTCGATCCGCGAAAATTTCGCATGGCTAGGGGGATTCGATGACGACCAAGCGATCGTTGGTGACGATCGCGCTGCTCGCCGCGCTCGGCGCCGGGACCGCGGTTCCGGCGGCGTACGCGGCCGACGCGGCGGCGCAGGCGGGCGCGGCCACCGCGCTGCCCGCGTGGAAGCGGGACTTCGTCGTCCGGCTGACGGAGACCGATCCGCGGCCGGAGGTGGTGCTCGCGGCTTGGGCCGCGTTGCGCAACGGGGACAACGGGATCCTGACGTTCATGGCGCCCGACGGCGGTTTCGCCAAGGCCAAGGCGCGGCACCTGGAGCAGGCGAGCCGGTACGACACGATCATCGCCAGGGTGCTGCGGACGACGACCCGCCAATCCTCTCCCGCGGTCTGGCGTGCCGCGGATTTCGCCTCCCGCGGGGTTTTCAGCGACAAGGACTATTTCGTCAACACCGGCTGGGACGCGGCGATCGCGGAGGACGAGCGGACCGAGAACCACGAAGAGGCGCAGGTCGCGCAGCAGGCGCAGGCCGATCGGGACTACGTCGCGTCGCTGGCGCGCGACGATCCCGGTGCGTGGGTGCGCGCCGCCGCGACGCTGGCGGGCCGGGGCGACGCCGAACTGGCCGACTTCTTCAAATTCGGCTGGGACACCGCCGCCCGGGGCGACACCGAGGCGCACCGTGTCCGCGTCGGCGATCAGGAAGCCGTGTGGCAGCACCGCGTGACCACCCTGCTCCGGGCAGCCGAGGAGGCGGAGGACGCGCTGGCGAACGCCGACTCCGCCATGGTGGACAAGGCCCGTGAGACAGCGCTGAACGCGTGGCGTGACGTTTCCGGCCTCGCCGCGTCCGCCCAGCGGGGCTGGGACGCCGAACGGGCGCGTGCGGCCGGGCAGGCCGCGTCCTGGCGCGCGGTCGCCGAGTTCGCCCGCACCGCGGCCACCGCCCAGAACTGGCACGACATCTCCGAACACGCCGGCGCGACGGGTACTTCGTGGACCGGCGAGCGCGACTGGGCCGAGGCGCAAACACGCCAGTGGACCTCGCTGCTCGAGTCCGCGCGCGCGGCCGAAGCCCGCGTCGCCACCGTCTGATCTTCACACTCACTGGGAGCACTTTCTTCATGTACGAAAAGAAAACCGGCCTGAGACGTGCCCTGGTGCACGTCCTGGTCATGCTGCTCGTGCTGGCGCTGCCCGCCGGATTGGCGGGCCAGGCGGTGGCGGCCGAACCGGCGCCGCCGCCCACCGCGGCACCGGCACAGGACCCGCCTCCGCCGATCGACGAAGAAGACGCGTTCAACCGCGAACTCGTCCGGGACATCGCCGATCACGCCGAGGACGTCGAAGTCCGGGACGCGGCCCGTGCCGCGCTCGCGACCGGCGACCCGGCCAAGATCCGCGAGTATCTGGACACCGGTGACGCGCTGGCCAGGAAGGCGGCCGCGGACCGCAAGAAGCGGGTCGCCGCCGAGAACCGCGCACTGGTCACCGACTGGTCGAAGACGGCGGGACCGATAGCGCGTCAGCGTGCTCTCGACGTCCTCGCGACCAACGACGACAAGAAGATCGCGGACTTCGTCGCCTTCGGCAAGGACCTCGCCGACGCGGAGGACCGCGACACCGTCGAGGACGCCGCGGCCAAGGCGGAGCGCATCAAGGCGCGGGTCGCCGACATGGTCGCCCGAGGCGGACCCGAGGTCCAGGTTCTCGGACAGGCCGCTTTGGACAGTGGTGATCCCGCTGTCATCGAGGAGTTCTTCACCACCGGCTACACCGAGGCGAACAAGCGCGACGGTGAAGCCCGTGCCGCGATCGAAGCCGCGCAAACCGCGCGGAACAAGGCGTTGCAGGAGCTGCAGGAGCTCGCCGACCGGTCCGCTCGCGCCTCGAACGCCCGTACCCAGATCCTGAAGTCCAGCGTCCAGGCCGTGAAGTCGCTGACCGACGCGTCGAACGCGATGGGTTTCGGCAACCAGGCGGCCAAACGCGCCGACCAGATCTTCGAAGAGGACAAGCCCGGCCGTCCGGCCGGGAAACGCGGCCGCGCGGCCGAACTCGCGGGGCTCACCGCCGAGGCCAAGCGTCAGTTCGACGGCGCCACCGCCGCCGCGAGGGAGGCGACCACCCAGGCCGGGCTTTCGGACGCCGCCGCGCAGCAGCTCAAGGAAACCGGGCTGACCCAGGGACTCGACTGGGTTCAGGTGACCAAGGCCGTCTCCGCGGCCGCCCAAGCCGCCGTCAAGGCGGCCGAGACCGCTTGGCACGCCACGGAAGCGACCGAAGCCGCGAGTCTGGCACTCGACGCCAACGCGAACGCGCAGGCGCACGCCGACAACGCCAAGAAGTACCGCCTGTCGGCCGAGGAACACGCGCGCCAGGCGCATGATCTCGAACTCGCCGCGGCCGCTCAGGCCACCGCGGCCCAGCAGGCCGCTGCCAACGCCCACGACGCGCGGATCAAGGCCGAGCAGGCCGAGAAGAACGCTTGGGCGCACGCGGCCAAGGCCCGTGCCGCGCTGGACCGGGCCAGGGCGCAGCGCGCGATCGCGCAGCGGGCGATGACGAACGCGATCAGCCAGGCCGGGATCGCCAACGCCGCCACCCGCCGGGCGATCGGGCAGCAGGACATCGCCATCCTTCACGCGGGCAAGGCGATCGAGGCGCACAACAACGCCGTCGGCGCCGGGAACCGGTTCATCGACGCGGGCAACAAGGCCGCCGACGCCGCCGGGCGGGCCCAGCGGGCCAGGGACGCGCTGAACTCGGCCGAGTTCAACCTCGCCGCGGCGGACGCCGCCGCGGCCGCCAAGGCGGGTACCCCGGAGGCGGACACCGCCGCCAGGGAAGCGAAACGCGCCCGCGACGAGGTCAACCTCGCCCGGCCTGCCGCGGAGAGCTCCCGCAACGAGTCCAACGCCGCCGGTGCGGCCGCCGCCGCGGCGGGCGCCGAAGCGTCGCGGGCCAGTGCCGCCGCCGCGCAGGCGAGGGCCGAAGCCGCGACAGCGTCCCGCGAAGCCAAAAAGACCCACGACGAAGCCATGCGGTCCCGCGCCGAAGCCGATCGCGCCAACGCCGAGGCCGTCACCGCGAACACCGACGCGCAGGCCGCGGTCAATCTCGCACAGGCCGCGATGGAACAGGCCGCGCAGGCCAAGACCGACGCCGAACTGACCAGATCGGAGGCGGAGGCGGCCGCGAGCGAGTCCGTCATCGCCCAGGTGCAGGCGAAGGTCGCGGGCCGGGCGTCGCTCAACGCCAGGGTCGCCGCGAGCGGTATCGCCTCGCCTGCCGCGCAGGCGCTCGACCTGGCCGGACCGCTGGCGGAGACGGATTCCGACGCGGCGCTCGCCGCCGACGTCGCGACCGTCGCCCTGGCGATCGGCCAGGATCAGGCCGCCAAGGCCCAGTACCACGCCGACCAGGCCGACCAGGCGGCAGACGAAGCCGCCGAAGCCGCGAAACGAGCGCTCGGCGAAGTCGCTCCGGCATTCCAGGCCGCGGCGAACGCGGCCCGATCGGCGGCGAACGCGGTCCGATCGGCGGAAACGGCGATCAAGGCGGCCAGGCAAGCGGCCGTCGACGCCGCCTTCGCCCGCGACGCGAGTCGCCGCGCCGGATACGCCGACGCGCAGGCACGGCAGGACGCCGAGTCCGCGCACGGGGCCGCGGCCGCCGCGTCGAACGACGCGTCGATCGCCCGGCAGGCCTACAACCAGGCGCTGAGTGACGCCTCCGTCGCCGACCAGGCGGCGTCCGCGGCGGAGGGAGCGCTCAAGCAGGCCGACGGCGCGGCGACGGCCGCGGAGACCCTCGCCAACACGATCGGCCCGATCGCGCAGCAGATGCGCGATCTCGCCACCACGCTCGAAGGAATGGCCCCGCAGATCCGCGAGGCGGAGCGGACCAAGTGGGTCACCGACGTCCAGAAGTGGCTCGACGAACACCTTCCCGGCGACACCAAGGGCGAGTTCCTCAAGGGTGTCGCCGGCGAGATCGTCAACATGGGCTTCGGGATCTGGACCCTCGCCAGCTGTGGGATGGGCCCGCAGACCGGCTCCGGCCCGATCATGGGCAGGGAAGAGGCCTGCAAGTCCATTGTGGACGGTATCGGCAAGGTGATCGCCGACCCGAAGCAGCTGCTGCACTGGGACGAGTGGGCGAAGAACCCGGCCAAGGCGCTGGGTATGACCGTCGTCGACATCGGCTCGTTCTTCATCCCCGGCGCCGGTGGACTGAAGGTCGGCGAAGGGGTCGGCAAGGGCGCGGGCAAGGCGATCGCCGCCGTCGGCGCCGGTGCCGCGAAGACCATCGGCTCGGTGCTCATGAAGGGCATGCTCGAGATCGGCGGCACCAGATTCGCCGAGCTGGTCGGGAAATTCGGCTCGGTCAACCTGTCGAAGGTGCTCGGCGAGGTGAGCATCGCCCAGTTCGTCAAGACGCTCGACTCGGTCGGGGCGGCCTACGTCACCAAGTACATCGCCGACAAGGGTGGCGTCGACCTGGGCAGGCTGCTCGTCGACAAGTCGCCCGCCGACGTCGCGAGCGCGCTGAAGATGGTGGCGGACGCGTCCGACCGGGCGGCGCTGGCCAAACTGGTCGACGAACTCACCACCCGCGGCAAACTCGGCCCGGACGTCATCCCGGCCAACGTGCCCGCGAAGCTGCTCGACGGCTGGAAGCCGTTCGAGAAGATGAGCCGCGAGGACATGGCCAAACTGTGGGTGCCGGACGGCGGCTGGGACAAGACCGGCGCGTGGGACTGGCCGAAGGCCGCCCCGAACAACGGCAAGGTGCCCGGGACGAGCAACCCGAACTACCAGCCGAGGCCGGGCGACGTGTGGGACCGCTTCGGCGACGCGAAGTTCGGGAAGAACCTTTCGCCCGACGGAGTGCCCTACGCCGAGCGCGCGATCCCGCCGACCAACCTCGGTGACGGCTACCATCGCTACGAATGGATCAAGCCGTGGGATTCGAAAGTGGGCGCGATCGAATCCAGCAAGGTCGCCCCCGCCTTCGGCCAGCCTGGCGGCGGGATCCAGTTCCAGACGTCGAAGACCGTCCAGGAGCTGATCGACCTCGGGTACCTGAAGGAGATCTTCTGATGGACGTTCGGCAGCTGCTCGCGGCGCTGGACCAGGCGGGCGTCGACAGGGCGGCGTACTACTTCCCCGGGATGCCGCCACGGGAGAGCTCCCCGGACGGTGGCACCTATCTCGAAGTCGAGGGCGGCCGCTGGCACGTCAAACAGGCCGAACGGGCCGAGTCGTGGACGCGCGGGTCCTTCGACACCGAGGACGAGGCGTGCCGGTTCATGTACGACCTCCTCACCTGGAAGGCGCCCGAGCCGTACCGGCAGACGCCCGAGGAGGCCGAGGCCTCGCGGATCCACAACGAGCGCAGGCAGGCCGAAGAGCGGCGTGAGATGGAAGAGCGGCTGGCCCGCTACAACCGGGAGCACGGCCGGTAAGGCGTCGGTACCGGGGTTGAATGTCCGTGAAGGCCTCCTTCCCTACCTTGAGAGTAGGGAAGGAGGCCTTCACGGACACGCGTATTCGGCTTGGCCTGCTAGCGCGTCGGGTCCTTGCCGTTCGGCTGCCGCGGTCCGGGACCCGGCGACCACCAGCCCGGGACGACCTTCTCGCCGTGGATGATCGTCGGCGCGATCCCCTCGGTGAACGGTTCGACCTGCAGCAGCTGGCCCCATGACTGGCTCGGCTGGCCGATCAGGTAGCTGGGCACCTCGGGTTCGTCCGCGACCTCTTCGAGCCAGCCGATCGGGCCGCCGTTGGTGCTGGACGCCCAGTTCGCCTCGTCGGCGACGGCGCCGGCGGTGATCCGGTAGTCGGGCATCTTCGAGATGCCGTCGTGCGAGGTCACCGGCTGCACGCACGGGTAGACGAACGACGCGGGCCAGTCGACGTACACCTGCTTGCCCGCGATCTTCTCGGTCAGCGTGGTGAACGTCGGGACCCGGGGCGCGGACGCGGCGATCCAGCCGTCCTCGGTGAGGTCGTTGTCCACGATGTTGATCCGCACCGACGTCGTCTCGGCGGGGAGGTCGCGCAGGTTGATGCGGGTGTCGTTCCAGCCGTTCGTCCCCGCGCCCGGCGGGAGCACGAACTGGCTCCGGAGCACCTTCACGCCTTCACCGGTGTTCACGCCGTAGTCGAGGCTGACCGACGTCGGCCGTCGTGACGCACCGGCGGTGGCGACCACGATCTGGCCGTCCGCGGGCTTTTCGGCGAGGGCGTACCAGTCGCTGCGCAGCCGTCCGGCCCGCGTTTCGGGGTCGAGGAAGCTGCTCCACATCGGCACTTCGTCGGGTTTGAACCCGTGCGGCGGTTCGGCCAGCGGGTCCTTGTCGTCGATGGCGCGGGTGTGGAACCCGGTCTGCACGCGGCCGTTGTCCTGTTCCGGATCGGGCAGCGGCGGCGGGGTCTGCCCGGCGGGCGGCTCCTCCTTCTTCACCGGCACGGTCCGCTGTTCGGGCTGGGCCCGCAGGATGCTCGTGGCGGCGTCCCGTTCCACCATCACGTGGTCGGAGAGGTTGCAGCTCTTGCCGGACAGATGCCCGAAGTTCGCGGCGCCGAGGCTGTAGGAACCGGCCTGGTTGTGGATCGCCCACGCCATGCTGACGAACTCGCCCGTGGCCATCAGACCGCAGACGACCACCAGTGAGAGTGAACCGAGCCGCAGCGACCGTCCCCGGCCTTCCTGCGGCCCGACGGGCAGACCCGGCCGGTGCGCGCGGACGTTCTCCACGAACGCGTACACCCCGGAGATCCCGGCCGCGATGAGCAGGATCGTCGACAGCGGGATCCCGCCGATCGAGGGCGCCACCGCGGTCCATTGCACGCCGAGTTTCGAGACGAACCAGTACGAGTTGGGTCCGGTCGCGGCCAGCGCGCCGACCACGAGCAGCCCGGCGAGGAACGCCGCCCGGTTGCGCCTCGACCGCAGCACCGTCGAACTGGTGGCCAGCGCGGTCAGCGCCGCCATGGCCGCGCCGACCGCGGCGAACGCGCCGAAGTGATGCGTCCACTTGGTCGGGGTCAGCGCCAGCAGCAGGAAGAACAGCGCGACCGTGCCGATCAGGCGGCGGCTGGGACCGAGCGCGGCGCCGGGGATCCGGCCGCGGCGCAGCAGCACCACCAGACAGGTCCCGGTGCACAGCAGCACGAGCAGGACGGGGAACCGGCGCGGTGCCGAACCGTCCGGCAGGCTTTCGAAGAGCAACTGGTAGCGCGCGAGTTCCTGGAACCACGACAGGTTCGGGCCGACCTGGGTGCGGATCCGGGTCGCCTCCTGGACGGTGGCGAAGGTCTGGTCGGCGAACACCACGACCAGCACCAGCAGCCCGGCGGCCAGCACCGGCGCGAGCACCGGCAGCCAGCCGTTCTCGGCGCGCTGGCGGACCAGTTTGAACAGCGGGCGGGCCGCGACCAGGAACGGCGCGACGGCGATCAGCCCGGTCGGTGTCGCGGCCAGGGTGAACCCGGCGGCGGTGAGGCCGAGGGCCAGCGGCAGCAGGCGGCGGGTCACCAGCGCGCGTTCGACGGCGCAGATCGCCAGCAGCGAGCCCAGCGCGGCGACCGGTTCCGGCCGGACGCCGTTGTTGAACGGCATCCACCAGACCAGGAACACCGCGGCGGCGGCCCAGCCCGCCGCGCGGCTCGTCCGGACCTGGGTGCCGAGGCGGGGCATGACCTCGCGGCTGATCAGCAGCCAGCTCAGCACGCCGAGCAGGAACGACGGGAGCCGGATCCACGGCGGCACCGTGCTGACGTGCGCCATCAGCTGATACACGTGGTAGAACCAGCCGAACGGCGCCTCGGCGACACCGAACCAGCGGTGGTAGTTGGTCAGGTAGCCGGTCTCTTCGGCGACTCTCGACATCGTGAGGATGTAGCCGTCGTCCGAGGTGACCGGGCCGATGAAGACCCAGGCGCCGAGCGCGACGATCACCGTCGCGTCGCGGGCGGTCAGCCGCCACCAGCCGACCGGCGCCCACCGGGGCGCACGGCGCGCGAAGCCGGAGTCCATCCGCCACACCGCGATCAGGCAGCCGATGAACGACAGCGCCGCGATCACCCCGATGATCCACTTCAGCACCGTGGGTGAGGTCTGGTAGCGGGTGTCCGGGACCACCGAGACGTGCAGGCCGTCGATCGGGTCCTTGCCCGCGTTGAGCGACGAGTAGATCCCGACCAGCCGCGGCCGGACGTCGCCCTCGGCGTGGAACACCACGGTCTCGGCGACGGTCACCGTCATCTGGTTCGCGTCGGTACGGAGCTTGACGTCGCAGTTGTGCGGGGACGCCGACTGAGGAGGCAGCGGCTGCTGCACGATCTGCTGACCCTGGCTGGAGGCGAGCAGCACGCCGTTGTCGATGCGCAGCTGCAGGCCGACGCCCTTGCCCGCGCGCGGGTCGGTGCGGCCGTCGGGCACGGTGGAGAACAGCAGTGCCTGGCCCTGCGAGCGCGCGTCCAGCGAACGGATGGTCGTGCACGGCAGATCGACGCGCAGGTCCTGTGCCCAGTACCCGGTCAAGGGCGCGTTGACGGAGCGGGTGTCGCCGCCCGTTGGCCAGACGACCTCCGCTGTGTCCTGCACCACCGGCAGGAAGGGGAAAGCCAACGCGCACAAGGCGGACAGCAACCCCAGCGTGACAGCGATCAGACGCATCGGCGCAACGCTAACGGGTCTGCTCCGAACGGCTTACGCAGGGCTGCCCTTGTCCGGGGCCCCGAGCCAGGTTAAGGCGTCCTGAACCGTCGTCACGCTGGCCGTTTCGGGTCGCGGAGGCCGTCGGACGACGACAACGGGGAGGCCGAGTTCGCGGGCGGCGGTCAGTTTCGCCGCGGTCATCGCGCCGCCGCTGTCCTTCGTGACGAGCACCTGGACGCCGTGCCGCTCCATCAGTTCGCGCTCCTTCTCGACCGTGTACGGGCCTCGGTCCAGCAGGACTTCGTGCCGCCGGGGAAGCGGCGCCTCGGGCGGATCGACGCAGCGGATCAGGAACCAGAGGTCGTCCAGCCCGGCGAAGGCGGCGAGCCCCTGCCGTCCGCTGGTGAGGAACACGCGTTCGCCCAGTTCCGGGAGCAGCCGCGCGGCGTGGCCGAGGTCGTCCGCCCAGTGCCAGGTGTCGCCTGGTCGCTCGGTCCAGCCAGGCCGGGCCAGCCTGAGCAGTGGCGTTTTCGTCGCCTGCGCGGCCTTCGCCGCGTTGGCGCCGATGCGTTCCGCGAAGGGATGCGTCGCGTCGATCATCGCGGCGACGTCGTTCTCGGTCAGCCAGCGTGCGAGACCCTCCGGGCCACCGAAGCCACCGACGCGGACTTCGCCGTCAGGCAGTTTCGGGCGCGCGACCCGGCCCGCGAGTGACGACACGACGTGCTCGCCGCGCGCCACCAGCTCCGTCGCCAGCTCGCGGGCTTCACCGGTGCCGCCCAGGATGAGCAGCGTCATCGAGCCACGGCCGCGCGCCACCGTTCCAGCGTGCGCAGGTTGGCGAGCGTTTCCGCCCAGGTGAGTTCGGGCGCCTGCCGGTCGGCGAGATGCGCGGCGACGTGGTCGGCTTCGCGAGCAAAGAGGCCTTGAGTCGCTTCCACCTCGATCGCCTCGGGCTCACCGCCTTCCGGCGTGAGGATGATCTGCGACGACCTCGGCTGGCGCATTTCGTGGATCCACGCCGGTTTCGGCACGTACAGCTGCCCTTGCGAGCCGTAGACGCGGATGTGGTCGTCCTGGGTCAGCTGGAAACCGCAGGCCAGCTGCGCGAGGACGCCGCCGGGCAGCCGCAGCAGTCCGAACGCGACCTCGTCGACGCCGTTCTCGTCGAGCTTGGCCATCCCGAGTACCTCTTCGGGCTCGACGACGTCCTGCCCGGTCGCGGCCTGCGAGACCAGCCGCGCGAGCGAGGTGCAGTAGCAGCCGACGTCGAAGATCCCGCCGCCGCCGAGCGCCGGATCGGTGAGCCGGGGAGTGGCGAAGTTGTAGCTGAAGGCGACGTCGACGGCGCGGACCTCGCCGATGGCGCCGCTGGAGATCAGCTCGGCCAGCCGCCGGATCTGCGGGTGCAGCCGGTACATGAACGCCTCCATGAGGAAGACGTCGTTGGCACGCGCCGCTTCGATGACCTTCTCGGCTTCGCTGACCGAGACCGTCAGCGGTTTCTCGCACAGGATGTGCTTGCCCGCCTCGGCCGCGCGGATCGCCCATTCGCCGTGCAGCGGATGCGGCGTCGAGATGTAGACGGCGTCGACGTCCGGATCGGCGAGCAGGTCCTCGTAGGAGCCGTAGCACTTCGGGATCTCGAAGCGGCTCGCGAACTCGGCCGCCCGGGCACCGGACCGCGCGGCGACGGCCTCCAGCACGCCGTGCTTGCTTTCGTCGACGCCCGCCGCGAACTCGGCGGCGATGGTCCCGGCGGCCAGCAGGCCCCAGCGCAGTTCCTTCATAACGACTCCGGTTGGTTGGCTCGATCACGAGTGGCCGAGTACAGGAAACTGTCGGGAAACCCTTCGGCGGCAAGGACTCTTCCGACGAAGATCATCGCCGCCCTGGTGATGCCGGCTTCGCGGGACTGCGCGGCGATGGTGCCGAGCGTTCCGCGCAGCACCTGTTCGCCGGGCTGACTCGCCAACGCGACCACGGCCGCGGGGCAGTCCTCGTCGTAGAAAGGCCGCAATTCGTCGACTACTTGCTCGATGCGATTGACCGCCAGATGCAGCGCGAGGGTGGTGCCGGTGCGCGCGAAGTTCGCCAGCGTTTCACCCGGTGGCATGGCGGTGGACCGGGCCTGTGCCCGGGTGATGACCAGGCTCTGGCCGACCTCGGGCACGGTCAGTTCGCGGTTGAGCAGCGCGGCCGCGGCGGCGAACGCGGGCACCCCGGGCGTGACGTCGTAGGGAACGCCCGCGGCGTCGAGACGGCGCATCTGCTCGGCGACCGCGCTGTAGATCGACGGATCACCCGAGCACAGCCGCGCGATCTCGTGGCCCTTCTCATGCGCTTCGACCATCCGCTCGACGATCGCGGGCAGAGCGAGGTTCGCGGTGTCGACGAGCACCGCGTCGTCCGGGCAATAGGCGAGCAGATCCGTCGGCGTCATGCTGCCGGGGTACAGACAGGTTCCGCAGCGGCCGAGCAGGTCACGGCCTCGTACGGTGATGAGGTCGGCGGCGCCGGGGCCCGCGCCGATGAAGTGCACTGTCAAGGTTTGCTCCGATAGGTCCACTGTGTCACGGCACGCGCCGGGGTCCAGCCGGTGAATCCGCCCAGCGGCGCCGCCTGTTCGACGCCGATCCGGATCAGCTCACCACCGTGTTCGGTGTACGCGCGGGCCAATGCCTGTTCGGATTCGAGGGTCACGCCGTGCGCCACGATCCGTGCGCCGGTCGCCAGGCACGCGTCGAGGACACCGGGCACGGTCAGCCCGCCACCGACGAAGATCGCGTGCGGCTTGGCCAGTCCTTCGAGTGCTTCGGGCGCCGCGCCGATCACCACGTCGAGTTCCGGGACCCCGAGCGCGTCCGCGTTCCGGGTGATCCGCGCGCCCCGCTCCGGCGACCGCTCGATCGCGATCGCGCGGTTCAGCGGATGCGCCCGCGACCACTCGATCCCGACGCTGCCCGCGCCCGCGCCGACGTCCCACAGCAGTTCGCCGGGCGACGGCGCCAGCCTGGCCAGCGCGGACGCGCGGAGGTCGCGTTTCGTGAGCTGACCGTCGTGCTCGAACACGTCGTCCGGGAGGCCGGTCAGCGGCAGCGCGGGTCCGTCGGCCTCGATGGCGAACACCGTCAGCGAGCCCGGGCCGATCCGCTCGTCGGGGCCGCCGAGATCGGACAGCGCGGTGACGCGGCTCTTGCCGTAGCCACGGACTTTGAGCAGGTCGAGCAGGTCTTCGGCGTTCGCGCCGAGGACGAGGATCTTCCGGCCGGGAGCCAAGGCCCGGCTCACCCGGCCGATCGCGCGGCCGACGACGGTGACCACTTCGGTCTCCTCCGCCGACCAGCCGAGCTTCGCGCGGGCGAGCGTCACCGAGGAGAGGGCGGGGAGGATCTCGACGTCGTAGCCGCGCTGGACGAGCGTCGTGCCGATGCCGGACAACAGGGGATCGCCGCTGGCCAGCACGCAGACGCGGCCTTCGCGTTCGGCGAGGAAGTCGTCCAGGCCGGGAAGGAGCGGGCTGGGCCATGGTTCGCTTTTCACCCCGGCGGGCAGGTACGCGAGCTGACGCGGAGCTCCTACGACCACGTCCGCGTTCATCACCGCTTCCCTGGCCTGCGAGGACAGACCGGGCCAGCCGTCGGCTCCGATCCCGACGACCGTCAGGGGTGATTTTTCGCGCACGGTCGTCACCGTAGATGAAGGTTTTCCTATGCGATGATCGGCCGAGGTCGCCGACGATGAGGAGTGCTGTGAAGCCGTACCCGTTCACCGCCGTTGTGGGGATGCCGGATCTGCGCCTGGCGCTGGTGCTTTCCGCCATCTCGCCCGCCGTCGGCGGGGTGCTGGTGCGCGGGGAGAAGGGCACGGCGAAGTCGACGATGGTGCGCGCGCTGGCCGGTCTGCTGCCCGGCGTCGACGTCGTGGACGCGTGCCGGTTCTCCTGCGACCCCGTCGAACCCGACCCGGCCTGCCCGGACGGTCCGCACGCCGAGGGCTCGCCCGCGCACCGCCGTCCCGCGCGCCTGGTGGAACTGCCGGTCGGCGCGGCCGAAGACCGCGTGATCGGCTCGCTGAACCTGGAACGCGCGCTGGCCGACGGCGTCACCGACTTCCAGCCCGGCCTGCTCGCGGCCGCGCATCGCGGGCTGCTGTACGTCGACGAGGTCAACCTCCTGCACGACCACCTGGTCGACACCCTGCTCGACGCCGCAGCCATGGGGCGCGCGACCGTCGAGCGCGAGGGTGTCTCGGTGTCGCACGCCGCGCGGTTCGTCCTGATCGGCACCATGAACCCCGAGGAAGGCGAACTGCGGCCGCAGCTGCTGGACCGCTTCGGCCTCACCGTCGAGGTGGCGTCCAGCCGGGATCCCGAACTGCGCGTCGAGGTCGTCCGGCGGCGGCTCGCCTACGAAGCGGATCCCGACGGTTTCGCCGGTCAGTACGCCGCTGCCGACGCCGAACTGGCCGCGGACATCGAGGCTGCGCAACGGCTTCTGCCGTCGGTCAAGCTGCCCGACGACGCGCTGCGGCAGATCGCCGAGGTCTGCGCGTCCTTCGAGGTCGACGGGATGCGCGCGGACATCGTGACCGCGCGGACCGCCGTCGCGCACGCCGCCTGGGCCGGGCGCACCGAGGTGACCACCGACGACGTCCGGGTCGCGGCCCGGCTCGCGTTGCCGCACCGCCGTCGCCGCAATCCTTTCGACGCGCCCGGAATCTCCGAGGAACAGCTGGAGCAGGCACTGCAGGACGCCGAACCGGAAGGACCCGGCCCCGACGATGACGGCCCCGGTTCCGGTACCCCACCGGAGGGTGGCGAGGCTTCGGGGCCGCCGCCGTCGGAAGGCGGGCAAGAGCCCTCAGGTGGTGGAAAGAGCGGCGGCGAGCAGAAGCCGGTCGGCGCAGGGGAAGCCTTTCGTGCCAGGCGTTTCGAGGTGAAGGGCACCGGCGAGGGCGCCGCCGGACGGCGGTCCAGGGCGATCACCGACAACGGCCGGACCATCGGTGTCCAGCCCGCCGGGGTGAAGGACGGGCATCCGCATCTGCTCGCGACCGTGCGCGCGGCCGCGCCGCATCAGCGCTCCCGCGGCCGGAGCGGCGCCGGACTCGTGGTGCGGCCCCAGGATCTGCGGTTCGCACGGCGGGAAGGGCGCGAGGGCAACCTGGTGCTGTTCTGCGTGGACGCGTCCGGTTCGATGGGCGCGCGGCAACGGATGCGCGAGGTCAAGACCGCGGTGCTGTCGTTGCTGCTCGACGCCTATCAGCGCCGGGACAAGGTGGGCTTGGTGACCTTCCGTGCCTCCGGTGCCGAACTCGCGCTGCCGCCGACGATCAGTGTCGACGCGGCGGCGTCCCGTTTGGACGGTCTCGCGACCGGCGGCCGGACCCCGCTGGCGGAAGGACTCCTTGAAGCGGCGAGGGTGCTGCGCATCGAAGCGGTCCGCGATCCGCTGCGGCGCCCGCTGCTCGTCGTCGTCACCGACGGCCGCGCGACCAGTGGCGCCGACGCCGTCCAGCGGGCACGGCAGGCGGCCGGGCTGCTCGCCGGCAACGTGACTTCGATCGTGATGGACTGCGAGAGCGGCAAAATGCGCCTCGGGCTCGCCGCGGAACTGGCGGAACACCTTGGTGCGGAACATGTTCCGGTCGCCGAGGTCGCCGCCGACACGCTCGCGGGCGCCGTCCGCAGCCGTATCTCCGGAAAGGCGGCGTAATGCCACAGGGCAAACCGGAAACCGTGCCCGCCGACGGGCTCACCACCCGTCAGCGCCGTAATCGTCCGCTGCTCGCCGTGCACACCGGCGAGATGAAGGGGAAGTCGACGGCCGCGTTCGGGATGGCGTTGCGCGCGTGGAACCAGGGCTGGTCGATCGGCGTGTTCCAGTTCGTGAAGTCGGCGAAATGGCGCGTCGGCGAGGAAGCCGCGTTCCGCGCGCTCGGCAAACTGCACGAAGACACCGGCCAGGGCGGGCCGGTCGAATGGCACAAGATGGGTGAAGGCTGGAGCTGGGCGCGCAAATCCGGGACCGAAGAGGACCACGCCGCCAACGCCCGCGAGGGCTGGGCCGAGATCAAACGCCGTCTCGCCGCCGAAACCCATGACTTTTACGTCCTCGACGAGTTCAGTTACCTGCTCAAATGGGGCTGGCTCGAAGTGGACGACGTCGTCTCGGCGCTGACGGAACGCCCGGGTCATCAGCATGTGGTGATCACCGGCCGGTACGCGCCGCCCGAACTGATCGAGGCGGCGGATCTGGTCGCCGAGATGACCAAGGTCAAGCATCCGATGGACGCCGGGCAAAAGGGCCAGCGAGGCATCGAATGGTGAATCGCGTGGTCATCGCCGCGCCCGGATCCGGACACGGCAAGACCACGATCGCCACGGGGCTGATGGCGGCGTTGCGCGCGCGGGGACTGAAGGTGTCCGGGCACAAGGTCGGCCCCGACTTCATCGACCCCAGCTATCACGCCCTCGCGACCGGGCGGCCCGCGCGGAACCTCGACCCGTTCCTGCAGGGTGAGGAGCAGCTGATCCCGTTGCTGCTGCACGGTTCCGCCGGGGCCGACATCGCGGTCATCGAAGGCGTGATGGGCCTGTTCGACGGGGCGCTCGGCACCGAGGGCTACGCCTCGACGGCGCACGTCGCGCGACTGCTGGACGCGCCGGTCGTGCTCGTCGTGGACGCTTCGGCCGCGTCGCGCAGTGTCGCGGCGACCGTGCTCGGGTTCGCGCAGTACGACACCCGCGTCCGGCTCGCCGGGGTGATCCTCAACAAGCTGGGCTCGCAGCGGCACGCGGACGAGATCGTCACCGCACTGGAGGCGACCGGGGTCCCGCTGCTGGGAACGTTGTACCGCAACGAAGAGATCCACGCACCCAGCCGTCATCTCGGCCTCGTGCCCGCGGCGGAGCGGGCCAGTGAGTCGGAGCGGCTGCTGCCGGAACTGGCCGGGTGGATCAGCGAAGGCGTCGATCTCGGCGCTGTCGTCCAGGTCGCGCGATCGGCTTCGCGGCTTTCGGGTGAGCCTTGGCGGCCCCCGCTTTCTCACGACGGTCCGCGTACGGTGGTCGCCGCCGCGGCGGGTCCGGCGTTCACCTTCCGCTACACCGAGGCGGTGGAACTGCTCGCCGCTGCCGGTGTCGACGTCGTCGATGTGGATCCCTTGCAGGACAAGGAACTTCCCGAAGGCTGCGCCGGGCTGTACTTCGGCGGCGGCTTTCCCGAGGTCCACGCCGAAGAGCTGTCGGCGAACGTCCCGCTGAGGACGGCGGTCGCACGAGCGATCGGCGACGGGATGCCTGTCGTGGCCGAATGCGCGGGACTGTTGTATCTGTGCCAGGACATCGACGGGCTGCCGATGACCGGTGTCCTCGACGCGTCGGCCACCATGACCAAACGCGGGAAACTCGGCTACCGCAAGGCGTTCTCACCCGCGGACAGCGTGCTCGCCGTCGCGGGCCAGCGCGTCACCGGGCACGAATTCCACCGCACGGTGATCGAACCCGGCAGCGGACCGACACCCGCCTGGGGCTGGGACCGCACGCCGGACGGATTCGCTTCGGCGTCACTGCACGCGTCGTACCTGCATGTCCACTGGGCAGGCTATCCCGAACTCGCCGAGCGGTTCGCCGCCGCGGTGCACGCCCATGGCTGACTACGATCTCTGGCACCACGGCGACCGCGAGGTCGGCGAGGGACTCGTCGATCTGGCGGTCAATGTCCGGCTTCCGGCTCCGCCCGCTTGGCTGCGTGCGGAACTGGCGGCGGCACTGGACGATCTGGCCGCGTATCCGGACGTCACCGCGGCGACCGCGGCGGTGGCCGCCCGGCACTCCTTGCCGGAGTCGCGGGTCTTGGTGACCTCTGGCGCGGCCGAGGCTTTCACGTTGCTGGCCACGGCGTTGCGGCCTTCGCATGCCGTGGTCGTGCACCCGCAGTTCACCGAACCCGAAGCCGCTTTGCGCGCGGCCGGTCATACCGTGCACCGGGTCCTGCTGTCGCCGGACGACGGTTTCCGGCTGCGTCCGGTTCCCGAAGAAGCGGATCTGGTGTTCGTCGGCAACCCCACGAATCCGACTTCGGTCCTGCATCCGGCCGCGGACCTGCTGGCGCTGGGCCGCCCTGGCCGCTTGGTCGTCGTCGACGAGGCCTTCCTCGACGCCGTCCCCGGCGAAACCGAAAGTGTCGCGGGGCAACCGGGTTTCGCCGTTCTCCGGAGCCTGACCAAGACGTGGGGCATCGCCGGTCTCCGCGCCGGGTACGTACTCGCGGACGAGTCCATTGTGGACACTCTGCGCGCGGTTCAGCCGCCGTGGTCGGTCTCGTCGCTCGCCGCCGTCGCCGTGGTGGCTTGTTGCCGCCCGTCGGCGCTGGAAGAGGCGGAAAAGCTCGCGGTGGCGGCGGAATCGGATCGGGAGTACCTCGTTTCCGGCCTGACCGCACTGGGCGTCGAGGTGCTGGGGGAGCCGCGGGGGCCGTTCGTGCTCGTGCGGCTGCCCGGCGCGGACGGCGTGCGGGACCGGTTGCGGGAGGCCGGTTTCGCGGTCCGGCGCGGGGATACCTTTCCGGGGCTGGACGCGCGGTACCTGCGGATCGCGGTGCGGGACCGGGAGACTGTGGACGCGTTCCTGACGGCGTGGGCTGAGGTGGTGGTGGGGGGGGGGTTGGGGGGGGTGGGGTATTGGGTTACCACCCCCTACCCCCCCCCCACGACCACCGTCACCGACCCGCCATAGTGACTTGCCCTCATCAGAAGGACTCCAGGCAGCACGGCTCCCGATCGGTGGCGAACGCCGCCGTCGCCCGGGAAACCGCCCCGGCCGTCCGCTCCTTGATCCGCCCCGCCGCGGCCAGCGTGCTCGGCCGGGTTCCGCCGAGGAAGATCGCGCCGAGGTCGGTCACGTCCAGTTCGAGATCCGGCGCGTCCTCGACGGGGGTCACCTCGGCGTGGCCGTCGGCGCCGGTGACGAGCCGCCAGTTCCCGGTGTTCCACGGGCAGAAGGCGTCGCGCACGCCGAACACCAGGTCCACCGGAGCGTTGTAGCGGCGTGTGACCAGGGCACGATCGACGTCGACGAGCCGGAACCACAGCGAGTCGCCGGCGGAGCGGGTCATGGCGCGCGGATCGGCCAGCAGGTGGATGAGCGGTTCGTCGAGGGCCGCGAAGGTCTCCACCGTGACGACCAGGTCGTAGTCGAGCAGGAAGCGATACAGCGTCGCGTACGCCTCCGGCGTGGTCGCGACCAGTTCCTGCACGGTCAGGATTCCCTGCGGGCCCTCTTCGTTCCAGCCGTTCTTCACGCGGTAGATGGCGTAGCCGTCCGGCAGGACGGCGAACTTGAGCGCCGTCGCGCCGTGACGGCGGTACTCCGGGTCGTCGAGGACGAACTCCCACGTCGACTCCGGCCGGTCGAGCGCGCCGACCCGCTGCGGCGCTTCCTTCTCGTAGATCGACTTGATCAGCGGGATCGCCTGCGCACGCCTGACTTCGCGCACGGGTTCGGCCTCGAGTTCGACGCCGGGCCGGAACGCCGACTTCGCCCGCACCTTCGCCCGGTAGAACTGCGCCGCGAGGCCGTAACCGAAGCGGGGATAGATGACCGCTTCGGACGCCCACAACGCGGCGATCGGCTCGCCGCCGTCCTCGTGCAGGCCGTGCAGCTGCGCCCGCATGACACGGGTGAGCGCGCCGCGCCTGCGGTGTCCTGGAGCGACGCCGACCGAGGTCACCGCGGCGAGCGGTGTCTGTCCGGCGCCGGGCACGGTGATCTTCCGGGTGAGCAGTTCCCCGGTTCCGATGAGTTCGTCACCGTCGAAGACGCCGTGCGCGCGTTCCGGCTCGAACACCAGCCGTTCGCGGTGCTTCAGCCCTTCCGTGAGATCGGTGAGGAAAGCGTTCGCGAGCAACTCGGCGAACGCGGGCAAGTCGTCGGTGGTCAGGGTGCGGATGGTCAGGCTGTCATCGCTCACACCGTCGTCCTACGCCTGTTCACCGACGACCGCCACGCATTAAAGTGCGGAAATCAGGGCCGAGGCCCGATCACCTTTCCGTCCTCCTTGACCTCGATGGCCATCGCGGGACAGGAATCGGCCGCGTCGAGCACGGTCTCGTCCGCGTCGACCTGGTCCGCGATCACCGTCGCCGTGGCACCTTCGAGTTCGAAGACCTCCGGCATCAGCGAAGCGCACATCCCCGAGCCGATGCATGTTCCGCCATCGACCTCGACTTTCCAGCTCATGGTCACCATCCGATCGGCATGGAGCGGGGCCCCCGCACCAGCATTTGCGTCTTCCACACGATATCGCCGTCGAGGCGCAGTCCGGGAAGATCGCGGAGCAAGGCCCGCAGGGCCTCCTGCAGTTCCAGCCGGGCCAGCGGGGCACCGAGACAGTGGTGCACGCCGTGACCGAAACCGAGATGCGGATTGGCTTCCCGGTCGAAGTCGAGGGTTTCCGCCGAGCTGAACTGGAGCGCGTCCCGGTTGGCGGCGCCGATCGCGACCATCACCGGTTCGCCTTCCTTCACCAGCACGTCACCCACCTGGATGTCTTCGGTGGCGTAGCGGGCGAATCCGGCTCCGGCACCCAAGGGGATGAACCGGAGCAGCTCCTCCACCGCGGCCGGGATGAGGTCCAGGTCCGCGCGCAACCGGGCCAGCTGTTCCGGCTGGTCGAGCAGCGCGTAGACGAAGTTGGGGATCTGACTCGCGGTGGTCTCGTGCCCGGCGATCAGGATGCCGATGCACATGTCGACCAGTTCCAGCTCACTGAGCCTGTCGCGGACGTCGCGCGCCTCGATCAGCGCGGTCATCAGGTCGTCCTGCGGCCGGGCACGGTGTTCTTCGACGAGCACGTGCATGTACGCCCGCAGCTCCTCCTGGTTGGCCATCATCTGTTCGGTGGTCAACGGGCTGGTCGACAGCGCGGCGTCGCTCCAGACACGGAACTTCGGCCGGTCCTCGACGGGGACGCCGAGCAGTTCGCAGATCACCGCGACCGGGATCGGCAGCGCGTAGTCCTCGACCAGGTCGGCGGGCTGGCCCTTGGCCTTCATGTCCTCGATCAGTCCCGCCGCCAGTTCCGCGACCCTCGGCCGCAGCAGTTCGACGCGGCGCATGGTGAACGCCTTCGCGACCAGCGTGCGCAGCCGGGTGTGATCTGGCGGGTCCATGCTCAGGATCCCGCCGGGACGCCTGCCCGGCGCCATCCTCGGCTCGTCCCGGTCCGTGGCCATCGCGCGGGAGAACCGCCGATCGCCCAGCACGAAACGCGCGTCCGCGTACCGCACGGCGAGCCAGGCGGGCTCACCGTGCGGCATGCGGATGCGGAGCATGCCCTCGGCCTCGCGGGCGGCGGCGTAGGCCTCGTCGAGTTCGAGTCCTGCGTCCTCGTTGAACGGATACGCGACGAATTCGGTGTGCGTGGTGGTCATTTGTCCGGAAACCCCCCGGCTCGGCGGTTTGTAAGCGGCTGCTTACAACGCTAACCATGATCACGGACAGCGTCAATGCGCCTACCGTGCGACAGCCGGATAGCCTGTGCCCGATGACGGAAGAACCGCAGGTCCGCAAGCGCGACGCGGCCGCGACCAGGGCGGCCCTGCTCGACGCGGCCGGGGTCCTGTTCGGCGAGCGCGGTTTCGACCGGACGACGGTGCGCGACATCGCGAAGCTCGCCGGGGTCAACCAGGCGCTGTTGTTCCGCTACTTCGGTTCGAAGGACGCGCTCTTCGAAGAGGTGCTGGCACGCGGTGGGCGCGAGCAGCTCGCCACCACCCCGCCGGGTGAACTCCTCGGGACGGCGCTGCGCAGCATGCTGCAATCCGACACCGGCCGCGATCGCTCCCTCGACGCCTACCTGCGCTCGACCGGGCACGACAGCGCCGCGGCCGCGGTCCGGCGGCAACTCGGCGAGGAATACGCGAAGGTACTGGCCACGCTGACCGACGCCGAAGACGCGGAGCTGCGCGCCGACCTCATCCTGGCGTGGCTGCTCGGGATCGGCCTGGTTCGCGAAATCACCGGCAAGGAACCCCTGGCCAGCGCGGATCCGGACGACGTCTGCCGCCTCGTGCTCGGCGCCGCGCGGACGTTGCTGGAACGCAGCGGGTAATTCGGTCGCCGCCCGTGCCGCGCTGCCCTACGGTCGCGTCGTGACCTCGTTTCCACCCGCCGGCACCGAAGCCGAGTTCGACGCTCTGACCAGGCAGGACCTGATGCCGGCGGTGACGTCGCTGTCCGGGTCGCTCGGCCTCGGCGACGTCGTCCCGTTCACCGAAGGTTCGCTGCCGGTCTACGCCGTCGGCGAAGATCTGGTGCTCAAACTGTTCCCGCCGGTGCATCTCCACGAACTCCCCACCGAACGGGCGATGCTCGAGGTCCTGCACGGGAAACTGCCGATCCCGACACCCGCGGTGCGGGACGTGGGCGAGCGGGACGGCTGGGGCTACGTGCTGATGGAACGCCTTCGGGGTGAAACCCTCAAGGACGCCTGGCCGAAACTGTCCACAGAGGACAAACACCGGCTCGCACCCGAACTCGGCGAGGCGCTGGCCGCCCTGCATTCGCTGCACGACCCGCGGCTGGACGTCCTTGGTCCGCCCGACTGGGCCGCCTTCATCGCCGGACAGCGCGCGAAAGCCGTCGAGCACCATCGCCGGACCGGCCTCGACGAGAGCTGGATCGGGCAGATCCCGGCGTTCCTCGATTCCGTCGAGCTGGGCAGCCCGCCCGTGGTCCCGCTGCACACCGAATTCATGCGCGATCACGTCATGGTCACCCACGACGGCGAACGCCCGCGGCTGAGCGGGCTCTTCGACTTCGAACCGGCGATGCGGGGCGCGGCCGAGTACGACTTCGTCGCCGTCGGCCTGTTCGTTTCCGGCGGGGACAAGGATTTCCTGCGGCGACTGCGCGCCGGGTACGGCGCCGATCCGGACGAGGACTTCGCGCGACGCTGTCTGGCGTACGCGCTTTTGCACGTCTACAGCAATTTCACCTGGTACTTCAAGGTTCTTCCGGCGCCGGAAGAACCGACGCTGGAGAGCGTCAGCCGCGCTTGGTGGTAGCCCACGTCACCGGCACGGCTTCGGGACCGCGGATCGAAAGCGGCGGCCGCCAGACGATGGCCGAGGCCGGGACCGCGAGATCCAGTCCGGGCAGTCCGTCGAGCAGGGTCCGGAAGGCGATTTCCCCTTCGAGCCGGGCGAGTGCTGCGCCGAGACAGAAGTGGAGTCCGTGCCCGAAGCCGAGTTGCGGCGCGTTCCGGCGCCGGATGTCGAACCGCGAGGCGCCGGGAAAGGCGCTCTCGTCGCGATTCGCCGCGCCGGTGTGCGCCAGCACGGCCTCACCGCGCCGGACCAGGCCCGCGCTCAATTCGACGTCCTCCAGCGCGACCCGCAGCAGCGACGCGTCAGCCGGTCCGTCGAACCGCAGGATCTCCTCGACGGCGCCTTCCGTCAGCGCGGGATCCGAGCGCAACGCGGCGAGCTGGTCCGGATTCTCCGACAGCAGCACGATCCCGGTCGCGATCAGGCTGACCGTGGTCTCGTGCCCGGCCAGGAGAAGCTGCGTGGCCAGGTCGATCAACTCGGCCTCGGTGAGCCTGTCACCGTCCTCGTCGCGGGCGTGCACAAGCACGCTCAGCAGGTCTTCACCCGGCGTCACCCGCTTGACGGCGACGAGGGCCGCCATGTCCTCCGCCCCGTCTCGCCGGGCCTGCGCCACTTCCTCGGGGCTGTGCGCCACCGGGGTGACGATCACCCGCGACCACTGGCGGAACCGTTCCCTGCCCGCGAACGGGACGCCGAGGATCTCGCACATGACGGCGGTGGGCAGCGGAAAGGCGAACATCTCCACGAGATCGACCGGCGGCCCGTGTTCGACCATCGCGTGCAGGAGTTCGTCGGCGATCTCCTGGATCCGTGGCCGCAGCGCGGCGATCCGGCGGACGGTGAAGGCCTGCGCCGACAGCTTCCGCAGCCGGGTGTGATCCGGCGGGTCCATGTTCAGGATGCTGTGCTCACCGGTGGAGAAATCGCCCGGTTCGATGAGACACGGCGCACCCGGAGCGAGCAGGTTCCGGGAGAACCGCTTGTCCGAGAAGATCAGCCGGACGTCTTCGTACCTGGTCACCAGCCAGCCTTCGCAGCCGCTCGGGAAGACGACCTTGGACATCGGCGGATGGCCGGCGTAGATCGCGCCCATCGGCGTCGCGGGATCGTCCTTCGCCGCTGGATACGTGGCTGTCATGGGCCGATGATGAGCGGGCGGTTCCGGGATCGGAAGCCTCCGGCCGGTCACCCGCCCGAAGAGCCGAAGATCCTTCTCATACCGTGATAATCGCCAAGGCGGTGCTGATGGCCAAGGCAGTGCTAAGGGCTAAGGCAGTGCGCGCCGGAGTAGTTCCGCGAGGTGCACGGCCCGGCGTCCGTCCAGTTGCTCGATCTGCGTCCGGCAGCTGAACCCGTCGGCGACCACTTCGGTCCCTTCGGCCGCGGCGCGGATCGCGGGCAGCATGCGATCCTCGGCGCAGGCGACGGAAACGTCGTAGTGCCCGCGTTCGAAACCGAAGTTGCCGGCCAATCCACAGCAGCCGGAGTCCATTGTGGAATTGTGGATACCCGCGGCGCGCATCGCGGCCTCGTCGGCGTCGAAACCGAGCACGGCGTGCTGATGACAGTGGACCTGGCTGAGCGCCTCGACGTCGAGCGAGCGGAACTCCAGCGGCGAGTCCTCGACGAGTTCGGCGAACGTCCTGGTCTGCCCGGCGAGCAGTTTCGCGACCGGGTCACCCGGCAGCAGGGCCTCCAGATCACCGCGGAACAGCGCCGTGCAGCTCGGTTCCAGCCCGGCGACCTGGTACCCCGCGCGCAGATACGGTTCGAGGACGGAAAGCGTGTTGCGCAACACCTTCTTCGCCATGTCGAGCTGCCCGGTGGAAACCCAGGTGAGCCCGCAGCAGACACCGCGATCCGGCAGGACGACGTCGTACCCCGCCGCGGTGAGCACTTCGGCCGCGGCGTCGAGGACGTCCGGGGTCAGGTAGTTGTTGAACGAGTCCGGCCACAGCACCACCGGCCTCGCCCCGGTCGCCCAGCCCCGGAGATCCTTGCGCCGCTTGGTGAACGGCAGCCGGGCGAAGGTGGGCAGCTCCCGTTCCGGCGCGATCCCGCCGAGCCGTTTCAGCAGACCGGGGAACCGGCGCGACATCGTGTTCGCCAGCCGCGGCGCCAGCGCGGCCGCGCGCAACCACACCGGGAGCCAGCCCATCGAGTAATGCGACGCCGGACGCAGCCGTCCCTTGTGATGCTGGTGCAGGAATTCCGCCTTGTAGGTCGCCATGTCGACATCGACCGGGCAGTCGGACAGGCAGCCCTTGCACGACAGGCACAGGTCCAGCGCCTCGGCGACCTCCTTCGAACGCCAGCCGTCGGTGATCAGCTCACCGTTCACCATCTCGGCCAGCAGATGCGCACGGCCCCGCGTCGAGTGTTTTTCCTCGCGAGTGGCGCGGTAACTCGGGCACATCACGCCCGCCCCGGTGGTGTTACGGCATTTCCCGACGCCGACACAGCGCCGCATCGCCTGCCCGAAGCTCCCCTGATCCTCCGGATAGGCGAGCGCGGTGACATCTTCGAGTTCCAGCGGCGCGCGCCGCACCCGGAGATCGGCGTCGACCGGCCTCGGGGCGACGAGGATACCGGGGTTCATTTTCCCGTCCGGGTCGAAGATCCCCTTGAACCGCGCGAAAAGCGCGAGGATCTCTGGGCTGTACATCCGGGGCAGCAGTTCCGAGCGGGCCTGGCCGTCGCCGTGTTCCCCGGACAGCGAGCCGCCGTGTTTGGCGACCAGGTCGGCCGCCTCTTCGAGGAAGGACCGGAACCCGGCGATCCCTTGCGGGGAAAGAAGATCGAAGTCCAGCCGCAGATGCAGGCAGCCCTCACCGTAGTGGCCGTAGACGACGCTCTTGCGGCCGTGCGCGCGCATGAGTTCCTTGAACTCGCGCAGATACGCGCCCAACCGCTCGGGCGGGACGGCGGCGTCCTCCCAGCCGGGCCAGGCCTCCTCGCCACCGGCGAGCCGCGTGGCGAGACCGGCGCCCTCTTCCCGGATGCGCCACAGCCGCTTCTGCGCGGCCGCGTCGTCCAGCAGGGTGGATCCGGTCAGCGCTCCGCGCAGTCCATCGATCAGGCCGCGCGCCTTGTCCGGGTCGGCCATCTCGACGAACAGCCAGGCACCACCGGGCGGCAGCCCGTCGGCGCGGCCGGGTTCCAGCAGCGCGACGAGGTCCGCGTCGACGCCCTCGACGGTCAGCGGCGACCAGGGCAGGATCGCCGGGACGGCGTCGGCGGCGGCGATGTCGGACTCGAAACCGAGCACCGCCAGCACTTTGCGCTTCGGGACCTCGGCGAGGGAGACCGTCGCCTCCAGCACGGTGACGCAGGTGCCCTCGCTGCCGACCAGCGCCTTGGCGACGTCGAAACCGTTCTCCGGCAACAGGTGTTCCAGCCCGTATCCGGACACTCGTCTGCTGAACGTGGACAGTTCCGTGCGCATCAACGCCAAGTTGTCCCGGACCAGTGCGCGCAGTTCGGAGAAGACCCGGCCTTCCGTGCCCGGCATGGCCGCGCGAGCGTCCACTTCGGACGGTGAGGTCGGTCCGACGGTCAGCCGGGTGCCGTCGTAGAGCAGCACGTCGAGTTCGCGGACGACGTCGACCGTGCGCCCATAGGCGACCGAATGCGAGCCGCAGGCGTTGTTGCCGATCATCCCGCCGATCGTGCAGCGCGAATGCGTCGACGGATCGGGCCCGAACCGGAGCCCGTGCGGCGCGGCGAGTGCCTGGAGGTCGTCGAGGACGGTCCCGGGCGCCACCCTCGCCGTCCGCGCGGCGGGATCGAGGTCGAGGACCCCGCCGAGGTGGCGCGAAGTGTCGATCACGACGCCCGGCCCGCACGAGTTGCCCGCGACGCTGGTGCCGCCGCCGCGGGCGATCACCGGCAGCCCGGCCTCACGGCAGGCGGCGACGGCCTCGATCACCTCGTCGGCGCTCCGCGGCAGCACCACGCCCTGTGGCACGTGCCGGTAGTTGGAGGCGTCGGTCGTGTACAGGGCCAGTGTCGCGGCGTCGGCCAGTATCTCCACGGGTCCATTCAAGACAACCGCGGCCGAGAACGCATCGGTGAACCTCTCCGGACGGGTGTGTCGGAAACCACGTCCGGTATGCGATCGTGAGCGCGTGACGGCGAAACGCCAGGTCGCGGAGGAACTCGCCGCCGAGCACAGCGCGGTGCTCGGCGGGCTTCTGCGCGAGCGCGAAGAGCTGCTCGCCACCCTCGACAGGGTCGCGGCGCTCAACGGGACAGCGCGGCTGATCCGCGAGTCCATCGGTACGCACTCCGGCTTCGTCGCCGAGCTGGCGGGCCCCGAACAGGCGGTGATCCGCTGGACGTCCGGCACCCGCACGGACGCGCTGCAGGATCTCGCCGTGCCGATCGGCCAGGGCATCGGTGGCCGGGTGCTCGCGCTGGGCAGGCCGGTCCGGGTCACCGACTACGTCAGCTCGCCGAGTATCACCCACCAGTTCGACGCGCAGGTCCGCGGCGAGGGCCTCGCCGCGATGATCGCCGTGCCGATCATCAGCGAGTCCGGCGGGAAGACCGAGACAGTCGCCATCGCCTACGCCGCGATGCGCGAACCCCGCGACTTCGGCGACGACGCGGTGCAATCCCTGGAAGACATCGCCGGTGAGGCCGGCCGGGCGCTGAAACTGGCGTCGGTCGCCGAGGCCGACCGTGAGACGGCCCTGTCCGCCGAACGGCTCCGGATGCAGAGCGCACTGCACGATTCGGTCGGCGCGCTGCTGTTCTCCATCGGCGTCCAGGTCCGGAACCTGCACGAGGACATCAGCGACAACCCGGCGCTGGAATCACGGCTGCGGCGGCTGGAAGGCGACGTGTCGGCCGCGTCACGGGCACTGCGCGAGTCGCTGCTGGCGCTGTCGGAGTCGAGCCCGGAACGCGCGCTGCCGGTGGAGCTGGCCGAGCACTGCCGCTCGTTCCAGGCCCGCTGCGGCGTCCCGGCGCGGTTCGTCCAGCTCGCCCCGGTGCCGCGGCTGGACGCCGAGCGCACCGGACTGCTGGTGGCTGCCGTCCGGGAAGGCCTGCTCAACGTCGAGAAACACGCCGACGCGCTGTCGGTCGTGGTCAGCCTGCTGCCCAGCGAGGACGGCGTGCAGGTGGTCGTCGCCGACGACGGTGCCGGTCATCGCGACGAGGAACCCGGGCCCGGCACCGGGATGGGCCTGCGCGCGCTGTCCGAACGCGCCGCGCGGCTCGGCGGCCGGGTCAGCCTGGTCCGCGACGATGACGACGGGTGCACACTGCGCGCTTGGGTGCCGGAACCGTGCCGTCGCCGGTGACCGTCCTCGTCGTGGACGACCATCCGGTGGTCCGCGACGGGGTGAGCCTGCTGCTGCGTTACGACCCGTCGATGACCGTCGCCGGTTCGGCCGAGACCGGGCGGGCCGCGATCCAGCGGGCGGGTGAGCTGAAACCGGTGCTGATCCTGCTGGATCTGCGGCTGCCGGACATGCTCGCGCCCGAGGTCATCGCCGGACTCCGGCGGGTGCATCCGGCCGGGCGGATCGTGGTGTTCACCGCGCACGGCGACCATCAGGGGGTGCGGGCCGCGCTGGACTCCGGCGCGCACGGCTGCCTGCTCAAGGACGTCGCCGGGACGGATCTGGTGGCGGCGTTGCGGCAGGTGCTGAGGGGCGAACGCGTCGTCGATCCGCGGATTTTCCCGGACGACGGCCAGCGGTCCGACGCGCTGGCCCGCAGCGGCCTGACGCGGCGCGAGTACGAGGTTTTACGACTCGCCGCGCAGGGCCAGACGAATCCGGAGATCGCGGAGTCGACCGGCCTGGCGCGGAACACGGTGAAGACCTACCTGCAGTCCGCGCTGCACAAACTCGGTGCCCGCAACCGGGTCGAAGCCATCGGCAAGGCCTCCGAAGCCGGCCTCCTCTAGCCGGAGCTGAAGGGGACTTTCCCCGCATGTGACGCGGTGAAAGCTCCCTTCACCGCGTCACATGCGGCCATGGGCCCCTTCAGCCCCCGTGTCCGTTTCGTAGCCGGGCACCTCTCCAGGTGGGGGTAACGCGACGGAGGGTGCCCACGCAGGATGACCGCCACCGATCGTGACTCGCGTCACACGAACGGAGGAGGCGGCTTGCTGAGTGTCCGTGATCTTGAGGTGCGGTACGGCCGATCGGTGGCCGCACTGCACGGGGTCGACCTCGACGTTTCACCCGATGGAGTACTGGCCGTCCTCGGCAGCAACGGCGCCGGGAAATCGACCCTGCTGCGGACCATCTCCGGGACGCTGCGCATGCACCGGGGCTCGGTTTCCGCCGGTGAGGTCCGCTACGACGGCAAGCCGCTGACCAGGCTCGACCCCGCCCGCATCGTCGGTCTCGGCGTCGTCGGTGTCCCCGAGGGCCGTCAGGTCTTCGCGCGGATGACGGTCGAGGAGAACCTGCGCGCGGGAGGGATCGGCGCGCGCTCCCCCGGGCAACGCGCCGCCGCGAGGAAACGCGTCGACGAACTCTTCCCCGTCCTGTCCGAACGCGCCAAACAGCGCGCCGGCCTGCTTTCCGGCGGCGAGCAGCAGATGCTCGCGATCGGCCGGGCGCTGATGTCCGGACCTCGGCTGCTGCTGCTCGACGAACCCTCGCTCGGCCTCGCGCCGAAGATCGTCGAGCGGATCGGCGCCATCATCCGCGAGATCCACGAGCAGGGCACGGCCGTGGTGCTGGTCGAGCAGAACGCCGTGATGGCGTTGCGGGTGGCCGATCACGCGATCGTCCTCGAAGTCGGCCGGGTCGCCCTGTCCGGCACCACGGCCGAGCTTGCCGCGAGCGAGGACGTCCAACGGCTCTACCTCGGCGGCCACGCCGAATCGCAGGCCACCGCCGAAGCCGAAGCGGCGGACGCCCGCAAGCAGCTGGCCGGCCGGAGCCTGTCGAGGTGGGCCGGATGACGCCACCGGAGTTGCATGTCGAGAACGTGACCCTGCGCTTCGGCGGGATCCGGGCGCTGGACGACGTCTCGTTCACCGTCGGCTCCGGGGCGCTGCACGCGCTCATCGGTCCGAACGGCGCCGGGAAGTCCAGTTGCTTCAACGTGATCAGCGGGCTCTACCGGGCGAACAGCGGCACGGTCCGGCTCGGCGACACCGTCCTTTCCGGACTCCCGCCGCATCGGCTGGCCGGGCTCGGTGTCGGCCGCTCGTTCCAGAACGCCGCGCTCTCCCCCGGCTCGACCGTGCTCGACAACGTCATGCTCGGCCGGCACGCGCTGACCAAGGGCGGCTTCCTCGCCTGCGGCCTCCGGCTGCCGTGGACGGTCCGGGCGGAACGGCGGCATTCCGCGCGGGCCAGGGAGATCTGCGACTTCCTCGGCATCGGCGCGCTGGTGGACCTCCCGGTCGGGGCCCTGCCCTACGGCGCGGTGAAACGCGTCGACCTCGCCCGCGCGCTCGCCGTCGAACCGGTCCTGCTGCTGCTCGACGAACCCGCGGCCGGGATGAACGCGACCGAGACCGCCGAACTGGCCGGGACGATCCGTGACGTCCGTGACGAACTCGGCATCTCGATCCTGCTGGTGGAACACGACATGGGGCTGGTGATGGGCATCGCGGACCGGGTCACCGTGCTCGACTTCGGCAGGCGCATCGCCGACGGGACCCCCGCCGAGGTCCAGTCGGATCCGGACGTGATCAAGGCATATCTCGGCACGGAGGCCAGCGCGTGAACACTTTTGTGCAACTCGTCGTCAACGGACTCGGCAAGGGCGCGGTGTTCGCGTTGCTGGCGCTGGGTTTCGTGATCATCTTCAAGGCCACCGAGGTGGTCAACTTCGCGCACGGCTCGCTCGTGCTGTTCGGCGGCTACCTCGTCGTCGTCACCAGGGACGCGCTCGGCTGGGCCGGTGCGTCGCTGGTCGGCATCGTTTCGGCCGGTCTGCTCGCGCTGCTGCTGGAACGGTTCCTGCTGTCCCGTTCGCGGCACGCGGACGCGAACAGCCTGGCGTTGCTGACCATCGGCGTCGACGTGATCGTCACCGAGGAGATCGTCCGGCGCCTCGGTGTCACGCTGCCGTTCCTCGGCGACGCCTGGGACGCGCGACCGTTTCAGCTCGGCGGGATCACCCTGTTCCGCACGCATCTGGTCGCGCTACTGGTCGCCGCCGTGCTGATCACCGCTTTCACCCTCGCGTTCAAGTACTCGAACTGGGGTGTCGCGATGCGGGCGCAGGCCGAGAACCGCGAGGCCGCCGCGCTGATGGGGATCCGCAGTTCCCGGGTGACGGCGACGGCGTGGTTGGTCGCCGGTGTGCTCGCCGGGGTCGCGGTGCTGTTCATCGCCACGCAGGACTTCTCGGGCGCGGGACTGTCGCGCGGCACGCATTCCATCGCGCTCGCCGCGTTCCCCGCCGCCATCCTCGGCGGGCTGGACTCGACGGCGGGCGCGGTGGTCGGCGGGCTGGTCGTCGGGCTCGTCGAAGCCCTTTCGGCGCAGTACGTGTCGTTCGACTTCTCCAAGAGCGCGGTCTTCCTGGTGATGCTCGTGGTCCTGGTGGTGCGGCCGTCGGGATTGTTCGGGACGAGGGAGAGCACCCGTGTCTGACACCGCCGTGAAAACCCCGCCCGCGGCGCCGCCGACACCGCCGGTCGAACACGCTCGGGGACGGCTGTTCAAAGCGCTGGCCTGGGTCGCGCTGCTCGTCGTCCTGCTGGCGATCCCGCTCTATCTCGACGCCGCCTGGCTGAAGGCCGGGCAGTACATGATGATCGGCGGGGTCGGCGCGATCGGGCTGACGCTGCTGGTCGGGCAGGCCGGGCAGCTGTCGCTGGCGCACGCGTTCTTCCTGCTGGCGGGCGCGACCGGGTACACCGTCCTATCCGGACCGGCCGACGACGAGCGCGTGTTCGGGCTCGGCCTCGATCCCGGGCTGTCGCTGGTCGGCGCGGTGGTCATCGCGGCTCTGCTCGGACTGGCGTTCGCGCCGGTTTCGGGACGGCTGCGCGGGATCTACCTCGGTGTCGCGTCGCTGTCGCTGGTGTTCCTGGGGCTCTACTTAGGACAGTCCGCCGAGACGCTCACCGGCGGGACGTCGACCGGGCGTACGCCGGAGCCGTTCTCCCTGTTCGGCTTCCCGTTCACCAACGGCGGCCCCGAAATCGAGCTGATGGGCGTCCCGATCCGGCAGGCGGAACGGCTCTGGTACCTGTTCCTGCTGCTGACCGTGCTCGCGTTCGTGGTCGCCCGGGCGGCGGTCTCCAGCCGGGTCGGCCGATCGTGGCGGGCGGTGCGGGACAACGAGGCCGCCGCGTCGGTGATGGGCGTCAGCGTCACCAGGGCCAAGGCGGGCGCGTTCGCGGTCTCCTCGGCCTACGCGGGACTCGCCGGCGCGATGACCGTGCTGTGGTTCGACATCCTCAAACCCGACGAGAGCGAATTCGGGACGTACGGCATCAACATCTCCATCGCCTTCCTGGCCATGGTGATCATCGGGGGACTCGGCTCGGTGCCCGGCGCGCTGGTGGGCGCGCTGATCGTCAACGGGCTGCCGCAGGTGCTTTCGCTGTACTCCGCCGATCTCGGCTGGTTCTCCGGAACCGGGGACGGCGCCTTGACCCCGATCCTGGTCAGCTCGTTCGTCTACGGTGCCGCGATCATCCTCGTGGTGCTCTTCGAACCGGGCGGGCTCGCCGCGATCGGCCGCCGGATCACGTCCGTCAAGAAACATCGTCTCCCGGAGGAGCCAGACAAATGAAGCGCACATATCCGGCCGTCGCGCTGGCGGCGGTCCTCGCCCTCTCGGCGTGCAGCACGAAAGCGGGCGACTCGGGGTCCTCGGGGGCGGACGGTTCGGGGGTCAAGGCCGGTAAAGGGGTGACCGCGTCGGAGATCACCCTCGGCGTGATGACCGACAAGACCGGGGTGTTCAAGAACCTCGGGCTCGGCATCACGCAGGGGAACGAGTTGTGGGCCAAGGACTTCAACGCCGCGGGCGGGGCATGCGGGCGCCAGGTCAAACTCGAGACCGTCGACCACGGCTACAAGGCGGACACGGCCAAGACGCTGTATCCGCAGATCGAGCCGAAGGTGCTCGGCTTCGTGCAGTTGCTCGGCTCGCCGGTGGTGGCCGCGCTGAAACAGAACATCGCCTCGGACAAGACCGTCGCCGCGCCCGCGTCGTGGTCTTCGGAACTGCTCGACAACCAGTACGTGATGATCGTCGGGACGACCTACGACCTGGAGATCATCGACGGGCTGTCCTATTTCCAGGAGAAGGGGCTGGTGAAGGACGGCGACACGATCGGGCACGTCTACATCGACGGCGAGTACGGCAAGAACGGTTTGCGCGGCTCACAGTTCTACGCCAAAAAGCACAACCTGACGGTCAAGGAGGTCAAGGTGACCTCGACCGACAACGACCTCACCAACATCATCACCGGGCTCAAGGGCAGCGGCGTGAAGGCCATCGTCTTGACCACCACCCCGGCGCAGACCGGTTCCGCGCTCGCGGCGAACAAGGCGCTCGGGCTGAACGTGCCGGTGCTCGGCAACAACCCGACGTTCGACCCGGTGCTGCTCAAGAGCCCGGCCGCGAACGCGCTGGACAAGCTGACGATCGTCGCCAGCAGCGTCCCGTTCTCCGCCGACATCCCGAAGGCCAAGGACGTCGCCTCGAAGTACAAGGCCGCGTACAAGGAGACCCCGAACGGCGGCGTGCCCTACGGCTACGCGGTCGGCGAGGTGTGGGGCGCGGTGCTCAAGAAGGCCTGCGAGAACAAAGACCTCACCCGGGAGGGCATCGCCGCGGCGCTGAAGCAGACGACGTCGGCGAGTACGGAGGATCTGGTCGCGGCACTGGACTTCTCGAAGGCGGGTACCCCGGCGACGCGCCAGGTGTACGCGGCGACGCCGGACGCGTCGGCCGAGGGCGGGGTCCGCTACGTCAAGCCGCTGTTCGAGGCTCCCGAGGCGAAGGAGTACGTGGCCCCGCACCAGAAGTGAGCCGGGCTTCGGCGAGCGCGTTCGCTTCGGCCAGCGGTGTGGTGCCGTTGGCCGAAGCCGCGTCGAGGAGGTGTCGCGTGGTCGTCTCCAGGGTTTCGACGCGGGCGAGTGCCTCGGCATGGGTCAGCGCTTCGGCTTCACGTCCGAGTGTGTAGAGGACTCCGCCCGCGCTCGCGACGAAATCCGGGATCCACAGGACACCCCTGGCGGCGAGCTCGTCCGCCACCGTGTCGTCGGTGAGCTGGTTGTTGGCCGGGCCGACCACGAGCGGCGCGGCGACCTCGGTGGCATGGCCGAACACCCCGCCGACGGCGGCCGGGATCAGGATGTCGGCGGGGAAACCGAGCACCCGCTCCGGCCGGATCACGCCCAGTCCCTTGCCCGCCGCGAGAGCGAGCCGTCGTTCGTCCACATCGGACACGGTGACTTCGGCGCCCTGTGCGGCCAGCTCGGTGGCCAGATACTCCCCGACCGAACCGTACCCGCCGATGACCACCTTTCGTTCTTTCATCGAGGCGTCACCGAAGGCAGTCCGTGCCCCGGCCCGCAGTGCCGCGAGCACCCCGATCGCGGTCGGCCCGCTCGACGAACCGGTGCCGCCGTGCTCCTCCGGCACGCAGAACGCGTACGGGGTCCGCTCACGCAGCACGAGCATGTCGTCCGGACCGGTGCCGACGTCCGGACCGGCGCGATAGGCGCCGTCGAATGCGGCGATGAGGTCGGCGTGGTCGAGCAGGATGTCGCGCCGCTCCGCGGGCGTCGGCGTCCTCTCCAGCGCGACGACGCTCTTGCCGCCGCCGAAGCCCAGGCCCGCGACGGCGCATTTACGGGTCATGGCCTCGGACAGCCTCAAGACGTCGTCGATCGCGTCGTGGATCCCCGGATAGACCTTGAACCGGCAACCCCCGACGGCGGGTCCGAGCGTGCGGGAGTGGACGGCGACCATCGTGGTGACCCCGGAGCGGGCGCCTCGCCGGACGACGAGGCTTTCGTGTCCCCAATGCTGTACGGACATTCGACTTCCTTCCGCGCAATCAGTCGGCTACTCACGCTGAAGTTAGGCTGATTCCCAGGACTGCAGGGCTCCTGCCGAACGATATTCGGTGGACTCGGGGAAGGAAGCGGCGTGGACGAACTTGATTCGGCGATCATCCGGGAACTCCAGGCGGATGCGCGGCAGTCGAACCGCGACATCGCCCGCAAGGTCGGCGTCGCGCCGTCGACCTGTCTCGAACGCACGCGGTTGTTGCGGGAACGCGGCGTCATCCGCGGCTATCACGCGGACATCGACCTGCGCAGCCTCAACCGCGGCGTGCAGGCGATGGTCTCGGCGCAGGTGCGGCCGCTGAGCCGAGAGGTGATCGACTCCTTCCAGCGCTCGGTCGCGGAATTGCCGGAGGTCCTTTCCGTCTTCGTCACCGCCGGCAGCGATGATTTCCTGATCCACGTCGCCGCACAGGACGTCGATCAGCTCCACTCCTTTCTGGTGGATCGCTTGTCGAAGCGCAAGGAGATCGTCGGCTTCCGGAGCTCGATCATTTTCCGGCATCTGCGCAAGACCGAGCTGGAACCGCTTCCGCGACGAATACCGGGTGACAACGCCTAGGAGTTCACCCTTGATTACGCGACACACCGCCCCTGAGTACGTCCGAAATCCGAGGAATCGCATCGGAGAAGACGGAAACTGTCGGTGGTATGGGTTTAACTGTTCACCAGCGGAACAGAAAGGAGGCGCGCCATGGACGTCCAAACCGAGCTGAACCATCGTGAGCGGGCCACCCTGAGAGCCGTGGCAGAGGGCCACGCCGAGATCAGCTGCAGCTGCGAGCCGGATCTGTTCGTCGACGGTCTCGCCTGCTGCGACCAGCACACCGCGCACCGCCTCGCGCGCCTCGGCCTGGTGACGGCCGCCAGGGTCGGAAGGTGGGGCGAACGCGTCCCCGCCCTGCTCACCAAGGCGGGAGCGGCGGCACTGGGGGTCGCCACACCGGAGCTGGCCGCGTAAAACGGGTTGCCCAGGCGGTTCCCGGGCGCGACGCTTTGCCGATGCGTGTCTTTCTGGAGACCGAACGGCTCCTGCTGCGGCAGTTCACCGGCGCCGACGTCGACAATCTGTTCGCGCTCTACGACGATCCCGAAGTGATGCGGTACCTCAATGGGGGCGAACCCGCCGACCGGGCGGAGATCGAAAAACACGATCTTCCCGCTTTCCTCGGTTACTACGAGCGTTTCCCCGGTTACGGGTTCTGGGCGGCGATCGAGAAATCCAGCGGTGCTTTCCTGGGGTGGTTCCATTTCCGGCCGCTGCGCGGTCATCACCCGGCTGATCCCGAACTGGGTTACCGGCTGAACCGGTCGTCTTGGGGCAAGGGATATGCGACCGAGGGATCGCTCGCACTCCTGGAGAAGGGGTTCACCGAACTGGGGGTCCAGCGGGTCTGGGCGGGGACGATGGCGGTGAACCTCGGGTCGCGGCGGGTGATGGAGAAGATCGGGATGCGCCACATACGGACCTGTCACGAGGACTTCGACGATCCGATCCCCGGCACCGAGGAGGGCGAAGTCGAGTACGCCATCACCCTGGAGGAGTGGCAGGCCCACACCCGCCCGTGATCAGACGGCGCACTCGCGTGATCAGACGGAGATCATCGTGTTCGCCGCCCAATCACGCGTGTTCGCCGTCTGATCACAGGGTGGGGAGCCAGGTCTCACCGACGTCTTCGGCCAGGGCCTCCCCGCCGGTCAGATCGGCCAGCCAGGCGTGGAAGGCCTCCCCCTGGTCCGGCGCGAGCCCGACGTCGAAGTGCGCGACGTCCTCGAAGCGGGTCGCGTGCAGCAGGTACGGCGACGAGCGGAGGTCGTTCTCCAGCCGCCCGGCCCGGTCGTAGTCGACGACGACCTCCACCAGCCGCAACCGCCGGTACTCCCGCACCCCGACGACGTCGACGGCTTCCGACACCGCCTGCCCGTACGCGCGGATCAAGCCGCCCGCGCCGAGCAGCACCCCGCCGAAGTACCGGGTCACCACCGCGACGGTGTCGGTCAGCTCCCGGCGACGGAGCACCTCGAGCATCGGCGTGCCCGCCGTTCCCGCGGGCTCGCCGTCGTCACTGGAGCGCTGGGCCCGTCCGTCCGCGCCAAGGACGAAGGCGTGACAGTGGTGCCGTGCCGCCGGATCGGCCTTCTTCCGGGCGGCGATCACCTCACGGGCGGCCTCTTCCGAGGTGACCGGCGCGAGGGCGCAGAGGAACCGTGAACGCCGGATTTCGATCTCGTGGACCCCGGTGCCCGCCACGGTGAGATAACGATCCGCCATCGGCCCAGCCTCTCAAACCAGTCAGGACGCTCTGCCGTTCGGGCGATCCGCCGGTCACTTGAGGTGACCGCAACACCCACGATACGCACTCGGATGCGCGATCCAGGTCACACTTCCGAGTGACGTGAGCGATCGTTCACGCAGGTCAGCGCACTGATGCCCCACTCAGTGGACACATCGTTCCAGCCAGTGGGCAGATGATGTTTGAAGTCAACGCCCGCGTGGCATTTCCCACCCCGACCAAGCGACGTATGTCGATAACAGCGATTTCACACTATCGTCATAAGACCGGCGAACCCGGGAGTAACACGTGTACCCGTCAGCCACTCACCACAGCGGCCAGGCGGCACCCACGTGCACAGCAGTACCGATATGCGCATCGGCCGCCCAATGCAGTGCGGCTTTACGAGGCCTGCCCCCGTTTCCGCGGGCGGGATCGTTCCCTCTCGACTGACCATCGCGGTCCCGGACCACTCTGTTAACCGGTTCACGAACGAACCACCCGAACGGAGTGGTACCGGTCGCGCCGACGCCTTGGGAGGCGGCCAGCCGTGACCCACCATGCCAGCTACAAGGGCAGCAAGGCCCCCGAAGGCCTGTACGACCCGGAGTTCGAACATGACGCCTGCGGTGTCGCGTTCGTCGCCGACCTCTCCGGCAAACGCGATCACGGCATCGTCGCCAAAGCACTGATCGCGCTGCGGAACCTGGAACATCGCGGGGCCCGCGGCGCCGACCCGGAGACCGGCGACGGCGCCGGGATCCTCATCCAGGTCCCCGACGAGTTCTATCGCGAGGTCGTCGACTTCGACCTGCCCGAGGCCGGCGCCTACGCGGTCGGCACGGCTTTCCTTCCGCAGGACGAAATCGCCCGCGGCCGGGCGATGACGACCATCGAGCGCGTCGCCGCCGAAGAAGGCATGCGCGTCCTCGGCTGGCGTGACCTTCCCGTCCACACCGAACACGTCGGGACGGGCGCGGCCGAGACCATGCCGCACTTCAGCCAGCTGTTCCTGGCGGGGCAGGACGCGTTGGAGGGCCTGGCCCTGGAACGCGCCGCCTTCGTTGTGCGCAAGCGGGCCGAACACGACCTGGCCGAGGACGACGTCTACTTCCCGAGCCTGTCCTCGCGGACGATCGTCTACAAAGGAATGCTCACCGAGCCGCAGGTCGAGAAGTTCTTCGACGACCTCACCGACGAGCGCGTCACCAGCGCCATCGGCCTGGTGCACTCCCGCTTCTCCACCAACACCTTCCCGTCGTGGCCGCTGGCGCACCCGTACCGGTACGTCGCCCACAACGGTGAGATCAACACCCTGCGCGGCAACCGGAACTGGATGGACGCGCGTGAGGCGCTGCTCGAATCCGACCTGATCCCCGGTGACCTCAAGCGGATCTACCCCGTCATCACCCGCGGCGCGAGCGACTCGGCGTCCTTCGACGAGGTGCTGGAGCTGCTCCATCTCGGCGGCCGGTCCCTGCCGCACGCGGTGCTGATGATGATCCCGGAGGCCTGGGAGAACCACCAGGAGATGGACCCCGCGCGCCGCGCGTTCTACGAGTTCCACTCGACGCTGATGGAACCGTGGGACGGCCCCGCGCTGGTGTCCTTCACCGACGGCACCCAGATCGGCGCGGTGCTCGACCGCAACGGCCTGCGCCCGGCGCGGTACTGGGTCACCGAAGACGGCCTCGTCGTCCTCGCCAGCGAGGTCGGCGTCCTGGAGCTGGAGCAGTCCACGATCGTCCGGAAAGGACGGTTGGAACCGGGCCGCATGTTCCTCGTGGACACCGCCGCGGGGCGGATCGTCGAGGACGAGGAGATCAAGGACCAGCTCGCCACCGCCCACCCGTACGACGAATGGGTCGAGGACGGGCTGCTGCCGCTGGACGGGCTCCCCGAACGTGAGCGGGAGATCCCGCCGCACGCCGCGCTCGTGCGCCGTCAGCAGGCTTTCGGCTACACCGAAGAGGAACTCGACGTCCTGCTCGAACCGATGGCCCGCACCGGCGCGGAGCCGATCGGCTCGATGGGCAACGACTCCCCCATCGCGTCGCTGTCGAGCCGTCCACGGCTGATCTTCGACTACTTCATCCAGCTCTTCGCCCAGGTGACCAACCCGCCGCTGGACGCGATCCGCGAGGAACTGGTCACCGCCCTCGGCACCCAACTGGGCGCGCAGCCGAACCTGCTGAGCGGCGACGCGTCGTCGTGCCGCCGGATCGTGCTGCCGTTCCCGGTGCTGGACAACGACGAGTTCGCGAAGCTGGTGCACGTCAACGACGACGGCGACCTGCCGGAGTTCCAGTCGGTCACCGTGCACGGCACCTACGACGTCCACGGCGGCGGCGAGGCACTCGTGCGGAGGCTCGACGAGATCCGCGCCGAGGTGTCCGCGGCCATCGCCGAGGGCGCGCGGCTGATCGTGCTGTCCGACCGCGGGATCGACGAGGATCACGCGGGCATCCCGTCGCTGCTGCTCACCGGCGCGGTGCACCACCACCTGGTGCGCGAGAAGACCCGCACGCAGGTCGGCCTCATCGTCGAGGCGGGCGACGCACGCGAGGTCCACCACATCGCGCTGCTGATCGGCTATGGCGTCGCCGCGGTGAACCCGTACCTGGCGATGGCGACCGTCGAAGAGATGGCCGACCAGGGCCTGATCCCCGGCGTCACCGCCAAGCAGGCCACGGCGAACCTGATCAAGGCACTCGGCAAGGGTGTCCGCAAGACGATGTCGAAGATGGGAGTGTCCACAGTGGCCTCCTACACCGGCGCGCAGATCTTCGAAGCGGTCGGGCTCGGCGACGAGGTCATCCAGAACTGCTTCACCGGCACCACTTCCCGGCTCGGCGGCGTCGGCTTCGACACGCTCGCGCTGGAGGTCGCGGAAAGGCACCGCCGGGCGTTCCCGCGCGACGGGTTCCGCGCGAACCACCGCGAGCTGGAGACCGGTTCGGACTACCAGTGGCGCCGCGAGGGCGAGCCGCATCTGTTCAACCCGCAGACGGTGTTCAAGCTGCAGCACTCCACCCGTGCCGGGAAGTATGAGGTCTTCAAGGAGTACACGAAGGCCGTCGACGACCAGGCGCAGAAGCTGTACACGCTGCGCGGCCTGTTCGACTTCAAGATCGGCCAGCGGCCCGCGGTGCCGATCGAGGAGGTCGAGCCGGTCTCCGAGATCGTCAAGCGGTTCGCCACCGGCGCGATCTCCTACGGCTCGATTTCGGCGGAGATGCACGAGACCCTGGCCATCGCGATGAACCGGCTCGGCGGCAAGTCGAACACCGGTGAGGGCGGCGAGGATCCGGAACGGCTCTACGATCCCGAGCGCCGCAGCGCGGTCAAGCAGGTCGCGAGTGGACGGTTCGGCGTCACGAGCGAGTACCTGGTGAACGCCGACGACATCCAGATCAAGATGGCGCAGGGCGCGAAGCCCGGCGAGGGCGGCCAGCTGCCCGGCGCGAAGGTGTACCCGTGGATCGCGAAGACGCGGCACTCCACGGCGGGCGTCGGGCTGATCTCGCCGCCGCCACACCACGACATCTACTCGATCGAGGATCTCGCCCAGCTGATCCACGACCTCAAGAACGCCAACCCGGCCGCGCGCATCCACGTGAAGCTCGTGTCCGAGGTCGGCGTCGGCACGGTCGCGGCAGGCGTGTCCAAGGCGCACGCGGACGTCGTGCTCATCTCCGGGCACGACGGCGGCACCGGCGCTTCCCCGCTGTCGTCGATCAAGCACGCGGGCGGGCCGTGGGAACTCGGGCTCGCCGAGACGCAGCAGACGCTGCTCGCCAACCGGTTGCGCGACCGGATCGTGGTGCAGACCGACGGCCAGCTCAAGACCGGCCGCGACGTCGTCATCGCCGCGCTGCTCGGCGCGGAAGAGTTCGGTTTCGCGACCGCGCCGCTGGTGGTGTCCGGCTGCATCATGATGCGCGTGTGTCACCTCGACACCTGCCCGGTCGGCGTCGCGACGCAGAACCCCAAGTTGCGTGAGAAGTTCAGCGGCAAGGCCGAGTACGTGGTGAACTTCTTCGAGTTCATCGCCCAGGAGGTCCGGGAGTACCTGGCGGAGCTGGGTTTCCGGTCCATCGCCGAGGCCGTCGGGCACGCGGAGATGCTCGACAAGCGCAAGGCGATCGACCACTGGAAGGCCGCCGGGCTCGACCTGACGCCGATCTTCCACGTGCCCGAGATGGCCCCGGCCGGACGGCGTCACCAGCAGACGGTGCAGGACCACGGACTGGAGAAGGCGCTCGACAACACGCTGATCCAGCTCGCCGAGGGCGCGCTGTCCTCCGGCGACAAGGTCCGGCTGGAACTGCCGGTGCGCAACGTGAACCGGACCGTCGGCACCATGCTGGGTCACGAGCTCACCAAGCGCTGGGGCGGCGAAGGCCTGCCGGACAACACGATCGACGTCACCTTCACCGGGACCGCGGGTCAGTCGTTCGGCGCGTTCGTGCCGAAGGGCATCACCCTGCGGCTCTACGGCGACGGCAACGACTACGTCGGCAAGGGACTGTCCGGCGGACGGCTCATCGTGCGGCCGCCGAAGGTGGCGCGGTACAACGCCGAAGAGCACATCATCGCGGGCAACGTGATCGGCTACGGCGCGACCAGCGGCGAGATCTTCATCCGCGGCAAGGTCGGCGAGCGGTTCTGCGTGCGCAACTCGGGCGCGCTGGCCGTCGTCGAAGGCGTCGGTGACCACGGTTGCGAGTACATGACCGGTGGCCGGGTGGTCGTACTCGGCGCGGTGGGCCGCAACTTCGCGGCCGGTATGTCGGGCGGTGTCTCCTACGTGCTGGACCTGCCGGTGCACCGGGTCAACCCGGAGATGGTCGACGTCGACCCGCTGGATTCGTCCGATGTGGACTTCCTGCGCGAGGCGCTCGAAAAGCATTACGACGAAACGGAGTCCGCGGTCGCGCGCACGCTGCTCGCCGACTGGGAGGCCGCCGTCGAACGGTTCGGCAAGGTCATGCCGAAGGACTACAAGCGGGTGCTCGCGGCGCAGGCGAAGGCCGAACGTGACGGGCGCGACGTGAACGAGGCGATCATGGAGGCCGCACATGGCTGACCCCAAGGGCTTTCTGACCACCACTCGCGAGACGCCGAAGAGCCGTCCCGTCGACCTGCGCCTGATGGACTGGCGCGAGGTGTACGAGGACTTCGCGACGTCGAAACTGCAGAAGCAGGCCGGGCGCTGCATGGACTGCGGCATCCCGTTCTGCCACCAGGGCTGCCCGCTCGGGAACCTCATCCCCGAGTGGAACACACTGACCTGGCGCGACGATTGGCGCGACGCGGCCGAGCGGCTGCACGCGACCGACAATTTCCCGGAGTTCACCGGGACCCTCTGCCCGGCGCCGTGCGAGACGGCGTGTGTGCTCGGGATCAACGACGATCCCGTCACCATCAAGCGGGTCGAGATCTCGATCATCGACCGGGCCTTCGAAGAAGGCTGGGTCACGCCGCAACCGCCGGTGGCGCTCACCGGCAAGAAGGTGGCGGTGGTCGGGTCCGGCCCGTCGGGACTCGCCGCGGCGCAGCAGCTCACGCGCGCGGGCCACAGTGTCGTGGTCTTCGAGCGGGCCGACAAGATCGGCGGGCTGCTGCGCTACGGCATCCCCGAATTCAAGATGGAGAAGCACCGCCTCGACCGCCGTCTGGACCAGATGCGGGCCGAGGGCACGGAATTCCGGACGTCGGTGAACGTCGGTGTCGATCTCACCGTCGAGGAACTCAAGTCGTCGTACGACGCGGTGGTCCTCGCCGGTGGTGCGACGGCGTGGCGCGACCTGCCGATCCCGGGCCGCGAGCACCAGGGCATCCACCAGGCGATGGAGTTCCTGCCGCCGGCCAACCGCGTCGCGGCCGGTGAGCTGGACGTCTCGCCGATCAGTGCCGAAGGGCTCGACGTCGTCGTCATCGGTGGCGGTGACACCGGCGCGGACTGCGTCGGGACCTCGCACCGGCAGGGCGCCAAATCGGTGACGCAGCTGGAGATCATGCCGAAGCCGCCGCTTTCGCGGTCGGACGCGCATCCCTGGCCGACGTACCCGATGATCTACCGCGTCTCGTCCGCGCACGAAGAGGGCGGCGAGCGGCTGTACTCGGTCAACACCCAGGAGTTCCTGGCCGACGCCGACGGGCGTGTCCGCGCGCTCAAGCTGGTCGAGGTGCGCAACGAGGGCGGCAAGTTCGTCCCGGTCCCGGGTACCGAGAAGGAACTCCCGGCACGGCTGGTGCTGCTCGCGATGGGCTTCGTCGGCCCGGAGCGGGAAGGGCTGCTGGAGGCGCTCGACGTCGAATTGGACCAGCGCGGCAACGTCGCCCGCGACAAGGCGTTCAAGACCAGCGTCGACAACGTCTTCGTGGCCGGCGACATGGGCCGCGGCCAGTCGCTCATCGTGTGGGCGATCGCCGAAGGCCGCTCCGCCGCGGCGGGCGTCGACGCGTTCCTCACCGGGCGTGACGTGCTGCCCGCGCCGATCGCCCCCACCGACCGGCCCCTCTCCTGACGCGTGTTCGGTCCTCTGAATGCGGTAGTTCAACGGCGAACTACCGCATTCAGTGCGGTAACCACCTCGTTGGTTCTTTCGAGTGAAGAAACCGCCGAAAGAGCGCACTTACGGGTGCGGACGGCCGACTTTCGGTATCGGTTGTAGCAAGGGGTAAGGCCCGCCCGGCGGCGGGGACCGGCAAGACCTGCCGGAGCCGTCGAGCGGGTTCCGATGAGGGGGTTCCTTGCTATGACCATCGACCTGAACGCGCCCTTGGAATGGAAGAAGGCGACCGGCGACGCCGCGAAGATGCTCGACGAACTTCAGCCGAACATCCTCAAAGCTCACGCTCGCGACCATTTCTCCGCGCTTTTTCTACGTTTTTCGGAGCCGACGGACGCGAAAGTGTTCCTCGCGTCACTCGTCCCGCTGATGAAGTCCGCGAAAACGCATCTGACCGAGGTCGACCGTTTCAAGACCGAGGGCGTTAAGGGGTCGCCCTACGTCGGCACCGGCCTCACCGCGGCGGGCTACCGGTTCCTGAAAATCGACGCGCCGCAAGACAAATCCTTCCTCCTCGGCATGCGTGACCAGGAGACCCGCGAGAAGCTGAACGACCCACCGCTCTCCACGTTCGACGGTGGGTACCACCACGACATCCACGCCGTCGTCATCATCGGCGACGGTGCCGACGCTCCGATGACCGCGCGCCGGAACGAGGTTCTCGCGCTGATTCCGCCGACCATTTCCGTCGTCGCGGAGGAAACCGGACTCGGCCGGGTGAACGCCCATGGCGAAGGAATCGAGCATTTCGGGTACGTCGACGGCCGGAGTCAGCCGATCTTCCTGGTGGAAGACCTCCGCGAGGAAAAGTCCGAGACGGACGGGATCACCACCTGGGATCCGGCCGCTCCACTGAACCAGGTACTCGTCCCGGATCACTCGGCGCCCGATCCCGCCGTGCATTTCGGCAGCTACTTCGTTTTTCGCAAACTGGAACAGAATGTGCGGCGATTCAAGCAGGCCGAGGAGGCATTGGCGGATCAACTGGGGCTGGTCGGCGACGATCGGGAACGTGCGGGCGCGATGATCGTCGGCCGGTTCGAGGACGGCACCCCGCTGACCGCGCAACGGGAAGACGGGGTGGAAAGCCCGGTACCGAACAACTTCGACTACCGGAGTGACGCCGCCGGCGCGAAATGCCCCTTCCAGGCGCACATCCGGAAGACGAACCCGCGGGGCAGCGGCGACGCCGAGGAGCCGTCGCTGGAGCGCCTGCACCTGATGGCGCGGCGGGGTGTGCCCTACGGCGAACGGGCCGACGACCCGAACGCCGACCTGCCGCCGTCGGCCCGGCCGAGCGGCGGGGTCGGCCTGCTGTTCATGGCGTTCAATTCGGCACTGGGCAACCAGTTCGAGTTCACCCAGGCGGTGTGGGCGAACAACCCGTCGTTCCCGATTCCGCCCGACGGGGTCAAGCCGCCCGGCCTCGATCCGGTCATCGGTCAGGGTCCGCGCCCGGAATCGGTCTACGCCAAGGAATGGGCCGGCACCGAGACGGTGACCGCGGATCCGTTCCCGCAGGCGGTGACGCTGAAGGGTGGCGACTACTTCTTCATGCCGTCACTCGCCTTCCTGCGCGGCCTGGGCGGGAAGGGCTGATTTCTCACGCACTGTGACCGATCACGGTCACCGGGCGGCGGGGTATCCGCTAAACGTCACCGGAACGGACGCAAAGCGGATATCAGTCCGCGATCAACGGCACTAGCCTGCGAGGCGGGCCGGTTCTGGGCGTACCGGCCACGGGGCGGGCGCCGGTCACACTGGGGGTGGCCGGCGCCCGTTCTTCCCTTTTCTCCTCGACGTCCCAAATCAGCCGCTTCTCTCCGTCCGTACCGCGACGCGTAGTACTTTGTCCGGTGCGGTAAGCGACATCGCGCTTCGGGGAGGGAGCTGGGATGAATCGGCATGAACGGCTGACGGCCTTATTGGACATGGTGGGAGAGCGGGAAAAAGTCGACGTCGAAGTCTCGGCGGACGAACTCGGTGTCTCCCCCGCGACGATCCGGCGGGACCTCGATCACCTGGCCGGCCGCAATCTCGTGGTCCGCACCCGCGGCGGCGCCGTCGCGAGCAACGTCGCCTACGACCTTCCGTTGCGGCACAAGGCCGCACGCAACGCGCCGGAGCAGCAACGGATCTCGGCGGCCGCGGCGAGAATGGTCGACCCCGGCATGGTGGTCGGCCTCAACGGCGGCACCACGAGCACCGAGGTGGGCCGCGCGCTCGCCACCCGGCCGGAGATGGGTGAGCCGAGCGGCGGCCCGTCGCTCACCGTGGTGACGAACGCGCTCAACATCGCCCACGAACTCGCCGTGCGGCCGAACATCAAGATCGTGGTGACCGGCGGGGTCGCGCGGCAGCAGTCGTTCGACCTGTCCGGACCGCTGTCGCAGCTGTTCCTCGACCAGATCTCGCTGGATCTGGTGTTCCTCGGAGTGGACGCGTTCGACCCGGTGCACGGCGCGCAGGCGCATCACGAGGGCGACGCGAGCACGAACCGGCTGATGGCGGCCCGCGCGCGGCAGGTCGTCGTACTCGCCGACGCCGGGAAACTCGGCGGTCACGCCTTCGCGAAGATCTGCGCGACCGCCGACGTCGACGTCCTCGTCACCGACGGCCGCGCGGATCCCGAACAGGTGCACGCCTTCGAGGAGGAAGGCGTGCGAGTCGTCAAGGCTTGAGCCGGTCCAACGCCAGCAGTGCCGCGCCGAGCCTGCCCGCCTCGTCGCCGAGCTGCGCGATCCGCAGTTCCGGCATCCGCTGGAACTGCAGGTTCGCCGTCAGCCAGGCACGGACCGGTTCGAGAACGTAGTCACCCGCGGTGAACAGGCCGCCGCCGAGCACGACGACCTCGGGGGCGAGCAGCGTGACCAGGGTCTTGATGCCGTGGCCGAGTCCGTCGAGCGCGTCGTTGACGACCGAGATCGCGGCCTCGTCGCCGTGCCGGGCGGCGTCGACCACCTGCTCGGCGCCTTCGGCCGGGCGTCCGGTGTGCTCGCTGTAGCGGCGGGCGATGGCCGACGCCGAGGAGATCGCCTCCAGACATCCCGTCGCGCCGCAGCCGCACGGCAGCCGGTGGCCGACGTCGATATGCCCGACCTCGCCGCCGAGCCCGCCCGCGGCGTACAGCTTCCCGTCGAGCTGGAGCGCGGCCGCGATCCCGGTGCCGACCGGGATGAAGGCGGCGTCCGCGCAACCCTTGCCCGCGCCGACGCGGAACTCGGCGAGCCCGCCCGCGCGCACGTCGTGCCCGAACGCGAACGGCAACCCCAGCCTGCTGTCGAGCAGCTCGCCGAAGGCCACGTTCCGGAAGTCGAGGTTCGCCGAGAACCGCGCCACCCGCTCGACCTCGTCGACGATGCCCGGGATGACCACGCCGACCGCGTCGGGGGTGCCGGTGCCCGCCTGCTTGCCCAGTGTTTCCACGATCCGCGCGACCTGGTCCGCGAGCGCCTCGCCGTCCGCTCCGCGCGCCGTCGGCTCGCGCAAACTGGCCAGATCCTTCAGGTCCGCGTCGTACAAGGCCGCCTTGATGGACGTGCCGCCGACATCGAGTGCCGCCACCGCAGGTGTCATACCCGCGATTGTCACATTGACCGGACGCTTTGCGGAGACCTACGCTCGACCGGCCAGACGACGGTATCCGGAACGCGGTGAGATTCCGCGCGGTCGCGCCACTGTGACCTCGGACCGGCAGGTTCGGGGAAGCCAGACCCGGCGCCGTCGTGTCACCCCTGAAGAGGCCGCGCTAGCCCGAGGAGGTCCCACCGCCATGTCGTCCCCCGCGGTAACCGCAATTCCCGTCCCGATCCGGATCCCCGTCCGCGAGATCCTGCCCTGGGCGGTGCTCGTCATCCTCCTTTCGCTGATCACGCTGTACTTCGTCAGCGCCGAGCAGGGCGCGGTGTCGGTGTTCGCGAACTCGTACGTCCACGAGTTCGTCCACGACGGCCGGCACCTGCTGGCCTTCCCCTGCCACTAGGCGGCACGCACCCCATGATGAGGACCTTGCTGGTCCGCGGCATGCTCGCGGGCCTGGTCGCTGGTGTCCTGGCGACCCTTTTCGCCTATTTCTTCGGTGAGCCTTCGGTCGATACCGCCATCGGTCTCGAAGGCACCTCCGCGCACTCGCACAGCGCTCCCGGCGCCCACGAGCACGCCGCGCCAGAGGCGGCGGAGGAAGAACTCGTGACCCGTGGTGTGCAGAGCACGGTGGGCCTGCTGACCGGTGTCGGGCTCTACGGCGTCGCCGTCGGCGGGTTGTTCTCGCTGGCGTTCGCCTTCGTCCACGGACGGCTCGGCACGCTGCGGCCCAGGGTGACCGCCGCCCTGCTCACCGGCGGCGCCTTCGTGGTCGTGTTCCTGGTGCCGTTCCTGAAGTACCCGGCGAACCCACCGGCCGTCGGGCAGGCGGGCACCATCGGGAGCCGGACTTCGCTGTACTTCGGCTTCGTGGCGCTTTCGCTGCTCATCGGCATCCTCGCCGCGGCGTTCGGCCGGAAGCTGGCCGACAAGATCGGCGCCTGGCGTGGCGGCTTGATCGCCTCGGGCGGGTACCTCGTGCTGATCGCGGTGGCGGCGGCGCTGCTGCCGTCGATCGACGAGGTCCCCGACGGGTTCCCCGGGGCCACGCTGTGGACCTTCCGGCTGGCCTCGGTCGGCACACAGGTGGTGCTGTGGACCGCGCTCGGCCTGGTCTTCGGCGCGCTGGTCGAGAAGGCACTGGCGCAGAAGGCGCCGGCCCGCGAGACCGCATAGGGTTCTTGCTCGCGTGACTGCGCGTGAAGGCCCCCTTCCCTCGGCTGAGCCGAGGGAAGGGGGCCTTCACGCGCAATTAGAACCGTCAGACCCCAGGCGGCACGAAAGGCAACCCCGCCACCGCGCCGTTCTCGATCAGGCGCAAAAGTGCCGCGGTGTCGACGTGCTCCTCGACGGCGTCGGCGAGCCGGTCCAGCATGGCCTCCCGCAGCGAGCCGAAGCCCGGTGCTCCGGGGGCGGGCGACCAATCCGCCACTTCGCCCAGCCAGGCACGGCGGAAACCGTCGTTCTCGAAGGCACCGTGCCACATCGTGCCCCACACCGAGCCCCGCCGATGTCCATCCAAAAAGGACTCGGCGGGTCCGGTCGCCGAGACCACGCCGTGGTGGATCTCGTACGCCTCCACCGGCTGGCCGCGCCATTCACCCGAGGGACGGGCCAGCACCTTGTCGGCCCTGAACGAGACCCTCGTCGGCAGCAGCCCGAGACCGGGAACCGTGCCCGCGCCGGACTCGACGTCGTCCTCGATCTCGGCGGCCAGCATCTGGTAGCCACCGCAGATCCCGAGTACCGGACGGCCCGCGTCGGCGCGTTTTCCGACCGCGGCTGCGAGCCCGCGGGCCCGCAGCCACGCCAGATCGTCCACGGTGGCACGGGAACCGGGCAGGATCACCACATCGGCGGACAGGACCGTGTCCGGATCCGCGGTCAGCGTGACCGAGACCCCGGGCTCCGCGGCCAGAGCGTCCACATCGGTCGCGTTGGAGGCACGCGGGAACCGCACGACCGCGACCCGCAGGGAGCCACCGGTGGCGCCCCAGCCCGCCGCGGCCAAGGCGTCCTCGGAGTCGATCCACACCTGGTCAAGCCAGGGCAGCACGCCGAAGACCTCGCGGCCGGTGAGTTTCTCCAGCGTCTCCAGCCCCGGCCGGAGCAGGCCGACGTCACCGCGGAACTTGTTGACCAGCCAGCCCGAGACCAGCGCCTGGTCTTCGGCGGAGAGGAGCGCGAGGGTGCCGAACATCGCGGCCATGACGCCGCCGCGGTCGATGTCGCCGACGACCACCACCGGCAGGCCGAACCGCCGTGCCAGCCCCATGTTGACGTAATCGCCTTCGCGCAGGTTGATCTCGGCGGGACTGCCCGCGCCTTCGCACAGCACGACGTCGAAGCGCTGTTTCAAGGAGTGAAACGTGTCGAAGGCGATCTCGGCGAGCCCCGCCCGGCCGGTCGCGTACTCCCCCGCTTCCAGCGTGCCGAACGGTTTCCCGAGCGCCACGACATGACTGCGGCGGTCGCTGCCGGGTTTCAGCAGGACCGGGTTCATCGCGGCCTCGGGTTCGACACGCGCCGCCCGTGCCTGGAGCCATTGCGCGCGGCCGATCTCGGCGCCGTCCGCGCACACCATCGAGTTGTTCGACATGTTCTGCGACTTGAACGGCGCGACCCGCACCCCGCGACGGGCGAGCCAGCGGCAGAGCGCGGCGGTGACCAGGCTCTTGCCCGCGTCCGACGTCGTACCCGCGACGAGCAGGCCGCTCATCGCGTGACCGCCACCGCGACGGCCAGCGCGGCGAGCCCGACCGCTCTCGACAGCCGGACCGCGCGACGCACGTCCACCGGTTCCGGCTCGCGGCCGTCGCCGAGGAGACCGCGCCGCTCGGTGCGGCCGCCGTAGCTGTTCGTCCCGCCGAGCCGGACCCCGAGCGCGCCGGCGAACGCGGCCTCAACCTGTCCGGCGTTGGGACTCGGGTGGTGCTTCCCGTCGCGGCGCCAGGTCCGGAACGCGGGTTTGGCGAAGCCGCCGGCCAGTGGTGCCGCCGCCACGGTCAGCGCGGCGCCGACGCGGGACGGGACCAGGTTGGCCAGATCGTCCGCGCGCGCCGACGCCCAGCCGAAGTTCGCGTACTTCGGCGAGCGGTAGCCGACCATCGCGTCCAGGGTGTTGAGCGCGCGATACCCCAGCAGCCCGGGGATTCCGGCGACCGCTCCCCACAGCAGTGGCGCGACGACGGCGTCCGAGGTGTTCTCGGCGATGGATTCGGTGGTCGCGCGCGCGAGCTGCTCGGTGTCGAGCCCGGTGGCGTCGCGGGCGCACAGATGCGACAGCCGCTGCCTCGCCCCTGGCAGATCGCCGTCGTCGAGGAGCCGGGCCATCCGGGTGCCCTCGGCCGCGAGCCCGTGCCCGCCCAGAACCACCCAGGTGGACGCCGCGGTGAGCGCGAACCGCGCGAGCGGCCGCTTCCGGGTCAGAAACCGCGCGGCGACCCCCAAACCGGTGACGGTTCCCGCGCAGGCGGCGGTGTACGCGGCGCCCCTGACCTTCGAATCCGCCCAAACCCGCTGTTCAAGGGCTTGCGCGGCACGGCCGAAGCCGGCGACCGGATGCCATCGTCGTGGATCTCCGAAGACGGCGTCGGCGACGTAACCGGTAACGAGTCCGGCTGCGGTGGCGGCTTGTCGGAGTGGCACGTGGCGAACCGTAGCGCGTGCACGAGAATGCGGGGTATGACCAAGCTGACGCATCGCCTCGCGAGGGTTCTGGAGACTCTCGCGCGGGCACTTCGCCGCTATTCGCGCGACGACGGCAAGGTGCTGATACTGGGCGGCGTCCGCTCCGGGAAGTCCCATCACGCCGAGCGGCTCGCGTCCCGCCACCCGCACCTGACCTACATCGCGCCCGGGTTGCCGCCGAGCGCCGAGGATCCCGAATGGGCCGCTCGTGTGGCCGCGCACCGCGCGCGGCGGCCGAGCACCTGGAAGACGATCGAGACCACCGACCTGGCCACGGTGCTGCGCACGGCGACGCATCCGCTGCTCATCGACTGCCTCGGCACCTGGATCAGCCGCGTTCTCGACGAGGTCGGCGCCTGGGAGCAGCGCGCGGGCTGGGAACGGCGGCTCGACGAGCGGCTCGAGGACTTCCTGGCGGCGTGGGCGCAGGCCGACGTGCCGGTGATCGCGGTCAGCAACGAGGTCGGCAGCGGTGTGGTGCCCGCGACGGTGTCGGGACGGGTGTTCCGTGATGTGCTTGGCGCGCTGAACAACCGGGTGTCCGCCGTTTCCGACCGGACCGTACTGGTCGTCGCCGGACGGACGCTCGACCTGCCTTAGGGAGCCGCTATGCGTTTCGCCATCGCCACCCCCGACGCCACCGCCGAAGCCGCCGCGCGCACCAGACTGGACGGCCTGGTCAAACCGCTGGGTTCGCTCGGACGGCTCGAAGACCTCGCCGCGTGGCTCAGCGCCGCGCACGGCGTCGTCCCGCCTCGGCCACTGGACGACGTCCGGGTGGTCGTGTTCGCCGGGGACCATGGGGTGTCCGGCATGTCGGCGTATCCGCGCGAGGTCACCGCGGCGATGGTCCGGGTGTTCCTCGCCGGGAAGAGCGGCGTCGGCGTGCTGGCCGAACTGGCCGGGGCGAAGGTGCGGGCGCTGGACATCGCGGTGGACTGGGACGGCGCGGACGTACCCGCCGAGGTCACCGCGCACAAGGTGCGGCGGGGTTCCGGCTCGATCGACGTCGAGGACGCGCTTGCCGAGGGCGAGGCGCGCACGGCGTTCGAACACGGCCTCGCGATCGCGGACGAGGAAATCGACGGCGGCGCGGATCTGCTCATCCCCGGCGACATGGGGATCGGCAACACGACGGTCTGCGCGGCCGTGGTCGCTTCGGTGCTCGGCCTGGCCGCGGGAGAAGTCGTCGGCACGGGTACCGGCATCGACGAGGACGGGCGGGCGCGGAAGGTCGCGGTCGTCGAAGCCGCGTTGGCGCGGGCCGGGGCGATGAAGGACCCCTTCGCGGTGTTGACCGCGCTCGGCAGCGCCTGTCTCGCCGCGACGGCGGGCTTCCTCGTGCAGGCGGCGGTCCGCGGCGTGCCGGTGCTGCTCGACGGTGTCTTCTCCGGCGCGGCCGCGCTCGTGGCCAGGGAAATCGCGCCGGGTGCGGAGCAGTGGTGGCTGGCGGGGCACCGTTCCACCGAGCCCTCGCAAGCGTTTGCGTTGAAGGCGCTCGGACTGGAGCCGATCCTCGACCTCGGGCTGCGGCTCGGTGAGGGCAGCGGCGCGGTGCAGGCGGTGCCGACGTTGAGGGCGGCGCGGGCGATCCTCGCGGAGATGGGCCTGCTGGCGGACCTCGCTTGATCGGCGACGCGCTGAAGATGGCCGTCGGCACCCTGACCACGGTCCGGGTGCCCGCGCCGGGGGTGATCGACCGGCGGGTGGCCGGGGGCGCGATGGTGCTCGCTCCGCTGGCCGTCGTACCGCTCGCGGCCGTCGCCGCTGTCATCGTCTACTTGGGTGAACTGATCGGCCTGCCCGCCTTCGCGTCGGCGGCACTCGCGTTGGGGGCGGTGGCGCTGGGCAGCCGCGGGCTTCATCTGGACGGCCTCGCCGACACGGCCGACGGGCTCGGCGCCTCGTACGACCGCGCGCGGGCACTGGAGGTCATGCGCCGAGGGGACTCCGGGCCGACCGGGATCGCGACGCTCGTGCTGGTCCTGCTCGTGCAGGTCGGCGCGCTGTCCGGGGCGATCACGGCCGGGCACGGGATCGCGGCGGCCGCGATCGCGGTCGTCGCCGGACGCGGCGTGCTTTCCCTGTGCTGCGCGCGGGGTGTCCCCTCCGCGCGGCCCGAGGGCTTGGGCGCGACCGTCGCCGGCTCGGTGCCGGTGTGGGCGGCCGCGGCGGTGTTCGTCGTGCTCGCGGGTTCGGCGGCGTTGACGGTTTCCTGGTGGCCGATTTCCTGGTGGCAAGGCGCGGTCGCGGTGGTGGTCGGCTATCTGGCCGCGTCGGCGTTGCTGGCGCGGTGCGTTCAGCGGCTGGGCGGGGTCACCGGGGACGTGCTCGGGGGCTGCGTCGAGGTCTCCGTCGCGGGGGTCTTGCTGGCTTCGTCGTTCTGAGGAGCCGCAGCAGCGGCGGAACGCGTGAAGGCCCCCTTCCCTCGGCTGAGCCGAGGGAAGGGGGCCTTCACGCGCAGCCGGTGTGACAGGTGGTGCTGCTGAGGCTCGTGACGGCCGTCCGCGACGAGTGAAGGGAGCTTTGAGGGACTCCGAGTCCCTCAAGGAGTCCTTCACGGCCTGGCCGCTACCGCCCTCGCCCGCCATAGGTACGTAAACATCCTTGGCTAGAACGACATTTACCACTCACGAGCACTTGCTGCGGTCAGCCGCCAGTTTCTCGTCGATTTCCGGGAGCCAGAAGCACAGTTCGAGCGTCTTCATCCCGGCCCAGAGCCCGAGTTTGCGGCCCTGCGAGATCAGGGTGATCGACGCGAACATGAGCAGGACCGCGATCCCGGCGGCGATGAACGGGTGCTTGCCGGTGAAGATCTCGACGACCGCCGCGATCGCCCCGAACAGCAGCGGCGGAGCGCAGTTGCGCACCATGAGGCCGGACGCGCGTAGCCGGGTGACGTCGACCGCGACGTCCTTGTCGTGCAGTTGCAGCGCGCCCAGCAGGAGATGCGGGCTCTCCTTGACGTACGGGCGGTCCTTTGCCGACGGCATCCGGCGGAGGAATTCCTCGGCGGGGACCCGCTGCCGACGGCGTGGCACGATCCGCTCCATCGCGTCGCCGAGCGGATAGGCCAGATAGCCCAGCAGGAAGCTCAGCACCACGATCACGACGACCAGCACCACCGTGGGCACGCCACCGATGCTCGCCGCTGTCAGGATGTGCAGCTTCGTGCCGAGGTAGCCGAAGAACGCGACGTACAGCGCGCCGGGGATGGTGTAGGCGAAGAGATCGAAGACGCCGATCACGAAGTTCACCGGCTCATCCAATCATCTTTGCCCGGCGAGGTGGTCGGGAGGCGCGGAAGCAGGGGGAAACCCCCAACCCCGCAACCGCACCACCGCCCCCGCCCCCCGCGGACACGAGGCCCCCGACCCCCGAGACGC
>NZ_JBVIRO010000003.1:0-3734 GCF_055575975.1 Amycolatopsis sp. NPDC033938
CTCAGCCGAGGAAACTCGACCTTCACACCTTCCCCAGTACATGATGGCCCCCTTCCCCGCGCCTAGCGCAAGGAAGGGGGCCATCATGTACCTCATGCCAGCAAGTCAGCAGGACACGGGTAGGTACCTAAGAGAGGGTTCGCTCTGACCGGAAAATACCCGGGCAGCTGCCTCCGCTTCGTGCCCTGTGCGACGTAAAATCGCAGGTACTGACCCGCGTCCCATGATCGAGCCCCTCTCGATGATCATGTACCAGACGCAGAAGGGGCGGCGGGACGAGCGCGCCCTTTTCACGTCTGCAAGACGTCACCGAAGGGGCCACAAGGACTAACCCGAAACGCCACTCACGACCTTCAGGATTCCCCGAGGTAGGCGGAGTGCAGGGTGCCGGGGGAGTCCAGCAGGCCTTGGGCTGAACCCGCGTAGGTGACCCGCCCCGAGGACACCACCAGAGCGTCACTCGCCACGCCGAGCGCCAGGTGGGTGAACTGCTCGACGAGCAGGATCGCCGCGCCTTCCTCGGCGAACCGGGTCACCATCGGCAGCAGCCGGGTGAACACCACCGGCGCGAGCCCGAGTGACATCTCGTCGATCAGCAGAAACGACGGCCGCGCGGCGAACGCGCGGGCCAGCACCACCATCTGCTGTTCCCCGCCGCTGAGCAGCGCCGCCGGGGAATCACGGCGTTTCTCCAGTTCGGGGAACAAGCCGAACAGCTCGTCGGCCCGTGCGCGGGTGCGGGCGGTCAGCGTCAGGTTCTCCAGCACGGTCAGTCCGCCGAACACCGCGCGTCCCTGCTCGATATGCGCCAGACCGCGCCGCGCGCGGGCAACGCGCGACTGCTTCGTGATGTCATCCTGTCCGATGTGGACGGTCCCGGCCGAGGCGGGGACGACGCCGGAGACCGCCTCCAGCAGACTGGTCTTCCCGGCGCCGTTGGGCCCGACGAGCGCGGTGATCCGGCCCGGCTCCAGCGTCAGATCGACGCCGGAGATCACCGGCCCGGCACCGCGGGTGACCGTCAGTCCCGCTATCCGCAAAGCGTTCACAGCAGCTCCGTTTCACCCATGTACGCCTTGAGCACGGCCGGATCGGCGAGCACCTCGGCCTGGGGGCCGGAGGCCAGGACGCGGCCGAAGTCGAGGACGGTGATCGTGTCGCAGACCGACCGAACCAGGTCGAGGTCGTGCTCGATGAGCAGCACGGACACCCCGAAGCGCGCGGGAACCTGCCGCAGCCGTTCCCCGAACGCGACGTGCTCCTCGTGCGGGAGCCCGGCGGCGGGCTCGTCCAGCAGCAGGACGCGCGGTTTCGCCAGCAGATGCCCGACGACCTCGACCAGCCTGCGCGCGCCGACGTCCACTCGTGACAGCGGGGTGCGGGCGGTGGGGCAGCCGAAGAAGTGCAAGGCGTCCCCGATCTCGTCGGCGGTGAGGCGACGCCTGGCGAGGAACTTCAGGTACGCGCCGACCGTCAGGCCCGGCGGCACACGGTCCTGCTGGAACGTCCGGCGCAGCCCGGCGCGGGCCCGGTTCGACGGTGACCCGGTCAACGGCCTGCCGCCGAGTTCGACCACGCCCTCCGCGTTCGGCAGGAAACCGCTGATCGCGTCGACCAGCGTCGACTTGCCCGCCCCGTTGGGACCGATCACCCCGAGCACGCCGTGTTCCGGCACCGCGATGTCCACTGAGGACAGTGCGGCCACATGTCCGAAGTTCACGCTCAGCCCGCGCACGACGAGCACGGGCGGACCGGGCGGCGTGGACTCGATGTCCGCGGTTCCGGAAGCGAGGTCGAGTTTCGCCGGTTCCTTTGTGGACCGCCGGTACCAGACCTGCCGCACGGTCGTGCCCAGGTTCCCGCCACTGGCCAGTGCCTGGACGCCGAGCACCCCGAAGACCACGAAACCCCAGTCCTGTGGGACTCCCCAGCGTTTCAGCAACTCCGGCACACCGACCCACAACACCGCGCCGAACACGGCCATGTCGATCAGATGCGCCCCGGACATGATCGCCAGCACGTACAGCGCCAGCGACTGGATCGCGGTGAAACTGGCCGGGAAGGCGAGCCCGACCTGCCCGGTGAGCAGGCCGCCGCTGATCCCGCCCAGGGTGGCGCTCACCGCGAACGCGGTCAGCTTCGACGACCGGACACTGGTGCCGGCGGCCGCCGTCCCCCGTTCGGAGAACGCCACCGCCTGCCACGCGCTGCCCCAGCGGCCGCGGCGCAGGAAGTACACGGCCAGGCAGCACAGCACCAGCACCACCACGGCGAGCAGGAAGTAGGACCGGTCGTCGGAGAAGGCGTCCGGCCGCTCGACCGAGATCCCGCCGGAGACACCGGGGAACTGCAGCTGCACCAGCGCGAGGTCGGCCGCGGCGGCGAGCCCCAGCGTGACGACGGCGAGGTTGATCCCGCGCAGCCGCAACGCCGGGAGGCCGACGAGCACCCCGACCACCCCGGCGGCGAGACCGCCGAGCAGCAACCAGGTGAGGAACCCACCGGGCGCCTGTGCCTCGTTCAGCGCGGACACCGTCCAGGCACCTACGGCGCCGAAAGTCAGCTGGCACAGGGAGATCATCCCCGCGCTGCCGGTGACCACGCCCAGCCCGAGCAACGAGATCCCGGCGACCACGGCACTCATGCCGAGGTAGACGAAGTACCCGTCGAGTCCGACGCTCAGGCCGTAGCCTGCCGCGATCGCCGCCAGCGCGACCACGAACGGAATCCCGCGTTCAGCGAGCCGCATCCCACACCTCCTTGCGCTGCGACCACAGCAGCAACGCGACGATCACCACGAACGGCAGGAAGTACCGCACCACCGAAAGGCCGTCGACCTGCGCGGCCGCGCCCTGGAGCAGACCGAGGCCCAGTCCGCCCGCGACCGCGAGGTCGAGGCGGCGGAACCCGCCGAGCAGGGCCGCCGCGGCGGCCGGGACCACCAGCATCGCCAGCGACGTCGCGTCGTTCGACTGCGAGGGCGCGACGATCGAGATGACCAGCGTGCTGACCACCCCGGTGACCGCCCAGACCGCGATGCTGAGCCGTTTCGCCGGGATGCCCAGCAGCTCGGCCGTCGTCGGCCGTTCCGAAAGCGCCCGGAGCTGGACCCCCGCCGACGTCCGGGCCAGCACGATCCGGCTGGCCACCGCCACCAGCACCGCCAGCGCGACGGTGACCACGGTGACCTGGCTGATCACCACGCCGCCGACCGTGACCGCCGGACCGTCGAGGATCGGATGGAACGGCTGCGGTTTGTTGCCGAACAGGATGAACGACACCGAGATCAGCAGGAGCAGCACCGCCACGGTGACCGCCGAGCGGGTGCCGGTGTCGGCTTCGGCGAGCCAGGTGGACACGATCCAGCCGAGCAGCGCGCTGAGCAGACCGCCGAGCAGGATCCCCGCCACCGTGGCGAGCCAGGTCGGCAACCCCCAGCCGACGGACAGGAACACCGCGACGTAGCACCCGAACATCCCGGTGGCCGACTGGGCGAAGTTGACCACCCGCACCAAGCGCGACATCAGCGTCAGGCACACCGCCAGTACCGCGTACAGTCCGCCGGCGGCCAAGCCTGCCAGCGCTCCCTGCAGCATCGAATCCTCCTGTGTGAGGGGGAGGGCAGGGTGCGTGGTGGGTTGCGGTGGTGGGGGGTTTGGGGGTTGGGTTGTTATCGGGAAAAGCCAAAACACGCCTCCCGACCAGCCGCCAGCGGGGGGGGCCATTGATAGTTT
>NZ_JBVIRO010000003.1:3744-439641 GCF_055575975.1 Amycolatopsis sp. NPDC033938
CCACCGTTTTTTACCGGGGGCCGCGGGGGGGGGGGGGTTTTTGGGCCGGCGGGGTTTCCCCGCGGGGGGGGGGGGGGCGGGTTTGTGGTTGGGGGCTTTTGGTTTAAAAACCCCAACCCCCCACCCACGACCCACGCGACCCGGCACGCACCGAGCCTCCCGTTACTTCTTGGGAATCCGCAGCCAGTCGTTCGCGACGAGCTCCCATTTGTTGGTGCCCGAGGCGAGCTTGATCGGCCAGCCCGAGGTGTTGTCGTGGTGGGTCTTGCCGGGGCCGAAGACGTACGGCGTGCCGACCATGGGGTCGCTGACCGGCTTCATTTCGCGCAGTGCCTTGGTCACCGACTCGCGGGTGATGTCACCGGTGATCCCGCGCACGACGTCGAGGAAGTACTTCGCCGCCAGGTAGCCGCCCTGGCTGAACGACGTCAGCGGGATGCCGTTCTTCGTCATCAGCTCGCGCCAGTCCTTGTTCTGCGGGCTGGTCGCGTCGGTGAACGGGTAGAACTCGGCAGGCACGTAGACCCCGGCGCCGGCGTTGGTGATGGCCTTGGCGTAGTTCTCGCTGTAGACACTGGTCAGCAACAGCCACGTGACGTCGTTCCAGCCCTGCGCGGCGGCCGCCTTGAGCTGCCCGATCGAATCCGGTTCGACCGGGTTCACCGTGATCGCCTTGCACCCGGCGTTGCGGGCCTTGACGATGTAGGAGGTGTAGTCGGAACCGCCGTAGGGCACGGTCGCGTCGAGGTACTTGAGCTTCTTGCCGGTGATGGCCGACCATTCGTCGATGGCCGCCTGATACGAGGGCAGCGTGTTGCCCGCGATCTCCAGCAAGGCGCAGATGTCGTTCAGCTTCAGCGTTTCCGAGCCGTAGAGCAGCGTCAGCGTCATGTCGTGGTACGGGCCGACGTTGACCGGGGCGATGTTGGGGCTGGAGAAGCACGCCGGGTCCACCCCGATGCCCTGCATGGACAGGATCTTCTGCTGCTCGTAGTACTTGTTGTTGATCTCGCACTCGATGAGGCTGGACGAGCCGACCAGCGCCACGGCCTCGTCGCGGCCGACGACCTCGCGCGCCGCTGCCGCCGCTGCCGCTGGGTCGCCTTTGTCGTCGAGGGCCTTGTACTGGATCTGTCTGCCGTTGACGCCGCCGCTCGCGTTGGCGGCGTCGAAGACCGCCTTGGCCGCCTGGGAGGCCTCGGGGAAGGTGGCCGCGCCGCTCAGCGCGTTGACCGAGCCGACCACGATCGGGCCGCTCGCACCGCTTTCCGCTCCGGCGCAGCCCGCCGCGCCGAGCAGGATGGCGGCGGCGAGGGCTGTCAGGCCCCGTGCGGGTTTCACCGGTTCTCCGCATCGTTCATGGCTTTCACGACGGGCACGGAGTCGACGATCTGCTCGAACGAGACGAGCTCGCCGCCCTCGAACCTCCACACGTGCGCGACACGGGCGGTGAACGAGCGACCGGTTTCGCGGTGCTTGCCCTGGTAGGTCCCGAGACCGATCACCGTGTCACCGGCGTCGAGCAGGTCGCCGAGGGTGAAGGTGTAGCCGTCCCAGTCCTTGGCGATCGCGCCGAAGACGTTGTCCCGGACCTCTTCCGGGCCGGTGTAGGTTCCGGCGTAGGGAAAACCGGCCGCCTCCGTCCAGGTGGTGCCGGGACCGAGCGGGGCCAGCATGCCCGCCAGGTCGCCCCGGTCGCTCGCGGCGTAGTGCGCGGCGATGGTGTCTAGATTGGACACTCGAAGCTCCTTCAGACTGGTTGCGCGTCGGGATAGGTGACAGTGCCGAGTGGGTAGATGTGCCCGCCCGCGCGGGAATGCTCCGACCGGCCGTCCCCGGTCAGGCCGAGGAAGACGCCGGTGGTCTTCAGCGCGTAGCCGAGGTCGTGCAGCCACACACTGGCCACGGCGATGCGGAATTCGCGGAAGCAGAACAGGTAGAGCCCGTCCTGGAACTTCCACACCGTCGAGAGGTCCATGTCCCCGTGGCCGCGCTGCACGCCTTCGAGGCATTGCCAGGCATAGCGCTGGGAGGACACGTACACGTGCTCGTAGAGGTGTTCCGGGCTGTAACGGTAGACGTTGCGCTTGCCGATCAGGTCGCGCGACGGCCCGGGCACCTCGCCGGCCGGCGTGCCCGCGTCGGTGGTGCCGGACCAGAATGTCTGCGAGACCCGGGGAACGCCTTCGACGTCCTCGGCGCCGATCACCGAGCGCACGGCCAGCGCGCGATGCGTCGTCGTGGAGAAGACGACGGTGAGCGCTTCACCTTCCACGCTGGTATGGGGGAGATTGACGAAGAAGACGTCTTCCCGGACGGCGACCGCGTCGTACGGATCCTCGATGCCGTTGCAGGTGACGGTTTCCGCGTTCTCGAACCGCAGCGCGAGTTTCGCCCCGTCGTCGAGGGTGACGGTGAGCTCGCGTCCGGACAGATCCGCGTTCGGCAGGCGGTAGGTGGCTATTCCGGCGGCGAACTCGTCATAGGTGCGCCACTGTTCCTCGGGTGCTTCGGACATGCGGTCATCGTCGGGGCGAGGCCCGCGGGAGGGCCAGCTGTCACGCGCTGGGCGGCAACAACCGCTCGCTCACGGTCAAGCCACGGCGCAGTTCGCTCGGCGAGCGGCCGAATTCCGTCTTGAAGACCCGGCTGAAATGCGGTGCGTCGACGAAACCCCACTTCGCCGCGATGGCGGCGACGGGCCGCGAGGCGTGCACCGGGTCGAGCAGTTCACGGCGGCAGTGTTCGAGGCGCCGGGTGCGGATCCAGCTCGAGACGGTCGTGCCCTGTTCGTGGAAGAGGCCGTGCAGATGCCGGGTGGAGATGTAGTGCTCCGCGGCGATCTGCGCCGGGCCGAGCTCGGTGGAGGAGAGGTTCGCGTCGATGTAGGCGAGGACGCGGCGCATCAGTTCGTGATGCGGTCCGGCCGTCGTGCGGGCGAGGTCGAGTTCGCTGGCGAACAGCGTGGCGAGCAGATCGACCGCGGTATGCGCGAGCCGCACACCCGCCGGTCCGCCGAGCTGGTCGAGGTTGCTGCCGAGCTGCGCGAGGAACGGCACCACCACGTTGCCCATTCCGCGTTTGCCCGACATCGGGACGGCGGTCAGCTGGCCGACCAGGTCGCGGGGGAGATCGATGAGCCGCTGCGGGAACATCACCACGAGCGTGCGGAAATCCTCCTCGAACGCCAGCGTGTACGGCCGGTTCGTGTCGTACAACGCCACGTCACCGGGGCGCAGCATCGCCTCGCGGTTGTCCTGCACCAGCAGTCCTGTCCCGGACAGGATCAGGCTGAGCTTGTAGTAGTGCCTGTCCGCCCTCGCGATGAGCTCGGGCGTCCGCTCGACGACGTGGGCCGACGCGGTCACCTCGGTCAGCTGTACCTCGTCGGCGCCACAAGAGCGGATGCGGCCGCGGAAGTGGTCGCGGTGCTCGCTCGTCACGTGCAACGGCACGAAGGACTGCGACACCACCGTGCGGAAATCGGTGAAATCTCGCGCGACCGTGGTGGTGGTCGGGTCGGCGGTGGCGGTGGTCAAGACGTCACCTCGCAGCATCGGGGGGTGAATTTCATATACGATAAGCGATACGATGCTGCCGGGCAATGATCGCGGGAAGGTCAGTCGGCGAGGCGGAAGAGGAGGGTCCCCGGGTCCACGTCGACGGGTACCACCGTGCCCGTTTCGTAGCGGCCGAGGTCCTCGGTGAGCAGCCGCGCGCTGAACGGCGTCACTCCGGGGCCGGTGACCACGAAGTCGACGTCTTCGGCCGGAGTGCTCACCTCGCCGAACCAGATCCGTTTCCTGGCAACGACTTCGGCGGTCGCGCGGACTCCGGACCGGTCGAGCGCGCGGTGGACCTCGCGGGCCCTGGCGTTCCGCCGGAGGTGTGAGGCGACGGTGGCCAGCCCGCCGATCGTGAACACGGCGCCCATGGCGATGACGACCAGCCGGTCGTCGTCGGCGGGGTCGAACCGGGTGCTGAGCCAGAGCAGGGCAGGCCCGATGAGGGCCATCACGGTCATGAAGAAGCCCAGCAGGCACCCGAAGCCGGTGAGGGCGGGCAACTCCGGGGCCTCCTCGCCTCGACGGTCCGGAGTGGTCGTCACCGGCGCGACAGTAGTGGCCGATCCTTGGGCCTGGTCCGGTAAAAATGCCGGTCCTCACCGCTCAGGAGAGGGCGGCGGGCAACGTTTCGAAACCGCGCAGGATCCGGGTCTGCCGCCGCCGCGCGCCGTCCAGCAGCCGTAAATCCGGGAACCGCTCGAAGATCGACCGCAAACCGATCTCCCCTTCCATCCTCGCCAGCGACGCGCCGAGGCAGTAGTGCCGACCGGCACCGAAGGACACGTGGTCCCGCGCGTTCGCCCGTGCGACGTCGAAAGCGGACGGGTCGTCGAAGATCTCCGGGTCCCGATTCGCGCCGGCCAGGACCGTGGTGACGATCGCCCCTCGCTCGACGCGCGCCCCGCCGATCTCGGTGTCGCGCGCGCACAGCCGTCCGGTGAGCAGGACGGGCGGGTCGTGGCGGAGGACCTCGTCGACGGCGTTGCTCCACAACTCCGGATCATTCCGCAGTTTCCGGAGCTGGTCCGGATGCCGGGTGAGCAAGGCGATGCCGTTGCCGAGGAGGTTGACGGTCGTTTCGAAGCCGGCCGCCAGCACCAGCCCCGCGGTGGCCTTGAGTTCCCGCTCGGTCAGGCCGACGCCGTCTTCGCGGGCGGCGATCAGTTTGCTGAGCAGGTTGTCGCCGGGATGAGCCCGCAGTTTCTCCAGATGTTCCGTGAGCCAGGAGTCGAACTCGGCGAGCGTCGACTCCACGGTCCGGAAGGTCCGCCACGGCAGTCCGAGATCGAGGCTGGGGGCCGCGGCCCCGCCGAGCGCGAGGACCTTGTCCCGTTCTTCCAGCGGGACACCGAGAATCTGGCTGATGACGGTGACCGGCAAAAGCCCGCAATAGGACTCGATGAGGTCGACAGGGTCCTTCGGGTCGAGGCCGTCGAGCAGTTCGTCGGTGATCGCCTGCGTGCGCTCCCGCAGTTGCTCGACCGCGCGGGCGGTGAAGACGCGCGTGACGAGTTTCCGGTAGCGCGTGTGGTCCGGCGGCTCGCTGGCGAGCAGCGACGGCGGTTCGATCGGATGGATCAGCCCGGACGCCGACCAGGTGACGAGCCGGTTGAGCAGCGGGTTGTCCGGAACGAACCGGACGGTCTTGAACGCGTCGCCGGTCAGGATCTCCTTGCACGCCGCGTGCCGCGTGGTCACATGCCCGACCCGGGTGGTGGCGATGGCGCCGTGCGAGCGGATCTCGTCGAACAGGCCGGTCAGGTCGGCCCCGCCGCTCGCTTCGACCGACAGCCTGCCCTGGAGATCGCCCCGGCGAGCCGCGGCACGCAAGGCCACCCGGGGGATCGCGTGGCCGAGGCTCCAGCGGGTGACCGGTTTGGCGATCTCCTCCGCCCGGCGCAGGAAGGTCCGGGCGGGAGCGGTCTTGAGTGCGAACATCAGGACTCCGTCCGTGCGGGTCCTTCGACGGTAGCGGAACGACGTGTCAGTATCGACCCGTCCGGATATCTGCGGGTGCGCTCGTCCCTCGGTAATGTTCTGCACTTCCGGCGGGCCGGGGAGTGCTTGTGGGCGGCTACGGGTTCGACATCGCGCTGGTCGCGGTGCTGGTGGTGCTCAACGCGGTGTTCGCGGGCAGCGAGATGGCGCTGATCTCGTTGCGCGAGGGGCAGTTGCGGACCTTGGAACGGGACGGCCGTGCCGCCGCCCGGACACTGGTGCGGCTGGCGCGCGACCCGAACCGCTTCCTCGCGACGATCCAGATCGGGATCACGCTCGCCGGGTTCCTCGCCTCGGCGACGGCGGCGGTATCCCTCTCCGAGCCCTTGGTGCCGCTCTTGGGTTTCCTCGGCAATGCCGCGCCGGCGGTGGCCGTCGCGCTGGTGACGATGGTGCTCACCTTCCTGACCCTGGTACTCGGGGAACTGGCGCCCAAACGGCTGGCCATGCAGAACGCGCTGCGGTGGGCGTTGCTGGTGGCGCGTCCGCTCACCCTGTTGTCGGCGATCTCCCGGCCCGCGGTGTGGGCGCTGAGCGTGTCGACGAACTTCGTCGTGCGGATGCTGGGCGGACGTACGGAAGCCGATCCGGACCAGATGTCGCCCGAGGAGCTCCGGGAACTGGTGTCGGCCCAACGCGGGCTGAACGCCGAGCAGCGCATGATCATGAACGGGGCTTTGGAGATCCACGAGCGAAGGCTGCGCGAAGTGCTCGTCCCCCGGCGTGCGGTTCTGACGCTCGCGGTGGAGCAGGACCTCGGGTCGGCGCGGCGGCAGCTGGCCGAGGCCGGTTATTCCCGGGCGCCGGTCGCCCGCGGCGGGCATCTGGACGACGTCGTCGGCGTGGTGCACCTGCGCGATCTGCTCGACGACCGCGAAGAACTCGCCGAGGTGGTCAGGCCGGCGGTGGTGTTCCCCGATTCGCTGCGGGTCTCCGACGCGCTGCGCGGTTTCAAGGCCGAGCGGGAGCAGATGGCGCTGGTCGTCGACGAACACGGCGCGGTCGCGGGCATGGTCACGCTGGAGGACCTGCTGGAGGAGATCGTCGGCGAGATCTACGACGAGACCGACCGGGACGTGCTGGCCGTACGGGACGGCCAGGACGGTTCGCTGGTGCTGCCCGGTACCTTCCCGGTGCACGACCTCGTCGACATCGGTGTCGAACTGCCGGACGCGCCGCCGGGGGAGTACGCGACGATCGCGGGGCTGATTCTCGTGATCCTCGGCCGGATCCCGGAGAAACCCGGTGACCGGGTGGTGGTCTCCGGCTGGACGGTCGAAGTGCTCGGCGTGGAGCACCACGCGATCACGCGGGTCGCGCTGCGCCGCGGACCGGCTACGGAGCGGTGAGTTGCGCCGGGCGGCTCCGGTTGGCAGCGTGCCCGTTGTCCCACCACGAAGGAAAGGTATCCCGATGCCGCAGGACCAGCCGGACTTGAAGCCTCGTTCCCGCGACGTGACCGACGGCCTCGAGCGCGCCGCCGCCCGCGGCATGCTCCGCGCGGTCGGCATGGGCGACGACGATTTCGCCAAACCGCAGATCGGCGTGGCGTCGTCGTGGAACGAGATCACCCCGTGCAACCTCTCCCTGGACAGGCTGGCCAAGGCGGTCAAGAACGGCGTGCACGCGGGCGGTGGCTACCCGCTCGAGTTCGGCACGATCTCGGTGTCCGACGGAATTTCCATGGGGCACGAGGGTATGCACTTCTCGCTGGTGTCGCGGGAGGTCATCGCGGACTCCGTCGAGACGGTGATGATGGCCGAGCGGCTGGACGGCTCCGTGCTCCTCGCGGGCTGTGACAAATCGCTGCCGGGCATGCTGATGGCCGCGGCCCGGCTCGACCTCGCCTCCGTTTTCCTTTACGCCGGTTCGATCATGCCCGGCCAGGTCGACGGCCAGGACGTCACGATCATCGACGCCTTCGAAGCCGTCGGCGCCTGCCTGGCAGGCAAGATCACCCGCGCCGAGGTGGACCGGATCGAGCGCGCGATCTGTCCCGGCGAGGGTGCCTGCGGCGGGATGTACACCGCCAACACGATGGCGTCGGTGGCCGAGGCACTCGGCATGTCGCTGCCCGGTTCGGCCGCCCCGCCCGCCGTCGACCGGCGCCGTGACGGGTTCGCCCACCGGTCGGGGGAGGCCGTCGTCGGCATGCTCCGCCAGGGCATCACCGCGCGGCAGATCATGACCATGGAGGCGTTCGAGAACGCCATCGCCGTCGTGATGGCGCTGGGCGGTTCGACCAACGCCGTGCTCCACCTGCTCGCGATCGCGCGTGAGGCGGAGGTCGACCTGCGCATCGACGACTTCAACCGGATCGGCGACAAGGTCCCGCACCTGGGCGATCTCAAGCCGTTCGGGAAGTACGTGATGAACGACGTCGACAAGGTCGGCGGCATCCCCGTGGTGATGAAGGCGCTGCTCGACGCCGGGCTCATGCACGGCGACGTGCTGACCGTGACCGGCAAGACGATGGCCGAGAACCTCGAAGGCATCGCGCCCGCCGGTCTCGACGGCGAGATCATCCGCCCGCTCGACCGCCCGATCCACAAGACCGGCGGGCTGACCATCCTCAAGGGATCGCTCGCGCCGGAAGGCGCGGTCGTGAAGTCGGCGGGCTTCGACGAATCGACGTTCACCGGGACCGCGCGGGTCTTCGACGGTGAACGAGCGGCGCTCGACGCGCTCGCCGAGGGCCGGATCGTCGCCGGGGACGTCGTCGTCATCCGCTACGAAGGCCCCAAGGGCGGGCCGGGGATGCGGGAGATGCTCGCCATCACCGGCGCGATCAAGGGCGCCGGACTCGGGAAGGACGTCCTGCTCATCACCGACGGCCGGTTCAGCGGCGGCACGACCGGCCTCTGCGTCGGCCACATCGCGCCGGAAGCGGTCGACGCCGGGCCGATCGCGTTCGTGCGGGACGGGGACCCGATCACACTGGACGTCGCGAACCGGACGCTCGACGTCGAGATCGACGACATCGAGGCGCGCCGGGAGGGCTGGACCCCCAAGGCTCCGGCGTACACGCGCGGGGTGCTCGGCAAGTACGCGAAGGTCGTCCAAAGCGCCGCTCATGGAGCCGTGTGCGAGTAGGGACCCGAACCGCCACGATCGGGTGATCCACACCGCGGAAAGGCCCGACTACGTAATTCACCCGATGTGCCCGTTACCCCGGAGTAGCAGACTCGGCGCCCCGACGATTCCCGCTGCTCCGGAGGTCGACGATGACCGCGTCCCTTGCTCCAGCCCGCTCCGCCGCCCTCGTGCTCGCCCGTGCCGTCGTCGACGGCGTCCGGCATTCCCTGCCCGAGCACGCGCCCCTGTTCGGCGCGCGTGCCACGGAGTTCGTCGCCTCGGTCCTGGAGCACGACGGCATGGCGTCCGCGCTGGGTATCGCCGCCGGGGCGGACGCCTTCCGGGAAGTGGGTGTCGCCGAGTACGCCGCCGGTAAGGGGCTCGACAGGCTCTCCAGGGCCTACCACGCGGCGGGCCGGAGCGCGCTGCCCGTGCTGGCCTCGTTGTCCCGCCGGACAGGGGCCGGACCGGGTTTGATGGACACCGGCGTGGAGGCGCTGCTCCGCTGCTCAGACGTCCTGACCCGGCTTTCCACCGCCGCCTACCGCGCCGCGCACACACCCTCGGTCGCCGAGGTGCGACGTGACCTGCTCAAGGAGATCTTGAGCGGCCGCCCGCCCGCGAGGTGGGCGGGGCTCGCGGCCGAGGCCGGCTGGGTGCCGCCCGCGCGCGTGGTCGCCATCGCCGCGGAGCCCGGCGCGATCCGCGCCTCGTTCGGCCCGGAGGTGCTGGCCGACCTCACCGGCGAATATCCGCACCTCCTCGTGCCCGACGACGTCGAGGTCGGCGGGGTACTGGCGGGGACGCGGGCGGCTGTCGGGCCCGCGGTGGCGCCCGCCGAAGCGGCGGTGTCCCTGCGGTGGGCCCGCCGGACGCTCGAACTGGTCCGGCGTGAGGTGATCGAGGACGGTCCGCTGGTGCGCTGGTCGGATCACCTCACCACGCATTGGCTGTTCGCCGACGAGGTACTCACGACCGCGCTCGTCACGCGCAGCCTGGCGCCGATCGCGCAGCTGCCGCCGAACGAGCGCACCAAGCTCGCCGAGACCCTCGAAGCGATGCTCGCCGCCCGTGGCGGTGCGCCGGAGATCGCGAACAACCTCGGCGTGCACCCGCAGACGGTCCGCAACCGCCTGCGCCGTCTCCGCGTCTTGTTCGGTGACCGCCTCGACGATCCGCGTGAGCGGCTCGACCTGCGGATCGCCCTGCGCGCGGAGCTGCTCACGCCCGAGCCGGCGAAGCCGCTCACCCCGATCAGGGCGGCGTGACCGTCAGGCCTGATCCGCGGTGCGGGTCACCCAGGTGGCGACCTGCACCCGGTTGGAGTAGCCGAGCTTGGTGAGGATGTGGTCGATATGCGTGTCCACGGTGCGCCTGGCGATGCCGAGCCGGTCGGCGATCTCCTGGTTGGTCAGCCCCTCGGCGATCACGTGCGCGATCTCGGTCTCGCGTTTGGTGAGGACCCGCGCGGTCTCTTTCCTCGGCTCGGGAGACCGCTCGCCGAGGGCGTACGCGATGGCGTCACCGGTGGACATCGCGGAGCCGTCGGTGAACTCCTTGACCGCGACCTCCCAGCCGAGTGCCGTCGTCACGGTGTCGATGTCGGCCCGCAGCGGTTCGGTGAACGCTTCGTACCGCGTCGGCCACGCGCCGACGGTGCGCCAGACGTTCATCGCGGCGCCCTGCAGGATCGCGGCCCGGTTGGGCCGTCCGGTGCGGGCCGCGCAGCCCGCCATGACGGTGAGGGTGAAGCCGACGACGACGCGGTCGTCGACCCGGGCGTGCAGCCGCAGGATCTGCTCGCAGCAGCGGCCCGCCACCGCGAGATCGCCTTGGAGGTACTCGGCGGCGGCACGCGACCACAGCGCCCAGCCCCGCCAGAAGACCTCGCCCCGGCGTTCGCAGCGCTCGACGGATTCGGTGAGCACCGCCCGGCCGCGGTCGATGTCGCCGTCCAGCCAGACGGCCAGCCCGTGGTTGTAGCTCGCCCAGAGCTCCGCGCCTTCGTCGCCATGGGTGCGGAAGAGGTCGATGGCCGCGCCGAACAGGCGCGCCGCCTCGGCCATGTCGTTGCCGATCAGCGCGGCATAGGCGCGGACGTGCAGGACGTAGGCGGCGGCGAGTTCGTCGCCGCTCGCCTCGGCTTCCGCGGCCGCCCTGTCCACCATGGACCGATGAGCGGGCAGATCTCCTTGCACCAGGGCCAGGAAACCGGACAGCCACAGTCCGTGTGCCCGCTCCGGGACATCCGGCGGGGCGGCCTCGTCGAGGCGGCGTACCCACATCCGGCCTTCGGTGTTCAGCCCGCGGACGATCCAGAACTCCTTGACGTCACGCAACATCCGCAGCCCGACGACCGCCTCTTCGGGAGCACCGGCGCAGAAGTCGAGCGCGACACGGAGGTTGGCGTGCTCGCGCCGCAACCGCGCGATCCAGCCGAGCTGATCGGTCTGCAGCCATTCCGCGGCGTACCGGGCGGAGAGTTCGGCGAAGGTGTCCCGGTGCCGTTTCCGGAACTCCGTCGTCCCTCCGGTCTCGCTCAGCCTGTCGGCGCCGTACTCACGGACCGATTCCAGCATCCGGTACCGCACGCCGCCGGGGTACTCCTCGCGCAGGAGGATGGACTTGTCGAGCAGTCCGTCGACGACCTCGAGGACGTCCTCGCGCGGCAGGTCGCCGCCGGAACAGACCTCCTCGGCGGCGTCGAGGTCGAAACTGCCGGAAAACACCGACGCGCGGGCCCACAGCAGCCGTTCGGGACCGGTGCACAGGTCGTGACTCCAGTCGATCAGCGCCCGCATCGTCTCGTGCCGTTCCGGGCGGCCTCGACGGTCCTTCGTGAGCACGGAGAACTGCCGGTCGAGCCGGTCGGCCAGCTGGCGCAGGGACAGCACCCGCGCGCGGACGGCGGCCAGTTCGATGGCCAGCGGCAGCCCGTCGAGCCGTCGGCACAGCCGGATCAGCGGCTCGGTGTCGGATTCGGTGAGCCGGAACGACGGCGCCACCGCGGTCGCGCGGTCCACGAACAGCCGCACGGACTCGTAGTTCACCACGCGTTCGAAGGAGTCGCCCTGTTCCGGCACCGCCAGCGGCGGCACCGGCAGGACCCGTTCACCCGCCACGCCGAGGGACTGCCTGCTCGTGGCCAGCACGGACACCCGAGGGCATTCCCGCACCACGGTGTCGGCGAACCGGGCGCAGCTCTCGACGAGGTGTTCACAGTTGTCCAGTACCAGCAGTAACCGGCTTTCCCGCAGCGCTTCGACGACGACCTCGATGGCCGGTTTCGCCGAACGGTCGCCGAAGCCGAGCACGTTCGCCACGGTCGGCACCAGCAACGCGGGTTCGCGCAGTTCGGCCAGCGACACGAACGCGACGTCGTCGGCGGTCGCCTCCCGGTGCGCCGTCGCGATCCGCCAGGCGAGCCTCGTCTTCCCCACTCCGCCCGGACCGGTCAAGGTGACCAGTGAAGCCGCTTCGAGCAGGCGCCGCGCCTCGCCGGTCTCGGCGTCGCGGCCTACGTAGCTGGTCACTTCGGTGGGTTCGGCCGACCACCCCGAAAGCAAGCCAACTCCGTCCGCCATGCACTCTCCCGCGATCGACCAGGCCCGCGTCCTCCGTCCGATGTAGACGGAAAACGCCCGGCTGCGGATCCTAGCGGACCGGCGTTCCGTCAGCGGGACACTTGCTTGCCGCGCTCGTGCGCCCAGCCGGCCAGCACCACACCAGCGGCGGCGAGCAGCAGGAAGACGATCAACCTGCCGCCCCAGTCACCGGGTACCCAGTCGAACGCTCCCCACAACTGGGTGGCGGAATGGTCGAAGAGACTGCGGATGGCCGCCTGCGCGAAGACGGCGATCGCCACCATCCCGAGTACCTGCAGCCCCTGATAGCCGCCCTTGTTCATGCTCCCTACCTCCCCTTTCGCGGTCTGGGCTCAGCATCGCGCAGGACGGAGGACGACCACATCGGCATCGCGTCGCATCCGGTGTTCGACCAAAGTCGACCCCGGCCCCGACCGGGGTAGGGGCCGAAATCGTCCCGTGCCCGGCTGTGCCGCCGGGCGCGGGTCGACCATGATGGGCCGGTGATCACCGACGTCGGGCCACCGCTCCGGCCCTGGCAGCAGGCCTGGCGTCTGCTGGCGGCCGCCGCGCTGGGTGTGGTGCTCTGGATCCTCACCGCGGCGCAGCTCCCGCCGGGATCGGAGGACCCGAGGATCCAGTGGCTGATCACCGGCGATCCGCTGATCGCCCTCGTCTGCCTGGTCGCGCTGCTGTGGCGCCGCCGGTTCCCGATGGTGGTCGCGATGGCGGTCATCCTCGTCGCGACGGTTTCGGTGGTGGCCGGTGGCGCCGCGATGTACGCCCTCGGCTCGCTGGCCACCCGGCGCCGTCCGGTGGAAACGTCGGTCGCGGCGGTGGTCTGCGTGATCACCGCGGTAGTGACTTCCGGGCTTTATCCCAGCCGTGACGCGCCGGCGCCGCTGTGGCTGATGCTCGGCGTCTCCATCCTGGCCGTGGGCATCGTGGTGGCCGTGGGTGCCGCCGTCGGGGCTCGCCGGGAGGAGCTGCGTTCCCTGCGGGCGCGGGCCGAGAGCGCGGAACGCGAGCAGGCCGCGCGGTCGGCCGAGGCGCGGATCCTGGAGCGGCACCGGATCGCCCGCGAGATGCACGACGTCCTCGCCCACCGGGTCTCGCTGGTCGCCATGCAGGCCGGGGTGCTGGGACATCGCACCGACCTGCCGTCCGAACAGGTCGCGGAACTCGCCCGCGGGATCGCCGATGGCTCTCATCAGGCGCTCGAGGAACTGCGCGACGTCCTCGGCGTGCTCCGGGCGGGGCCGGAGGGCCTGGAACCACCACAGCCCTCGTTCGCCGATCTGCCCGCCCTCGTGGCGAACGCGCGCGGACTGGGACTGGATGTCACCTTGACGGCCACGACCGAGGGCTCGCCGCCCGACGCGATCGCGAGGACGGTGTACCGGGTCGTCCAGGAAGGGCTGACCAACGCGGGCAAACACGCGCCGGGAGCCCGGGTCGCGGTCACCGTCGAAGGCGAGCCGGGTGACGGGCTGCGGGTGACGGTCCGGGATTCCGGTGCGTCGCTGGCGGTCACGGGCCCGCCCGCCTCGGGATTCGGCCTGCTGGGCCTCGCCGAGCGAGTCGCGCTGGCCGGCGGTGACCTGGAACGGCACGCGGATCCCGGTGGCGGGTTCGTGCTCGCCGCACGGCTGCCGTGGCCGGTCCGCGAAGGGAGCGAGTGAAATGGACCGCGAGCGGGTGCGTGTCGTGCTCGTCGACGACGAACACCTGGTGCGGATGGCGCTGCGGCTCATCGTCGACGGTGAGCCGGACCTCGCCGTGGTCGGGGAGGCCGCCGACGGCGACGCCGCGATCACGGTGGTGGGCGAGCAGCGGCCCGACGTCGTCCTCATGGACGTCCGGATGCCGGGCCGGGACGGGCTGAGCGCGACCGAGGAGATCCTCCGGCTTCCGGATCCGCCGAAGGTGCTGGTGCTGACCACGTTCGACACCGACGATATGGTGCTGGGCGCGTTGCGCGTCGGCGCGCTCGGGTTCGTCCTCAAGGACACCCCGCCGCGGCGGATCCTGGAAGCCGTGCGCACGGTCGCCGCCGGGGAACCCGCGCTCTCGCCCGCCGCCACGGCCCGGCTGATCGCCGCGGCCACCGGACCACGCTCCTCCGACGCGCGCCGGGCGTCCCGCGACCAGGCGCGTGACCTGCTGGCCACGCTCACCGACCGCGAACGCGAGACGGCGAACGCCATCGCCGAGGGGCTCTCCAACACCGACGTCGCGCGGCGGCTCGACATCACCGTCGCGACGGTGAAGGCCCACACCAGCAACATGCTCGCCAAACTCGGCGTCGAGAACCGGGTCCAGATCGCCTTGCTGGTCCGCGACGCCGAGAGTTGACCCGGACGCGCCGGAAAGGACTCCTTGAGGGACTCAGAGTCCCTCAAAGAGCCCCTCACCCCTCGCGGACGACCATCACGAGCCTCAGCGGCACCACCAGTCACAACGGCTGCGCGTGAAGGCCCCCTTCCCTCGGCTCAGCCGAGGGAAGGGGGCCTTCACGCGCTCCCCAGTACAAGGCCGCAGGCCACCAGTAGGTACCTGGGTGACGGTGCCAACCGGTGCTCTCCGCGGAGCACTGCTCGGCGCGGGGCAAGAAGCTGTTCAGCGACACCGACAAGGACAAGCAGAGCCTCGAACTCGTCGAGAGCGAGGCTTACCGCAACGGTGTGCAGAAGCTGGTCTACGACGTCGTCCGCTGAGCCTGCCGCCGGTCGGCGGTTCAGGCAGTGGGGCAGGGCCAGGAGAGCCGGACGTTGGTGCCGGTGGGCGTGCTCGTCACGGAGGCCTCCGGGGCGAAGGCGCGGATGATCGGCAGGCCGCGTCCGCCGTCCGAGCGGCTCCCGTCGCGCCAGCGGCCCTCGTCAGCGACGGTGACCACGATGGAACCGTCGACGTACGTGGCGGTGATCGTCATGACGTTGTCGTCGGTCCCGTCCGGGTAGGCGTGCTTGACGACGTTGGTCATCGCCTCGTAGGCGGTGAGCTTGAGGTCCTCGGCCAGTTCGCGGGGAAGACCTCGTTCGAGTGCCCAGCTCGCCAGCACGTCCCGCAGTGCGGCTGCCTCGGCGGGAACGGCGGCGACTTCGCGGACAAGCTCGTCAGGGCTCTGGCGCACCGGCTCGTCGATCGGCATCACGGAGCTTCTCCTCCTCGTCCGCCGCGGTCCACGACCGCCGGATCCACGCCAAGGTTAAGGCAACACCCGGATCGCGGCGTGAGTGCCGCGCGCGTGGGGGCCGTCATCCGATATCTTCGGAACCGTCGGTGTTCCGATCGTGAGGGAGTGTGACGGTGACGAGCGGAGACGGCGACATCAAGGAGGTTCCCTTCTCGGTGACGGTCGCCAGGCCCCACGGCGCACAGGTCGTCATCTCGGTGGCCGGGGAGATCGACATGACGACGTCCGAGGACCTCAAAGAGACCTTCGAGGAGGCGCTGGAACCCGTGCCCGGCAGGCTCGTCGTCGACCTCGAAGGCGTGGAGTTCTGCGATTCCACCGGCCTGGCGACCCTGGTCCGGATCAACGACCGGTGCGGCAGCCAGGGGGTCGGCCTGAGTTTCCTGCCCTCGCCCACGATCCGGCGGCTCGCGCAGAAGACGGGCCTCTCCACGTTGCTGCCGCTCGCCGGATCCTGACCGGCCGCGGGTCAGGGATTCCGCGCGGGCACGGCTTTCGGCACTTCGCGGATCGCGGTGGCCAGGTGCTGGTACAGGGGGATGTGGGTGTCGGCACCGAACAGGTGCAGCAGCCGCAGCACCGCGTGAGTGCTGGCGACGACCCCGGTCGCCCGGCGTTCGGAGCGAGCGCGGGCGGCGGAGGATTCGATGACCCGCAGCCCCGCGACGCCGAGGAAGGTGACGTCGGTGAGGTCGAGGACCGTGGCGGCGGGGAGAGTGCCGCGCAGTGCGCGCTCGAGTCGTCCCGCCGTGGCGAGATCGATCTCGCCACCGGCCGAGACGACGAGCAGGTCGTCACTCCATCGGGTCCGGCGGACTCGCATCAGCTGCTCGTCGGCCGGACGAGGGCGCGGGACGGTGACGCGGAGGACGGTCCGGAGGGCGGGGCCATCGCGGCTTCCTCGGGGGAACGGAAGTCGGTCGATCATGAGGGGTCTCCCGGATAGCCGGGACGAGACGGACAACGGGTAAGCCTGCACAACGGCTGCGCAAGTGAACTCGCCACCGCGTCGCCCGTCGAAAAGTGCTGGGCCGCGGAGATGCGGTCGTTCATGCGGGCTGGTGGACTCAACCTCACGTACCAGCCACGGTACGCCGCTCACAGCGCGTGGCAATACCGCCAGGGGTGAACAACGCATGATTCATGACGGCGCATGGTTACTCCCTGACCGCCTTTTCCCAGGCGAGACCCCGGTTTCCAGTGGAGGCGACGCGTGGAGGAAGTCCTTCCCGGGTGGTGTCGGCCGGTAACCGTCTTCACCCGTTTCGATGATGAGGGCAGCGCCTAGCGCCGAGGCGAGCCGGCTTCCCTCGTGCCGCCACGTTCCTGTTTCGAGGCCTTCCACGCGGCGAACGCGCACAGGAACGCCGCCACGAAGCCGACCGCGGTGAGTGTCCCGGCCCAGACGGCGCCGGTGCTGGCGAGAAGGTAGAGCTGGACCACGGCGGTGCCTGTGTAGACGACCGCCAGACCCAGCCACAGCCGTTGCGTCATCATCTCCCGTCTCCGTTCCCCAGATACCGGGTCAATCGCGGCGGGGCGGGACGGAGTTACAGGAAGACCTTGCCGGGATTGAGGATTCCGTGCGGATCGAGCGCGCGTTTGACCGCGCGATGCAGCTCGAGCACCGCGGGACCGAGTTCGCGGGTGAGTCCCGCCTGCTTCAACAGGCCGACGCCGTGCTCGCCGGTGACCGTGCCGCCGAGATCGAGCGCGCCGGAGATGATGTCCTCGAAGGCCGCTTGCGCCGCCTTCCTCGCGTTCTCGTCGCCGGGCGGCGTCACCAGCAGCGGATGCAGGTTGCCGTCGCCGACGTGCGCGACGTTCGCGATCACGACGTCGTGCCGCCGGGCGGCGGCCTCGATCCGCGCGAGCATCTCGGGTACCGCCTGCGTCGGGACACAGACGTCCTCGGTGAGCACCGGCCCGAGCCGTTCCAGCGCCGGGTAGGCCAGCCGCCGGGCGGCGAACAGCGCGTTGGCTTCAGTCTCGTCGGAGGACTGGGCGGCCCAGGTCGCTCCGGCGTTCTCGAAGCATTCGAGCAGGACGGCGGCTTCGTGCTCGCCCAGCGCGCCGGGGGTGTCGGTGCGGCCGAGCAGGACGACGTTCGCGTCCGCGCTCAGCCCCATGTTCTTCCACGCGTCCACCGCCGCGAGACAGTGCCTGTCGACGAGTTCGAGCGCCGAAGGCACCACACCTCGCGCCGCCACCGCCGCAGCGGCTTCGCCCGCCGCGACCGTGGTGTCGAAATACCCGGCGACGGTCCGCTCCGCGCCTCGCGCGGGCCGGAGCCGCACGGTGATCTCGGTGAGCACGCCCAGCGTGCCCTCGGAACCGACCATGAGCCCGGCGAGGTCGTAACCCGCGACGCCTTTCGCGGTGCGGCGGCCGAGCCGGACGAGTTCGCCGGTGCCGGTCACCACCTGCAGGCCGAGCACGTAGTCACGGGTGACGCCGTACTTCACACAGCACACGCCGCCCGCGTTGGTCGCCACGTTGCCGCCGATCGTCGACCACGGCGAACTCGCCGGATCCGGCGGATACCACAGCCCGCGTTCCGCGCAGGCGGCGCCGAGATCGTCGTTGACCACGCCGGGTTCGACGACCGCGAACCGCTCTCGTTCGTCGATCTCCTTGATCGCGGTGAGTTTGTCGGTGACGAGGATGACGCAGCCGTCGACCGCGTTCGCGCCGCCGGACAGGCCGGTGCCCGCGCCGCGGGTGACCAGCGGGACGCGATGACGCAGGCAGAGCCGCACGACCGCCTGTACCTCTTCGGCGGTGTGCGGGCGGACCGCGGCGACGGGGATGCCGTGCTGTGCCCACTCGGCTTCGTCGTGGGCGAAGCTCCGCAGGACGTCCGGGTCGCGGACGAGACGGTCCGGCGGGAACTCGGCGACCAGATCATCGATCATCATGGTCTTCACGCTAGGTCTCGTGCGTGGTGAGGATGGTGAGAACCGTCATTTCCACTCACGAGGACCAGCCGGGCGTGCGGAAGAAGTCCACCAGCCCATCCCAGGACTGGACGCTCCGCCGCCGTTCCCACCAGGTCCGGAACGGCGTGGACGCCATCGCGTGCCGCGTGTAGGACGTCATCACCGCGCGATAGACGTTCTCCGCCTGATCCCAGGTCAGCCGTTCCTTGCGCCACGCCAGCACGAGCCGCATCCGCATGGGATCACCCTTCAGCGGCCGGACCACCATGCCAGGAAGCTCGGGTGCGGTCGGTTCGACGAGCTGCACCGCCTGCCCGGCCGCGATCAGCTGCCGCCCACCGCCGTTGGGACATTCGAAACGGATCCGCGGCGTGAACCCGGCGCGATGCGTGGCCGCACGCAACGACGTCAGCGAACCGTCCTCAGGCCCCGGCGGTCCGATCCACGCTTCGTCCGCGAGATCGGCCAGGTCGACCTCGAAGCCGTCGGCGAGCCGGTGCCGGGCGGGAAGGCCGACGAAGACGGGCAGCCACGAGAACAGCACCCGGTGCCCCAACTGCTTCGCCAGCGGTACTTCCTGGTCGTCCGACATGGCGATGACGGCGATGTCGAGGGTGGCGCGGGCCAACCCCTGAGCCAGCACGGAACTGGACGGCTCCACGTGGACGGTCACGTCGAGTCCCGGTAGCGCGTCGTCGAGCCGTTCGACGAACGTGGGCAGACAGTCCATTTGGGACGATCCGAGCCGGACCGGGCCGTCGCCCAGCGCGCCGAGAAGATCGCTTTCGAACCGGTCGAACTCCACGAGCAGGGTCAGCGCGCGGCGCAGTGTCTGCTCGCCGACCGGGGTCGGTGTCACCCCGGTGTGGCTGCGGAGGAACAGTGGCGCGCCGATCTGCCGTTCGAGCCGCTGGAGCAGCGAGGTCAGCGACGGCTGGGACATGCCCAGCGCGGCGGCCGCCTGCGAGAGGCTGCCCGCTTCGGCGATGGCGCAGATCGCCCGCAGGTGCCGGATCTCCAGGGCCATAGGCGGAGTCTATCGCCGCCGGTCATTACGGCCCGCCCGTTCGCGGTGTGACAGTGCGACCAGGACCGCGACTACTCGAAGGGGGAGCCGATGACCGGCGACCGAACCCGGCCGGATCTGCGCGCGCTGCTGGCCGCCAAGGGATTCCGGAACTGGATCAGTGACGGCTGGGAGCCCGTCGACGACGTGGTCGAGGTGCCGCCGGGCACCGCCGAGGCCGCGGCCGCCCACCGCGGCAGGCTGTCGGCTGAGCTGCCGGGGCACCGGATCGCGCTCGCGGCGGGCCGCGCCGTGGTGCGCTCCAACGACACCTTTCACGGCTTCCGCGCCGACAGCGACTTCGTCTGGCTCACCGGCTGCCAGCGCGAAGGCGCGATTCTCGTGCTGACCCCGGCCGGCGACAGCCACCACGCCACGCTGTACGTCCCGCGCCCGGCGGAGTCGGGTGAACCCGACTTCGTGGGCGACGCGGACACCAGCCCGCTGTGGGTCGGCTCCGCCGCCGGTCCTGCCGCGTACGGCGACGCGCTCGGCATCGAATGCCGCCCGCTGGAAGACCTCCCGCGCGGCCTGCGCGGACGTAACCCGGGTGTGCTGACCGGTGCCGGGGTCGATCCCGTACTCGACGCGTACGGCTTCGGCCACAGCGAACGGCTGCGTACCATCCTCGCGGACCTGCGCCGGATCAAGGACGACTGGGAGATCGGCCAGTTGCGCGACGCCGTCGACGCCACCGCGCTCGGCTTCGCCGACGTGCTGTCCGCGTTGCCCGAGGCGGTCCGCGGCGGCGGGGAACGCTGGCTGCAGGGCACCTTCGACCGCCGTGCCCGCACCGAGGGAACGGGCCCCGGCTACACCTCCATCGTCGCCGCCGGGCCACACGCGCCGATCCTGCACTGGACGCGCTGCGACGGGCCGGTGACCGACGACAGCCTGCTGCTGCTCGACGCCGGGGTCGAGCTGAATTCCTTGTACACGGCCGATATCACCCGTACCTTCCCGGTCGGCGGGGAGTTCACGACCGCCCAGCGTGACGTGTACGACCTGGTGCACAAGGCGCATCTCGCGGCGCTGGCGGAAGTGCGGCCTGGCCAGGACTTCGCCGCCTTCCAGACGACGGCGCTGGGTGTACTCGCCCGTGGCTTGCACGACTGGGGCCTCCTCCCGGTTTCGGTGGACGAAGCGCTGTCGCCGGACGGGCAGCAGCACCGGCGGTACATCGTCTGCGGCACCGGCCATTTCCTCGGGCTGGACGTCCACGACTGCGCTTCCGCGAGCCCCGGTGCCTACCGGGAGGGCACGCTCGCCGAGGGTATGGCGCTGGCGGTGGAGCCCGGTCTGTACTTCCACGCCACCGATCGCACCGTGCCGCCGGAGCTCCGCGGCCTCGGCATCCGCATCGAGGACAACGTCGTGGTCACCGAATCCGGCCACGACCTGCTCTCTGGAGGGTTCCCCTCGACCGCGGACGAGGTCACCGCCTGGGTTCGGGCCGCCAGGGGATGAGCGGCGGGTCCAGGTGGTCGTGAGTGGCGATTCGGGTTCTCTTGAGGGGTAAGGCAAATATGGCGCGGTCGGCGCCCGCTGCCGGTGTCGCGAACACCGCCGCCCCAGCGTCGAAGCGTGATGTCCTGAAGGACCCCTTTGAGACCTTCAACGTCCCAAAGGGGACCTTCAGGACACGCCACATTTGAGTTGCCTCTCAATAACACTCCGACCCCCGCCCGGAACCGCACATACAGGCCCAAATCGGACACGAAGTTGTGCGCCTGTGTCCCTTGTGGACAGTCAGGGCCGTGTCGTGTCTGGGAGTACCTGACTGCAATCAAGGGGACTCCACGGCACCGAGCCGATCACGTCACCTTTACCCACTCGTGGCCTGCGGCGTGGCTCGCGGCGAAGCGCGTGAAGGCCCCCTTCCCTCGGCTCAGCCGAGGGAAGGGGGCCTTCACGCGCACCCGTTGTGACTGGTGGCGCCGCTGAGGCTCGTGACAGCTCTTCGCGGCCCTCCGCTCAAAGGCGTGTCATGATGTCGGCGAACTCGATCGGCAAAGCGAACGATTCGCGCTCCGGTCGTACGGTTTGACGAACGACGCGGGAGAAGCGGTGGAGAACGAGGCGCCCTCGATCCGGGACATGCTGGCGGTCAACCTGCGCGCGGCCAGGACGGCGAGGGGGCTCTCGCTGTCAGAGCTGTCCAGGCGCTCGGGTATCGGCAAGGCGACGCTGTCGCAGCTGGAGTCCGGTGGCGGCAATCCGACCATCGAAACCGTGTTCAGCCTGTCCAGGGTGCTGGAGGTGGCGATCTCCGACCTGCTCGACCATCGGGCGGGTGGCGCGCTCACCGTGGTCCGCGGCGCCGACGTCGAGGTGCTGCGCGGTGAGGGCGTCGATCTTCGGCCGCTGCGGCGGATCGAGACCGGTGACGGCGTGTTCGAGGTGTACGACCAGGTGGTGCGCGGTGACGCGCCACAGCGTTCGCAGGGGCATGTCGGCATCGAGCACACCGTCGTGCAGTCGGGCTCGCTGCGGGTCGAGGTGGCAGGCCGGACCGTCGATGTCGGCCCGGGGGACTACGTCGCCTTCGACGCCCGTGAGCCGCATTGCTACACCGCCGCGGAGGGGCCGGTCCATTCGGTCCTGCTGCTGCAGTACCGCGCCGACGAACGGCTCGACGGCAAGCCGCATCCGGTGCTGAAGGGCTGACCGCGAGGCGGGGGGATTGACACCCCTCTGGAGAGGAACCTACCCTCCGATCGTTCGCTTTACCGAACACTGGAGGGTTGTTGAACCGAACGCGCGTGGTCGTCCTCGGCGCCGGTATCGTCGGCGCCGCCTGTGCCCGTGAGCTGAGCCGGGCGGGCTTCGACGTCGTGGTCGTGGATCGCGGTCGTCCAGCCGGGGGCACCACGTCGCACGGCGAGGGCAATGTCCTCGTCTCCGACAAAGGGCCGGGCGCCGAACTCGAACTCGCGAAGCTCTCGGCGCTGCTGTGGCCGCGAGTGGTCGCCGAGATCGCCGACGAGGACGCACGCGCGGCGTCGGCGATCGAGTACGACCCCAAGGGCGGCATCGTGGTCGCCACCACCGACGAGGGCGCTCGCGCCCTCACCGCGTTCGCCGGGACCCAGACCGGTGCCGGAGTGCGCGCGGAACCGTTGTCACTCAAGGAACTCGCGCGAGCCGAACCCGCGCTGACCCGCGAGGTGACCGCCGCATTCCACTATCCGGAGGACGCGCAGGTCCAGCCCGCCGGCGCGGCGTTGGCGCTGCTGGGTTCCGCCTTGCGTCACGGCGCCCGGCTGCGGTCCGATACCGAGGTCGTCGGCGCCGTCGTCCGCGACGGATCGATCACCGGCGTCCGCGTGCCCGGTGAGGTCATCGGGGCCGACGTCGTCGTCAACGCCGCGGGCCCGTGGGCAGGGCAGGTGTCGGCGCGTCTCGGTGCTCCGATCGCGATCCGTCCCCGCCGGGGCGAGGTGCTGGTGACCACCCCGATGCCCGGGGTCGTCCGGCACAAGGTCTACGACGCCGATTACGTCGGCGCGGTCGGCGCCGATTCGGGTGACCTGCAGACTTCCGCCGTCGTCGAGTCGACCTGGGGCGGGACCGTGCTGATCGGCTCGTCGCGCCGCCGGGTGGGCTTCGACGACACGATCCGCCCCGACGTGCTGAGCGCCATCGCCGTCAAGGCGCTGCGGCTGTTCCCGGCACTCGCCGACGTCGCGGTGATGCGGGCCTACGGCGGTTTCCGGCCCTATGTGGACGATCATCTCCCGGTGCTCGGTGCGGACCCGCGGCTGGGAAACCTGTGGCACGCCACCGGTCACGAAGGCGCCGGAATCGGGTTGAGCGTCGGTACCGCCCGGTTGCTGCGCGAACTGCTCACCGGGACGGAGCCCGCGATGGGCGTCGAAGAGTTCACTGTGGACCGTCCTGCGGTAGTGGCGGAGGTGGCGGCATGAGCGGCAGGCCGGTCCGGATCACCGTCGACGGCGAACCGGTGGCCGGGATCGCGGGCCAGAGTGTGGCGGGCGTGCTGCTGGCCGCGGGCCGGATCTCCTGGCGCACCACCCGGTCCGGCGCGCCCCGCGGCGTGTTCTGCGGTATCGGCGCCTGCTTCGACTGCCTGCTCACGGTCAACGACGTGCCCGATGTCCGCGCGTGCCGCCGTCCGGCCGCCGACGGCGACGAGATCCGCACCCAGTCCCGGGAGGAGGGCACGTGAGCGCGCAGGTCGTGATCGTCGGTGCCGGACCGGCGGGGCTGGCGGCGGCCGAGCACGCGCTGCGGGCGGGCGCCCGGGTCACGGTGCTGGACCAGGCGGACACTCCCGGCGGTCAGTACCACCGCATGCCGCCCGAGGCTTGCCAGGCGCGGAACCCAGGCCGGGCGGGCTTCGAGCGGCGCCGTCGTCTGCTGGCGCATCCGCGCTGCCGGTGGTGGCCCGGCACCACCGTCTGGGCGTTCGATCGCGTGGATAACCGGCTGCAGATACTGCGGGGGCGGTCCGACGGCGGCGGGCGGCGGAGGCTGACCCTCGAACCGGACGCGCTGATCCTGGCGACCGGCGCGCACGATCGCACCCTGCCGTTCCCCGGCTGGGAACTGCCCGGGGTGTACACCGCGGGCGCGGCACAGGCGCTGGCCAAGGGGGAGCGGGTCGCGATCGGCCGGCGCGTGCTCGTCGCCGGGGCCGGACCGTTCCTGCTGCCGGTGGCGGAATCCCTGCTGGGCGTCGGGGCCGAGGTGGTCGCCGTGCTGGAGGCCAACCCGTTCGCCACCGTCCGGAAAGGATGGTCGGCGCGGCCGTGGCGGCTGGCCGCGCATACCGGCAAGGCCGGCGAACTGGCCCGCTACGGCGCCACCCTTGCCCGCCACCGCGTCCCGTACCGGATGGGCCGGGCCGTGATCGAAGCACGCGGCGCCGACCGGGTCCGCGAGGTGGTGACCGCCAGGGTCCGGGCGGACTGGTCGGTCGTCCCCGGCACCGAGTGGATCTACGAGGTCGACGCGGTCTGTGTCGGACACGGCTTCGTCCCGCAGCCCGAGCTGGCCGTCGCGGCGGGTTGTGTCCTCGACGGTGGTTTCGTCCGTGTCGACGGCGAGCAACGGACCACAGTGGACGGTGTCTTCGCCGCGGGCGAGATCACCGGCATCGGCGGCGCGGTCACCGCCGCCGCCGAAGGCGCGGTGGCCGGATGCGTCGCCGCGGGCGGGACGCCGCCGACGGCACTGCTTCGCGCCCGTGACCGGGCCCGAGTATTCGCCGGACGGCTCGCCGCGGCTCATCCGATCGGCGCGGCGTGGCCCGCCTGGCTACGGGAAGACACGATCGTTTGCCGCTGTGAGGAAACGACGTACGGCGAACTGAGCCGCGCCACCCGTGACCCCGCCTGTCCGGGCTCGCACGCGCTGAAACTCGGCACCCGCGCCGGGCTGGGCCCGTGCCAGGGCCGGATGTGCGGCCCCACCGTGGCCGAGCTGTGCGGTGCCGCCGAACGGCATCATCGCCCGATCGTCCAGCCCATCCGGCTGGGCGAACTCGCCTCCCGACCCGAAGGAGATCCTGAATGAGCAGCCCCGACCTCGGTGGCGTCGTCGTCGCGACCGCCCTCCCGTACCGGGTGGACGCCTCGGCGCCCGCCGGGCTGGCCGTGGATTACGACGCCTACGCCGCGCACTGCCGGTGGCTGGTCGACAACGGCTGCCGGGGCGTCGGCCCGAACGGCTCCCTCGGCGAATATTCCTCGCTGACCGACGAGGAACGCCGTCGCGTCGCCCGGACCGCGATCGAAACCGTCGGCGACGACGGGATCGTCGTCGTCGGCGTGCACGGTCCCGGGTCGCATCAGGCACGGCGGTGGGCCGAGGCCGCGGCCGAGGACGGCGCCGACGGCCTGCTGTGCCTGCCGCCCACGATGTACCGCGCCAACCGCGGCGAGGTGCTCGCCCACTTCGAGGCGGTGGCGTCGGTCGGCCTGCCGGTGATGGTCTACAACAACCCCATCGACACCAAGGTCGACCTGACCCCGGCCCTGCTGGCCGAGATCGCGGCGATCGACAACGTGGTGGCGGTCAAGGAATTCTCCGGCGACGTCCGGCGGGTGCTGGAGATCCGCGAGCAGGCACCGGGCCTCGACGTGATCAGCGGCGCCGACGACGTCGTGCTGGAAAGCCTGCTGATGGGCGCGACCGGCTGGTTCGCCGGGTTCCCCAACGTGTTCCCCGCCGAATCGGTGCGCCTGTTCGAACTGGCGACGGCCGGTGAACTCGAAAAGGCCAGGGCGCTCTACGAACCGCTGGTGGCCGCGTTCCGCTGGGACTCGCGCACCGAGTTCGTCCAGGCGATCAAGCTCGGCATGGACCTCGTCGGCCGCTACGGCGGCCCGTGCCGACCGCCGCGCGGGCCGCTGACCGGCGAGCACCGCGAGCGGGTCACCGCCGACATGCGTCGTGCGCTCGCCTCGCTGGGGGTGGCGTAGATGCGGTCGATCCGCTCGATCACCGCGGTCGACTCCCATACCGAAGGCATGCCGACCCGGGTGGTGACCGGCGGGGTCGGGCTCATCCCCGGTGACACCATGGCCGAACGCCGCCGGTACTTCATGGCGCACCTCGACCATCTGCGGCGGTTCCTGATGAACGAACCGCGCGGCCATTCCGCGATGAGCGGCGCGATCCTGCAGCCGCCGTCCCGGCCGGACGCGGACTGGGGCGTGGTCTACATCGAGGTGTCGGGCTGCCTGCCGATGTGCGGGCACGGCACCATCGGGGTGGCGACCGTGCTGGTGGAGACCGGCATGGTCGAGGTGACCGAACCGAAGACCGTGGTGCGCCTGGACACCCCGGCCGGGCTCGTGCACGCCGAGGTCGAGGTCCGGGACGGCCGCGCGGAACGCGTCAAGCTCCGCAACGTCGCGTCGTTCCTGGCCGAGCGTGACGCCGTCGTCGAGGTGCCCGGCCTCGGGGAGGTGCGTTACGACCTTGCCTACGGCGGGAACTTCTACGCGATCCTCGAACTGTCCCAAGTGGACATCCCGTTCGACCGCGCGGAAAAGGACCGGATCCTCGGCGCGGGGCTCGACATCATGGCGGCGATCAACGAGCAGCGTCCGCCGAAGCATCCGGCCGATCCGCTGATCGGCGGCTGCAAGCACGTCCAGTTCCTCGCGCCGGGCTCGGACGCCCGCGCGTCGCGGAACGCCATGGCGATCCATCCGGGCTGGTTCGACCGGTCGCCCTGCGGCACCGGCACCTCGGCCCGGATGGCTCAGCTGCACGCCCGTGGTGAGTTGCCGCTGCATACGCCGTTCGAGAACAGCTCGTTCATCGGCACCACGTTCACCGGGGAACTGGTCGAGGAGACCACCGTCGGCGGCGTGCCCGCCGTGGTGCCGGAGTTCTCCGGACGCGCCTGGATCACCGGCAACGCCACCTACCTGCTCGACCCGGACGATCCGTTCCCCGAGGGTTTCGTCCTTTGACCCCGCGTTCAGTCGGAGACCACGGTCCCGCCCTGGATGACGTGCCGGAACTTCTCCGGTTCGGCCAAGACGCCGATGTCCTCCAGCGGATCGCGGTCCACGACGAGCAGATCCGCGTGCGCGCCGGGGGCGAGCGTGCCGATCTCACCGGTCAGGTTCAGCAGGTCCGCGGCGGTCGACGTCGCCGACCGGAGGACGTCGAGCGCGGGTTGCACCTCGCCGCGCAGCCGGAATTCGTGGTTCTGGTGCCGGTGCATCCCGCCGAGCAGATCGCTGCCGTACACCAGTTTCACCCCGCCGCGGGCGGCACGGTCCAGCGCGGCCATCCCCGCGCCGAGCACCTCGTCGACCTTCCGCCAGCTGGATTCCGGCAGCCCGTGCTCGCGCCCTTCCTCCTTCAACGCCCAGTACGTGACCAGGGTGGGCACGAGATAAGCGTCGTGCCGGAGGAACAGTTCGACACTGAGATCGTCGATCAGGTTGCCGTGCTCGATCGACCGCACGCCCAGTTCCAGCGCGCGGTTCACCGCACGGGCGGTGTAGGCGTGCGCGGCGACGTACCGGTTGGCGGCTTCCGCCTCTTCGACGATGGCGCGCAGTTCGTCGGCGGAGTACTGCGTCGAGTCGATCCGGTCGGTGGGGGAGGCGACACCGCCGGAGGCCATCACCTTGATGTGGTGCGCTCCCTTGCGGAGTTCGTCGCGCGCCGCCGCGCGGACCGCGTCGACACCGTCGGCGAGCCTGCCCAGACCCGCGCAGCACGGGTGGTCGTCACTGGCGTTCGCGCCACGGGTCCGGCTGTCACCGTGCCCGCCGGTCTGGCTCAGCGCGCGTCCGCAGAACAGCAGTCGCGGACCCCGGAACAAGCCCTCGGCCTGCGCGTCGGCGAGGCCGTAGTCCGCACCGGATGCGTCGCGGACCGTGGTGAAGCCGCGGTCCAGCATCCGGCTCATCGTACGGGCGCTGTGCGCGGCCACATAGGACGGCGACGACGCGGGGAGCGACCCGAGATCCGCCGTCGACGCGGTCACGTGCACGTGGGCGTCGACCAGGCCGGGGAGCACGACGGCGCCGCGCAGATCCTCCGTCCGGACGTCACCGGCGGTCAGACCCGTGCCGATCTCGACGATGCGGCCGTCCTCGCACCGGAGGTCGCCCTCGGTGTACTCGCCCTTGGCCGGGTCGAGCAGACGGGCGTTGCGCAGCAGCAGTGATCCGTTCATCGCGTCTCCAGGATTTCGCGCAGGGCCGGGACCGCCAACGGTGCCAGTGAACGGGCCGCGACGACGGAATCGGCGTCGTAGCTGCCCTCCGCGTCGAGGATGTTGAGGACGCCGAGCGTGCGGCCGTCGTCCACCACCGGCACGTTGATCACCGCGCCGCACCCCAGCCGGTCGATGAGTTCGTGGTCGGCGAAGATCTCCCGCACCGCCGCGCTGTCCGGACCGAAGTAGGGTTCCTGCCCGGTGATGCACCGGTCCAGCCAACCCGCGGCGACCTCGACGGTCTTCTCGCCGCCCACCGGGTACTCCGCCGGGTGGCTGCTGTGCACGCGCCGCAGCGCTTTCCGTTCGGGCACCCACGCCAGCACGGTGAACAAGCGCACGCCGATCGTCGCGCGGGTCTTGTCCTCCACAGTGGACAGTGACACGGTCACTTCGTCATCTCCTTCGCGGTCTTCACGGGCGCGCCGTGCTCGGTCAGTTCTTCCAGTGAGCGACCGGCGGTGGACAGGCCGAACACGACCACGCACACCACTCCGGCCGCCAGGACGGCGGTGGTCAGGCCGAAGACACCGGCGAAGCCGAGGCTCGCCGCCGAAAGGCCGATGATCGTCGGGGCCAGGATGCTGCCCAGCCGGCCGAAAGCGCTGGACAGCCCGGTGCCGCTGGCGCGGATCCAGGTCGGGAACACCTCGGGGGTGTAGGAGTAGACACCGGCGTAGGTGCCGTTGAGGAAGAACGACAGCACCGCCCCGGCGAGGGTGATCGACCACGGCGCGTCCATCTGGCTCAGCCAGAACGCGCTCACCGCGGAGCCCGCCAGGTACAGCGCGATGGTGTGCTTGCGGTCGAGCCGTTCCGACAGCCAGGCCGCGGAGAAGTACCCGGGAATCTGGGCGAGGTAGATGATGATGGAGAACTCGAAGCTCTTGGTCACCGTGATCCCGCGTTGCACGAGCAGGGTCGGGATCCAGGAGAAGAAGCCGTAGTAGGAGAACGTGATCACGAACCAGACGGTCCAGATCACCGCCGTCCGCCGTGCCATCGCGGGGCTCCAGAGAAACTTCAGCGCGCTGAGGAGGTTGACCTTCGGCGTCTCCGTCGCCGGCTGGGCATCGGTCTCGGCGACCGCCGGAAGTGCCCGCCCCGTCGCCTTTTCGACGTCCCGCTCGAGTTTGGTGACGATCTTCTCCGCCTCCGCGTGCCGCCCGTTCGCGACGAGGAACCGCGGTGATTCCGGCAGCGACCGGCGCCACCACAGCAGCATGACGATCGGCAGCGCGGTGATCAGCTGGGCGACGCGCCAGCCTTCCGGCACCGTCGGGACGATGAACCGGCCGATCAGCGCGGCCATGACGAAGCCGAACGAGAAGAACCCGGCCAGCGCGCCGACGAACCAGCCGCGGCGTTTGGCGGGGACGAACTCGGACAGGAACGGGGCGATGATCGCGCTTTCGGCGCCCGCGCCCGCTCCGGCCAGCACCCGGGCGCCCAGGAAGATCTCGTAGTTGGGGGAGAAGGCGGCGAGCACCGAGAACACCGCGTAGAAGGCCAGCGCGTACATCATGACCTTCTTGCGCCCGATGCGGTCGCCCAGCAGTCCGGCGGCGATCGCGCCGAAGAGGAAGCCGAACGGCGTCGCCGAACCGATCAGCCCGAGCTGCCCGTTGTCGAGGTCCCAGGCGGCTTTCGCGCTCGGCAGGAGGAAGGCGACGACGGCGGAGTCCATCCCGTCGAACGTGTAACCGAGTCCGCCGATGAGCAGGAGTTTGTAGTGGGGGCGGCTCAAGGGGAGCCGGTCCAGTCGGGCCAGAAGCGTCATGGGGAACGCCTTCCGTGGTTCGGGCGACGAAGAGTGCGGACAACGTATACTGCGTTTCGGCAAAACTGCAATGGTTGTTGCATGTGGTTCGGTGTGCACGATGCGTTACCGTGACGCGGTCGAGGGAGGGGTGCGCGTGGCAGAGACGGCAACCGACGACGGTTTCGAGGCGTGGCTTCGGGATCGGACGCCGGAACGCGGATTGCGCCCGAAGTCGGCCGCCGTGCTCGAAGTGCTGGTCTCCCAGCCCCGTCGGGCGTCGTTCGGCTCGACGGCCGAACTCGCGCAGCTCGCCGGGGTCAACGTCGCCACCGTCACCCGTACCGCGCAGGCGCTGGGGTTCGCCGGCTGGCCCGCGCTGCAACAGGAATTGCGGGCGCGCTACCTGTCCTCGCTGAGCGCGCCGCAGGTGGCCGAGGAGCACCGGGACGTCGACTCGCCGGGGTCGGCGGCGCTGCGCCGCGACCTCGACAGCCTCGCTCTGCTCAACCGCCGGTTCGACGAGGACGAGATCCGCAACGTCGCCGAGGCGGTCGCCGCCGCGCGCCGCACCGTCGTCATCGCCGATGGCAGCTACGCCGCCGTCGGGATCGCCTTCGCGCACAACGCGCGGCTCGCCGGTTACGACGTCCACGCGATCACCGCGGGCGACGCCGAACTCGCCAACGCCACGGCGAAGCTCACCGCCGACGACGTGCTCATCGCGATCAGTTTCTGGCGGCTGTACGAAAGCACCGTGCTCGCCGCGAATGAGGCGAAGGCCAGGGGAGCGCGTGCTTTCGCCATCACCGACGCGGCCAGTCCCGCGCTGGCGAATGCCGTGGAGCAGGTGCTGATGGTGCCCGCCGAGGGGGTCACCTTCTTCCCGTCGCTGACCGCGGGGATGAGCCTGGTGCAGGCCATCGTCGCGCAACTGGCCGCCGTCGACCCGGTCCGGACCGGTGAATCCATCGAGGCGGCCGAAGCGATGTGGTCGCGGTTCGATCTGCTGCACCGCCGCCCCGGGTCGGCCGAAAGGCCGGTGCCGAAAAGGCCGACCGGTCGAGGTGTACCCGCCGGATGACCGATCCGCCGCACCCCGCCGGACGGCGATCCTGGTTCCAGGGCCGCCGGAAGCGGGCGGCACGGGGATCAGGAGGCGGAAATGACGATCATCGCGACCCTGGGCGCTTACGCCGGACTCGCGCTGCTGGCGCTGATGGCGGTGACGCCGCTGCTGGTCGAACTCGACCAGCGCTTCCCGCTCACCCGCCGGGCGAAGGCGGCCGGACGGGAAGGCCGGATGCCCGCCAAATTCGCCTCAGCGTGACGCAGAGCACAGACATCTCTCCGAAGCTACCTCACGTGAGTGATTCGGCCCCGGTCAAGTCGTAACTTTGCGTCGCGCTATGAAACGCTGAGTGACGTGACCGTGGATTGCTGCTCCAACGCCCAACCCGCCGACGCCTTCGCCGAGTTCCGGCAAAACGTCGACGAACTGACCCAGGCGTTCATCGACGCCTGTCGTCAGGGCCGTAGTCCCGGCGACGCCACGCTCGACCTGTTGCAGCGGATCCACCGCGAAGACCGCAACTGGGTCGTCGTCCATCTGACGTTCGCCATCGCGGCGCTCGCGCGTCAGCGTGCCCTCGCTTCGGCTGACGTCGTCACCCGGCCAGGTGGCGTAACGGGTGCTCCGGAGCGGGCGTTGCTAGCTTCCGCGAGTGACTGATCCGACCGTCTCCGCGGTCATCGCGGTGCTCGCGGGTTTCGTGCTCGCGGGCCTGCTGGCCGTCCCGTACATCGCGGCGAGTTACCGGCGCCGCGGCGAACTGGGGTTCTGGCGGGTCCTGCTGGTGTTCGGCTTTCTGGTCTACGCCATGTCCTTGTGGACCTACACGTTGCTCCCCATCCCGCGGACGACGGCGGCGTGGTGCGCCGAACACGCGGCGAGTCACCTGCAGCTACGACCGTTCCAGTTCATCGCCGACATCCGCCGCGAACAGCTCGGGAGCGGCCTGCGGGCGTTCCTGCGCAATCCCGCGGTCCGGCAGGCGGTGTTCAACGTCGCCTTGTTCGTACCGCTGGGGATGTTCGTCCGGCACCTCTTCCGGCGCGGTTTCGCGGCCACTGTCGCGATCGGACTCGCGGTCTCGCTGTTCATCGAGTGCACCCAGCTCACCGGGGTCTGGTTCCTGTTCGAGTGCCCGTACCGGCTGGCCGACGTCGACGACCTGCTGACCAACACCCTCGGCGCCGCCGCCGGCTTCGGGCTCGCCCCCTTGCTGCGGCTGCTGCCCGGGACCGAGCCGTCCGCGCCACCCGGCGCCCCGCGTCCGGTCACCGCCCGCCGCCGTCTGCTCGGGATGGCCGTCGACGTCGTCTCGGTCGTCCTGCTCGGCACCACCATCGGGCTGGTGACCACCTTGCTGGCGGGCGAACCGAACACCGTGGTCACGGCCCTGATCGGCACCCTGTTGCCCGCGATGCTCCTCCTGCTCGTCGTCCCTCTCGCGGGTGACGGCGCCAGCTTCGGCCAGCGGATCGTGCTGCTGCGCCCGATCGGACCGGACGGCGGTAAGCCTGCCGGGTGGCGGATACTCGTGCGGTTTCTCGCCGGTTCCGGCGGCTACTTCACCTTGCTCACCCTGGCTTCGGTGGTCAACGGCGGATTCGAGCCGCTGGCGAATCTGCTGTTCTTCGCCAGCGGCATCCTCGCGATCCGGCCCCTGGGTCATCAAGGACTGTCCGGTCTCCTCGCCGGTTTGCAGGTGGCCGACGCACGATCGGGTCTATCCTGCCGTTCGCGCGAGTCATTCCGCCTGGCAGCGGAGCCGGGCGGGAACACTCCCCGCCGTGGACGTGGAGTCGATGGATGACGTGGCCGACTGCCTGCTCTCGGTGGCGTGGAACATTCTTCCGTTGCTGGGAAAGCCGTCGGCCCGCGCGGGAAACCGGCCGCAGGAGATCCGGTCCTTCCTCGTCGACGCCTGCCATGACGCCGGAATGCGGGCCCGCGAATGGGCGGCCGTGCACGGAGCGGGAACCCGGGAGGAACTCCGTCCGTTCCTGCGGCTCGCGGAGGTCGCGGTGGACGCGAATCTGTTCCTGAGCATGGTTTCCGGCACAATGGTCGCCGACGACGAGCGGATCCGCCGCCGGTGGGCCGAAATCGAGTCGCTGGTCGGCGAAGCGCGCGACCTCGCCGGACAGGTCGCGGAATTCCTCGGCAGGCGAGCGGTGTCGCCCTGCCCCTGACCTCCGCGAGTACGACGGGGGCGGCCGGGGAACTCGGCCGCCCCCTGCCCGGGGATCAGTCCTTCTCGAGGGTCAGGTCGTAGCGGTCTAGCACCTCCTTGACGGGCTGGAAGAACGTGGTGCCGCCTTCGTCGCAGTCACCGGAGCCACCCGACGTCATTCCCTGCGCCTGCACGAGTTTCGTACCGGAACCCGACGAAGGACGGCTGACGAACGAACCACCGGAGTCGCCCGGTTCGGCGCAGGCGTCGGTCTGGGTGAGGCCCTTGACGATGTTCCCGTTGCCGTAGTTCACCGTCTGGTCCAAGGCCTCCACCCGCCCGCACTGCCAGTGGGTGGTGATCCCGGACCGGCAGATCCGGCCGCCGACCCCCACGACGTCGGCGCCTTCGATCCGCACGTCCGAACCGTCCTCGTACCGATCGACCCGGGGCGGGGTCGAAACGTCCGAGTGGGTCACCTTGACGGTCCCGTAGTCGTTGCCGGGGAAGGACGACCGCGCGACCTTGCCGATCGTGCCGTCGACACCGCGCACCGTGCCGCCGAGTTCGGTGCAATGGCCGGCGGTGATCACGTAATGGTCATCGTCGTCGTAGGCGTTGAACCCGACGGAACAAGCCCCGCCGCTGAAGTAGAGCCCCTGCCCGCCGATGACCGCCCACAGCGGCCGCGGCGCGCTCTTCACCTGTGCCACCCGGACCGGGGCTCCGGCGGCCGTCGCCCAGGCCCGGCCCGCGGGGTCGCCGCCCACCACGCTGACCACGACCTCGTTCGCGGGCGAGTCGACGTACCAGCCGGCGACCGAAGCGGGCACCTCCGCCGATCTATTGTCCAAAGTAGACTGGATCTTCTTCAGTTCGGCGACGCTGTGCCGCACCACCTTCGGGATCGCGCCCGCCGCGCGGATCCGGGCAGAGTGGCTCGCGTCGGTGGTGCCGACGACCAGTTCACCGGTGGTCTTGTCGAGCCAGGAACCGGCGAAAGCGGCGCCGAGCGCACCGCCGAGGCGCTGCTGCGTGGCGGCCAATGTGGCCGGACCGGCCGCTTCGGTCAGCACCGGGTTCGCCGCCGAAGCCGGGGTCGCGAACGCGGTCACGGCGGCCGCGGCGCCGATCACGGCGGCCATTGTGCGCAGAGGACGTCGAATCACGAAAACCTCCAGGTATTACGGAATTCGTTGCGGGGTGTGTGCTGGAGACACGCTCCTCATTCGACGTTACGACAGCGAAGTACCGGCCGAATGCCGCCATTTGAGTTGCACCGGCGGTTCCCCTTTCTGGCTCAGTGAAAGCGAGTGCTTCGGGATTTCCTCACTCTTGTGAGTGGGGATTGCACGATTTACCGACCCTGATTCGTCGAGCGGTATTCGACAATCCGCGACACCCGTGCGCCCATTAGGGAAACGGTCGCTCGCGGGGAGAGCGGGCGCATCACCTGATGGTGATCATGCTGAACCCATTCGTTCGAATCGGTGACGAACGCGTTTCTTTCACCCGGTAGCCGCGGAAGCGGCCCGAGCCGGGCCACTGGTGCGCTGTCCGCTTCCCGGCATCGCGGTCACCCAGGACGGCACGCACGCCTACGTGGTGCTCGCCGGGCAAGCGGCCGTGGCCTACCTCGATCTGCGGCGCTGATCTCACCGAGTACGTGATGGCCCCCTTCCTCGCGCCAGGCGCAAGGAAGGGGGCCATCACGTACTTCACTGGCCGCGCTGCCGAGTCTCAGGATCGCCGCGCCACGAAGGGGGTCACGCTCAGCAGGTGTGCCTTGTAACCCTCGCCGTAGGTGGCGGTCGGGGTGCCGGCGTAGTCCTGGATGAGGACGTTGCCACCGGTGCAGCCCCACGGGTTCCACGTCCACGCCGTGTATCCGAGGCGGTGCGTGTCCAGCCACGCCATCACCTGGTCGAGGTAGTCGTGCGCGCACGAATCCTGGCCGATCTCCCCGGCGTGCACCGGAACCTGCGCGGCGACCGCGCCGATCTGGCTGTCCCAGCAGGCGGAGGTCTTGCAGGCGTTGAAGTTGTACGAATGCCACGACGCGACCACGTTGTTCAGCGGGTCGATCGGCCGGTAGGCCAGCCATTGGGAGAGGTCGTTGGTCCAGGTGAGCCCGGCGGTCATGACGACGTTGGTCGCGCCGGTCGCGCGGACCGCGTCGAGCAGGTCCTGCATCCCCGCCACCTCGTAGCCGATGCCGGTGCACTGGCCGCCGTCGCGCAGGCAGCGCCACTCGGCGGCCGCGTTCGCCCAGTTGTCGGCCGCGTCCGGGTAGGGCTCGTTGAACAGATCGAACACGACGGCGTCGTTGCCCTTGAACGCGGTGGCGACCTGAGTCCAGAACGCCGGCGTGTGCTGCATGCTCGGCATCGGTTTCTGGCAGGTGGCGTTGACGTCCGCACACGCCGACACGTTGCCGGTGTACTGCCCGTGTGTCCAATGCAGATCGAGGATCGGGTTGATGCCGTTGGCCACCAACAGGTTCACGTAGTCCTTGACCGCCTGCTGATAGGCGGGCCCGCTGGGCGAGCCGGACAGGCCCAGCCAGCAGTCCTCGTTCAGCGGGATGCGCACCGCGCGGATGTGCCAGGTCTTCATCGCGTCGACCGACGCCTGGTCGACCGGGCCGCTGTCCCACATGCCCTTGCCCTGCACGCAGGCGAATTCGCCACTGGCGCGGTTGACGCCGAGCAACCGGTAGGCCTTGCCGTCGGCGGTCAGTTGATTCCCGGCCACCTTCAACGCCGGTGCGGGCCCGCCGGCCGGCGGCTCGGTCGGCGGGACACCGGTGCAGGCGGCACCGTTGACCGCGAACTCCGTCGGCGTGCCGTTGCTGCCGCTGTAGGAGAAGTTCGCGCCCGGTTGGACACTGCCGCCTGCCGCGATGGTGGCGTTCCACGTCTCGTTCCGGACGGTGACCTGCTTGCCGGACTGCGACCAAAGGCCGTTCCAGCCCTGTTGAAGCGTCTGGTTTCCGGCGTAGGAATACGTCAGGGTCCAGCCGTTGACGGCCGTGGTGCCGAGGTTCGCGATGGTCACGGAGACGCCGAAGCCCGAGCCCCAGTCCTTCGCGGCGTAGTCCACCCGGCAGGCGAACGCCGCGGCCTCGGTACTCGCTCCGGAGACCGGCGCCGCCGACAGCACCACGGCGGCGCAGGCGCTCGCCACGGCGAGGAGTTTTCTCACTGCCACACCCATGGACACTCCTTTGTGCTCGATGAGCCGACCAACCTGGGAGCGCTCCCAGAGTGGTCACGTTGACCGATCGAGGGATGTCCTGTCAATTCCGGACGCGACCCCGGGCGGGAATTCATCCACCCGCCGATCGGCGATTGGGCCGGGTGGGCCAATCACCGATCGGCGGGCTGATCTCAGGGGCGCGGGATGTTGCGGAGGTTGGCCCTGGCGAGGTCGATCATCCGGCCCACCCCACCTTCGAGCACGACTTTGCTCGCGGCCAAGGCGAATCCGCCGAGCTGACCGGCGGTGATGTGCGGCGGGACGGACAACGCGTTCGGATCCGTCACGACATCCACCAGCGCGGGGCCGTCGTGACTCAGTGCCTCCTTGAGTGCCGCACGCAGCCGAACCGGATCGGTCACCCGCTCGGCGCGCAGTCCCGCGCCACTGGCGATGGCGGCGAAATCGACCGGCCGGTGATCGGTCTGATAGTCGGGCAGGCCGTCCACCAGCATTTCCAGTTTCACCATGCCGAGCGAGGAATTGTTGAACGTCACGATCTTGACCGGAAGATCGTGCAAGGCCACGGTGAGCAGTTCTCCGAGCAGCATGCCGAGTCCGCCGTCGCCGGACATCGACACGACCTGGCGCCCCGGGTAGGCGAACTGCGCGCCGATGGCGTGCGGCAGGGCGTTGGCCATGGTGCCGTGCAGGAACGACCCGATGACCCGGCGGCGCCCGTTGGGCGTGAGGTACCGGGCCGCCCAGACGTTGCACATGCCGGTGTCGACGGTGAAGATCGCGTCGTCCGCGGCGAGTTCGTCGAGGAGGTCCGCGGCGAACTCCGGATGGATGGGCACATGCCGTTCGACGTTGCGGGTGTAGGCGTCGACGACCTGCTCCAGGTTTTTGCAGTGCTCACGCAACATGCGGTCCAGGAACCGGCGGTCGGTCTTGCGCCGCAGGAGCGGCAGCACGGCTCGCAGGGTCTCTCGCACGTCGCCGTGCACCGCGAGTTCCAGCGGCGTGCGACGGCCCAGCCGGGTCGCGTCGTGGTCGACCTGCACGGTCCGGGCCTGGGGAAGGAAGGAGTCGTAAGGGAAATCGGTGCCCAGCAGGAGCAGGAGATCCGCGTCGTGCATGGCCCGGTAGCAGGCACCGTAGCCGAGCAGACCACTCATTCCGACGTCGTAGGGGTTGTCGTACTGGATCCATTCCTTGCCGCGCAAGCTGTGGCCGACCGGGGCCTGCACCGTTCCGGCCAGCTCCATCACCTCGGCGTGCGCGCCACGGACCCCGGCCCCGGCGAACACGGTGACGGTCTCGGCTTCGTTGATCAGCTCGGCGAGCCGTGCCACCTGCGATTCCGGCGGTACGACCGTCCCGTGTTCGGTGACCGGGACCCCATGGCCGGTGGGCGAAGTGGCGTCGAGATGCGCGACGTCACCGGGCAGCACCAGCACCGACACCTCACCGCGGGACAACGCGTGCTGCATGGCGATCCGCAGCACCCTGGGCAGCTGAGCGGGTCCGTTGATCTGCTCGCAGTAGCCACTGCAATCGACGAACAACCGTTCGGGATGGGTTTCCTGGAAGAAGCCGGTACCGATCTGACCGGACGGGATATGCGAGGCGAGCGCGAGGACCGGGGCCCCGGTGCGGTGCGCGTCGTAAAGCCCCTGCACCAAGTGGGTGTTGCCGGGACCGCAGCTGCCGGCGCACACCGCGAGCCGACCGGTCAGCTGGGCCTCGGCGGCCGCGGCGAACGCGCCAGCCTCCTCATTGCGGACGTGCACCCATTCGATGCCCGGGGTGCGGCGGATGGCGTCGACGACGGGGTTGAGGCTGTCGCCGACCACGCCGTAGATCCGCTCCACCCCGGCCTGCACCAGGACCTGTACGAACTGCTCGGCGACGGTGGGCTTGGCCATCACGACCCCTTCGATGCTCCGGCGGCGGGACTACGTTCATGATCCACGTGCGGGCGCCGCCCCGCAGGTCCTAGCCGAGCTCGGCCGTGGAGCCGACGACGACGGCGTAGAGATCACCGATCGTGGCGAGCGCCGCACGGTGCTGTTCCGCGGCGGTCACCGCACCGGTGACGGACGGGAGCGAACGCGTGGCGCAGGCGGCCGCCACCACGGTCGGGGTGTTCCCGCGCAGGAACGCGCCTTCCGCGGTGAACGTGACGCACATATGGGTCATGAACCCGGCCACGACGACGTCCTGATGCCCGGCGGCGTCGACCAGTTCCCCCAACGGTGTCCCCACGAACGAGTTCGGCGCGGTCTTCACCACGACCTGTTCACCCGGGGCGGGAGCGACGCGCTCGTGGATCCGGCCGATGTCCTGGCCGACGTCGTACGGGCTGCCCTCGCCGCCGTCGTGCATGACGTGGATGACCGTCGCGCCCTCCGCACGAGCACGTGCCAGCAGCGTGGCGGCCTCGTCGAGCGCCGCTTCCCAGCCGTCGAGTTCCATCACACCGCGCGTGTAGGTGTTCTGGTAGTCGACGAGGATCACCGTCGCGTCCGAGAGCGTCGCGGGCGTCGTCGGCAGGGCGCTGATTTCGCGGAGAGTGGTGCTGGTCATCGTGTTTCCTTCGCTTTCCGTCGGTACGGCTACCATCGTGACTGACCCGATCAAATATGGAGATACGGATTCGGGTCAGGCATGGTCGAGATCGGCCGACATCCGCGGGAAGAGGGATCGATGAGCGCTCCGAGAGTGGCCGTCCTGGCGTTCGAGGGGATCAGCCCGTTCCACCTCGCCGTGCCGTCGCTGGTCTGGGGACCGGAAGCGCCGGTCGGCGACATGGAGCCGTGGCCGATCACGGTCGTCGCCGTGAAGCGCGGGCTGCTCGCCACGAGCGCCGGCTATTCCATCGACGTTCCCGCGGACCTCGGCGCGCTCGCGGACGCCGACATCGTCGTCGTGCCGTGGTGGTCCGATCCGGAAGCCCCGACGCCCGCGCCCGTCCTTGCCGCGCTGCGGACCGCGCACGAACGCGGAGCACTCGTCGTCGGGCTCTGCTTGGGGGTCTTCGCCCTCGCGGACGCCGGCATCCTCGACGGTCGTGCGGCGACCACCCACTGGAAATGGGCCGAAACGTTCCGGAGGCGCTTCCCCTCGGTGGAGCTGCGTCCCGAAGACCTGTATGTCGACGAGGGCGACGTCGTGACCGGCGCGGGCGCGACCGCCGGGATCGACACCTGTCTGCATTTGCTCGCCGGCCGGGCCGGTCAGGACGTGGCCAACCGCGTCGCCCGGCGGATCGTCGCCGCGCCGCACCGGCCCGGTGGCCAGGCCCAGTTCATCGAGTTCCCCGTCCCCGCCCCGGACGAGGATCCGCTCACCCCCGTGATGAGCTGGGCGCAGTCCCACCTCGACGCACAGCACAGCATCGACGACCTCGCCGCCAGGGCCCATATGAGCAGGAGCACGTTCACCCGCTCGTTCCGCGCCCGCACCGGGAGCACCGTCCACAACTGGCTGGTCGCCCAACGCCTCGCGCGGGCACGGCACCTTCTCGAGACGACCACGCTCGGCATCGACGCCGTCGCCGCACAATCCGGTTTCGGCACGCCTGCCCGTCTTCGCGAGCACTTCGCCGCCGCGCTGGGCACGACGCCGACCCGCTACCGGATCGAGTTCTCCGGAATCACTACTTCCGCGAAGCCTGCGACACCGAGCATGAGCCGGGAAAGAGCCGTGCCCGCACTCGCGTTTCGGACCGAGGGACTCGGCGGCACCACCGGTCACCCGGGCAGCGCGTGAAGGCCCCTTCCCGAAGGCGGCACTAGGCTTTGGCCCAGCGTTGGTTGGCGCTCGTGGTACAGGTCGCCACGTTCACGACCGAACCGTTGCCGGTCCCGCCCGCGACCTCGAGACACAGTCCACTTTGGACGGCGCTGATCGTGCCGTTGGTGTTGACGTTCCATTGCTGGTTCGCGCCACCGTGGCAGTCCCAGATCTGCACCCGCGTGCCGGAGGTGGCGTTCGCCGGTACGTCGAGGCATTTGCCCAGCACCTGCAGAGCCTGGTTGTTCTGGCTGAACTGCTGGTTGGCGCCGGTGTGGCAGTCCCAGACGATCATCTGGGAGCCGTTCGCCGAGTTCGCGCCGTTGACGTCGAGGCATCGGCCGGAGGATTCGCCCCGGAGCCGGAACGTCGTTGGGGTCGGCGTCGTGCCTCCGGTGAAGAACTTCCACACCTCTGCCGAAGTCCAGGTGCGCCAGCCGTCACCGCCACTGTCGATGGGACCTGGGGTGTGACCGCCGTCGAAGGCGGCCCAGACGACCGGATAACCGGCGCGGCATCCCGCGTAGGTGGTGATGATGTGGGTCCGGCTGCCCGCCGCGGGTTCCCGTGGGCTCTGCGGGGTGCAGCCGTTGTTCCTGACGAACGTGTCCCGAAGCCCGCGGCCGAGGGAGATGTTGAGCACCGAGTCGGAGACGCCGTGGATCCCCATGTACGCGATGGGCTGGCTGCCACCGGCGCACCCGCTCAGTTGCGCCCCGGAGTAGACCGCGACAGCGCGGAACATGGGCGCCCTGGCACAGGCGATCGCGTAACTCATGCCGCCGCCGTAGCTGAAGCCCAGCGCGAAACGTTGTGCCGTGTCGACGCAGAGGTCGTTTTCGATCAGCTTGATCAGGTCGTCGGTGAGGGTCACGTCCTCCCCGCCGGAGTTGGCCCAGCCGTTGCCGAAGCCTTGCGGCGCGACGAAGATCGCACTGTTCTCCGCGAGTCTCCGCTGGCCGTAGTAAGACCAGTTGAAGCCGTCGGTTCCGCCCGAGTCGACGTCGTTGGCGGTCCCGCCCCGCCAGTGGTACCCGAAGATCAACCGGTACTGGCGGGTGTTGGAGTAGTTGTCGGGCAGCCGCAGGATGAAATTGCGGGTCTTGCCGCTGCTCTGGATCGTCTGGGGACCGCTGCGCAGCGTGGGTGCCTTGCCGCAGCCGGCGGACGCGGCGAGGGTGCCGGGATCGGCGGGCGGCGCCGGGGCGGCGGCCGCCGCGGTGGAACCGGCGAGGACCAGGGCTGCGGCGGCGATCGGCGTCCACCACCAGCGGCGTGGATGGGCTCGTTTCCTCATGGGTGTGCTCCTGTTCTGTACTGGGTTACCGGGTCAGGTCAGACGGCGGCGATGGCCCAGTGGTTGTTGGGACTGCTGTTCGGTGCCCACAGCGCCACGCCGGAGCCCGCGGTGGAATCACCGAGGCTGTCGAGCGCGGTACCCGTGCCGCGGTTGATCACCTGGTGGCGGCCACCGCCGACACCGTTGAGGCGCCATTGCTGGTTGGCGCCGCCGTTCCAGGCCGCCTGCTGACAGGCGGCGCCGTTGGCGCTGTTGCCCCAGCTGTCGGCGACCATCCCGTTGGTGCGGTTGACGATGCGGTACCACTCGCCGCCCAGCGGCACCAGCTGCCACTGCAGGTTGCCGCTGCCGTCCCAGTTCCATTGCTTGAGCCGCGATCCCGAGGCGACGTTCCCGCCGCTGTCCAGGGCGAGTCCGGTGGCGGCGTTGGTGATCCGCGACCAGCCGGTGGGGACGGGCGCGGCACCCAAGGCGGGGATCTGACCGGAGAAGGTCAGCTTGACCACGTACGCGGGGGCGGCGAAGGGCGCTGCCGCCGACGGCATCGAGATGTGCAGTCCCGAGCCGTTCTGGTTACGGGTGGGCAGGTCGAGGTACGTCCCGGCCGTGGAGCCGAGCAGCCGCACGGAGGCCAGGGAACTCAGGTCGATCCGGCCGGAGCCGAGGGTGGTGATGCTCAGGGTGCCGCCGGGCCAGCCCATCACGGTGGCGTACAGCACCGTGTTGTCCTTGCTGCGGGTGAACCGCATGTCCCGGTTGGTGCCTTCCCTCGGCTGGACGAAGGAACCGCCGCCCATCTGGGTGGGGCCTTCGCCGTAGGCCGTCCAGGCGCGGGTGGCGTAGACGGATTCGCCGAACCGTTTGAGGTAGTCCCCGATGCCCAGCAGGATCGCGCGCTGGCCACCGGGGATGGTCCCGTCCGCCATCGGCGCGATGTTCAGCAACATGTTGCCGTTCTTGCTGACCCTGTCGAGCAGCGAGTGCAGCATGGCGTTGAGCGAGTAGTAGCCGATGCCGACGGTGTAACACCAGCTGGAGCTGGAGATGCTGTCGTCGGTCAGCCAGAAGGGATGCTGGATGTCCGCCGGCCCGCCGCGTTCGAAGTCGAACACCGAACCGCGGTTGTTCAGGCCGTCCTTGTAGGTGCTGACCACGTCCCTGTTCCACGCGACCGCCCGGTTGAAGTAGTACGCGAGGAAGTTCAGCCGCTGTGCCTCGTCGACCTGGGGGAGGTTGAAGTCCTGCCAGACGATGTCGGGCTGGTAGCCGTCGATGACCTCTTTGAGCTTGTCGAACCACAGCTGGTTCTCCGGCGCCCTGCCGAGCTGGCCGTACAGCTTGCGCAGGCTCGGATCCGACTGCGCCGGGACCCGGTCGTAGAACCCGGTGAAGTTGTACGCGTGGTGCAGCGACACCACGAACTTCAGCCCCTTGGCCCGGATCGCGGCGGCATGGAGCCCCACCAGATCCAGTTTGGGGCCGGTGCGTACCGAGTTCCATTCGTTGACGGCGCTGTTCCACATCGAGTAGCCGTCGTGGTGCTCGGCGACCGGTCCGGCGAATCTGGCACCGGCGTCGGCGAACAGCTGTGCCCATTCGCCGGGGTCGAAATCGCCACCCGCGGATTTCAGTCTCGGCGCGAACTGGACCCAGTTCCCGGCCTTGTCCCGCGCTCCGTTGATGAAGTTGTGGTACGGCCACGCCGACGGATCCCCGTAGGTGGCGATGTGATGGCGGTTCTCGTTGGACCCGGCGATGTACATGGTGCGCGGATACCATTCGTTGCCGAACGCCGGGACGCTGAAGACTCCCCAGTGGAAGTAGATGCCGAATTTGGCGTCCTGGAACCACTCGGGCGCGGGCGGATGCCGGTCGACCGACGGCCACGTCGGCGTGTAGCTGCTCGGTCCTTCGGGGGCCCATACCGTTCCGGCTCGCAGCAGCCCGGCGGCGGCGGTGAACCCACTCAGGGCGAGCGCCCGGCGACGGGTGAACCGGCTTGAGGACAAGGACATGGCACGACCCCCTTCGGCTCAGGCGCGAGCCCACTTCTGGTTGGCTTGGCCGTTGCAGGTCCAGAGGACCAGCCGGCTGCCGTTGGCGGTGGCGGCCTGGTTGACGTCCAGGCAGAGTCCGGAGTGGACGTTGGTGATGGATCCGTCGGCGTCCTGGGTCCACTTCTGGTTGGCCTGGCCGTTGCACGACCAGGTGAGGACTCGTGTGCCGTTGGCGGTGCCCTGGTTCTCGGCGTCCAGGCACTTGTCGCCGAAGGCCCGGATCTCGCCACCCGCCCACGTCGTCCACGACTGGCTCGCCGCGGTGTGGCAGTCCCAGATCACCGTGGCCGCTCCGGGCGCGGTCGAGCCGCCGTTCACGTCCAGGCACCGGCCCGAGCCGGTACCGCGCAGCCTCGCCGTCGTGGCGGCCACCGGGTTGCCGCCGGTGACTCGGTACGCGGCGACGTCGTGCGCCGGGACGGTGGCGGAGATCTGCCCGCCGCTGGTCGAGGTGGCGCCGGTCCACAGGTCGGTCAGCGTGAACGATCCGCCGGACAACCCGAGCTGCGCCGCCGTGGTGGTGACCGTGCCCGCCCCGCCGCCGCGGTTGAACAGGCCGACCGCGACCGAGCCGTCCGACAGCGGTTTGGCGAAGACCTCCGTGGCGCCGTCGTCCCGCACCCGGCGGCCGCCCGCGCCGAGCTTGTCCTGGTTCACCGCCAGCAGCCGCGGGTTGCGCAGGATCGCGCTGACGTCGGCGGACATGGTGCGGATGTCGTTGCCCGCCATCAGCGGCGCGGCCATCAGGGCCCAGAGCGCGAAATGCGCCCGCGATTCGGTCAGGGTCAGGCCAGGGCGCCCGACCACCAGCATGTCCGGGTCGTTCCAGTGGCCGGGCCCGGCCTGTGCGGCCAGGGGAGCGTTGATGTCGACGACGTTGCCGACGCCCATCGGGTAGCTGTTGGTGTTGCCGTTCTGCCAGATGTCGAGCAGATCTTCGGTGGTACGCCACAGATCGGCGACCTCGCCCCAGTTGTACTTGTCACCGGTGATCGCGTGGAAGCTGTTGGGGTTGATGCTGTAGACGATCGGCCTGCCGGTGGCGCGGATCGCGTCCCGCATGATCGTGAACCGGGCGACCTGCTCGTCCCGGGTCCCGTCGGGAGAACACCAGTCGTACTTCAGGTAGTCCACTCCCCAGGAGGCGAAGGTGCGGGCGTCCTGCACCTCATGCCCCTGGCTGCCCGTGGAGCCCGGATGGTTGCCGACGCGCTGGGCGCAGGTGCGCTCGGTCGGCACCTGGTAGATCCCGAATTTCAGGCCGCGGCCGTGGATGTAGTCGCCCAGGGCCTTCATGCCGCTGGGGAACTTCGTCGGATGGGCCCGCAGAGTGCCCTGCGCGTCGCGCTGCGGGTCGAACCAGCAGTCGTCGACCACGACGTACTGGTAGCCCGCGTCCCGCATCCCCGAAGAGACCATCGCGTCCGCAGCTTGGCGGACCGCGGCCTCGGTGACGCCGCAGCCGAAACTGTTCCAGCTGTTCCAGCCCAGCGGGGGAGTGACCGCCGGGCTGCCCGGTGCGGCGACGGCGACCTGCCGGGCGGGTGCGACCGTGAACAGGGACAGCGCCGCGGCCGCGGTCGCCAGCAGGGCGACCAGTCGTCGACGTGATCGAGTGAGCATCCTTGCTCCTTCACTGATGTGCGGCGGGGTCAGGCCCGCTGGAGTTGGAAGCGCTGATCGGGCTTCCCGTGGTCGTGCCGTTCAGCGTGGTGAGCACCGCGTCGTAAGCGGGCTTCTTGGTGCCACCTCGGTCGAACAACAGCGGGTTCTCACTGGCGCGCCAGGAGTCGCTGTCCCGGATTCCCCAGGTGGTGATCCCGGTGCAGCGCGGCACGTTCAGGCAGGCCCGGATGGTGGCGGGCGGGCCGCCGCTGCCGAAGTGCGCCTGCAGGCCGACACAGTCGATCGGGACGCCGCGGGACCTGAAGTCGCGCACCAGGTTGTGGACACCCTGTGTCTTGGCGGCGGGATCCGCCGCGCGGGCGGCGCGCAACGTGTTCGCGTCCCGGATTCCGCTCACCCAGCCGGGTAGCTGCTGATGCCACACGAGGGTGTGCCCACGGAGTTGCTTGTTCTGACTACGGGCGTGGTTGGCGACCCGCTCGGCTCCGCCGAACGTGAAGTTGTCGCGGGACGGCTCGGTGGCGTCCCATTTCATCTCGTTCTCGGGGGTGATCGAGCTGAACTCCCGGTTGAGAATGGTGGTGTACTGCGCGTCGCCCAGGGGCCCGGCCGCGGCGTCGTCGGCGGCCGGTACGAGCGTGATCACGCTGGTCGCGGCGAGCGAAGCGATCGCCCAGCGGAGCGAGGTCCGTCTCCGCCGTCGGGGGACCGGAGCTGCGGGTTCATACTTCCTCCTTCGTCGTTGAAGGCATCCGTGCGGTGCTGCTGAGAGCGCTCCCAGTTCGGGGTGGGAAAAGCCCAGGACGTGGATGGGGTGGCCGGACCAGTGCCCTCGAACCGCCAGGTCTCGTTGACCTGACTGGGTTTACCGGTCCGCCAGGGGGACCATCACGTCCTGGCGGGGGTGGCCGGCAGGTCGGTGAAGAAGGGGGCGAGCGCGTTCCGCGGGTGAACCACGAGGACTCCCGAGTGGGGTCGAACCGGTTCGATCAGTTCGTAACCGTACGCGATCCGTTATGTACAGCGCAATGCTTCAGTCTTATCCGGGGTAATGGATCAGTCTTATCGAGCAGTGTCCTTCCGGCGCCTCCTGGGGCAACCCCTCGTGCAGGCCCTCGGGATCACGCGGGGTGACAGTTCGGCCTTCGCGGACACGCGGAGAGTGCCTGAACGATCCGCCCTCCTGGGAAAGCGGTTTCCCGCGAGGGTAGGGCGGGCTTGGAACACCCTCGCCGACCAAGGTGACCGCGTTCGTCCGACGGGAAAGTCCTTGACGCCGTTGGAAACAGATCAATATCGTCAGCCCGTCACCCTCTTCACGTGCCGGTTCCGCTCGGCGGTCAGGAATGTTCCTCTGTGGACCGTGCGAATGGCCGTGCGATCGTGTCCACAATGGACACGGTCGACGATGTCCTGGTCGTGGTCATCGGTGTGGAGCGGATCGGTATCCGAGCGAGGAGGACGCGGGTATGCGCGTGTTTCGGATCATTGCCACGGTGCTCTTGGTCGCCTGCGGGCTGCTGTCGCCGGCGGGTCCGGCCGGCGCCGGGTCGCACCGGTACGCCGGGTATCTGTTCGTCTCCTTCACCGGCGAGAACACCGCGGACGGGGAGCAGGTGCACTTCGCGCTGAGCCAGGGCGATGACCCGCTGCGGTGGCGGGAGCTGGGCGGCGGCGAGCCGGTGCTGAGGTCGACGCTCGGGACCAAGGGCGTCCGGGACCCGTTCGTCATCCGGTCGCCGCGCGGCGACCGGTTCTACCTGATCGCGACGGATCTGAGGATGTACGGCCGCGACGATTGGGACCAGACCACCCGCCACGGCAGCCGGTCGATGGTGGTGTGGGAGTCGAAGGATCTGGTGCGGTGGAGCGAGCCGCGGCTGGTCGAGGTGGCGCCGGAGACCGCGGGCAACGTGTGGGCACCGGAGGCGTTCTACGACCCGGCGCGTGGCGCCTACGTGGTGTTCTGGGCGTCCACGCTCTATCCGGCCGGCGATCCCGGCCACACCACGAAGTCTCATAACCGGATGATGTACGCCACCACCAAGGACTTCCGCACGTTCAGCGAGCCGAAGGTCTGGTTCGACCCCGGGCATTCGGTGATCGACTCCACGGTGGTCGAGCACAACGGCGTCTACCACCGGTTCTCCCAGGACGACCGGGGTGCCGGCGGCGGTGGCTCCACGCCGTGCGGGCGGTACATCACCCAGGAGAAGTCCACGATGCTCACCAGCCCTGGGTACGCCCTGGTGAAGGAGTGCGTCGGCAAGGACGCGATCGTCGGTGGCGAGGGTCCGCTGGTCTTCCGGTCGAACACCGAAAAGCGCTGGTACCTGTTCATCGACGAGTACGGCGGCCGCGGCTATCGACCGTTCGAGACCACCGACCTGAGCTCAGGCGACTGGCGACCCGTCGCGGACGCGCAGTTGCCGGGTAAGCCCCGGCACGGCACCGTCCTGCCGGTGACGCGGGCCGAGTACAACCGGCTGGCCAAGATCTGAGGCCGCCGTCGACCTCTCGCGAAGGGACCAACCGCGTGCCGATCCTGGCCACCCGCGCCCGTACTTCCGCCGCTGAGCACTCGAAACGGCGCCGGGGGTTCGCGATCGGCGCTCTCGCCCTCGGCGCGTTCGGCATCGGCCTGACCGAGTTCGTCGTCGTCGGTCTGCTCGGACCGCTCGGTGAAGACCTCGACGTGTCCATCCCCACCGCCGGTCTGCTGGTCACCGGCTACGCGGCGGCGGTGGCGATCGGCGCTCCGATCATGACCGCCGCGGGCACCAGGCTGCCGCGCAAGACGATGCTCATCGCGCTGATGGGTCTCTTCATCGCCGGGAACGCGCTCGCCGCCGTCGCGCCCGGATACGGCGTGCTCATGACCGGCCGGATCGTCACGGCCCTGTGCCATGGCGCTTTCATGGGCATCGGCCCGGTCATGGCGGCGAGTCTCGTCGCCCCTGAGCGGCGCTCCCGCGCCATCGCGCTGATGATGACCGGGCTGACGTTGTCGACGGTGGTCGGCGTTCCGTTCGGAACGGCGCTGGGCCAGCAGCTCGGGTGGCGTTCGGCGTTCTGGGCCATCGCCCTGATCGGTGCGGCCGCGCTGGCCTCGATCGTGGCGTTCGTGCCCTCGCGACCGAACGACCCGGGCGCCGGGCTCCGCGGCGAACTGGCCGTGTTCCGCCGCTCCCGGGTATGGCTGGTCCTGACGACGACGACGCTCGGCTGGGGCGCGGCCTATGCCGCGATCACCTTCCTGGAGCCGATCCTGACGCGGGTCGCCGGTTTCGACGCCCCGGCGGTGCCGTGGCTGCTGTTGCTCTTCGGCGCGGGACTGACCGGCGGCAACCTGCTCAGCGGCAGGCTCGCCGACCGGGCACTCCTGCCCACGTTCTACGGCACCATCCTCGCGGCGATCGTCGCACTGGTCGTCTTCGCCTTCGCGGTGCACCATCAGGTGTCGGCGGTGATCATGGTGTTCGTGCTGGGTGCCGCCGGGTTCGCGATGGTCCCCGTCTTCCAGACCCGCATGATGGACGCCGCCAAGGACGCGCCCTCGCTCGCCTCCTCGTCGAACGCTTCGGCGTTCAACGTCGGCATCGCCCTCTCCGCCTGGCTCGGCGGGATGGCGATCGACGGCGGGTTCGGACTGATCGCCCCGATGTGGATCGGCGTGGCACTGGGCGTCGCCGCGCTCGGTGTAGCCGTGGTGTCCGGCGCCATCGAGCGCCGCGCGCCGCCCAGCGGCCTCAGCTGACGTTGGCCGAGAACGAGTTGACCGCGAGGCCGACTCCGCCGCTCCAAGGCTCGAATCCGGCCTGAATGCTGGTCAGGTACCAGGAGCGGTCGACACGGGTGCGGGCGTCGACGTCGTTCACGAAGTCCATGACGTTGAACGACCAGCTCGCTGTCGGGGACTGGGCGACGTAGGAGACCACGTCGTTGCCGCCGTTGTTGCCTTGCCACACTTCCCAGCCCCGGCCGCCGATGGTCGTGGTGCCGACCCGGCCGCCGATCGGTTGCACGCCGCCGGTGCGGTTGAGCCAGATCATCAGCTCCATCTGGTTGACCCCCGTGGTCTTCGCGGCCGGATCCATCCAGATGTCGTAGGAGGCGTTGTACGTGGACCCGCCGACGTAGGTGTAGGAGATCGACGACGACGCGTTGCCGATCCGGCTCAGCTGCCGTGGCAGGTTCGTACCGGGAGAGCAGTTCCCGTAGTGGCAGCCAAGGTAGACCGCCGGATACGACAACGGGGCTCCGCCGCTGGTGGAACCCTGCTGGGTCTGGATCCGGAACCCGCTGCCGGTGACGTTGATGCACTGCGTCGCGCTGCTGCCCCAGCGGTTGTTCATGACGACGTAGCGGCCGCCGATCGTGGTCGATCCGTACTGGTCGCAGATCAGTGTGTCCGCATGGGCGGGCGGCGCGGCCTCGACGGCCGGTGCCATGAGTCCGGCCGTGGCCAGTGCTACCGCGGACAGGGCGTGCTTCAGTTTCATGTGCCGCCTCCACCTCGTTGTGCGGGGCGCATCTCTGGGAGCGCTCTCAGGTCGGATCGCTTTCGATGAAACCACAAGAAGACCCGTGAGCAAAGAGCACGGCCGTGATCAAGTTTCGAAGCGTCCTCTCCGGTGAGCCCTTTTCGCCCCGTGGCCGAGTGGCTCTGCCCGAAGGGTCGCGCGACTGTCCATTGTGGAGTATCCGGACTCGCGACCGGCGTGTCAACGGGTGCGCCGGTGTCTCGGCGAACTATCCACAATGGACAACGACGGTAGCCCTGCCGCGAGGAACCGCGTTCCAATACCCTCGGCGGCTCACCCTGTCAGTCCGGGACCCGGGCCGGCGGGGTGCGATCAGCGCCGATGGCGACACCGACGATCATGCAGGGCTCGGTCCCGTGGTTGCGCCAGGCGTGCCGCGTGCCGTTCTGGACGACCACGTCGCCCTCCCGCAAGAGCCGCTGTTCCCCGTCGCCGAGTTCGAGCGTGATCTCGCCTGAGATCACCAGGACGTAGTCGATGCTGTCGGTGGTGTGCATCCCCGCCGAGCCGGGTTCCATCGCCGCCATCGCGCCCGGCATCAGTTTCTCCAGCTCGTTCAAGGCGGCGGCCTGATCGAGATCGGGGGAGGGAACCAGCTCGCCCGGCGCGATCGTGTTGACCATGAAGCGCGAACCGTCCGGTGGCGGGTAATAGGCCTCGGCGGACCGCGGCGAGCCGTCGTCGGGGAACGTCGGCCGCTCATCGCGACCCCACAATCGGTACGCCGCACAGCCGGGCATCAGCTCGGACGTGATGGGCTCGACGGCGCGGTCGTCCACCACGCGAGCCCTGCCCGCGGCGTCGTGACCGGTGACCACCCGCCGAATGCTCTTGTGCATCGAATCCTCCCTGATACTGGACCGTATGGATACTGGTGCGTATCCATACGGCAGCGTATCCTCGTGCCGGGCGCATCGTCAATACGGTGCCGTATCCTGCGGTGCGTGACGAGTGAGGCGACCCGGCTGTCCGCCGGAGACTGGGCCCGGGCGGCGCTGAAGGCGATCGCGGAAGGCGGACTGGCCGCGGTCGCGGTCGAACCGCTGGCGCGGACGCTCGGCGTGACCAAGGGAAGTTTCTATGCGCACTACCGGAACCGGGACGAGCTGATCACGGCGGCACTCTCGGAATGGGGGAGAAGTCACGGCGAAGACGGACTCGCCCGATTCGCCGCGATCGCGGATCCCGTGCAGCGGTTGCGCGAGCTGCTCACCGTTGTCGTGCAAGCCGTCCAGCCGCTCGCGCCGTCGGTGCATCTGAGCCTGCTCGGTGACCGCAACGACCCACGGGTCAACGAGGCGATCGGCCAGGTGAATCGAGCCCGGCTGGACCTGCTGACCCGGACCTATCGGGAACTCGGCCTGTCACCGGACCGCGCGGCATCACGGGCGCGAGTCGCCTACGCGGCCATCCTCGGTCTCCTGCACCTGGCGCAAACCGATCCGGACGCCCCGGAACCGGCGGTACTCGCCGACGAAGCAGCCGCGATCTTCCTGTCCTCGTCACGCTGATCGTTCGGTCTCGTCACGGTGCGCCGGGGACCTGGGGAAAACCTTGAAGAGGCCTTGTACGAGTGACGGCGATCCGCTACCCCTGAAGACGAGGAGGGCAGAGGCCGTGCTGGAAATGGGGGTGCTGGGGCCGGTCGAGGTGGTGGCCGACGGGGTCCGGCTCGATGTCGGGCACGCGCGTCAACGTGACGTTCTGGCGGTGTTGCTGCTCGAAGTCGCACGAGTGGTACCGGTCGACACGCTGGTCGACCGCGTATGGGGCGAGCGGCCGCCCGCACAGCCGAGGAACGCGCTGTACGGCTACGTGTCCCGGCTGAGGCGGGCTTTCGCCCCGGTGGACGGTGTGACGATCGAGCGTGACCGCGGTGGCTACGTCCTCTTCGCCGATCCGCGGACGGTGGACGTTCACCGCTTCGAGAGCTTGCTCGGGCGCGCGCGGACGACGGCGGAAGACGACGTCGCGCTCTCGCTGTACGAAGAGGCGCTGGCGTTGTGGCGGGGCAGGCCACTGGGCGAGCTGGAGTCCGAATGGGCGGACGGCGTTCGCGGCGAGCTGGCGTACAAGTATGAAGCGGCCGTGCTGGACCGCAATGACCGCCGGCTGCGGAGCGGTGCCCACGCCGCCGTGCTGGCCGAGCCGCCACCGGACGGCGTGGCCGGGGAACGCGCGGCGGCGCAGCGGATCGAGGCGCTGTACCTCGACGGACATCCGGCCGACGCGCTGCGGGAATACGAAACGTTCCGGTCGCATCTGGCGGAGGAGCTCGGCACCGACCCTGGGCCCCGATTACGCGCGCTGCACCAGCGAATCCTGACCGGCGCAGGGCCGGATGGCGACCGGTCGGCCCCTCGGCAGCTACCGGCCGCGCCTCCCTCATTCGTCGGACGCAAGGAGGAGTTGGCGGCGCTCGACCGGATGCTCGCCGACGGGGGCGCGGTCGCGGTGATCTCCGGCGCGGGCGGTCTCGGGAAGACCTGGCTCGCGGTGCGGTGGGCGACCGACAACGTGACCCGGTTCCCCGACGGGCAGCTCTACGTCGATCTCCGGGGCTTCGACCCGGCCCACGAACCTGTGCCCGCGGCCGGTGTACTCCGCGGTTTCCTTGGCGCGCTGGGTGTTGCCGGGAGGTCGATTCCGTCCGAGCCGGACGAGCTGGCGGCGCTGTACCGGAGCCTGACCGCCCACCGACGGCTGCTCGTGCTGCTCGACAACGCCCGGGACACAGACCATGTCGTCCCGTTGCTCCCGGGCGGATCTTCGTGTTCGGTCCTCGTCACGAGCCGTCACGGGTTCGGCGGGCTGCTGACCACCCATGGCGCGAGCGCGCTGCCGCTGCGAACCCTCGACGAGCGTCAGGCGCGGGAGCTGCTCGCGCACAAGGTGGGCGCGGCCGCCCTGGCCGGGGAACCCGAAGCAGGACAGGAAATCCTGCGCCACTGTGGTGGCTTGTCCTTGGCGCTCGCGATCGCCGCCGCACGGATCGCCGTCCAGCCGGGCAGGCGGCTGTCCTCGGTGGCCGCCGAGCTGCGCGAAAGCCGGCTGGACGCGCTGGACACCGGGGAGCTGTCCGCGAGCGTGCGCGCGGTGTTCTCCGCCTCCTACCGTTCCCTCGACCGCCAGTGCGCGTCGGCGTTCCGCCTGCTCGGGCTCTTGCCCGATGGTGGCATCGACCGGGCGGCCGCGGCCGCCCTCTTCGCGGACACTCGGCCACTGCGTGCCTTGTGTGCCGCCCATCTCCTGGAAGAGAATCCGCCGGGCCGGTTCCGGATACACGACCTCGTCAAGCTTTACGCTGCCGAACTCCTCGCCGAGACCGACGCCCCCGCCGACCGCCTGGCCGCGTCGACCCGGTTGTTCGATCACTACCTGAGCTGGGCATCGGCCGCCATGGACCGGATGTCACCCCACGAGCCCTACCTCCGGCCGCGGACAGCACGTTCGGCCGGGCCACAGCCGCACTTCGCCGCCCACGAGGACGCGCGTGCGTGGCTCGACACCGAACGCGCCACCATGCTGGCGCTGGCCGCCGACGCGGCGGAAACAGGCATGGCAGAGCAGGTGATCCGGCTGTCCGCGATTCTCTGGCGATATCTGGACGTGGCCGCGCACTACCACGAGGCACTCACCCTCCACACGACCGCTCTCGCGCTGACCGGCACCGGCACGGCGGAACAGGGCTTCGCCGGGCAGGCCGTCGGCATGGCCCTGTTCCGGCTCGGCCGTTACGACGAGGCCGCCGGTCATTTCGAGCAGGCCCTGTCCATCGCCCTGGATCGGCGAGACGACCTCCTCGAAAGCATGGTCCGCAACGGTCTCGCGTCGGTGGATGACATGCGCGGCCGGCGGAAGGACGCCCGGAAGCAGTACAAACTCGCTCTCGCCGCCGCCCGCCGCACCGGCCATGCGCTGCTGGAAGGTATCGCGCTGTGCAACCTCGGCGAGCACTACAGCTGGTGCGGCCATCATCAGGCCGCGATCGGCTTCTTGGAGCAGAGCGGCGGAATCGCGCAGGATCTCGGTTCAGCCGGTCTCGGTGCACCGGTGCTGGCCGCGCTGGGCAGCGCCTACGCCGGCCTGGGACAGGACGACAAGGCCACACGGCACTTCCAGCGTGCCCTCGAGTTCGCCCGTACCGGTGGGAACACCAACGTCGAAGTCGCCACCCTCAACGAGTTCGCCGCCACGAAGACCGGTGCCGAGGCGATCAAGCTGTACGAGGACGCACAAGTCCTCGCGCAGCGGATCGGTCATCTGCACGAACGCGCCAGAGCCCACCATGGCATCGGCAAAACCCACCACACCGGCGGGAACCACAGCGAGGCGAGGCCGCATCTGGAGGCCGCCCTCGCCGCGTACACCGAGCTTCGCGCACCCGAAGCCGATGAGGTGCGCGCACTGCTCAGCGCGGCTCGACAGTCAGGCCTCACCTGCTGATTCAAGGATTCTTCAAGGTTCTCTCCCGGCTCCGCCGTGATCCTGATGGCCGGTCGCCCACCGTCCACGGGTGGGCGTGGCGGATCACTCCGCCGACGGTGAATTCTTCTACGGGGAGCGGACATGGTCGGAATCTGGGTAGGGCTCGGCGTTCTCGTTGTGGTCATCGGTCTCGCCGTGGTCACCGATCTGCGTGATCGCGGGCGCGGCGGGACACGGAAATTCCTGTTGCCGGGCTGGGCGTCCCGGCGCGCGGACTACACGGAGCACGACCTTGTCCACGGACGTCCGCTGACGAAGTCGCCGCGCGAGGAGGCCGAGGAACACCGTCAGCGCTACCGTTCCGGCGATGAGTGACGCCACGAAAGCAGGCCGTCCCGGCACCCCGGAGTAGCCAGGCGCCGATCCGGATACTCGCTCGGTGACGGTCGGCACGAGCGGGGAACGGGGCGATGGGGGATCACTGGTGGTGGGGAGCGGTGGGTGCCGCGTTGGTCGTCCTCGGCGTGTCGGTGCGGCCTCGGGTGAGACGGGGGTGGCGGTCGTTCGTTCTCGAGATCGTCACTCTGGCGGGCTGGATGCTCGTCGTGGTGTTCCTGATCAGGCCCTTGGTACCGGCGAACGTTCTCGGCATCACGATCCTGGTCGTGATCGCGTTGTGCGTTCTGGCGGTTCCGCTGATCGCTCGGCGCAAAGCCGGCCGAGAGGGCTCTCGGGAGCGCCGAAGTCGTGCACAGTCTTGACGCTCGTCACGGTACTGCCTAATGTCGGATCCGATCGGTTGGCCCTCGGAAGGTGACGGCAATGGCTGGCATGCGGAATGTCCTGGTGGCCGCGATGATCGTGACGGCGGCTTTGGTCGCGCCGGGCAGTGTGGCGGCGCAAACCCCGTCCGCGACCCGTCATTCCGGCGTCCTGCCGAACGGCACGACGTGGATCGCCGATGTCCCGGCACCCTGGAACGGCACGATTCTGCTCTACAGCCACGGTTACGACCCGAGTCCGGCGAACCCGCCGCGCAACGCGCCGGATCCGGCCACCGCCGAGGCGCTTCTCGCGCGAGGTTACGCCTTGGCGGGTTCGTCGTACTCGCGTGCCGGATGGGCCCTCGGCACCGCGGCGCGGGACCAGCGGGACACGTTGCGCGCGGTGGCCGGACTGACGGGCGCCCCACGCCACGCGATCGCGGTCGGCAGTTCGATGGGAGGACTGGTCACCGGGGAACTCGCCGAGTTACCGGGCGTGCGGCTCGATGGCGCCGTGGCCACCTGCGGTCTGATGGGTGGCGGCGTCGACCTGCTCAACTACCAGCTCGACGGCGCGCACGCCGTGGCCGGATTGCTGCTCCGCGGACAGCCACTGAAACTGACCCGCTTCGAGAGCGCCGCCGAGGCGACGGCGACCGCGCAGCGGATGGTCGACGCGCTGGATCAGGCCCAGGCCACAGCGGAAGGCCGGGCGCGGGTCGCCCTGATCACCTCGCTCTTCCTTGAACCCGGCTGGGTCCCAGGACAGCCGAACCCGTCGCCGGACGATCGGCAGGCGCGGCAGGCGGGCCAATATCGCAATCTCCGCGCCATCCTGCCCTTCATCCTGCCCGCGCGGTACGACATCGAGCAGACCGCCGGCGGGAATCCCTCGTGGAACACCGGTGTGGACTATCGCGGGCTGCTCGCGGAGTCCGGCAGGCTCGGCTTCGTGTCGGATCTCTACCGGCAGGCGGGCGCCGACCTGAACGGTGACCTCGACATGCTGACCCGCACCGCCGATGTGAAGGCGGATCAGGCGGCCGCGCGCTGGATGGCCTCGACTTCAGTCCTGAGTGGACGGTTGGCGATCCCCGTGCTCACGATGCACACCACCGACGACAACCTCGTCCCGGTCGAACACGAGGACGAGTACGCCGAGGACGTCCGTATGGCGGGTGCCGGCGGGCTGCTGCGCCAGTCCTACACCGCCCACCCCGGACACTGCACCTTCACCACCGCCGAACTGGTGGCCGCGGTGGAGACCGTCCATCGCCGAGTGGACACCGGGGGCTGGGGTACGTCGGCGCGACCCGCGCGGATGCAGGCACTCGCGGAGTCTTTCGGACTCGTCTCCGCCGCCTTCCTCGAGTTCCGCCCGCAAGGGTTCACCGGAGACCGCCGGCCACGGCAGTAACCGGTCTCGCCTCGGGGTTGGCCTACATCATCGACGTGGCCGTCAGAGCACGGTCTCGATCAGCGCGAGAGCGTCCCGGCACAGCTGGGCCGACTTCGCGTCGTCGAGCCTTTCGTGCACAGGGATGCTTTCGCGGGCGTCATCGGCGGCGAACCGCCATTGAGACCGGGTCAACCGGATGGCGATGACCTGGTCCAACGGCGGCCAGTTCCCCTCCACCCAAGGGACTTGGTCCCATCCCGCCTTCCTGATGCTCTCTCCGACGCGGACAGCGTCGTCGTCACCGTCTTCGGCGGCAAGCGATACGACGTTGTCGATCCCGGCATCGATACCCGCCCAAATCCCGGCAGGCATTCGCAGGGTGATCGGCTCGTCCGGAAGATGTTCCATGGGGACATCCTGCATCCGGTCTCATGACTGTTCGAGATCGGCCGCCGCGCCGGGCTCTCGGTCAGTGTCCGTCTCGTCGCAGGGTCTGGTAGGGCGGGCAGGCGTACACGGTGCGGTAGTAGGCCGCGAAGCGACCGGGGTGGAAGAAGCCCCAGCGGGCGGCGATCTCGGTGACGGTGACGCCGGTGTCCGGGCCGGCGGCCTGTAGTTCCCGGTGCGCTTGGTGGAGGCGTGCTTGGCGGAGGTACCCCATGGGGGTGGTGTCGCGATGGCGCCGGAAGGCGTATTGCAGGGCGCGGATGGAGACGTGTGCGGCGGCGGCGATGTCGGCGGCGTTGATGTCGCGGTGGGCGTTGTCGTCGATGAACGCCATCGCCCGCCGCAGGGTGGCCGAGTGCGCGTCGTGGCGGTCTTCGATGGTGGGCTCGACCAGCGCCGTGTTCGGGAAGGTGTGCAATACCGTCGCCGCCAGCAGCCGCCCGGCCGCACCGGCCACGAGGGGTTCGGCCATGGTGCGGGGCCGGTCGCGAAGACTGGCTTCGAGGTAGTCGATGGTCGCGGCCAGCTGCCGCGCGGCCGCACGGGTGCCGGGACGGAGGTCGGTGAACAGCACCGGGGCGGGGCGGCGGGTTTCGGCGGTGGCGGCGACCTGGCCCAGTACCGGGAAAGGGACGGAGATGCCCTGGAGGCCACCTCGGGGTGTCCGCAGCCAGTACGGGGCGCCGACCTCGCTCCTGGAGAGAAGGAACATCTCGCCGGGACCGAATCGATGCTCGGCGCCCTCGGACCGGTACTCGAAGGTCGCGGTGCGGTGGCGGCTGATCATCAACGTCGGCAAGGACTCCACGGAGTAGGTCATGTCGATGGTCTGCACGGTGTCGATGGCGAACGTGGCCACCGCCAGCCGGGTGTGGCGGAGCAGATGACCGTCGCTGGGGCTGCCCAGCCGGATACTGCTGCCGTAGGCACCGCTGATGTACTCACCCCAACGCTCATGATCGCGGGTCTCGAACAGCACGGGCTGGGACGGGGCGGCCATCTCATGTCTCCTAGGCACAGAAGAACGTCGGCGACCCCGGGGTCCGGCCGCCACCAGTACGGCGAGCAGCCTCCTCCTCCCGAAGGGGAAACGCGGCGGCTGTCAGGAACGGCCACGCGGATGGAGCATATTTCGACGAATTTCCACCGGACAGGCTCATCGACAGGCACATCACCTGTCCGGCCGAGGACGGCATCCCTGATTCGCCCGCAGAGATTCCGAAAGCGCTCGAGACCCGCTGGATCGGTCGTCGGGCGTGCTCATCCCGAGCGAGCGGACAAACCTTCGGTGCGAGCCGAGAAATTGTTTACGCCGCAACGAAAAAACCGCCCGACCCGGACTTTCGTCCAGATCAAGCGGTCTTTCTGTCCGTCGGGCTGACAGGATTCGAACCTGCGACCCCTTGACCCCCAGTCAAGTGCGCTACCAAACTGCGCCACAGCCCGGACCCGCGCTCCGTGGAGTGCGATGTGAGTACTTTAGCGGGTCCGAAAGCAGGGCTTGCAACCAGGGGTCACTGTGTGTCTGAGCTGGGAAAACGGACCGTGAGGGCCGCCGACGCCGCAATCAGGCGGCGTCGGCGGGGTCACTGTGGGTTGCCCGCGTGCGTGAGGGTCTGCCAGGCGACGAACAGGCTGTTGGTGCCTGCCGGGCGCTGGCGCAGGGTGAGGGCCTCGGTGTTGCTCATGGTGTGCCCGAGGCGGGTGTGGAGGTGGTTGTAGCCGACCTCGGTGACCGGGCCGAGGCCGAGCTTCAGGCTGCCGCCGCACAGCCACGACGGGACGGCGGCGCCCATCTGGTACTTCGCGTGGAAGCCGAGGCCTTCGCGGAGGCGGTCGGCGATCTCCGGGTAGAGGTCCTGGCCCTGGATGCGGGTGGTTTCGGCGAAGTTCGCGATGGCGGCGAGGCCGTAGCCGGTATGGGTGAAATCGCGGCAGGTCTCCTGGGAGAGTCCGTTGACGAAGGTCGTCTGGCCCTGCCAGTACTTCACGATCTTGTCGCGGGTGTCGAGGCCGCTGCCGGGCGCGGTCTTCGGGAGCGCTCCGTCGCTGGTCAGGTAGAGGTAGGCGGGCACGCGGGTCCGGAACTTCGCGACGGCCTTGTCGTAGCTCGTCTTGTCGTCGAGGAAGACCGCGATGCCGACCGCGGCCTCGGTCATGCTGAGTTCCCAGTTTCCGTTGCTGTGACTGCCGTTGATCACCTCGGGCAGGTACACGTTGCGCAGCATGGTGCCGAAGCGGCCGGAGTTCGGCCAGTTCGGGTAGGTGTGCTTGATGATCTCCGCCGCGCGCGGCCAGGAGGAGGCCGACCAGGCCGACTGCAGGGGAGCGTTGCTGTTCGTGTGGTCCTTCACTACCGCCGACCAGGCGTCCATGATCTCGATCGCCTTGGTCGCGTATTTCGCGTCGCGAGTGATGTACCAGGCGAGGGAAAGGGAGTACGCGGCGATCGCGTCCTGCCGTTCATCGGTACACCCGATGTTCGGATTCGAATAGGGACCGCATTCGACGACGGCGCGCGGTTTCGGTGACCGGGACAGCGACGCGTACGAACTCGACATCATCGCGTCGTAGGCCTGTTTCCACGGTTGCGCGCCGGCCTGGACCTTGGCGCGCACGAAATCCAGTTGCGGGCGGCTGACCAGCACGCCGGGGTGGGTGAAGGTGGCGGGTGCGGCCTGGGCGGGAGCGTGGAAAAGGCCTAGCGCCAAGGGGATGAGCGTGGTCAGGGCGAGCAGTTTCCTCGGTAGGGACATGGTTCTCCTCGGGCGGGTGTGAGCCAGGTCACCGGCGGCGTGTGGTTCAGTGTCGTGGTCTGAACCAGTTGAGTCAAGACCTTAATTCGCCTCGAAAAGAAAGAAGGAACGCTTTGTTCAGCGGGCTGAACAAAGCGGTCAGCCCGCTGAATGAATCAGTGCCGCCAGGGGCCGACGAAGGCTGGGCTTCCGATGGGGTAGCTGCCGATGAGTTCCCAGGTCGCGAGTTCGTAGGCTTGGATCGCGTCACTGCTCTGCGCCGCGACATAACAATGCTCGCCGACGATCGAGAAATGCCGTGGCCATTCACCGGTCCCGTGGTCGGCGACGGCTTTCGGGAGGACGCCGTCGAGCGTGAACTCGGTGATCGCTTCGGGGCCGCGGCTCGACAGGAACAGCCGGTCGCCGTGGAGTTCGAGCTGTGCCGGGAGGTTCTCGCCGCCGGGGTTCAGGGTCGCGGGAACCGAGTTCACCACCGTGAACGAGCCCGGCTGCTCTTCGCGCACCGTCACCAACGAGGCGGCCAGCTCGCCGACGATGTAAGCGTGGCCGGTGCCCGGACGCCGGACCAGCTGACGTGGGCCGGTGCCGGCGGGCAGCGCCGAGGACGAGACCGGGATCAGGTCGCCGTCCTCGCCGATGCGGTAACCGCGGATCTCGTCGGCGCCGAGATCGACCGCGCTGACCAGTGTGCCGGTCTCGTCCACCACGGCCATGTGCACGTGCGCGGCTTCCTGCCGCTCAGGGTGGGGCCCGGTGCCTTCGTGCTGGACGAGCGCCGTGCGCACGGTGGGTACCCCGTCCGGGCCGAGCGCGAAGGCGGCGAGGCTTCCGCCGCTGTAGTTGGCGCACAACAGGAACCGGCCATCGGGCGTGACCGCCAGATGACACGGATCCGCGCCGCCGGTCGGCAGCGAGTTCAACGCCTCCAGCGTGCCGTCCTCGGCGACCGCCACGGCGGTGATGGCGCCCTCGGCCGTCTCGTTCACGGCGTAGAGCACCGGCAGCGTGGGATGCGGCGTCAGCCAGCTTGGCGAGTCCAGCTCTAGGGAGCCCGCGGGGGTCAGCTCCCCGGTCCGCCCGTCACGCCAGAAGGTGCCGATGCCTTCACCGTTGCCGTTGCTCGCGGCGGTGTAGGAGCCGACGATGATCAGGATCCGGTCGTCGTTCGCAGGAGTCACAGGCCCACTGTGCAGCAAACGGGGACATCCGTGAAGGCCTCCTTCCCTACCCTCAAGGTAGGCAAGGAGGCCTTCACGGACTGACCGGAAACCGCTACCTCAGCGAGTTGTCCACTGTGGTCATGAGGGTTCCGGTGTCACCCGACATCTCCCAGGCCATGACTCCGAGTAGCCCTCTGGTCTTGAGCCAGGCGACCTTCTGCTGGATGGACCAGGCGTCGTCGAAGGTCCACCATTGCCCGCCGTTGCCGGTGTAGCACGCGGTGGCCACGGCCGCGGTGTCGTGCTGGACGGTGCAGTTCGGGACACTGGCCAGGAGATTCGCGTAGCCACGGGTACCCGCTTCCTCGGCGAACTGGCCTGGCGCGGCGCCGGTCGCGCTCTGCCATTCACCCTTCTTGCCGCCGTCCGCGACCCCTTGCCACCCTCGCCCGTAGAAGGCGAGCCCGAGGGTCAGTTTCCGTGGATTGGCCCCGGCCTCGGTGTAGGCGTTGATCGCCGACTCCACGCTGAACTTGAAGTTGTACGGGTCGTCCGCGTCGGCGTAGAGGTTCCCCTGATGGCCGGTGCGGTTCGGCTCCCACGAGTTGTCGCTGCCCGAGCCGTGGAAGTCGTAACCCTGCACGTTCGCGACGTCGAGGTAGTCGAAGATCTTCGGGATCTCCCAGCCACCCTTCACCTTCGCCGGGTCGGCGGGGGTGAACGCCTGCAGTTCGTACCGTTTGCCGGTGGTCGCGCCGTAGGCGTCCATCTGCGTGCGGAACTCGGCCAGCAGCGCGGTCAGGTTCGTCCTGTCGTTGGCGCTCCAGTGGTTGCCGGGATGCCCGTCGGGACTGCCCGGCCATTCCCAGTCGATGTCGATGCCGTCGAAGATGCCCGCGGCCGTGCCCGGTCCGCCGGCACCGCCGTACGCCTTCACGTTCCCCTTCAGGTACGTGTCGATGCACGACGCGACGAACTTCTGCCGGGACGCGGCCGTGGCCGCGACGTCGGAGAAGTACTTCGAATAGGTCCAGCCGCCCAAGGAGATGAGCACCTTCAGATTCGGGTTCTTGGCCTTGAGTTTCTTCAGCTGGTTGAAGTTGCCGCGCAACGGTTCCCAGCCGGTGTCGCCGACACCGTCGACGGACTGGGACGCGGACATCGGCCGCGAGTAGTCGGCTTCCGCGTCACCCGCGCCGTCACCCTGGCTCGGATCCTGCGGATTCGACGTCGTCCCCTTCGTGACCCCCGAAAGGCAGGTGTGGTTGACCGGGTCGATGTTGCCGAAGGCGTACAGCAGATGCGTCAGCTTGCTCGCGGATCCGTTGGTCACCAGGTTCTTGACGAAGAACTGGCGGCCGTAGATACCCCACTGGACGAAGTAGCCGACCCGGGCGTACCCGCTCACGATGTCGCCGGTGCGAGCGCTGACGGCGGCGCTCGCCGCGGAGACGTTGTCGTACCCGTCGCGGGCTTTGACCGTGAAAGAGTACGAAGTGGACGGTGAAAGCCCGCTCACCGTCGCGGTCGTCCCGGTCACCGTGGTGGCCAGTGTCGTGCCGCGGTAGACGTCGTAGGAGACGACGCCGGTGTTGTCGGTGGACGCGGTCCACGCCAGCGCGACGGAGCTGGAGGTGACCGCGGTCGAGCGGAGGTTCGACGGCGCCGTCGGTGCCTGGGTGTCGTCGCCCGGGTTGTTGGTGGTCACTGCCAGCGCCGGGGTGGGCGGGGACTTGGTGTCTTTCCGGTCCTTGGCGACGACGGTGAAGCTGTAGGCCGTGTTCGGCGTCAGGCCGGTGATCCTCGCTTCGGTGCCGGTGACCGACGCCGCCAGGGTGGTGCCCTGATAGACGTCGTAGCCGGCGACGGGCAGCGAACCCGGGGCCGACGCGTTCCAGGCCAGCGCCGCGGTCGTGGTCGTCTTCGCCACGAGGCGCAGGTTGGCAGGCGTCGACGGGGGCGTGTCGCCCGAGCCGTCACAGTTGGCGTCGTCGATCCGGCACGTGGTCGGGCTGACCGCGGAGCTGAGCTGGAACGACGGACTGTAGGGGTAGGTCGAGCGGCCCGGCGCGAGCGACTTGATGTAGTACGCCGGGGTGAGGGTGACCTGGTTGCCCGCTTGGGACACGGTGGCGTTGGAGCCGCTCGTGGCGGTCACCCCGGCGGGGAGGGTGAAGGTGATGGACCAGTCGGCGACGGTTTCGCTGCTGGGGTTGGTGACGGTGTACTCACCGGTGGTCCCCGTCAAGGTGAAGGCGGCGCGGAGGCGGCCCGCCGCCCATGCCGGAGTGCCGGCGGCCACGAGGAGCCCGGCGGCGAGGAGTGTCACGGTGAGTGCGCTGAGTAGTCGTTTTCTGGTGCGTCTCATGGCGGTTCTCTCCAAAAGAGGCGGCGAGACTGAACCTGATCTGAACTGGCGCGATGTGGTCTAGACCACAGTTGAATGTAGCGCGGCTCGCATAAAAGGTCTAGACCGATTCGGCCGGCGTGAACCCGTTCGGCCTCCGCCGCGGATAGCAGGTGACACTGTCGAACGGCGAAGGGCGGTTCATGAGCACATCTGGGGTGGATCCCGGCGATCTCGAAGACGCGGAGCTGATCGCGAGGTCGGTGACCAGGCCGGACTGGTTCTCCGCGATCTTCGACCGGCATGCCGCGCACATCCACCGGTACCTGGTCCGGCGCATCGGACCCACCGCCGCCGAGGACGCGCTGGGGGAGGTGTTCCTGGTGGCCTTCCGTAAACGCGGTGGCTACGAGACCGAGCGCCGTGACGCCCGGCCGTGGCTCTACGGGATCGCGACCAACCTGGTGGCGCAGCGGCGCCGCGAGGAGGTCAAAGAACTGAAGCTGCGTGAAGCCCTCGGTCCGCCGCCCGCGCAGGAAGGGCATGCCGAACGCGTCGCCGAGCAGGTCACCGCCGAGGCGATGGGGAAGCTGCTGGACTCGGCGCTGGCGGAACTGACCGACGGGGACCGGGACGCGCTCACGTTGTTCGCCGGGGAAGGCCTGAGCTACGACGAAGTGGCCTCGGCACTGGGCATTCCGCTCGGCACCGTCCGCTCACGGCTCAACCGCGCCCGCCGGAAGGTCCGCGAGGCACTGGGGCGGCAGGACAGCACGACTTCGAAGGAGATCACCACCCATGGATGAGCTGCAGCTGATCGCCGAGCGGACCGGATCGGTCCCGCTCGCGGAATCCGGCGCCCTCGACTCGGCGCGGGCGCGCCTGATGGCCGAGATCGCCGCCGCCGAAACGGAAAACGTGGTGCCGCCGCGGAAACGGCGGCACTGGGTCTGGACCGGCGTGGGGGCGGCAGGGCTGGCCGCGGCCATCACCGCTGTCGTCGCGCTGGCCCCGGTCGAGGAAGTCGGTCTCGAACCGCCCGCCGCCGCCGCGGATCCCGTGCTGGTGCTCCGCAACGCCGCCGCGGCCGCGCTGAAGGCTCCGGCGACGCCGCCGAAGCCGGACCAGTTCGTCTACACGAAGACCACGCAGCCCGACGGTGAGCGGGAATCGTGGCTTTCGGCCGATGGCACCCACGACGGGTTGATCAAAATGGCGGACGGTGGTTCCTTCCCGATTGCGGGTTGCCGGAACGGGCGGGCGCAGGTGTACAAGGGCGATGAGCCGCTCAAGGGCGTCACGGAGCCCTGCAAGCCGACCCCTGCCTACCGGACGGATCTCCCCGCCGACGCCGACGCGATGTTCGCCTACCTCAACGCCAACCACAGCGGTCACGACGGCGACGTCAACGCGATGGGCAAGGACGTTCTCACGCTGGCGAACGAGAACTACCTTCCGCCCGCCGTCCGGGCGGCCCTGTTCGGCGCGGCGGCGAAGATGCCGGGGCTGCGCGCCATCGACCACGCCCAGGACGCGGCGGGCAGGCCCGGGGTCGGCATCACCTGGCCGCTGCGGCGGGGGGACGACCCCAAGGTGGCGAAACCGGTCGTGATCGTCTTCGCCGCCGACACGTTCCAGTACCTGGGCACGAATTCGACCGCGGTGACCGCGTCCGGCGTGGTGGACGCGGCCGGTCAGCGGCCCTAGCGGTCACCGCGCAGCGGATCAGCGGCCGGTGAAGGTCGCCTTGCCGGGGCCGTCGGCGAGGAACGACTTCACCGCGCCGCGCAGGTCCTCGGTGTCGAAGAGTCCGGCGGCGATCGTCGTGATGTGCTCGTTCGCCTCGGCGACGCCGCCGTGCTCGTAATGCTCGAGTACCTTCTTGGTGGCCGCGTGCGCCCTGGTCGGGCCTTGCGCGAGGTCGTTCGTGAAAGCGCGGACGGCCTCGTCGAAACCGTCCGCCGGGAACACGCGGTTCACCACGTTCCAGCGTTCGAGGGTCGCGGCGTCGTAGGTCGCGCCGGTCATCACGAACTCCTTGGCGCGGCCGACGCCGGCGCGGGCGGCGAGCCGCTGGGTGCCGCCCATGGTCGGGGTCAGTCCGACGACCCGTTCGACGAGACCGAACTTGGCCTTCTCGCTCGCCAGGATGAGGTCACAGGCGACCGCGACCTCGAAGGCCCAGGTCAGGCACAGGCCGTGGGCGGCGAACACGGTGGGGAAGGGGAGCGCGGCGATCCGGTCGGGGATCGCCAGCATCTCGTCGAAGAGCACCTTCGCCTCGGCCGCGGAGGACTGGGCGTCGAACAGGGAGACGTCGACCCCGCCGCTGACGATCTTCCCCTCGGCCCGGATGAGCGCCGCGCGCGGCGGCGTGGCCTCCAGGTCGCCGATCGCCTCGCCCAGTTCCTGCTGGAGTTCCGCGGTATAGAGGTTCAGCGGCGGCGAAGCGATGGTCAGGACGGCGACGCCGTCCTCGCGGTCGAGGCGGATCGAGGTGGCCAAGGCGGTGTTCCCTCCGCTAGATCGTTTTCGGTGACCCTAGCCGGAGGAGACCGCGAGTTCGTCCCATTGCGCCTGTGCTTCTGGTCGCCATTCCACGTGCTTGCGGTGGAACAACTCCGCCGCGCGCACGCCACTCCAACCGTCGGGAAGAAGTTTTAGCGGAAGCCGTGGATCGAGGAACGGGAAACTGCGCCATTCGTGGACGAGTTCGGTCTGTGCACGGAGGACGCCGCGTTCACCCGAAGGATGCAAACCGGTGAAACGGTCGATGAAGTCCTCGTAGCGGTCCTTGAGTTCGCTGAGATCCCAGGACCGCGCGACCATCGTCTCCTGATCGCCGACGTCGCCATAGGCGGCGGTGAACGACATCGCCTGCGCGTCGAGACCGAGTTCCTGCACGATCTGCTGGGCTTCCCGCTGGCGGGTGAGGTCCGGGCTGACCCAGACACCCGCGACCGGCGAGCCGAATCCGGCCCAGGTCAGGCGCGTGCGCAGCCGGTGCCGGAGGTCGCGCTTCGCTTCGGGGACCGAGACGATCAGCATGAGCCAATGCCCGTCCCACGCTCTTTCGTCATTGCCGAAGGCGTAGATCCGTTCCGCGCCTTCGGTCAGGAGGCGTCTGCCTGGTGGAGTGAGCGACCAGCGCACTCTTCGCCCGACGCGTTCGGAGACGACCCAGCCTTCGGCGGAGGACCGGGCCAGCGCCTGCCGGGCGGACTTCTCCTCGATGTCGAGCACGCGGAGCGCTTCGACCAGCGTGGACGTCCAAATCGGCTGGTCGCGGGGCAGGACGTACTCGCCGAGGATCGTCATCAGCAGCGAGCGCGCGCTGGCATGACTGACCTCCCGCCGCCTGCTCAGCGTCGGCCTTCGGGTACCGCCTTTCTGCTGATGGGCGACGGGGACCTGGGTGGCGGAATCCGCCATTTGCTGTCACCGACCTCAATGCTCGGGGGTTCGTTCGGGTCCAGAAGAACAACAAGGCTACCCACGTTCCGTGATCGGTTGGATACTTGCCACTCTTCCGAGGGACCACGAGCTGTTCAATCGGTCCCCGTAGACTCACAGATCTCATGAGCGCCACACTCGTTGCCAAGGATCTCGCCGCCGGCCACGGCGACCGTGTTCTGTTCTCCGGTCTCGACCTCGTCGTCGCCCCTGGCGAGGTGATCGGTCTCGTCGGCGTCAACGGCGCGGGCAAGTCGACCCTGCTGAAGACCCTCGGCGGCCTGGTTCCGCCTGAAGAGGGCAGCATCCGGCTGAACCCGCCCACGGCCACCGTCGGTCACCTGCCGCAGGAGCCGGAACGCCGCGAAGGAGAGTCGGTCCGCGCGTTCCTCGCGCGCCGCACCGGGGTCACCGCCGCGCAGGCCGCGCTCGACGCCGCCACCGAGGCGCTGACCGCGGGCGAACCCGGCGCGGACGACGCCTACGGTGAGGCGCTGGACCGCTGGCTCGCGCTCGGCGGGGCCGATCTCGACGACCGGGCGGGCGAGGTCGCCGCGGAACTCGGGCTCACGGTCAATCTCGACCTGCCGATGCTGTCGCTGTCCGGCGGGCAGGCGGCACGGGCGGGGATGGCCTCGCTGCTGCTGAGCCGGTACGACATCTTCCTGCTCGACGAGCCGACCAACGACCTCGACCTCGACGGGCTGGAACGGCTCGAACGGTTCGTGACCGGATTGCGCGCCGGGACGGTGCTGGTCAGCCACGACCGCGAATTCCTCGCCCGCACCGTGGATCGCGTCGTCGAACTCGACTTCGCGCAGCAACAGGTACGGACCTATGGCGGCGGCTACGAGTCCTATTTGGAGGAACGCGCCGTCGCGCGGAGGCACGCCCGCGAGGAGTACGAGGAGTTCGCGAACACCAAGGCGTCACTCGAAGCCCGTGGCGCGATGCAGCGTTCGTGGATGGAGAAGGGTGTCAAGAACGCCCGGCGCAAGGCCACCGACAACGACAAGGTGGGCCGCAAGTTCCGCAGCGAGGCGACGGAGAAGCAGGCGTCGAAGGCCCGCCAGACCGACCGCATGATCGAACGGCTCGACGTCGTCGAAGAACCGCGTAAGGAATGGGAACTGCGGATGGAGATCGCCGCGGCGCCCAGGGCGGGCGCGGTGGTGGCGACCCTGCGCGGCGCGGTGGTGCGGCGGGGCGAGTTCACCCTGGGCCCGGTGGATCTGCAGATCGACTGGGCGGACAAGGTCGCGATCACCGGGGCCAACGGTGCCGGGAAGTCGACCCTGCTGGCCGCCCTGCTCGGCCGCGTCCCGCTGGACGAGGGCGCCGCGTCGCTCGGCTCCGGCGTCGTCGTCGGCGAGGTCGACCAGGCACGGAAGCTCTTCCTCGGCGACCTTCCGCTCTTCGAAGCTTTCGCCCGCGAGGTTCCGGAACTCGCCGACGCCGATGTACGGACGCTGCTGGCGAAGTACGGGCTGAAGGCCGCGCACGTCCTGAGGTCGGCGGCCACGCTGTCGCCGGGGGAGCGGACCCGGTCGGCGCTGGCGTTGCTGCAGGCGCGCGGGGTGAACCTGCTGGTGCTCGACGAGCCGACGAACCACCTGGACCTGCCCGCGATCGAGCAACTGGAGTCGGCGCTGTCGGAATATCCGGGGACGCTGCTCCTGGTGACACACGACCGGCGGATGCTGGACGCGGTGGAGACCACGCGGCGGCTGGAAGTGGCCGACGGGAAGGTCACCGAGGTGTGAACGTCCCTTTCACGCTCACCTGGGGTGTTATGAAAGTCCCGTTCATTACAAAATTTGCAATGAACGGGACTTTCATAACACCCGGGGGTTGACAAGCGGGTCAGCCCTTGGTTGCGCCGCCGGTGAGTCCCTTCACGAACTGCTTCTGCAGCGCCAGGTAGAAGATCAGCACCGGCAGGGTCGCCAGGAACATCAGGGCGAACACGCTCCCGAGGTCCGCCTGGTACTGGCCGATCGAGCGGTAGATCCCGGTCGTGACCGTGGTCCCCTGACTGGGGCCGAGGATGATCAGCGGGTCGATGAAGTCGTTCCAGATCCACACGCCGAGGAAGATCAGCACACTCGCCGTCGCCGGGCGCAGCAGCGGGAACACGATCCGCCAGAACACCTGCGTCCGGCTCGCCCCGTCGAGCAGGGCGGCCTCCTCCAGTTCCACCGGCACCCCGCGGATGAAGCCGGTGAACACGAACACCCCGAACGGCACGTAGTACCCGACGTTGAACAGCACCAGGCCCTGCAGCGTCGCCATCATCCCGGTCAGCCGCAGCACCTCGGTGACCGGGATCAGGATCACCTGCGGCGGGATCATCAAGCCCGCCAACAGGATCAGCGCGAGCACCCTGGTCCATCGCTTGCCGGAGCGCGCCAGGTAATGGCCGAGCATGGCCGAAAGCACCGTCAGCACGATGATCGACAGCACCGTGACGAGCAGGCTGTTCACCAGGCTCACCCAGAACAGGCCGTCGGGCCGGGTGAGGACGGCGTGGATGTTGGCGAGCGTCGGTGGCAGCGGGACCGACGCCGGCTCCCGGGCGATCAGGTCGCCGGGTTTGAAGACGTTGACGAGCACGTAGTACAGCGGCACGAAGAAGATCGCGCTCGCCAGGATCGCCGCGGCGGGCCGGAGCCACGAACGCCGCGCACCGTCCACTGTGGTCACAGGTCGACCTCCCGCCGTCGCAGGAAGCGCAGCACGATCGTGGTCAGCGCCGCCACGATCACCAGCATCACCACGGCCATCGCGGAGGCGTAGCCGACGTGGTTCGCGTCGAGCCCGGTGGCGAGGACGTCGAACGCGATCGTGGCGGTGGTCCCCGAACCCGGTCCGCCGTTGGTGACGACCTTGACGTAGTCGTAGGTCTTGAACGCCGAGATCAGCAGGACGACGGTGTTGATCGTCAGTGACGGCGCGAGCAGTGGCCAGGTCACCGCGCGGAACCGCCGGACGGGTCCGGCGCCGTCGATCTCGGCGGCCTCCAGCAGTTCGGCCGGGACACCCTGCAGGCCCGCGAGGTACACGACCACGCAGAAGCCCAGCATCTGCCAGCAGACGATCGACGCGACCGAGTACAGCGCCAGATCCGGGTCCGAGAGCCAGCCCGGCGGATGCTCGACACCGATCGCGCGGAGGACGTCGTTGACCGGCCCCCGGTCGTCCAGCAATTTCGTCCAGATGATGCTGACCACGACCGAGCTGAGGATCACGGGCGTGAAGAACACGCTTCGCAAAACGTTGTACAGCCAGCCTTTCCGGTCGAGGAGCAGGGCGACGCCGAGGCCGAGCAGATTCGGCACTACCACCACGATCACGGTCAGGATCGTCGTGACCTTGAGCGCGGCCAGGAACTGCTCGTCCTGGAAGAGCAGCTTGTAGTTCTCGAGACCCACGAACCGCGAAGGCGGATTGAACGGGTTGTGGTTCGTCAAGCTGTAGCCGAAGCTGATGAGGATCGGCGCCATCACGAAGCAGAGATAGATGACGACGCCGGGAGCGCCGAACGAGGCGAAATGCCACACTCGCGGCAGGACCGGTTTTCTCCCCATCGCGCGTCAGCGCGCCTTCGCCCACTCGGCGTCCAGGAACGCGCACGCGTCGGCCACCGTTTTGCGGCCGGTGATGACGTCCTGTGCGGCCTGGTAGACCTTGTCCTTCATACCCGGCAGGAGCCCGTCGTCCGCGGTCTCCCAGCTGAAGGCGTTCACGATCGCGTTCTTCTCGACGGCTTCCCGGTAGAGGTCGTAGCCCGCCTTGAAGACCGGGCCGACGCCGGGCGGCGGCGTGTAGCTCTTGATCGCGGGGAACAGGCCGTCGGCCTTGACCGAGGCGTCGATCTGCTCCTTGTCGAGCTGGAACGCGAGCGCGAACTTCCTGGCGGCGTCGAGCTTGGGCGACTTGGCGTTCACGACGATGCCGCCGCCGGTGTAGGCGGGCACGACGAGTTTCCCGTCCTCGGAAGGGAAGTTGAAGACGCCGATCTCGAACGGTGGCTTCTTGGCGTCGGCGCTGGCGGCGAACCAGTTGCCCATCGGGTACATCGCACCCTCGCCGTTGAGGAAGGCCGCTTCGGTCGCCGAGTAGTCCCGCGAGACCTGTGTCTTGTCGAGGTAGCCCTTGGCGACCAGATCGGCGAACTTGCCGAACGCCCGCTGGAAGGCCGGATCGGTGAACTTGACCTTGTCGGCCCGCCGCTGGGAAAGCCAGTCCGGGGTCTTTCCGTAGACGTCGACGCTTACCAGGCCGTCCAGCAGCATCGCGGACGGGAAGCCTTCCTTGCCGCCGCCGATGGTGAACGGCGTGATGCCCTTCGCCTTCAGTTTCCCGGCCGCGGCGAGGAGATCCGCCCAGGTCGCCGGGGCCGAGGCGATCCCGGCGTCGGCGAAGAGCTTCTTGTTGTAGTAGATCGGCGGGATGGTCTGGGTGTTGGCCGGCAATTGGTGGTGCCCGCCCTTGATCGGGTTGGCGCCGGGGAACTGGAAGTCCTTGAGTTCCTCGGGTGTCCACGCGTAGAGGTTGCCCGATTCGGCGAACCCGGCCGAGTCGACGGCGATCGCGACGTCGGGGAACTGGCCGGACTGCAGCAGCTGCTTGGCGTATCCGGTCCGGTCGGTCGACGGGGCGACCAGTTTCTTCACGCTGAGACCGGGATCGCGGTCGGTCACGCGTTTGATGGCGGCGTCCCAATAGGACGGTGGAAGGTTCGGTGTCTCGAAGGTCAGGAAGGAGATCTCCTTGCCGGACGCGCTCGACCCGCCGCCCACGGTGCAGCCGGCGAGACTCGTGGCGAGGAGCAGCGCCGCTCCCCAAGCGAAGGATCTTCTCATCCCCGGCCACCCTTCTCGCGACGATGCGTGGCGTCTCCCGGACGACGGCATTCGATCGGATGTCTAGGGGGATGTCAAGCGGCTTCACGGCGGGAAAACGGCCCAAAAAGGGCGATACATCTGACCTATCTCGGGGTTCAGAGCTTGGTCAGCCGGATCACCACACTCGCGAAATCGCCGCCCGGAAGACCGGGGAACAGGCCGTGTGCCAGCAGTGCGGCGCCGTGCCACACCTTCCCGGTGTCCTCGTCTCGGTACCGGGCGGCGGGGTCGAGACCGTCGAGCCGGACCGGTCGTTCGGAAGTGGGGAAATGTGCCGCTTGCCGGAACACGAACACGACCGCGCGCCCACCATCGGCCGCCACGTACTGCAGCGCCGAGACGCCGTCGGTGGACGGCGGCACGAGCCGGTGGAGCCTGCCGTGCTGCACGACCGGCCGGATCTCCTTGTACAGCGCGATCTGTTCGCGCGCGTAGCCGAGGTCCTCCTCGGACCACTTGACGATGTCGCCGCCGATGCCCAGCACACCCGCCATCGCGACGTGGAACCGGAAGCGCAGCGGGGTGGAGCGCTGGGTGACGAAGTTGGGATCGTCGGTGACCCACGCCGACATCGCGCGGGGCGGATACACCTGCCCGTAGCCGTGCTGGATGACGAGCCTGTCGAGCGCGTCGGTGTTGTCGGAGGTCCAGACCTGGTCCGTCCTGGCCATGACGCCGAAGTCGATCCGCCCGCCGCCGCCGCTGCACGCCTCGATCCGCAGTCCGGGATGGCCGGCGCGCAGGCGGTCCATGATCGCGTAGACCGCGCGCGTGTGCTCCACCCACAGCCGGTCCGGGTCACGGTCGGCCGGCCAGCCCGCCTCGGTGAACGGGCGGTTCATGTCCCATTTCAGGAAGTCGACCCCGTGCTCGCCGACGAGCGCGTCGAGCCAGCCGAACGCCCACTCCGCGACGTCCGGGCGGGCGAAATTGAGCACCAGCTGATTCCGCAGTTCCGAGCGTGTCCGATGTGGATGGTGCAGGACCCAGTCGGGCCGCTCGCGGTAGAGATCGCTGTCCGGGTTGACCATCTCCGGTTCGACCCAGATCCCGAACTTCATGCCGAGACGTCGTACTTCGCCGATCAACGGCGCGAGGCCGTCGGGGAACTTGTCGCGGTTGACGGACCAGTCGCCGAGCCCGGCGTGGTCGCCGCTGCGGGCGCCGAACCAGCCGTCGTCCATCACGAACAGTTCGACACCGAGCGCGGCCGCCTTCTCCGCCAGCGCGCGCTGTCCGGCTTCGGTGACGTCGAATCCCGTGGCTTCCCAAGAGTTGTAGAGCACCGGCCGGATTTCGTCCGGGTACGGAAGGACATGGCCGAGGGCGTACGCGTGCCATGCGCGGCTCGCGGCGCCGAACCCGCCTTCGCTGTACAACCCGGCGAAGACGGGCGTGGTGAGCGTGTCCCCGGGCGCGAGGCGATGCACGACGCCGTCCTGGCCGAAGCCGCCGGTCACGGTGAGGCGGCCGGCGGACGAGCGGGTGGTGGTGATGCGCCACGAACCGCTCCACGCGAGGGCGGCGCTGTAGACCTCGCCGTACCGCTCGGTCGCTTCACCGTCGTCGATCATCACCCACGGATTGGCGTGGTGGCTGGTGATGCCGCGCCTGCTGCCGAAGGTGGTCTCGCCGTGGGGGACCGGCTCCCGGAGCAGCTGGCTTTCGGCGGCCCAGCGACCGGTGACGTGGCTGATCCGGTAGTCCGGCCGGACGGGGACGACCCAGCTCGCCGAGTCGGCGCGGATGACCTCGATCGGGTCGTCCGCGCCGTCGTGGGTGAGTTCGGTCCAGCGCTCGATGACGTCGGTGCCCGGCGGAACGCGGTAACCGAGGGTGATCCGCAGGGGATAGTGGCGGTCACGGAAATGGACCTTCAGCAGCCCGTCGTCGATGTCGTGCGAGAGGTACCGCCATTCGAGGGCGCGGGTCCCGTCGGCGAACCGGACCTGGAGCGCGGGGGGCCAGTGCCGGGTGCCGCCGTCGGCGGCGAGTTCGTCGAGCCCCTCGTTGGGATCGGTGAAGGAGTCCCAGCGTGTCCTGGTCTCGGGAAGGACTTCGGCGAGCTGGTCCGCGGTGAGCGACGGGCCCCAGTGGACGTGACTGGGCGTGTCGTCTTCGGCCAGTCTCAGCGCGTAGCTCGTGGCCGCCGTGCGGATGAGCCAGGAGCGGGTGGTCTCGTCGAAAACGATCTCGGTCACGGCGCCATCCTGGCGTGGAATGGCGCCGCGGGCCAAGAGGCAGTCTGTCCAAGTCTCTCAGCCGCCGACCTTCGCGATCGCCACGATGTTCTCCGGCCGCACCCGCACCAGGACCTTCCCCGGTGACGTCGCGTAGGCCAGCCAGCCGTCGATCGTCTCCTGCCCGGCGTCGCCGAGGTAGCGCTCGGCGATCGGCATCGAACCGCGGCGGATCTCTTCGGGATCCGTGACGATCTCCGCGACACCCTCCACGCTCACGAACGAGTACGGGGGCAGCGGATCGTCGGCGACCACCGAAACGCGCGGGTTCTCCTTGAGTGCCCTGCCCTTGACGGTGTCGGCGCCCAGGTTGACCAGGATGTCGTCCCCGTCGACGGCGAACCAGACCGGGACGGCGTGCGGCCTGCCGTCCGGGCGGACCGTCGCGAAGACGGCGGTGCGGGTGCCTTCGGCGAGGAAGGCGCGGCGCTGTTCGTCGGTCATCTTCTCCGGCATTACCTCAGCCCTTCAGAATGGTGTCCAGGCCGAAGGCCGGGAACAGGTTGCTGTTGAACGTGGTGAACTCGGCGGCCTTGCCGTCGACGACGCGGATGACGTCGAGTTTGAAGGCGCGGAACTCGGTGTCCCCGGGACGCCGCAGGTATGAGGCGAACGCGGGCATCCGGTTCGCGCCGACCGCGACGGCACGCCATTCGCCCATCTCCTCGGCGATCTTGCCGTGCCTGGCGAGCGGTTCGAGCCCGATGTAGCAGTGCGGTTCCGGCGGCATCGTGACGCGGACGTCGTCGCGGACCAGTTCGCCCAGCGAGGCGAAGTCGCCGCGGTCGTGGGCTTCGATGAGCCGCCGGACCAGCACGCGTTCCTCCTCGGACCCCGCCGTCGCCGACCATTCGCCGCGCTGCTGCGGAAGACGTTCGCGCAGGGTCGCCCGGCCGCGCTGCAGGGCGCTGTTCGCGGCGGGGACCGAGAGATCCAGCAGCGTGGCGGTTTCGGCGGCCTGCCAGCCGAGCACGTCGCGCAGGATCAGCACCGCGCGTTGCTGCGGAGGCAGCATCTGCAGGACCGCGAGGAAGGCGAGTTCGATGGTCTCCCTGGCGACGGCGAGTGCGTGGGGTTCGCCCTCCGGCGGCGCGATCTCGTCCAGCAGCCTGTCCGGATAAGGCTGGATCCAGGGGACTTCGGCGAAGGAGCGCAGCGACGGCACCTGGCGCTTGTTCCTGCGGATCGCGTCGAGGCAGGCGTTGGTGGCGATGCGGTACAGCCACGCGCGGAAGTTCCCGCCGTCGAAGGTGTCCAGTCCGCGCCAGGCGTTGATCAGCGCCTCCTGGACGACGTCTTCCGCTTCGTCGAACGAGCCGAGCATGCGGTAGCAGTGGACGTGCAGTTCCCGCCGGTGCCGTGCGGTGAGCGCGGCGAAGGCGGTTTCGTCCCCCGCCTTCGCCGCGGCGACTGTCGCGTCCGTTTCCGTGCCGGTCATGGCGCCTCCCATCGAGTGTTCTTACCCGATGTAACGGCGCCTTTCGCGAGAACTCATCGGTCTCGCGATGACTTTTTCCGAAGGTCGGTGTAACCGCAGGTCAGGGGCGAGCGGTGAGGTATCCGCCCATGGTCCGGAAGTAGTCGGTCGCGGCCAGTTCGGTGCCGTCCTCGGTCCGGACCCGCTCGATGACGAGCCCGTGCGAACGGCCGCGGCGGGATTCGGGGCCGGCGACGATCACGACGCCCTCACCCTCGCGGATGAAGATCCGCCCCGGGGTGCCGCCGTAGTGGCCCACCGACACCGAGGAGCGGACGACGCGCAGCGGCTTCCCGCGGTGGTAGGTGAAAGCGTTGGGATACGGGTCGGACTGCGCCCGCACCAGCCGTTCGATCTCGTCGGCGGGCCAGGTCCAGTCGATGAGGCTGTCCTCGATGGCGCGTTTGTGGAAGAAGCTGGCCTTCGACCGGTCCTGGGCGACCGGGGTGAAGTTCCCGCTCGCGATCAGCTCGATGGCCTCGGTGGTGATCGGCGCGATGAGCTCGACCGTCCGGTGGAAGAGGTCGGTCGTCGTGTCCTTGGGCCCGACGGGGACCGACCGCTGCAGCACGATGTCGCCCGCGTCGAGGTCGGCGTCCATCATGTGGGCGGTGAGGCCCACCTCGGGCTCGCCGTTGATGAGCGCCCAGATCAGCGGGGAGAAACCCGCGTAGGCGGGCAGCAGGGAGTCGTGCACGTTCAGGGTGCCGTGGCGCGGCATCTCGAAGATCTCGGGCGGCAGCCAGGTGCGCCAGTTGTTGGCGACGATGAGGTCGAGATCTGCTTCCTTCAGTTCCGCGAGCAGTTCGGCGTCGTCGGGACGCTGACGCAGCAGGGCGCGGATCCCGTTGGCTTCGGCGAGGTCGGCGACGGAATCGGACCAGATCTTCTCGTAGGCGTGGTCGCTCTTCGGGTGGGTGACGACGAGGGCGACCTCGTGGCCCGCGTCGATCAGCGCCCGCAGGGTGCGGTGTCCCCAGGTCTGGTATCCGAACATGGCGACCCGCATGGGATCGGCCTCCTCCTGGTCGAGGGATGAACATCACCACTGAAAGTACTAGTTGAGCCTCACCTAACTTAGGTTAGGGTTCCCTGGTCTTTGTAAGAAGTACCGAGATGCGGCTGAGCCGCGCAAGGGGTTCAAAAGATGGCACGAGCAGTGGTCGGTGAACGGGTTCCGGTCTACGACGTGGTCGGGGTCGGGTTCGGGCCGTCGAACCTGGCGCTCGCGATCGCCGTCGCCGAACACAACGCCGCGCCAGGGGCCGAGACCGTCACGGCCCACTTCCTCGAGCGCCAGGTCCGCTTCGGCTGGCATCGCGGGATGTTGCTCGACAACGCCACCATGCAGGTCTCCTTCCTCAAGGACCTGGCGACGATGCGGAACCCGACGAGTTCGTTCAGCTTCCTGTCGTATCTGCACAGCAAGGGCAGGCTGGTCGATTTCATCAACCACAAGAACCTGTTCCCGCTGCGGATCGAGTTCCACGACTACTTCGAGTGGGCGGCCGCCAAGGTCGACGACGTGGTCTCTTACGGCACCGAGGTCCTTTCGGTCACGCCGGTCCTCGACGGCGACGAGATCGTGTTCTTCGACGTCCACGCCCGCACCGACGGTGAACTGGTGAACCTGCGCGCCCGGAATCTGGTGATGGGCACCGGCCTGCGGCCGAACCTGCCCGAAGGTGTCACGCCCGGCACCCGGATCCTGCACAACAGCGAACTGCTGCACCGGGTCGAGGGAATGGCCGCCGAGGAGCCGCGCCGGTTCGTCGTCGTCGGCGCCGGGCAGAGCGCGGCCGAGGTCAGCGCGTTGCTGCACGACCGCTTCCCGCAGGCCGAGGTGTGCGCGGTGTTCGCGCGCTACGGCTACAGCCCGGCCGACGACAGCGCGTTCGCGAACCGGATCTTCGACCCCGAAGCGGTCGAGCGGTTCTACGCGGCGCCGGAAGAGGTCAAGGAACGCCTGATGCGCTACCACGGCGCGACCAACTACTCGGCCGTGGACATCGAGCTGATCGACGAGCTGTACCGCCGCGTCTATCGCGAAAAGGTGCAGGGGGTCGAACGCCTGAAGCTGATCAACGTCTCCCGGCCCACCGAGGTGGTCGACACCGGCTCCGGAGTACGGGTCACCATCGAAGCGCTGGAGACCGGTGAGCGGACCAGGCTCGACGCCGATTTCGTGGTGTACGCGACCGGGTACAGCCCGGCGGACCCGACCCCGTTGCTCGGCGAGCTCGCCTCCGCCTGCGCGCGCGACGACGAGGGCAGGCTGCGCGTCGAACGCGACTACCGGATCGTCACCGAACCGGCGCTGGACGGCGGGATCTACCTCCAGGGCGGTACCGAGCACACGCACGGCATCACGTCGTCGCTGCTGTCCAACACCGCGGTCCGGGTCGGCGAGATCCTCCAGTCCATTGTGGACCGGCGCGGCGCCGGCGCGTCCCGTCCCGAGTACGCGGTGAGCGGCATCGGGCCCGCCTGATCCGCAGACGACGTCGAGTTTTTTGAACGGTGGAGGCAATTCCGATGAACCGCGGCTTTCCCCTGACTTCGGCCCAGAAGGGGATCTGGCTCGCTCAGCAGCTCGACCCGGCCGATCCGGTCTACACGATCGGCTGGGTCGCGGAGCTGCGAGGCGACGTCGACCTCGCCCGGTTGCGTGCGGCCGTGCGGTTGGCGGTCGCGCAGGCGGAGTGCCTGCACGTCACGGTCGGCTTCGAGGACGGCGAGCCGGTCCAGCTTCCGGCCACGCCGGGTGAGGTCGCCGTCCTGGACTTCACCGGCGAGCCGGATCCGGAGCGGGCGGCCGACGAGTGGGCGCGGGCGGAACTGACCGTGGTGGCCGACCTCGCCCGGGGCCCGCTCACCGCGCACGCGCTGCTGGTGCTGGCCGAGGACCGGGTCCGCTGGTTCCAGCGCTACCACCATCTGGTGATGGACGCGCACGGGCAGGCGGTCCTGACCCGCCGGGCGGCGGCCCTCTACTCGGGAGCCACGGAGAAGGTCACCTGGCCGCTCGCGGGCCTGGTCGAGGCCGAGGCCGGCTATGACCCGACGGCGGACCACGCCTACTGGCTCGGCGAACTCGCGGGCAGGCCGAACCCGGTGCGGCTGCTCGAACGCGCGTCCTCCGGCCCCGTCCGGCTGCGAAGGCACTCCTGGGAGCTGACGGAGGCGGAGACCGGTCGCCTGCGGAAGTTCGCGCTCGACGCGGGAACGAGGCTGTCCAGGGTCGCGATCGCCGCGGTGGCGGCGTACGCCCACCGGGTGACCGGAGCCGAAGACCTCGTCCTCGGTCTGCCGGTCACCGCGCGCACCACCCGCGCCCTGCGCGAGCAGCCGGGGATGGTGTCCAACGTCCTGCCGCTGCGGCTGACCGTGCGGCCCGAGACGACGCCGTCGCGGCTGGTCGCCCAGGTCGCCGAGAAGGTCTCCGCGCTGCTGGAGCACAGCCGGTACCGCGGCGAGGACCTCGCGCGGGAACTCGGCGCGAGCGGCGGAGTGCACGAGCTCGTCGGGCTGAGCGTGAACTTCATGGCCGTCGACGGCGAACTCGCGTTCGGCGACGCGAGCGCCACCGTGCACAACCTCGAACTCGGACCGCTCAGCGACGTCGCCATCGCCGGGTACGACGCCGGGGAGGGCCGGGGCCTGCGTTTCGACTTCGACGCCGACGCGGCCGTGTCTTCCGACGACGAGCTGGCCGAGCACCGTCGCCGGTTCGCCACGGTGCTTCACGACCTGGTGTCGCGGCCGGAGCTGCCGCTGGCCGCGATCGACCTGCTCTCGGCCGGGGAACGGGCCAAGGTGCTGGAGTTCGGGACCGCGGTGGCGGATTCGCCGGAGGTGTCCTGGCCCGAGGCGTTCGACCGGGTCGTGGCACGGAAGCCGGACGCCGAGGCCGTCGTCTGCGAGGACGTCCGGCTGACCTACGCCGAGGTCGACGCCGCCGCCAACCGGCTCGCCCGGCTGCTGCGGAGCCGGGGCGTCGATGACGAGGACGTCGTCGCGGTCGCGATGCCGCGGTCGGCGGATCTCGTCGTCGCCCTCCTCGCCGTCATGAAGGCCGGGGCGGCCTACCTCCCGCTCGACCTCGACCACCCCGAAGACCGCATCGCGTACATGCTTTCCCACGCCGGTGCGGGCGTCGTCGTGTCCACAAAGGACGAGGCGGCGCAGTTGCCGTCCAGTGTGGACGTCGAACGGGTCCTGCTCGACGATCCGGCGATCGCCGCCGAACTCGCCACCTTCGACGCGTCCACTGTGGACGTGAGCGGAATAGTGCTCGACCGCGCGGCGTACGTCATCTACACCTCGGGCTCGACCGGGAAGCCGAAGGGCGTGGTCCTGTCCCACGACGGGATCGGGAGCCTGATCAGCACGGCGACCGAACGGATCGGCATCGGCCCCGGCAGCCGGGTCGTGCAGTTCGCCTCGACCGGGTTCGACGTGACGGTCTGGGACCTGGTCATGTCGCTGTGCGTCGGTGGAACGCTCATCGTGGTGCCGTCGCGCCGCCGGGTCGCGGGTGCCGAGCTGACCGGCTACATCGCCGAGCACGAGGCGACGCACATGATCCTGCCGCCGTCGCTGGTCGCGGCGCTGCCGCCGGACTGCGAACTGCCGAAGGGCGCGGTGCTGATCGTCGGCACCGAAACCGTCCCACCGGAGCTGATCGCGCGCTGGGCCGAAGATCTGCGGGTCGTCGCCGCGTACGGGCTGACCGAGGCGACGGTGAATTCGACGCTGTGGGCGGCCGAGCCCGGCTGGACCGGGCCGATCCCGATCGGCAGGCCGGATCCGAACACCCGCTGCTACGTCCTCGACACCGCGCTGCGGCCGGTGCCGGTCGGCGTCGAAGGTGAGCTGTACGTCGGCGGCCGCGGTCTGGCGCGGGGTTACGCCGGACGGCCGGGCCTGTCCGCGGAGCGCTTCGTCGCCGACCCCTTCGCCGGGGGCGGCGAGCGGATGTACCGCACCGGTGACCGGGTCCGCTGGCGTGCCGACGGCAATCTCGACTTCCTGGGCCGCACCGACCACCAGGTCAAGATCCGCGGCTTCCGGATCGAACCGGGGGAGGTCGAATCCGCGCTCGCCGCCTGCCCCGGGGTCGACCGGATCGCCGTCGTGCCACGCGAGGTCAAGCCGGGGGACCGGCGGCTGGTGGCGTACTTCGTCCCGGAGGCGGGCGGTTCGCCGTCGCTGTCGAAGGAACTGCGTGCGCACGCGGAATCGGCGCTGCCGCACTACATGGTGCCCTCGGCGTTCGTGGAACTCGACCGGCTGCCGATCATGCCGAACGGCAAACTGGACCGCACCTCGCTGCCCCTGCCCGATTTCGGTGCCGCCGCCACCGGCCGCGCGCCGCGGACCGAGGGGGAACGGATCCTGTGCGACGTCGTCGCGCGGGTGCTCGGACTGGCCTCGGCCGGTGCCGACGACGACTTCTTCTCCCTCGGCGGCGACAGCATCCTGTCCATCCGGCTGGTGCTCGGAGCCGCGGAAGGGGGTCTCGTCATCACCCCGCGCCAGGTGTTCCAGCACCGGACGCCCGAGGCTCTGGCCGCGTGCGCGGAAGCACTGCCCGGTGAGTCCACTGTGGACGAGCGACCGTTGCTCGAGCTGACCGGCGCCGAACGCGCGTCGCTCGCCGAGTACGCCGACGTCCTGCCCGTGACGCCGTTGCAGGAAGGCTTCTTCTTCCACGCGGAGTTCGAAGGCGGCTCGGCCGCCGACATCTACACCGTCCAGGAGGTGCTGCAGCTCGAAGGGCCGGTCGACGCCGCCGCGCTGCGCCGGTCGGTGCAGGCGCTGCTGGACCGGTATTCGTCGCTGCGGTCCGGTTTCCGGCAGCTCGACGGCGGACAGGTCGTCCAGCTGGTGACCCGGCACGCCGAACTGCCCTGGCGCGAGGTGGCCGCCGAGGACGCCGCGGAAGCCTTCGAGGCCGATCGCGCGCGCCGGTTCGACTTCGCCCGGCCGCCCCTCCTGCGGGCGACCTTCGCCCGGCTCGGGGAAGACCGGGCCGAACTGGCGCTGACGTTCCACCACATCATCGCCGACGGCTGGTCGGTCGTGGTGCTGCTCCGCGAGCTGCTGGCGGCCTACGCGGGAGCGGGCGACCCGCGCCCGGAGACGGACTCCCGAGCGGACCACCTGCGGCGGCTCGCGGCACGCGACCACGAGGCCTCCCGCGCGGCCTGGCGGACGGCGTTGTCCGGAGTGGACGAACCCACCCGGCTGATCGAAGCACCGGCCACCGGCGAGCGGCAGCCGTCACGGGTGCGACTGAGCCTCGGTCGGCAGGCGACGGCCGAGCTGTCGACGATGGCCAGGGCGCACGGTCTCACCCTCGGCACCGTCCTGCACGGTGCCTGGGGGCTCCTGCTCGGCGGGCTCACCGGCCGCGACGACGTCCTGTTCGGCAGCACCGTCTCCGGCCGCGACACCGGTGCCGACGGTCTCGAATCGGCGGTCGGCCTCTACATCAACACCGTGCCGGTGCGGCTGAACTGGTCCGGCGCCGAAACCGTCGCCGCCGTGCTGCGGCGGCTGCAGGACGAGCAGTCGGCGCTGCTGGAGCACCAGCATCTCGGCCTCGGCGAACTGCAGCGCATCGCCGGTGCCGGACAGGAAGAACTGTTCGACACGCTCGTCGTCGTCGAGAACTTCCCACGCGACGAGGAACGCGTGGATCCGTCCGGGACCGTCCGCCTCACCGGCGTCGAGGTCACCGACGCGGTGCACTTCCCGGTCGCGCTGATCGCGACCCCGGGGGAGGACCTGGAGTTCAGCCTCAAATTCGACGCCGCCCGGGTCGGCGCGGTCGCGGCCGGGCAGCTCGCGGAACGGTTCGCCCGGCTGATGGAGACGCTGACCGCGAATCCGGCGCTGCCGGTCGCGGCCGTCGATCTGCTGTCGCCCGCCGAACGCGGCCGTCTGACCGAACTGAACGCCACCGCGCATCCGGTGCCGGAGCGCACACTGGCCGAGGCCTTCGCCGAGCAGGTCGCCAGGACGCCGTCCGCGACAGCGGTGGTGTTCCAGGACACCGAACTGTCCTATGCGGACCTCGACGTCCGCGCGGAGGCGCTGGCCCGTCGCTTGCGGGCGGCGGGGGCCGGTGCGGAAGAGGTCGTCGCCGTCGCCGTGCCGAGGTCGGCCGAGCTGATGGTCGCCCTGCTGGGCGTCCTCAAGGCCGGTGCCGCGTATCTGCCGATCGACCTCGACTACCCGGTCGATCGGCTCGAATACATGCTGGCCGATTCCTGCGCGCGTCTCGTCGTGTCCGAACCCGGAACGGCTTCGCGGATCCCCGCCGTGACCGGGCTCGAACACGTTTCCGTGAGCGGCCACGCCGACGTCGACGACGTCTCGCGCGCACCCGCCGGTCCGGACGACACCGCCTACCTGATCTACACCTCCGGTTCGACCGGGCGGCCGAAGGGCGTGGCGGTCACCCATCGCGCGATCGTCAACCGGCTGGCGTGGATGCAGCACGAGTACCGGCTGACCGCGTCGGACCGCGTGCTGCAGAAGACGCCGTCGAGTTTCGACGTGTCCGTCTGGGAGTTCTTCTGGGCGCTCTGTGAAGGCGCCGCGGTGGTGCTGGCCGAACCGGACGGCCACCGCGACCCGGCGTATCTCGCGCGGGTGATCCGGGAGCGTGAGATCACCACCCTGCACTTCGTGCCGTCGATGCTCTCCGCGTTCCTGGGCAGTGAGGACGTGACCGAAGACCTCGGCTGGACTCGCTCCCTGCGCCGCGTCTTCTCCAGCGGGGAGGCGCTGACCGGCGAGGTCGCCGCGCGCTGGCGCTCGCTCACCGGGGTCCCGCTGCACAACCTCTATGGCCCGACCGAGGCCGCCGTGGACGTGACCTTCTTCCGCACCACCGGGTCCGAAGGCGGGGGAGTCCCCATCGGACGTCCAGTGTGGAACACCCGCCTGCACGTTCTGGACGGCTTCCTCCGCCCGGTTCCCGACGGCGTGGCGGGTGAGCTGTACCTCGCCGGTGTCCAGCTGGCCCGCGGCTACCACGGCCGTCCGTCACTGACCGCCGAGCGGTTCGTCGCCGACCCCTTCGGCGAGCCGGGGCAGCGGCTGTACCGGACCGGGGACCTGGTCCGGCGCCGCTCCGACGGCGAGATCGAGTATCTCGGCCGCACCGACCGCCAGGTGAAGATCCGGGGCAATCGGATCGAACTCGGCGAGATCGAGGCCGTCCTCGCCGCGCAGCCCGGTGTCACGGCCGCCACGGTCGTGGCGAAGGACGGCGCGCTGATCGGCTACGTCGCCGGTGCCGCGGACCCGGAGCGGCTGCGTGCCGCGGTGAGCGAGGCGTTGCCCGCTCCGATGGTCCCGCGCTCGCTCGTGGTCCTCGACGAGTTCCCCTTGACCCCCAGCGGAAAGCTCGACGTCCGGGCCCTGCCCGCGCCCGAAATCGGGCGGCCCGCGATCGCGCCGTCCGGGAACGAGCGGGAACGCGCGCTCGCGCGGATCTTCGCGGAGGTCCTGGGACTGGACACTGTGGACGTTCACGGGGACTTCTTCCTGCTGGGCGGCGACAGCATCTCCTCGATCGCCGTGTCGAGCCGTGCCCGCCGGGCCGGTTTCGAGCTGAGCCCCAAGGACGTGTTCGAACTCCGGACCCCGGCCGCGCTCGCCGCCACCGGTCTGGCGGCCGAACCGGAACCGGTGGCGGACGCCGACGGGGTCGGTGCGGTTCCGCTCCTGCCCGAGGTACTCCGGATCCGGGAGCTGGGTTCCGTCGTACAACCGGAGTCCGTGGTCCTGACGGTGCCGTCCGACGCCGACGTCGAGACGCTCGCCGCGGCCCTGCAGCTGGTCCTCGACCACCACGACGGCCTGCGGCTCGAACTTTCGCGGGTCGCTTCGGTGCTGTGGTCACTCGAAGTCCGTCCACAAGGGACTGTCCAGGCGACGGACCTGCTTCGCCACGCGACCGGCTCCCTCGAAGACGAGTACCGGAACGCCGCTGGCAGGCTGGACGACGGCCTGCTGCAGGCCGTCTGGTTCGACGAGCCTGCCCGGCTGCTCCTGGTCGCGCATCCGGTGCTGCTGGAAGCGCGGAGCTGGACGACGCTGGCGGCCGATCTCGCCACCGCTTGGCGCGCCGTGACCGAGGGCCACGCGCCGGTGTTCACGCCGGTGGAGACCTCGTTGAGGACCATCGCCCGCCGGATCGCCGGAGGAGCGCAGGATCCCGCGCTGCTCGGCGAAGTCGCCCACTGGGCCGAGACACTGGCGCCTGGCGCGGTCGAGATCCCCACCGCTGGTGAGATCACCGAACGCCGGGTCACCTTGTCCACTGAGGACACTCAGGCGCTCGTCGGCCCGCTGCCCGCCGCTGTGCACGGCGACGTGACCGACGTCGTCCTGACAGCGCTGAAAGCCGCTGTCGACGGAGACCTCCTCGTCGATCTCCATGGCCTGGTGGACGACTCGGCCACTGTCGGCGCGCTGACCTCGGTCCGCCCGGTGCGGATCGCCGCGACCGGCGCACCGCTCGCGATGCTCAAGGCCGTCAAGGAAACCGTCCGGAAAACCCCCGGCGGCTACGGTCCGCTGCGGTACCTCAACGCGCAGACCGTGCCGCTGTTCACCGGACTCGCCCGGCCGCGGATCGCCCTGCGGTACGAAGGCCGTGTCCCCGCCGGAACGGGGGAGTGGCAGGTCGCCGGGCACGTGGCGGTGCCGCCACCGGGTGACCACGTCCTGCGGATCGGGGTCGCCTGCGAGGACACCGAGAACGGGCTGAGGCTGACCGCGACGTTCGCGGGCCCGGCCGAAGCGGTCGCCCTCGCCGGCCGCTGGGCCGACGCCATGGCCGGACTCGCGGCGGCGGACACCGGCGCGCCGGTGGGCCTCACGCCGTCCGACCTCGAACTGGTGTCGCTGACCCAGGAGGAGATCGCTCGCGTCGAGAAGGTCAGCCCGGTACCGGTCGCCGACATCTGGCCGCTGTCGCCGCTGCAGGAAGGACTGTTCTTCCACTCCAGCTACAACTCCGACCGGGTCGACATCTACACGATCCAGGAAGCGATCGACTTCGACCATCGGCTGGACGCCGACCGGTTGCGGACAGCGGTGTCCGCGTTGCTTCGTCGCATCCCGAGTCTCGGTGCCGGTTTCACCAGCGACGGGCTGCGCGGCCCGGTGCAGTTCGTGGCGGCCGCTGTCGCACCTCCGGTGTCCGAAGTGGATCTCTCGGCCCTGCCCGAAGCCGAACGACAGACACGGCTCGACGAGCTGATGGCCGAGGACCGGGCGACCCGGTTCGACCTCGGTGCCCCACCGCTGTTCCGGCTGAAACTGGTGCGGCTCGGGGACGGGCGCGACCGCGTGGTGCTGAACCGGCACCTGCTGCTCTGGGACGGCTGGTCGGCCTGGCTCTTCATCGAGCAGCTGTTCGCGCTGTACGACCTCGGCGGGGACGACCGGACGCTGCCCGCGCCCGGATCCTATGTGGACTTTCTCCGCTGGCTGGACCGGCAGGACATCGAGACCGCCACGAAGGCCTGGCGCGAAGCGCTCTCCGGGCTCGCGGAGCCGACCGTCATCGGACCGGACGGCCAGGACCTGGTGCCGGCCACCCCGGTCAACCTGGACACCGTGCTGCCCGGCGACCTGGGCCGGGGGCTCCGGGAGCAGGCCCGCCGGCACGGCCTGACCGTCAACTCCGTGCTCAACGCGGCCTGGGGCCTGGTCCTGTCGACCATGACCGGGCGGCACGACGTCGTGTTCGGCGCGGCGGTGGCGGGGAGGCCCGCCGCCGTGCCCGACATCGAGAACACCGTCGGCCTGTTCCTCAACACCGTGCCCACCCGGGTGCGGCTCGACCCGGGCGAGTCCGTCCTGGACCTGGTGCGGCGCCTGCAGTCCGAGCGGATGGACCTGACCCCGTACGAATTCATGAGCCTCGGCGTCCTGCAACGGGAAGCCGGGCATCGGGTCCTGTTCGACACGCTGTTCGTACTGCGCAACGCGGACGGCGACGAGCGGCGTGAGGGCCTCCGTCACCGGCACGGCATCACCGGCCTGCTCAACATCGACGCGACGCACTATCCGCTGACGCTGGTGGTGACACCGGGCGAGGAGCTCCGGATCACGCTGTCCTACCGGGACGACGTGATCGACGCCGCCCAGGCCGCGTCCGTGCTGGGCCGGTTCACCTCGCTGGTCGAGCAGATCGTCGCCGATCCGGCGAAACCCGTCGGCGCGCTCGCGACGGTGTCCGCCGAGGACCGTGCCGCGCTCGAAGCGGGCTGGGCCGAGGCCGAGCACCCGGTCATCGAGGACACGATCGCGGACCTGCTCGCGGTCCAGGCCGGGCGGACCCCGGACGCGACCGCCTTGGTGTTCGGCAAGGAGCGGCTGACCTACGCCGAACTCGACGCGCGGATCAACCGGATGGCCCGGCTCCTGCTGTCAAAGGGGGCAGCGCCGGAACAGGTGATCGCGCTCGGCCTGCCGCGTTCGATCGACATGGTCGTCGCGTTGTTCGCCGTGTTGCGGACCGGCGCGGCGTATCTGCCGCTGGAACTCGACTACCCGGCCGACCGGCTCGCGGTGATGCTGGCCGACGCCGGGCCGCTGTGCCTGGTGTCCACAAAGGACGTTTCGGCGACACTGCCCGATGACGTCCCCCGGGTCCTGGTCGACGAGCACGAAGACAGGGCGTTCGGCGACGGCCCGATCTCCGACGCCGAACGCCCGCTGTTCGCGCGCGGCCGCGCGGACCGCATGGAGTACCCGGCCTACGTCATTTACACCTCCGGCTCGACAGGCAAGCCCAAGGGCGTCGTCACGCCGTATCGCGGCCTGACGAACATGCAGCTCAACCACCAGGGCGCGATCTTCGCCCCGGCCATCGCGTCGGCGGGGGGACGGCGGCTGCGGATCGCGCACACCGTGTCGTTCGCCTTCGACATGTCCTGGGAAGAGCTGCTGTGGCTTGTCGAAGGACACGAGGTCCACGTCTGCGACGAGGAACTACGGCGGGACGCGCGGGCTCTCGTGGCCTACTGCGACGAGCACGAGGTCGACGTCGTCAACGTGACGCCGACGTACGCCCACCTGCTGATCGAGGAAGGACTGCTGGAGGACGGGGACGGGCGGCACCGGCCCGCGCTCGTGCTGCTCGGCGGTGAGGCCGTCTCGGAGTCGGTGTGGAACCGGCTGCGCGACACCGACGGGACCTACGGCTACAACCTGTACGGCCCCACCGAATACACGATCAACACCCTCGGCGGCGGCACCACCGACAGCGATACCCCGACCGTCGGCAAACCGATCTGGAACACCCGCGCCTACATCGTCGACGCCTGGCTCCGGCCGGTCCCGGACGGCGTCGCGGGTGAGCTCTACATCGCGGGAGAGGGGCTGGCCCGCGGGTACCTCGGCCGTCCCGGCCTGACCGCCGAACGGTTCGTCGCCGACCCGTTCTCCGCCGATGGCGGGCGGATGTACCGCACCGGCGACCTGGTGCGGCGTCGTCCGGACGGGAACCTCGACTTCCTCGGCCGGACCGACGACCAGGTCAAGATCCGCGGCTACCGCGTGGAACTCGGCGAGATCGAGACCGCGCTCAGCCGGTATCCGGAGGTCGCGCAGGCCGCCGTCATCGCCCGGCCCGACCCGTCGGCGCCGGGGCTGCAGCGGCTCATCGGCTACGTCGTCCCAGCCGAACTGAGCGGGGACGCGCGTGCCGAGGCGGAGGCCGACCAGGTCGGCGAATGGCAGCAGATCTACTCGGACGAGTACACCGAGATCCCGACCGCGTTGTTCACCGAGGACTTCGCGGGCTGGGACTCCAGCTACGACGGCGATCCGATCCCGCTGGAGCACATGCGGGAATGGCGGCAGGCGACCGTCGACCGGATCGCCGAGCTGAAGCCGGAGCGGGTGCTGGAGATCGGGGTCGGCACCGGCCTGCTGATGGGGCAGATCGCACCGCTCGCGCGGGAGTACTGGGGCACCGACCTCGCCGCGCCGGTGATCGCGAAGCTGAACCGGGAGCTGGAGCGCGATCCGGAGCTGGCGGCGAAGGTGAACCTGCGCGCCCAGCCGGCGCACGTGTTCGACGGCCTGCCCGCCGGGCGGTTCGACACGATCGTGATCAACTCCGTCATCCAGTACTTCCCGAGCGTCGACTACCTGACCGGTGTCATCACCAAGGCGATCGGCCTGCTCGCCCCCGGCGGCGCGCTGTTCGTCGGCGACGTCCGGAACCTGCGCCTCGCGCGCTCGTTCCACACCGCGATCCAGCTGACCCGCGCCGACGCGACCTCCGACGTCGCCCAGGTGCGGCGGGCGATCGGACGCGGTGCCGCGCTGGAGAAGGAACTGCTGATCGATCCGGACTACTTCACCGCGCTCGCGCGGCGTCTGCCGGACGTCGCGGCGCAGGTCCGGATCAAACGCGCCCGGCTGCACAACGAACTGAGCCGTTACCGCTACGACGCCGTCCTGGTGAAGGAGCCCGCGGAGACCTTCTCGGTCGCGCAGGCCCCGCGTCTGCCCTGGGACGAGGCCGGTTCGCTGGACGCGTTGGCGGAGCGCCTCACGGACGCGGAAACCCTGCGGGTGAGCCGGATCCCGGACGCCCGGCAGCTGCCCGAGGTCGAGGCGACCCGGGCTTTGGACGCCGGTGCGCCGCTCGTCGACGTCCTGGAGCGTTTCCGTGCCGCCGACGGTATCGAGCCGGAGGACGTGCACGAACTCGGCGAACGGCTCGGCTACCGCGTGTACACGACGTGGTCCGTGGACGGCGCCTTCGATGCCGTGTTCGTCCACAAGGGACAGCCGGACGCACTGATCACCGAGGTGCACCTGCCGGTCTCGGTCGGGACGAACCTCGCCAAGTACGCCACGAGCCCGACGTCGGCCCGCGGTGGCGGCGAACTGGTGCAGCGCCTGCGGGACAGGCTGAAGACGGAGCTGCCGGACTACATGGTCCCGGCCGCCTTCGTCACGCTCGGCAGCCTGCCGTTGACCGACAACGGCAAGCTCAACGTACGGGCGCTGCCGGACGCCGATCCGGCGGTGCGGCTCGCCGAAAGCCGCCCTGCGGAGACCGTCGAGGAAGAAACGCTGTGCGCGCTCTTCGCCGAGGTCCTCGGGCTGGACGGCGTCGGCGTCGAGGACAACTTCTTCGACCTCGGCGGCCACTCGCTGCTGGCCACCCGGCTGATCAGCCGGGCAAGGACCGAACTCGGGGCCGAACTGGCGATCCGTGACCTGTTCGAGGCACCGACGGTCGCCGAACTGGCCGCCCGTGCGGGTGGTGGCGAACCGGCGCGGCAGGCGGTGGTCCGTGCCGAACGCCCCGAACGGATCCCGCTCTCGGCCGCGCAGCGCAGCCTCTGGCTGGTCGACCGCATGGAAGCGTACGCGGTCGCCTACAACTTCCCGCTGACCTTCCGGTTGCGCGGTGAGCTGGACTTCGACGCGCTGCGTGCCGCGCTGGGCGACGTACTCGGCAGGCACGAGGTCTTGCGGACCGTCATCGCCGAGGACGACGGGGAGCCCTATCAGCGCGTTCTCGACGCACCGGAGATCCCGTTCGCCGTTGAGGAGTGCGACGAGGCCGGGCTGGCCGTCCGCGTCGCCGAGCTGTCACGGACGCCCTTCGATCTCGTCCGCGAGATCCCGGTCCGGCTGCGGGTGCTGCGGCTCGGCGCCCAAGACCAGGTGATCTCGCTGGTCCTGCACCACAGCGCCACCGACGAATGGTCCGACCGCCCGTTGCTCGACGATCTGAACTCGGCCTATCAGGCCCGGCTCACCGGCGGCGCTCCCGGGTGGACGGACCTGCCGGTGCAGTACGCGGACTTCGCGCTGTGGCAGAAGGACTTCCTCGAACAGCGCGGGGCCGGCCAGATCGCTTTCTGGGCGGACGCCCTGCGCGGAGCGCCGGACGAGCTGACACTGCCGCTGGACCGTCCTCGGCCGCTCCGGCCGACCGGCCGAGGCGGAAAGGTCAAGTCCCGGCTGCCCCACGAACTGTCGGCCGCCGTGCGTGACCTGGCGGCGAAAGCGGGCGCGAGCCCGTTCATGGTGCTGCAGGCGGCCGTGGCCGCGCTGCTGCACCGCACCGGCGCCGGGGACGACATCCCGCTCGGCGCCCCGATCGCGGGACGCACCGACGCTGCACTCGACGACCTTGTCGGGTTCTTCGTGAACACTCTCGTCCTGCGGACCGATCTCACCGGCGAGCCGACGTTCGCCGCACTGCTCGACAGGGTGCGCGAGGCGGATCTCGCCGCGTTCTCGCACGGTGACCTGCCGTTCGAGCGCGTCGTCGAAGAGCTGAACCCGCCCCGGGTGGCGGGTCGCAACCCGCTGTTCCAGGTGATGGTGGGCTACCACCGGCAAACCGGCGCCCACGACGTGCTCGGCCTGCCCGCCGAGTGGTTCGAAATGGACACCGGCATGGCGAAGTTCGACCTGCACTTCACGATGGTCGACGACGAGCACACCGCCACGCTGACGCTGGAGTATGCCGAAGACCTCGCCGACGCGTCGACGGCCCGGCGGCTGCTCGACCGGCTCGCGGCCCTGCTGGCGCAGGTCACCGCCGATCCGGACCGGCCGGTCGGCGCACTCGACGTCCTTGTCGAGGACGAACTCGCGCTGGTCACCGAGTGGAACCGCACGGCTCGTGAAGTCCCGGTCACGACATTGCCGGAGTTGTTCGAGGCTCAGGTGGCGCGGACGCCGGAGGCGCCTGCTGTGGTGTTCGAGGGCACCTCGCTTTCCTATGGTGAGTTCAACGCGCGGGCGAATCGGTTGGCGCGGTGGCTGGTCGAGCGGGGTGTGGGTGCGGAGTCGGTGGTGGCGGTGTCGCTGCCGCGGTCGATCGATCTGGTGGTCGCGTTGTACGCGGTGCACAAGGCGGGTGGGGCGTACCTGCCGGTCGACCGCGACTACCCGGCGGATCGCGTCGCCTTCATGCTCGAAGACGCCGCCCCCGCGGTGGTTCTGGAGACCCTGCCTGATCTCGATGACTACTCCGGCGAGAACCTGGGCCGCGTTGTCGATCCGAAGTCTCCGGCGTATGTGATCTACACGTCGGGTTCGACCGGTCGTCCCAAGGGCGTTGTGGTGCCTCATGAAGGCATCGTGAACCGGCTGCTGTGGATGCAGGACGAGTACGGTCTGACGGCTGATGACCGGGTGCTGCAGAAGACGCCGTCGAGTTTCGATGTGTCGGTGTGGGAGTTCTTCTGGCCGTTCATCACCGGCGCCACCCTGGTGGTCGCCAAGCCCGAAGGACACAAGGACCCGGCGTACCTGGCGGAACTGATCCGCACCGCGGGGATCACCACTGTCCACTTTGTTCCCTCGATGCTCGCGCTGTTCCTGGAGACGGCGGAGTGCACCGGATTGCGGCGCGTCATCTGCAGTGGTGAGGCGCTGCCGTCCGAGCTGGCCGCCCGCGTGGACGTCCCGCTGTACAACCTCTACGGCCCGACCGAAGCGTCGGTCGACGTGACCGCCTGGCCCGCCGGTGCTTCGGTGACGCCGACCGTCCCGATCGGACGTCCGGTGTGGAATACGCGAACCTACGTGCTGGACGCCCGGTTGAACCCGGTCCCGCCGGGTGTCCCCGGTGAGCTGTACCTCGCCGGTGCGCAGCTCGCGCGCGGGTACCTGGCGCGGCCAGGGCTGACCGCCGAGCGGTTCGTCGCCGACCCGTTCGGCGGCGCGGGGGAGCGGATGTACCGGACCGGTGACCTCGCGCGCTGGTCCGCCGACGGGGTCTTGGAGTTCCTGGGCCGCGTCGACGACCAGGTCAAGATCCGCGGCTTCCGGGTCGAACTCGGCGAAGTCGAGGCGGCCCTGACCGCTTCGGGATCTGTCACGCGCGCCGTGGTCGTGGCCAGGGAAGACCGGCTCGTGGCTTACGTCGTGGGGTCCGATAGTGGCCTTCGCGAGGAGCTGGCGGCGAAGCTGCCCGAGCACATGGTGCCGTCGGCGTTCGTCGTCCTCGACGAGATCCCGCTGACCCCGAACGGCAAACTCGACCGCAAAGCACTTCCGGCACCCGAGTTCGCGACCACCGAGGGCCGCGAACCGCGGAACGCGCGGGAAGAGGCGTTGTGCGCGTTGTTCGCCGACGTGCTCGACGTGGACCGGGTCGGGATCGATGACGACTTCTTCGCGCTCGGCGGTCATTCGCTGCTGGTGATGCGCCTGGTCAGCCGGATCTCGGCGGGTCTGGACGCGACGGTGTCGGTGCGTGACGTCTTCGACGCCCCCACTGTCGCGGGGCTGGCCGAACGGCTGGCCGGACCGTCGGCACAACCGGCCCTGAGCGCCGGACCACGCCCGAACGTCCTGCCGCTTTCGCCCGCGCAGCAACGGTTGTGGTTCCTGTACCGGCTCGAAGGAGTCACTGCCACCTACAACATCCCGCTCGCCTGGCGGCTGCACGGCGAACTGGACACCGGCGCGCTGCGTGCGGCGATCGGCGACGTCGTCGAGCGGCACGAAACGCTTCGGACCGTGTTCTTCGAGGAGGAAGGCGTCGCGGCGCAGCGGATTTCGGCCGACGCGCGACCGGAGATCCGCTTCTGCGACGCGATGGATCTCCCTGCCCAGCTGTCCGCCGAAGCCGGACGCGGATTCGCCCTCGACGAGGAACTCCCGATCCGGGTCACCGTGTTCGCGGTCTCGCCGACGGAACACGTGCTCCTGCTGGTGCTGCACCACGTGGCGACGGACGAGTGGTCGCAGGGACCGCTGATGACCGACCTCGCCACGGCGTACGAGTCGAGGCTGACCGGCAATGCTCCACAGTGGACCGAACTTCCGGTCCAGTACGCGGACTACGCCCTGTGGCAACGGGAACTGCTGGACTCGGCGGCCTCCGAGCACCTCGAGTTCTGGCGGTCCACGCTCGCCGGGCTGCCGGACGAACTCGCCCTGCCGACGGACCGGCCACGGCCGTCGGAATCGAGCCACCGCGGCGGCCTGGTCACCTTCCCGATCGGCGCCGCGCTCACCGGACGGCTGCGCGAGGTCGCCCGCCGGCATGACGTCAGCATGTTCATGCTGGCGCAGGCCGCGGTCGCGGCGCTGCTGCACCGGCTCGGCGCCGGGGACGACATCCCGCTCGGCGCACCGAGTTCCGGCCGTACCGACGAACGGCTGGAGCCACTGGTCGGGTTCTTCGTGAACTCGCTCGTGCTGCGCACCGACCTGTCCGGTGACCCCGCGTTCGGCGATCTGTTGTCGCGGGTGCGCGCGGCGGACCTGGCCGCTTTCGAGCATCAGGACCTGCCGTTCGAGCGGCTGGTCGACGCGGTCAACCCGGAACGCTCGCTGGCCAGGCACCCGTTGTTCCAGGTGATGGTGGTCTACGTGCCCGCATCGGGCGACGGTCTGGAGCTGCCCGGCCTCCACGCCGAGCAGGAGGACTTCGCGCAGGGGGTCGCCAAGTTCGATCTCGAATTCGGGTTCCTGGAGAACACCGACGGGATCTCCGGCGCGATCGAGTACAGCGCCGACCTCTTCGACGAGCCCACGGCCGCGGCATTCGGGCGACGGCTGGTCGCCGTCCTGGAACAGGTGGCCGCAGATCCCGCGATCCCGGTCGGCGCGCTCGACGTCGTCGATGAAGACGAGCGCACGTCGCTAGCGCGCTGGAACGACACCGCGCACGACGTTCCTGTGACGACGTTGCCGGAGTTGTTCGAGGCTCAGGTGGCGCGGACGCCGGAGGCGCCTGCTGTGGTGTTCGAGGGCGTGTCGCTTTCGTATGCCGAGTTCAACGCGCGGGCGAATCGGTTGGCGCGGTGGTTGGTCGAGCGGGGTGTGGGTGCGGAGTCGGTGGTGGCGGTGTCGCTGCCGCGGTCGATCGATCTGGTGGTCGCGTTGTACGCCGTGCACAAGGCCGGTGGGGCCTACCTGCCGTTGGACACCGACTACCCGGCCGACCGGCTGGCGTTCATGCTCGAAGACGCGGCCCCTGCCGTCGTTCTCGATACGCTGCCTGTTCTCGACGGCTACTCCGGCGAGAACCTGGGCCGCGTTGTCGATCCGAAGTCTCCGGCGTACGTGATCTACACGTCGGGTTCGACGGGGCGCCCCAAGGGTGTCGTGGTGCCGCACTCCGGCATCGTGAACCGGCTGCTGTGGATGCAAGATGAGTACGGTCTGACGGCTGATGATCGGGTGCTGCAGAAGACGCCGTCGAGTTTCGATGTGTCGGTGTGGGAGTTCTTCTGGCCGCTGATCACCGGCGCCACCCTGGTGGTCGCCAAACCGGACGGGCACCGGGATCCGCGGTACCTCGAGACGGTGATCCGCGACCAGCGGATCACGACCCTGCATTTCGTCCCCTCGATGCTGGAGGCGTTCCTCGCCGAAGAACCTCAGTGGCACGGCGTCCGCCGGGTCCTGTGCAGCGGCGAGGCGCTCCCGTCGGACCTGGCCGCCCGCGTGGCCGTTCCGCTGCACAACCTCTACGGACCGACCGAAGCTTCGGTCGACGTGACGTCATGGGAGATCGTCGACGACACCGTCCCCATTGGACGTCCAGTGTGGAACACCCGCACCTACGTCCTGGACGAGCGGCTCCAGCCGGTTCCGCCCGGCGTCACCGGTGAGCTGTACCTCGCCGGTGCGCAGCTCGCGCGTGGGTACCTCGGGCGGGCGGGTCTGACGTCCGAACGGTTCGTCGCGAACCCGTTCGCGCCGGGGGAGCGGATGTACCGCACGGGTGACCTCGCGCGGTGGCGCTCCGACGGCGTCCTCGACTACCTCGGCCGCGCCGACGACCAGGTCAAGCTGCGCGGATTCCGGATCGAGCTGGGCGAGATCGAGGCCGTGCTCTCCCGGCGGGTTCCCGCCCGGGTGGTCCTGCGCGAAGGCAGGCTCGTCGCCTATCTCGCCGGTCCGGCCGACGTCGAAGACCTCCGGCGGCAGGCGGAGGCCGCACTGCCGGAGTACATGGTGCCGTCGGCGTTCGTCGTACTCGACGAATTCCCCTTGACCCCCAACGGGAAGCTGGACCGCAAGGCCTTGCCCGCCCCCGACTTCGCCGAGGCGGTCTCCGGCGACGCACCGCGCACGCCACGTGAGGAACTGCTCGCGTCGCTCGTCGCGGACGTCCTCGGGCTGGACAAGGTCGGCATCCACGACGACTTCTTCCGCCTCGGCGGCGACAGCATCGTCGCGATGCAGCTGGTCGGCCGCGTGCGGACCGCCGGGCTGCTGCTGAGCCCGCGTGACGTCTTCCGGCACCGCACCGTGGCCGCCTTGGCCGAGGCCAGCACGGTGCGGCTCGACGCGCCCGCGTCGGCGAGCGGGAAGCCGTTGGTCGAACTCGACCCGGGCGAACGCGCCGAGATCCTCGAAGTCGCGCCGGGCACGGCCGAGGTGTGGCCGCTGACGCCGTTGCAGGCGGGGTTGCTGTTCCACGCCACGATGGACGGCGACGGTCCGGACGTCTACACCGTCCAGGTCTCCTTCGATCTCGACGGGCCGCTCGACCCGCAGCGGCTACAGGAGGCCGCTCAGGCGCTCGTGGACCGGCACGCGGTCCTGCGTACCGGTTACCGCTACCTGGCCTCCGGCCGTCCGGTCGCGCTGGTGGCGCGTTCGGTCACGGTTCCCTGGCGTTTCGTGGAATCGGACGGTGACGTCGAGGCGGAGCCTGCCCACGATCGGCGCCGGTTCGATCCGGCGGCCGCGCCGGTGCTGCGGTTCCTGTTGCTGGCCTTGCCGGACGGGCGGCACCGGCTGGTGTTCACCCACCAGCACGTCCTGCTCGACGGCTGGTCGGTTCCGCAGCTGTTCGCGGAGCTGTCCCAGCTGTACGCGGGCGCGGACCTGGTGCCCGCCAGGCAGTACCGCGACCATCTCGCGTGGCTCGGGGATCAGGATCGCGAGGCGGCCGAGGCCGCTTGGCGGCAGGCGCTCGACGGGCTGACCGAACCGACCCACCTCGTCCCGCACGACCCCCAGCGAGCGCCGGCGCTGCCGGAGCGCCTGACCCTGGAGCTGCCGGAGCAGGCGACCGCCGCGCTGGCCGCACTGGCCCGCTCGCGGGGGCTGACCCTCAACACGCTCGTCCAGACGGCGTGGGGCATCGTGCTCGGCAAGCTGACCGGCCGGTCGGACGTCGTGTTCGGCGCGACGGTCGCCGGGCGCCCGCCCGAACTGGCCGGGGTCGAGCGCATGATCGGTCTGTTCATCAACACGATCCCGGTCCGGATCGCGGCCGACCCCGCCGAAAAGCTGAGCACGTTGCTCGGCCGGGTCCAGGACGAACAGGCGGGGCTGCTCGCGCACCAGCACCTCGGACTCGCCGACATCCAGCGCGGCGCCGGGCTCGGCGAGCTGTTCGACACGCTGATGGTGTTCGAGAGCTACCCGGGTGCGGAGGAGGGCGAGAGCGGTGCCGGGCTGCGCGGGGAGATCGTGCGCCACGAAGACTCCACGCACTATCCGCTCACCTGGGCGGTGGAACCCGGCGCGCGGCTGAAGCTCACCGCCGAGTACCGCGGCGATCTGTTCGACGACGGCCTGGCGGAGCGGCTCCCGGTCGCGATGGAAAGGGTGCTGTCCGCGATGGTGTCCGATGTGGACACCCTCGTCGGCAGGATCGGCATCCTGGCCGAGACCGAGCTCGACCGGATCCTGCGTGACGGGACCGGCGCGGCCATCACCGTCGAACCGTCCACTGTGGCCGGTCTGTTCGAGGCGCAGGTTCGGCGTTCCCCCGGCGCGGTGGCGGTGGCCTCCGGCGACGTCACCTGGACCTTCACCGAGCTGAACGAGCGTGCCAACCGGCTCGGCCGGGCGCTGGTCGCCCACGGCGTCGGGCCGGAGGACTTCGTCGCGCTGGCGCTGCCGCGGTCGGCGGACGTGCTGCTGGCGATCCTCGCCGTGCACAAGGCGGGTGCGGCGTATCTGCCGCTCGACCCGGACTACCCGGCCGAGCGGCTGGCCGCGATGCTGGCCGACGCGCGGCCCAAGGTGATCCTGACCGAACCCGAACTGCTGGAGTCGCTGCCCCGGACCGGGATCGAGACGCTCGCGCTGTGCGCGCTCGTCACCGAGGACAGGCTCGCGCACGACCTGACCGATCGGGACCGCGTCCGCCCCCTCCTCCCGGAACATCCGGCGTACGTGATCTACACGTCGGGTTCGACGGGGACACCCAAGGGGGTCGTCGTCCCGCATCGCGGCGTGGTGAACCTGTTCCACAGCCACCGCGCCACCCTGCACCGGCCCGCGGTCGAAGCCACCGGCAAACCGCATCTGCGGGTGGGGCACGCGTGGTCGTTCTCCTTCGACGCCTCCTGGCAGCCGCAGCTGTGGCTGCTCGACGGGCACGCCGTGCACATCGTGGACGAACAGACCCGGCGCGACCCCGAACTGCTGGCCGCGATGATCACCCGGGACGGCTTCGACTTCATCGAGGTCACGCCGTCGTTCTTCGCGCAGATGGCGGAGGCCGGCCTGCTCGACGGCGACCGGTGCCCGCTGGCCGTGATCGGGGTCGGCGGTGAGGCGGTGCCCGAGAGTCTGTGGCGTCGTCTGGCCACTTTGGACGGAACCGAGGCCTTCAACCTGTACGGGCCGACGGAGTCCACAGTGGACGCACTGGTCGCGCGGATCGGCGACAGTGAAAAGCCGCTGGTCGGCCGCCCGGTCGCGAACACCTGCGCCTACGTGCTGGACGCGGCGTTGCGGCCGGTGCCGCCCGGGGTCACCGGTGAGCTGTATCTCGCCGGTGCCGGTCTCGCTCGCGGTTACCTCGGGCGGGCGGCGCTGACCTCGGAGCGGTTCGTGGCCGACCCGTTCGGTCCGGCGGGCGCGCGGATGTACCGCACCGGCGACCTCGCCCGGTGGACCTCGGACGGACGGCTGGACTTCGGCGGCCGGGCCGACGACCAGGCGAAGATCCGGGGGTTCCGGGTCGAACCGGGGGAGATCGAGGCAGTGCTGGAGCGGCACGCCGAGGTCGCGCAGGCCGTCGTCGTGGTCCGCGAGGACCGGCCGCGGGTCAAGCAGCTGGTCGCCTATGTGGTGTCCACTGTGGAGCACGCGGAACTGCGGCGGTTCGCGGCCGAGACGTTGCCGGACTACATGGTCCCGGCGGCGTTCGTCACCCTCGACGCGCTTCCGGTGCTGTCCAACGGGAAACTGGACCGCAAGGCGCTGCCCGCGCCGGACTACCCGGAGCTGGCCGGTGGCCGCGCGCCGGAGACCGAGCGGGAGAAGGCGCTGTGCGCACTCTTCGCGGAAGTGCTCGACGTGCCGGAACTGGGCGCCGACGACGACTTCTTCGCCCTCGGCGGGGACAGCATCGTCGCGATGCGGCTGGTCAGCCGGGTCCGCGCGGCCGGACTGAAGATCACGCCGCACGACGTGTTCGCGCACCGGACGGTCGAGGCACTGGCCGAGGTCGCGGTGAACGTGGCGGACGACGGGGCGATCGCGTTGACGCCGATCATGCACGCGCTGCGCGAACTGGGCGGGCCGATCGCCGGTTACCACCAGGCCGCCTTGGTGCGGACGCCGTCCGGGATGACCGCCGGGCAGCTGGAGAAGGTGCTCGGCGCCCTCGTCGCGCGGCACGACATGCTGCGTGCCCGGCTCGACCGGTCGGTGGACGGCTGGGCGCTCCGGGTCGCGGAGACCGTCGACGTCCTCGTCGACCGTGTCGAGGTCGATGGCGATGACCTGTCCGCTCTGATCGAGCGGCACGCGGAGCCGACCCGTGCCCGGCTCGACCCGGACGCCGGGGTGATGCTGAGCGCGACCTGGTTCGACGCGGGGGAGTCAGGCCCCGGCCGGTTGCTGCTGATGATCCATCACTTGGCCGTCGACGGTGTTTCGTGGCGGATCCTGTTGCCGGATCTCGCTTCCGCCTGGGCGGCGGTCGACAGCGGCCGTAAGCCGGAGCTGTCCTCTGTGGACACTTCGTTCCGGCGGTGGTCGCGGGCACTGTCCGAACAGGACCGCGGGGGTGAACTGGACCTGTGGAAGTCGGTGCTGGGCGGCGGGGACCCGATCCCGCTGGACCGGCCGCTGGACCACGAACGTGACGTGACGGCCACGGTGAAGAAGGTGTCGCTGACCCTGCCCGCGGAACGGACGGCCCCGCTGCTGTCCCGCGTGCCGTCGGCGTTCGGGACGACGATCAACGACGTCCTGCTCACCGGGCTCGCGCTCGCCGTCGCCCGCTGGCGCCGGGACGAGGGCCGCGCGGTGCTCGTCGACGTCGAAGGGCACGGCCGCGAGGAGGAGCTGGCCGGTGGCGCGGATCTCTCGCGGACGGTCGGCTGGTTCACCAGTGTCGTGCCGGTCTGCCTCGACCTGGGCGACCTCGACTTGGACGACGCGTTCGCGGGCGGCGCCGCCGCCGGTGCCGCGCTCGAACGGGTCCGGGCGCACCTCACCGGGCTGCCGGACGCGGGGATCGGGCACGGGCTGCTCCGGTACCTCGACCCGCGCACCGGTCCCGAACTGGCGGCGTTCGCGCAGCCGCAGATCGAGTTCAACTACCTGGGCCGGATCGGCGTCCCCGAAGCGACGGACTGGTCGTACGCGGCGGAGGCCGAGGCGGCGGAACTCGGTCCGGACGACGAGATGCCGGTTTCGCACGCGCTGACGATCAACGCACTGACCGAGGACCGCCCCGGCGGTCCCGGACTGAACGCGCAGTGGTCCTGGCCGGAGGCCGTACTGACCGAAGCGTCGGTGCGGGAACTGGCGGAGGGCTGGTTCCTCGCACTCGACGCGCTCACCCGCCGGGCAGACGCACCGGCCACGAAGAAGGAGAACAAGGAATGACGAACCCGTTCGAGAACCCCGACGGCACGTACCTGGTGCTGGTCAACGACGAGGGCCAGCACAGCCTGTGGCCCGAGTTCGTCGAGGTCCCGGCGGGCTGGACCACGAGGTTCGGCCCGGCTTCGCGGCCGGAGTGCCTCGAGTACGTCGAGACGAACTGGACGGATCTGCGGCCTGCTTCGCTCGTCAAGGCCATGGAGTCCTGACCGCTTCCGGTCTCGTGCCTGCGGCCTGGCTCGCGGCGAAGTACATGATGGCCCCCTTCCTTGCGCTAGGCGCAATGAAGGGGGCCATCATGTACTGGGGGAAGGGCTCAGCCCGCCGGGTTTCAGTGTCCACAAGGGACACCGCCGGGTGATTGGGTGTCCGATTGATGTCGCTATACGCGGTTTGGCGGAGGGTCGTGAGTGTTAATGAGGGTTAGAACCCTCTTTGCCACTCACGACCCCCGCGCGAAACCGTGCAACTTGCCCAAACCGGGCACGTTTGTCTCGCGCAGTGTCCCTTATGGACAGTCAAGAGCCGGGTGTGGTCCCTTTGCATGAGCCCGCTCCCGCCGGGGCCGCCACGACAGGTTCGCCTTGTCCCGCTCCAACGGTAGAGCCGACCAGCAGTTTGCCCCTCAATCACCCGCGAGACCCGGCGCCTGCCACGCACGAAAACGGGGCCGCGAGCGCAAAGCTCGCGGCCCCGTTCTTTCCCGATATGACTCAGGAAGCCGGTTTGACCTCGGTCTTCGGGTCACCGTCGACCGCGGCGGACAGCTGCGGGACGATCCGGTCGATCACGTACGGCAGGCTCAGCACGGTCACGAACGAGACCGCGCTGCCGTAGGTGCCTTCGTTCTCGATGAAGACCTCGCGCTTTTCCTTCGCCACCTTCAGGCCGCTGTAGAGCGCGTCCTTGCCGAGGATCTCCTGCGCCTTGGCCGGGGTGTCGATGAGCCACACGAGCGCGTCGCGGTCGAGCAGGTCGGTCCGTTCGGCGCTGAGGCTCTTGCCGAACTTGTCACCGATGGCGGCGTCGAGGTCGGCCGGCAGTGTGAAGCCGAGCGATTCGAGGATGTGCGAGCGCCCGTCCTGGCTGCCGTAGACGAAGTAGCCCTCGTAGGTCGACGCCATCAGCGCCGACTTGCCCTGGAACTCCGGGTGCTCCTTGCGGACCTGGGCGAATTTGTCCTCGACACCCTTGACCAGTTCGTTCGCCTTGGTGGCGCGCCCGACGGCCTGGCCGACCTTCTTGGTCGCCTCGTTCCACGGGATGCCGTAGTCGTTGTACTCCTTGGGCTGCGCGACGACCGGGGCGCCGATCTGGCTCAGCTTGTCGTACTGCTCCTTGGTGAGCCCGGAGTACAGCGCGATGATCAGATCCGGCTTCAGCGCGGCGATCTTCTCGTACTGCGGCCCGTCGACGTCCTTGAGGACCTCGGGCAGCGCGGCGCCGCCGAGTTTGCCGGTCGCCCACGGGCCGATGGTGCCGGGGAACTTCCCGAGCCACTCGGTGACCCCGACCGGGACCACGCCGAGGGCGAGCAGCGCGTCCTGCTCGGTCAGGCCGACCGTGACGACACGCTTGGGTTCCTGCGTGATGGTGGTGCTGCCGTACTTGTGCTCGATCGTCGTCGGGAACGCGTTGGCGTCGACCGCGGAACCGGCGGAGTTCTGCGCGGCCGGGGCGGGTGACTCGCCGCCACCTCCGCACGCGGTGAGCGAGGCGGCCAGCACCAGGGAGGACGCCAGCACGCCGGCGGTCTTCAGGCGCCCGCGCACGGCGGAGAGAGTGGGGATTCGGGCCATCGTCCGTCCTTCTTGATCGGCGGTCCGGTGAGATACCGGATTAATCGATATTCAGGTTTGCCTAACCTAAGACGCCGAACGGCCGAATGCAACCGGCCTCGCTGCGTCCCGGATCACGTCCGTGAACGGTTGTCCGACCAGGCCGCCCAAAGCGTTGCGTACCGACCACCGGAGGCCACGAGTTCGTCGTGCGTCCCGCTTTCGACGACCACGCCCGCGTCGAGGACGACGACGCGGTCCGAAGCCGCCGCTTGCGTCAGCCGGTGCGCGACGACGAGCCCGGTGCGGCCTTCGAGGGCGGCCGCCGCGGCGGCTTCGAGCGTTTTGGCGCCCGCGCTCCCGGCTTCGGCGGTGGCCTCGTCGAGGATCGCGATGGGCGGATCCGCGAGGACCAGCCTGGCCAGCGCCAGCTGCTGGGATTGGGTGACTGTCAGCTGATGCCCGCCTTCGCCGACCACCGTCGCGAGACCTTCGCTCAGCGCCTCCGCCCAGTCGCGTGCGCCGACCTTTTCCAGTGCCGCCAGCAAATCCGCGTCGGACGCGCCGGGGCAAGCGAGCCGCAGGTCGTCCGCCAGCGAACCGGCGAAGACGTGCACCTCCTGGCTGATCAGCGCGACGGCCTGCCGGGTGGCGGACGGTCCGAGTTCGTCGAGCGGGACTCCGCCGACGGTGACCGTGCCGGCGGCGGGGGTGTGGATCCCGGCGATCAGCTTGGCCAGTGTCGTCTTCCCGGCGCCGCTCGCGCCGACCAGCGCGACCCGCTCGCCGGGGGCGAGGCTCAGGTCGACGTCGCGCAGTACCGGGTGTCCGTCCACATAGGAGTGCGAGATCCCGGCCACTTTCACCGAGGCGTCAAGGGGTTTCGCGGGCCGCTGCGGCTCCCGCGGGGCGGGGAGATCGGCGACCCCGACCAGCCGGGCGAGGCTCGCCGCGGCCGCCTGCGCGTCGTCCACCAGCGCCAGCGCGGTGTTGATCGGACCGAACAGGCTGTGGAAGTACAACGCCGCCGCGCTCGCCGCGCCGATGGTCACGGCGTTGTCGCCCACCAAGAGGAAACCGGCCGCGAGCATGGCCGAGAGACCGACGAACTCGGCGAGGTTCAGCCTGGCGAAGAACTTGGTCATCAGCCGGACGCCGCGCAGCATGAGTTCCATCGCGCCTTCGGAGCGCTGCCGGACGCGCTCCACGTGGGCGTCGGCGAGGCGGAACGCGCGGACGGTTTTCGCGCCGCCGATCGTGTCGAGCAGCTGCTGTTGCTGCGAACCCGTCGCGATCCGCTGCTTCGCGTACAACGGGACGGCGTTGCGGACGTACCAGCGCACCGTGTGCAGCTGGATCGGGGTCGCCAGCAGCGCCGCCAGGAGGAACCGCCAGTCGAGGACGGCGAGCGCGCCCAGGGTCAGCACGATGGTCAGCACCGAACGGCCCAGTTCGGGCAAGGCCTCGCGGACCGCCCTCGCCACCACCGTGACGTCGTTGGTGACCCGGGCGGTCAGATCGCCGGAGCCCGCCCGTTCGACCTGCTCCAGCGGAAGGCTCAAGGCCCGGTCCACGAACCGCTCCCGCAGTTCCGCCAGCAAGGTTTCGCCGAGCCGCGCGGTCAAGGAAACACCCAGCGCCGTCGCGATCGCCTGCGCGACGGCGACCAGCACCAGCGCCACCACCGGCGTCGTCAGTTCGGTCGCCGGTCGTTTCCCGATGACCAGATCGACGATATGGCCGAGCAGGGGAGCGGTGAGCAGCCCGATCGCGGTCGCGCCGACGAGCATCGCGAGCGCGCCGGTGGCACGGGCCTTCGAGGTGCGGAGCAGTTCGCCGAGAACGGCGCGGATCCGCTTGCCGTCGGCGGTGGGGAGGAGTTCGCGGCTCATGACAGCACCGCCGCGCGGTAGTCGGCGCGGTCGAGCGCGAGTTCGGCGTGGCCGCCTTCGGCCGTGACCCGGCCGTCGTCGAGGACGACGACGCGGTCGGTGACGGCGAGCAGTGCGGGACTCGTGGTCACCAGGATCGTGGTCCGTCCTTGTCGTAACCGGGCGAGCCCGGTGGCGATCTTCGCCTCGGTCACCGTGTCGACCGCCGTCGTGGGGTCGTGGACGACGAGGACCGGCGCCTCCGCGGCGAGCGCGCGGGCGAGGGCGACGCGTTGCCGCTGCCCGCCGGAGAGGGAACGCCCGCGTTCGGTGATCGCGGTTCCGATCCCGTCCGGCAGTGCCTCCGCGACCTCGTCCGCCGCCGACGCGGCCAGCGCCTCGTCATGCGGGAGACCGGCGGCGTGGACGTTCTCCGCCAGCGTTCCTTCGAACAGGTCCGCGTCGTGCGCGGCGACCAGGACGACCTCCCGTACCCGATCGGGGTCCACAGTGGACAGATTGACGCCGTCGACGCGGACCTGCCCCTGCGCCGGGTCGGCCGCGCGGCCGAGGCAGTCGAGCAGATCGGTCGCGGCGGCCGGGTCGGTGGCGACCACACCGACCAGCTGCCCGGCCGGGATGTCGAGGTCGACCCCGCGGAGGCTGCCGTGGAAGACGCCGGTGAGGCGGACGTTCCCGCTGGCGGGCGACGGAAGCTCGCCGTCACCCGCGCCGACCGCCGTCGGAGTGGTCAGCAGGTCGGCGACCCGGGACGCCGACGCGCGGCCCTGCGCCAGTTCGCTGTTGACCCACGAGAAGATCAGGAACGGGGTGAGCAGGAACTGCGCGAGGCCGACCGCCGAGACCAGGTCGCCGACACTGATCGAGCCCGACGACGCGAGATGCCCGCCGACGAGGGCGACGACCGCGATGAAACCGCCGGTCAGCGCGAGCACCGCGCCGTCGTGCCAGGCCTTGGCCTTCGCGGCGCGCAAGGTCGCCTTCAGCGAGTTCTGGCTCGTGTCGCGATAGCGGGCGACGGCGGCCGGTTCGGCGCCGATGCCCTTGAGCACCCGCAGACCGGCGACCAGATCCGTGGCGACCCCCGAAGCGTGCGCGGATCGCTCCTGTTCGGCCTCGCTGCGGCGTTCCAGCGGCTTGCCGATGAGATGCGCGAGGTACAGCAGCGGCGGCGTGCCCAGGAGGACCAGAAGACCCAGCGGCACCGACATGCGCAGCAGGGCCACGGCGCTGACCAGCACTCCGGCGAGCGCGGCGATCCCGAACGGCAGGGCGGCGTTCACGATCCCGACCCGTTGCGCGTCACTGGTGCCGATGTTGACCAATTCGCCTGCCAGCTTGCCGTTTTCGGCGCCACCGCCCGGATGCAGGACACGCCTGCTGATCGCGATCCGGATGTCGTGCGCCGCCCGCAGCGAAGCTCCTTCGGCCGCGCGCGCGGCGAACCGGTAGCTGTAGGACAGTCCCGCGAAGACGACGCCGAGCACGGCGAGCCAGAACACGAGCGTGCCCACCGAGCCACCGGCGACGGCCTGGTCGATCACCACCCCGATGATCACCGGGACGAGTGCTTCACCGCCTTGATGGCCGGCGGCGAGCACGGACGCGAGCGTGACCTGCCGTCGCTGCCCGGAAATCGCCTGGCGCAGCACGCTCCGGCTGGTGGTGGCCGTTGCGGGCACCGGCGCCTCCATCTGGCTCGGGGGTAGGTAAGGCTAGTCTAAGTCGGTAGCTCGTTGAGGTGAACTCCGGCGTTCGGTTAGCCTCGCCTCACTCGAAGGAGGTTCCGTGGTCGTCACCGAACGCCCGCCCGCTGCGGCGTCCCCGCCGAGCGCGGCGGCACGGACGTTCCGCGCCGGTGGTCTCGTGCTCGGGCTCGCCCTGCTGGCGCTGGTGTTCCTGCTCAGCATCTGGGTGGGGTCGAAGAGCATCCCGTTCACCTCGACCTGGTCGGTGCTGTGGCACAACGACGGCTCGACCGACGCGGTGATCATCCACGACCTCCGCATCCCGCGGACCCTGCTGGGCGTGGTCGTCGGCGTGGCGCTCGGCCTGGCGGGCGCGGTGATGCAGGCGCTGACCCGCAACCCGCTCGCCGATCCCGGCCTGCTGGGGGTCAACACCGGCGCCTCGGCCGCGGTCGTTTCGGGGATCGCGTTCGTCGGGGTCAGCGGCGTGCTCGGCTACATCTGGTTCGCCTTCGCCGGGGCGGCGATCGCCTCGGTCGTGGTGTACGTCCTCGGTTCCGCGGGCCGCAGCGCCACGCCGGACCGTCTCGTGCTCGCCGGTGCGGCCGTCATGGCGGTGCTCCAGGCCTACATCGTCGGGATCCTGCTGCTGATGCCCGAGACGTTCAACCAGTTCCGGTTCTGGAACGTCGGTTCGCTGAGCGGCCGCAAATGGGACGTGTTCTGGCAGATCTCGCCGTTCGTGGTGGTCGGCGCGGTCATCGCGCTGCTGCTCGCCCGGCCGCTCAACGTGCTCGCGCTCGGCGACCAGACCGGCAAGGCGCTCGGCGCCCACGTCGGCCGCACCCGGGTACTGGGCGCGATCGTGATCACCCTGCTCTGCGGCGCGGGTACCGCGGCCGTCGGCCCGGTCCTGTTCCTCGGGCTGGCCGTGCCGCACGCCGCGCGCATGCTGGCCGGCCCGGATCAGCGCTGGGTCCTGCCGTATTCGATGCTGCTCGCGCCGATCGCGCTGATCGGCGCCGATGTCGTCGGCCGCGTGCTGAACCCGCCGGAGGAGCTGCAGGCGGGCATCGTCGTCGCGTTCCTCGGCGCGCCGGTGTTCATCGCGCTCTGCCGCCGCCGGAAGCTGGCCCGCCTGTGACCGCGATCAAGGAGCCACCCCGGATGACCACCCGTGTCCTGCGCACCCCGGGCGGCGGACTGTCCCTGCGGGTCACCCCGCGGGCGGCGATCGTCGTCACCCTGCTGGCCGTCGCCGTGTTCTTCGTCGGCGCGGTCAGCATGACCACCGGCGATTACCCGTTGTCCGTCGGTGAGGTCATCCAGACGCTGTTCGGCTTCGGCGACCGGAGCACCGAGTTCATCGTCACCACCCTGCGGCTGCCGCGGCTGCTGACCGCGCTGCTGGTCGGCGGCGCGCTCGCGGTCAGCGGCGCGATCCTGCAGAGCCTTTCCGGAAATCCCTTGGGCAGCCCCGATTTCATCGGCTTCACCGAAGGCGCGGCCGCCGGGGCGCTGCTGACGATCGTCGTGGTTCACGGCGGAATGCTCCAGGTTTCGCTGGGCGCGCTGGTCGGCGGCATCGTGACCGCGGCGCTGATCGCGCTGATCGCGTTCAAACGCGGCGTGCACGCCTTCCGGCTGATCCTCGTCGGCATCGGGGTGAACGCGATGCTCATCGCCTTCAACTCGTACCTGATCACCAGGGCCGCCTGGCAGGACGGCCTGGCGGCGCAGGCGTGGCTGGTCGGCGGGCTCAACGGACGCGGCTGGGAGCACGTCGTCCCGGTCGCGATCGCCATCGCCGTCCTGCTGCCACCCGCCTTCGTCTACGGCAGAAGGCTTTCCCTGCTGGAGATGGGCGACGACTCGGCCAAGGGACTGGGCGTTCCTGTCGAGCGGAGCCGGATCGTGCTCCTCGGCGTCAGTGTCGGGCTGTGCTCGATCGCGACGGCGGCCGCCGGACCGATCTCGTTCCTGGCGCTCGCTGCGCCTCAGCTGGCGAAGCGGCTCACGCGTTCTTCGGGGCCTGGACTCGCCGCGGCCGCGCTGATGGGCATGCTCCTGCTGGTCACCAGCGATCTGATCACCCAGCAGGTGCTCGCGGGCCTGCCCGTCGGTCTCGTGACCGGGGCCATCGGCGGGCTGTACCTGGCGTGGCTGCTGGTGTCCCGGAGAGGCGTCAACCGAGCGGCGCGCTGACGGGTTCGATCGGGGCGGGCTCACCGAAACGGGCCAGCGCCAGCGCCGCCGAGACCGCGAGCACGAAACCGGCCACCGCCACGGCCGCGAAACCGGGTCGCGTGGTGTCGCCGAGCACGAGCACCCCGATCAGTGACGGGAAGACGGTCTCGCCGATCACCATCATCGCGGTCGAGGTGGTGACACTGCCGCGTTGCAGCGCGGTGGCGTAGAACAGCATCGCCATCGCGCCCGCCGCGGCCAGTGTGTAGGTGGCCGGGTCGGTCAGCAGGTCGAGCGGGGCCAGGCTGGGCAGCACACGGCCCGAAAGCGCGACCACGCCGAAGCACAACCCGGCGATCAGGCCCAGCGCCGGGGTCCGGATCCGCCGCGGCGCGCGGCCGGCGAACATCCCCGCGGTGCCGAGGACCACCACCGCGCCGATCAGCACGAGCCGGAAGCCGAACCCGGTCGCCGACGAGCCTTCGCTCTCCGCCGACATCCCGAGCAACGCCAGCCCGGCGCAGACGACCGCGACCGCCGTCCACTCGCGACGTCCCAGCCGGACACCGAGCGTCCGCGCCGCGACCGCGGTCACGGCGAGACTGCCCGCCAGCGCCGCCTGGACCACGAACAACGGCAGCACGCGCAGGGCGACCACCTGGGCGACGAATCCGACGACGTCCAGCGCGAGGCCCGCGACGAACTTCCACTGCCGCAGCACCCGCACGAGAAGCTTGGGATCGACACGGCCTTCGTCGCCCGAAGTCGCCTTCGCGGCGATCGCCTGCATCACCGAAGCGATGCCGTACGCACAGGCCGCGAAGAACGCGCAGATCAATCCCCACCACATGAGGCGTCAGCCTAGTCCTGCCCGGCGGGTAAGGTGGTCGCATGTCGAACACGAGTTCGAGTGCCGTCAAGCCGGTGGGTGCTCGCGCACGTCGTCCAGGAGACCGCACGGCACACCGGGCACCCGGACATCCTGCGGGAACCGGCCGACGGCACCACGGGTGAGTAGCGCCGTAAGGTGTGCGCATGGCTGACAGGCTGTACTTCCGGCAATTGCTCGCGGGCCGCGACTTCGCGGTGGGGGATCCCGTCGCGACACAGATGGTCAACTTCGCCTATCTGATCGGCGATCGGGAGACGAACGAGGCCGTCATCGTCGACCCGGCGTACGCCGTCGGCGATCTGCTTGACCAGCTGGAAGGCGACGGCATGCGCCTCACCGGCGTCCTCGCCACCCATCATCACCCCGATCACGTCGGTGGCGAGATGATGGGCTTCTCGCTGCCGGGGATCGCGGAACTGCTCGAACGCGTCCAGGTGCCGATCCACGTGAACGCCGCCGAGGTCGAGTGGGTCCGCCGGATCACCGGGGTCTCGGAGACCGACCTGCGCTCGCACGAGCACGACGAGGTCCTCCAGGTCGGCGCGGTGCCGATCCGATTGCTGCACACGCCGGGCCACACGCCGGGAAGCCAGTGCTTCCTCGTCGACGGACGCCTCGTTTCGGGGGACACGCTGTTCCTCGAAGGCTGCGGGCGCACCGATTTCCCCGGCGGAGACGCGGAAGCGATCTACCGGAGCCTGCAGTGGCTGGCCGGGCTGGACGGGGATCCGGTCGTCTACCCGGGACACCAGTACTCGGCGGAACCGTCGGCGAACCTCTCGCGCGTGAAGGACACGAACTTCGTCTTCCGGCCGAAGTCGCTGGACGAGTGGCGCTTGATGTTCGGCGGCTGAAAGATGCCTTCAGAGGACTAAATGCGTAGCCCGGGGCGTCCAGATCGCGGGACGCGAGGGGCGTCGATTGACCCGGCGCCGCCCGGAAGCCGAAGCTCGGGGTCGTGACGGTCAAGCTGCATTGGTTCCTGCCCACCACCGGTGACGGCCGGACGATCGTGGAGCACTTCCACGCCAGTCGCGACGCCGGGGCCGCCGCCTCCCGCGAGCCGGACATCGACTACCTCGCCCAGGTCGCCCGCGCCGCCGAGGCCAACGGCTTCGAAGGCGTCCTGACGCCGACGGGGACCTGGTGCGAGGACGCCTGGCTGACGACGGCGGCACTGATCCGGGAGACGAGAACCCTCAAGTTCCTGGTCGCGTTCCGCCCCGGCACGGTCTCGCCGACGCTGGCCGCGCAGATGGCGGGCACCTTCCAGCGGATCTCGCGGGGCCGCGTGCTGCTCAACGTCGTCACCGGTGGCGACACGGTCGAGCAACGCCGCTTCGGTGACTGGCACGATCACGACCAGCGCTACGCCCGCACCGGGGAGTTCCTCGAGATCGTGCGCGGGGTGTGGAGCGGCAAGCCGTTCGACTTCGCGGGCGAGCATCTGAAGGTCGAAGGCGCGACCACGATCGCGGCCCCCGATCCGGTGCCGCCGATCTACTTCGGCGGCTCGTCCCCGGCGGCGCTGCCGATCGCGGCGAAACACGCCGACGTCTACCTGACCTGGGGCGAGCCGCCCGCGCAGGTCGCGGAGAAGATCGCCGAGGTCCGCGAACTCGCCGAAGAACAGGGCCGGAAACTCCGCTTCGGCATCCGGTTGCACACCCTGTCCCGTGACACGTCGGCGGAAGCGTGGGCAGAGGCGGGTAAACTGCTGGACGCGATCGACCCCGAGCGGATCGCCCACACCCAGAAACAGTTGTCCGCCAGCGAATCCGTTGGCCAGCAACGGATGGCGGCCCTGCACGGCGGGAACATCGACGGCGGCGTGCGCGGCCTGGAGGTCTACCCGAACCTGTGGGCCGGAATCGGCTTGGTGCGCGGCGGAGCGGGCACCGCCCTCGTCGGCAGCCATCGTGAGGTCGCCGATCTCATCGAGGAATACCACGCGCATGGCATCGAGGAGTTCGTGCTCTCCGGATACCCGCATCTGGAAGAGGCGTACTGGTTCGGCGAGGGCGTGCGGCCTGAACTGGTCCGGCGAGGGCTCGTCGCGTAAGTCTCACAAGGTGCGCGACAGCGCCAAAGCCGCGGTCCGGACCGCGGGCGCGACGCGGCTGGTGTGCATGCGGTTCGCCCAGCCGGAAATCGACAACGCCGCCACCGCGACGCCTTGCGCGTCGAGCAGCGGACTCGCGGCGCACACGACGCCGACGCCGGATTCCTCGCGCTCGAAAGCGATCCCGTCGCCGCGGACTTTCGCGAGCTGACGGCGCAGCAGACCGGCGGCGGTGATCGTCCGGACGCTCACCCGGGGCAATCCGGCGTCGATCACCTGTGTCACCACGGATTCCGGCGAAAACGCGAGGATGGCCTTCCCGACCCCGGTGGCGTGCGCGGGAAAACGGCCGCCGATCCGTGACGGCAGCGACGGCGCGTCGGGGCCGCGCAGGATGTCGAGATAGACCACCTCTGTGCCTTCCAGTACCGCGAGATGCACGGTATTCCGCGTCGCTTCGCGGAGGTCGGCGAGATACGGGCGCGCCGCCTCGACCAGTCCACGGCGCCGTACCGCCAGCTGGCCGATCTCGAACAGCTTCAGCCCGAGCCGCAGCGCGGAGCCTTCCCGTTCGAGCAGTCCGGTCGTGACCAGGTGGCCGGTGAGCCGGTGGACGGTCGACTTCGCGAGCCCTGTCCGCCGCGCCAGTTCGGAAACACCGAGGGCGTCGTCGCCCGGCCGGAAGGCTGAGAGCAGCGCGGTGACGCGGGCGGCGACGAGGCCGTCCGCACCGGTTCGTTCCTCCTCGTCGTTCCGCCCAGCGGCACGCATGGGTTGAGTGTGCCCTATCCACTCGGGAAACGTCACCTGGTATGGCGCAACGGAAAGCGGTGGCCGCGATCGTCGGCCCCGGGAACATCGGCACCGACCTGCTCGCGAAGCTGCGGCGCAGCGAACACGTCGAGGTGCGGTACATGGTCGGTGTGGACCCGGCCTCGGACGGGTTGGCGAAGGCCGCCGAGCTGGGGCTGGAGACGTCCGCGGAGGGCGTCGACTGGCTGTTGTCCCGCGACGAACTGCCGGACCTGGTCTTCGAAGCGACCTCCGCGAAGGCGCATCTGGCGAACGCGCCGCGCTACGCCGGCGCCGGGATCCGTGCGATCGACCTCACCCCGGCCGCGGTCGGCCCGTTCACCTGCCCGGCCGTCGGCCTGCCCGAACGCCTGGACGTGTCGAACGTCAACCTCATCACCTGCGGCGGCCAGGCCACGATCCCGATCGTGCACGCCGTGTCCCGGGTGACGCCGGTGCCCTACGCCGAGATCGTCGCGTCCGTGTCGTCACGTTCGGCGGGGCCCGGTACGCGGGCGAACATCGACGAGTTCACCGCGACCACCGCGCGCGGGATCGAACTTGTCGGGGGAGCGAGCCGCGGCAAGGCGATCATCATCATCAACCCCGTGGAACCGCCGATGATCATGCGGGACACGGTGTTCTGCGCGATCGACCCGGATACGGACTTCGACGCGGTGACCGAATCCATCCACCGGATGGTCGAAGCGGTGCAGGTCTACGTGCCGGGCTACACGCTCAAGGCGGATCCACAGTTCGACCCGCCGAGGCCGGGATGGAGCGGGCAGGCGCGGGTGGCGGTGTTCCTGGAGGTCGCCGGGAACGGGGACTTCCTGCCGAAGTACGCCGGGAACCTCGACATCATGACGGCCGCGGCCGCCCGCGTCGGTGAGCTGCTGGCGACCCAGGAGGTGGCGGCGTGAAGTGGGATGAGATCGACCGTGAGGTCAGGCTGGTCGACACGAGCCTGCGGGACGGCAGTCACGCGATGGCGCACCAGTTCACCGAGAAGAACGTCCGTGACACCGTCCGGGCGCTGGACGACGGCGGGGTCTCGCTGATCGAGGTCAGCCACGGTGACGGCCTCGGTGGCTCGACCTTCAACTACGGCTTTTCCCTCGTCGACGAACGGAAACTGATCGAAGCGGCGGTCGACGAGGCACGGCACGCGAAGATCGCGGTGCTGCTCCTGCCCGGCCTCGGCACGGTCGCCGATCTGCGGGTGGCGGCCGATCTCGGCGCGGGCGCGGTCCGGATCGCGACGCACTGCACCGAGGCCGACGTCTCCGTCCAGCATTTCGGCGCGGCACGGGAGCTCGGGCTGGAGACGGTCGGTTTCCTGATGCTGTCCCATATGTCCACCCCGGAGGCGCTGGCTGAGCAAGGCCGGATCATGGTCGACGCCGGATGTCAGTGCGTGTACGTCGTCGACTCGGCCGGGGCGCTGATCCTGGAGGAGGCCGCCGACCGGATCGCCGCGCTGGTGGCGGAATTCGGGGACGAGGCGCAGGTCGGCTACCACGGGCACCAGAACCTGAGCTTCGGCGTCGCGAACTCCGTGCTCGCCTATCGCGCCGGCGCCCGGCAGATCGACGGTTCACTGGTGGCGCTCGGCGCGGGCGCGGGCAACTCGCCGACCGAGGTGCTCGCGGCGACGTTCGAACGGCTCGGGATCCGCACCGGCGTAGACAAGGACGTGCTGATGGACGCGGCGGAGAACGTCGTGAAGCCCTACATCACGCGGCTGCCGGTGATGGACCGCTCGTCGATCGTGCAGGGATTCGCGGGCGTGTACTCGAGCTTCCTGCTGCACGCGGAGCGCGCCGCCGAGCGCTACGACGTTCCAGCACACGAGATCCTCTACCGCGTCGGCGCCGCGAAGTACGTGGGCGGACAGGAGGACATGATCATCGACATCGCGCTGCAGCTGGTCGCCGAACGCGGTCAGGGCTGACGGTCGGCACCGAGCACCAGGCGGACGCAATGGTCGATCAGGCGCTCGCGGCTCACCTTGAGCGAGCCGTCGAGGTAGGCGATGAACACGTTGCTCAGCGCGCCGACCAGCCCGATCGAGGTCATCTGGCGCTCGGCCGCGTCACCGTGGGACAGCTGCCCGCTGACCAGTTCGGCGAAGGAGGGCAGGAGCGCGATCCCGCGGGTGGTCAGCGCGGGATCGGTGATCGGCGCGAGCAGCAGCACCCGGCCCTTGCGCGGGTCGTCGAGCATCAATTCCACGAAGGCGCGGACAGCGGCCTTCGCCCGTTCGGCGGGTTCGGCCGTGTCGCTGACCGCGTCGACCAGCGCCTGCCTCGCCTGCTCGCCGATGTGCTCGTAGACCGCGACGACCAGTTCCTCGCGGTCGGTGAAACTCTCGTAGAAGTACCGCTCGGTGAGCTTGGCGTGGCGGCACACCGCGCGCACGCTCACCCCGGCGCTGCCCTGGGTGCCGAGCAGGTCGAGGCCGGCCTCGACGAGTTGTTCCCGGCGGGCGGCCTTGCGGTCGTCCAGCGTGGTGCCTGCCCAGCTTCGGCCGGCCATGATCGGCTCCTCTTGTTGACTACGGCCGTTGTCAACTTTACTCTGACAACAGTTGTGGTCAATTTAACCAGCTCACTGAGGAGACCGGGGATGACACAGCCACGGCCGCTCGGACCGGATTCGCTGACCTGGAAGTACTTCGGCGACTGGCGTGGCCTGCTCATCGCGCTCTGGGCCGGATCCATGCAGAACATGCACCCCGAGCTGGGCGCGGGCGTCGAGGAGCACTCGCGGTTCTTCGAGGAGCGCTGGCAGCGGTTGTTCCGCTCGCTGTACCCGATCGGGGGAGTGATCTACGACGGTCCGCGCGCGCGGCAGACCGCGCTGGAGGTGCGCGGGTACCACGATCGGATCAAGGGCGTCGACAAACACGGGCGGCGCTATCACGCGCTCAACCCGGACACGTTCTACTGGGCGCACTCGACGTTCTTCGTGAGCGCCATCCTCATCGCCGACAACTTCTGCGGTGGCATCGGCGAGCAGGAGAAGCGGAAGCTGTTCGACGAGCACGTCCAGTGGTACGAGATGTACGGCATGAGCATGCGCCCGGTGCCGGAGTCCTGGGAGGACTTCCAGCTGTACTGGAAGCGCATGTGCGAGGACGTCCTGGAGGACAACAAGGCCACGCGCGACGTCCTCGACATCAAGGACCTCCCGAAGCCGAATTTCCTGCCGCGGCTGCCGGATTTCGTGTGGAAGCTCGTGCGCGGGCCGGTGGCACGGAACTTCGTCTGGCTGACCGTCGGCCTGTACGACCCGCCGATCCGCGACCGGCTCGGCTACACCTGGACCGAACGCGACGAGCGACGGCACCGTCGCGTGGGAAAGCTGATCAACGCGGTGTTCAAGCTGGTTCCGCGCGACCGTCGCTACCACCCCCGCGCCCGGGCGGGCTGGCGCCGGGAGCGCGGCGAACTGGCCATGGACGCGCCGTTGGTCGAGACTCCCGCGAGGAACCTTCCGCCGCTTTCGGAGCGGGGCAAACCCGAGCACTACTCACCGAACGTCTGACGAGGAGCCTCGATGAAGCTTGGTTACCACCTCGGTTACTGGTCCTCCGGCCCGCCGGAGGGCGCGCTGGACGCTGTCTTGAAGGCCGAAGAACTCGGCTTCGATTCCGTGTGGACCGCCGAGGGATACGGCTCCGACGCGTTCACCCCGCTCGCCTGGTGGGGCGCGTCGACCAGCCGGATCAAGCTCGGCACGAACATCGTCCAGATGTCGGCGCGCACCCCGACCGCGACGGCCATGCACGCGCTGACCCTGGATCACCTGTCCGGCGGCCGGTTCGTGCTCGGGCTCGGCGCGTCCGGGCCGCAGGTGGTCGAGGGCTGGTACGGGCAGCCGTATCCGAAACCGCTGGCCCGCACGCGCGAGTACGTCGACATCGTGCGGAAGGTCGTCGCCCGTGAAGCGCCGGTGACTCACGACGGACAGCATTTCCAGTTGCCGCTGCAAGGCGGAACCGGACTGGGGAAGCCGCTGAAGTCCACAGTGCACCCGTTCCGCAAGGAGATCCCGATCTTCCTCGCCGCGGAGGGGCCGAAGAACGTGGCGCTGTCGGCGGAGATCTGCGACGGCTGGCTCCCGCTGTTCTTCTCACCCAAGAGCGACGGCTTCTACCGGACCGCGCTGCAGGAGGGCTTCTCCCGCCCCGGTGCCCGCCACGGTTTCGACGACTTCGAGGTCGCCGCGTCCGTCCCCGTGCTCGTCCACGACGACGTCGAGGAGGCGGCGAGCTGGATCAAGCCGTCGCTGGCGCTCTACATCGGCGGCATGGGCGCGAAATCGGTCAACTTCCACCACGACGTCTTCGCCCGGATGGGGTACGAGGACGTCGCCGACAAGGTCCAGGAGCTGTACCTGGCCGGCCGGAAGGACGAGGCGACCGCCGCGATCCCGACGTCACTGGTCGAGGACACGTCTCTGATCGGACCGGCGGAGAAGATCCGGGACGAACTCGCCGCCTGGAAGGAGACCGTGGTGACCACGCTGCTGCTGCGGGGCGATGCCGCCACCCTCGCCAAGGTCGCGGAGACCCTCGCGTAGCCGCTCTCGTGAGTGGTGACGACGGTTCTCTTGAGGGGTAAGGGAAAGTTGTCGTGAGTGTGGGCGGCCTGTGCGCGGGGGTAGCGGGCAGAGCGAAGGCGTGACTCGCGTGCCTGGACCGCGCACTCGGGTGTTCCGACTCTGAGCTCGCGAGTTGCGGTTTCAGGCACGCGAGATCGGTCTTTGAGCACGCGAGTGCGGAGTTCCGTCACCTAGGCCACCTCCTGCCCGAGCAATCCACTTTGGCTTGTCCTTCGATAGGACTGGTGGCAACTTGAGGGGTCTCGATCTTCCCGGACAGCTACTTGGTGGCTTGGCCTACGCTGCTTGCTGCCGGTTTAGGTACTCGATGTAGACCTCGTTGGGGGTCTTGTAGTCGAGTCCTGAGTGGAGACGTTGGTTATTGTAGCGCAGTTCTACGTATGCTGCGATATCTGCGATGTCCTGTTTTCGTGTTGTGTAAATCACGCGATGGGCTCGCTCGTTTTTCAGGGTGCCGAAGAATGATTCGGCCCGGCTGTTGTCGTACTAGATTCCTGTGTGTCCGACGGAGTGCCGGATGCCGAGAGATCGGAGTGTGTTCGCGAATTGGGTGGACACGTAGTTGCTGCCGCGGTCGGTGTGGAATATCGCTCCGGGTTTGATTGAGTAGTTCCGGACGGCCATGTGGATGGCTTTCTCGATCAGGGGTGTTCGGTAGTTGTCGTCCATGGTCCATCCGATGACCGCTTTGGTGTGGCAGTCGATGACGGTTGCTAGATAGACCCATCCTTCCCAGGTGGGAATGTAGGTGATATCGCCGACCATTTTCTCGCATGGCGCGTCCGCGCTGAAGTCCCGGCACAGCAGGTCCGGCAGGATCGCCGGGCCGCCGTCGGTCAGTGCCGGCCGCCAGGGCTTGGGCTGGCAGGGTTCCAGGCCCTGGCCTCGCATGATCTGGCGAACCAGTTCGGGGGTGCACCGCTCGCCCTGGCGCTCTAGCTGGGCGTGGATGCGGCGGTGACGGTAGGTCTCGTCCGAGTCGGTGAAGATCTTGGTGATCAGCCCTGCGAGATACTGCCTGCGCCGGGCGGTCTCTGATTCCGGCCGGGTACGCCATTCATAGAAGCCCGATTTCGACACTTCAAGCAATGAGCACATTGTCACGACAGGCAACGGTCTTCCTGTGGTCTGACTGAAGACGTCCTTTTCCGTGTCGATGAACTCGTAGAGTTCTGTTATCGATAGTCGCTGGCGAAGAAGGCTGCGGCTTTTCCCGGGAACTCACGTTCCGTGCGCAGTTCCCGGACTTCTTTTTCCAGTTCCCGCAACCGGGCACGTTCTGAGATCGTCAATGGTGGCTCATCGGCGGCGTGGTCGCGGCGATACGCGTTAACCCAATTGCGCAGGGTCTGCTCGCTGACACCGATTTCCCGAGCGACCGCCGAAACAGGACGTGTCGACTCGACCACCGACTTTGCCGTCTCCTCCTTGAGCTCAGGAGTAAACGACCGACGACTCTTCTTAGACACGGACACCCTCTCTTCCGGACATGAACTCTAGTTGGTCCGCTGTCCGGAAGGACCGAGGCCGCTCAACTCTCGCGTTCGGTGCGTCGGTCTATGTCCTGAGGTGCATGGTGTTGCGTCTCGGAGCCCCGGTGGGGTCGAGATAAGCGGGTGGGGTGAACTCCGGCAGCCCGTCTTGGGCGATGGTGACTTTCCATTCGCTGTGGTGGATCAGCCGGTGGTGCTTCGTGCACAGCAGCACCAAATTGTCGATCTTCGTTTCGCCGTGGTGGCGCCAGAAGACGATGTGGTGTGCGGTGCAGCGGGGTACCGGCATGTCGCAGCCGGGGAAGGCGCAGCCACCGTCGCGGAGGGTCAACGCGTACTTCTGGGCCAGCGACACCGTCCGTTTGGATCGGCCGATGTCGAGGGGTTCGCCGGCGGTACCCAGAACGTCGGGCCGGACACGGGCATCGCAGGCGAGGATGCGGGCGTCGGTGGCGCTGATCGGCCCGACCAGGTCCAGGTGTGCTTCACCGATGTCCCGGATCAGGTCCTCGTAGGACATGGTGACGAGGATGTGGGTGGCTTCCCCGGCCTGGCCGGGGAGATTCCGGCTGGTGGTCTTGAGACGCACGTAGTCGGTGAAGGCGTCCCCGTAGCGTTCGTCCTGGGTGCGGGAGTCGCGGACCCCGTCGATGGCCTTGTGGGGTTTGGCCATCGGGTCGAGGTCGGACTTCAACCGCGCATACGTCTCGAGATCCAGCCGGGCCTTGAGCCCGAGTGTGCCGTCGCGGTGTTTGACGAACCGCAACTCCGGCCGCGTGTCCTTCGGATCCTCGCTCCGGGGCTCTTTCCCGTCGGGATCCAGCTTGTCCAAGAGTCGTCGCCCGGCACGGGCGATCTGCCGAGGCCCGGCACGCCGGGCCAAGTCGACGAGAATCTTCTCCCCGCCCCGCACCGCCTCCTCCGGGACGGTGGACGGGATGCGGGTGAGGGTGCGGATGATCGCGTCGATCTGCGCACCCCCGATCGCACCTTCGGCGGCGGCTTCGGCGGTCAACGGTGCCAGTGGTGGCTGGGGGTCTCCGCCGATAGACGGCCCGGGATGCAACGCCAGAACCCGATCGGCCCGGGCCCCGGCTTCCTGGTCGGTCACCTGGAAGTCTTCGAAGATCATCGCCGCCAACGTCGAATGACCCGAGCAGCCGCGGATACCGCGGGAATTGATTTCCGCGAGGATCGCGTACTGCTCCGCCTCCAACTGCCGCTTCAACACCTCGATTTCCTGCTTCCGGGCATGCAGCGTCGCAGTGTCGGCACGCCACCACTCGGAGCGCACCACCTGGGGACTGTTTTCGCTGGCCACGACCCCAACAATACCCGCGCTCGAACACCTGTGCTATCGCATATTCAGACTATAAGGAAGCAAGCAGCGGCCGAGAAAACTGCGCAGAGCGGCAACTTACAAAACGCGTAGGCGCCTTCGCTGCGAAGCTTTCCGAAAGGCCTCTCACGAGACCGGACCTTTCGTGGGTTGCGATGGTGAGCCCGCTCACGTAGCGTCCCGGTCACGAACATGAAGGTGGTTCATGTTCGTGACCGGGAGGTGCTTCATGACGGTGAGCCGGAGGCGGGTTCTCGCGGGCGCGGCGGCGTTGCCGGTCGCGGCGGGTGTGCTCGGTGCCAGGAGCGCCGAAGCCGCACCACAGCAGGGTTTCCGTGTCGGCGCCGGCATCTCCGACGTCACCGGCCCGGCCGCCGAGAACGGCATGATGGGTTACTCGATGCCGCAGCAGCAGACCGCCGGCATCCACCTCCGCACCCGGGCGCGGGCCTTCGTGGTCGACGACGGCGCCAAGCGGATCGCGTTCGTGACAGCCGATCTCGGCGCGCTGTTCCAGTCCGTCCACCAGGGCGTGATGCGTAAGCTCCAAGCCGCGTACGGCGACCTGTACACCGAGCAGAACGTGCTCCTCAACGCCACGCACACCCACTCCGCCTGTGGCGGCGATTCCCATTACGCCGCCTACGATCTGGCGATTCTCGGCTTCCAGCAGGAGGTTTACGACGCCGTCGTCGACGGTATCTTCGAGGCGATCAGCGGGGCGCACGCGAACCTCGCGCCCGGGTCGATCCGGCTCGGCCGCGCCGAACTGACCACGGCGAGCGTCAACCGTTCCCGCAAGGCTTTCGACCTGAACCCCAAGGCGGACAAGGACCACTTCCCGCAGGCGATCGACCCGGCCGTCACGGTGCTGCGGTTCAGCCAGGGCGGCACCGACATCGGCGCGATCAGCTGGTTCGCCACGCACGGTACCTCGATGAGCAACGGCAACCACCTGATCAGCGGCGACAACAAGGGGTACGCCGCCTACGAATGGGAGCACGACCACGCGGGCGTGCGCTACCTGGACGGGAACCCGCGGTTCGTCGCCGCGTTCCCGCAGACCAACACCGGCGACATGAGCCCGAACCTGAACCTCGAACCCGGCACGCCGGAGACGGAGTTCGAGAACACCCGCACCATCGGAGATCTCCAGTTCCGCGCCGCGAAAAGCGCCTTCGACGCGGCCGCGGAAGCCGTGACCGGCGGCGTCGACCACCGGATGTGCTACGTGGACATGTCCGACGTCGCGGTCGACGCGAAGTACACCCCGAACGGGCGGCCGCAGCACACCTGCACGGCCGCGATCGGGGTGTCGATGCTCGCGGGCAGCCGTGAGGACGGTCCCGGGCTGCCGCTCCCGGAAGGGGTGAAGAACCCGTTCATCGACTGGCTCGGCGGCATCGACGCGCCGATCCCGCAGGCACTCGCCGACGCGCAGGCGCCGAAGGTGGTCGCAGTCCCGTTCGGTGCGATGAAGCCGTATCCGTGGGCGCCCGAGGTCCTGCCGCTGCAGCTCGTCCGCATCGGACAGCTGCACCTCGTGGCCGTGCCCGCCGAGCTGACCATCGTGTCCGGGCTGCGTCTGCGCCGGACCGTCGCCGCGGAACTCGGCGTCCCGCTGGAGAACGTGCTCGTCCAGGGCTACGCCAACGCCTACAGCCAATACGTCACCACGCCGGAGGAGTACGACTCGCAGCAGTACGAAGGCGCGTCGACGCTCTTCGGCCGCTACACACTTCCCGCGTACCAGCAGGAGTTCGCCAAGCTCGCAGCCGCGATGAAGGCAGGGACGGCGGTGCCGCACGGGCCGACGCCACGGGACCTTCGCGGGAAGCTGATCAACTTCCAGCCCGGCGTCGTCTTCGACAGCGCGCCCGCGTTCAAGAGCTTCGGTGACGTCCTGGTCGACGCGAAGAGCACCTACGCCCGCGGCGAGCAGGTCGCGGTCGAGTTCGTCACCGGGCATCCGAAGAACGACCTGCGGCGCGGTGGCACGTTCCTGGAGATCCAGCGGCTGGTCGACGGCAAGTGGATCCGGCACGCCGACGACGGCGACTGGGACACGAAGTACCACTGGGCGCGGACTTTCGTCGCCGAATCGAAAGCCGTCGTCCACTGGAAGATCCCCCCGAACGCCCCGATCGGCAAATACCGCGTGGTCCACTTCGGCAACTGGAAGAACGGCTGGAACGGGGCGATCTCCGCGTTCAGCGGGACTTCGCGGACCTTCGTCGTCTCCTGACAAACACCGAAAGGGTTCTTCTGTGCGGAAGCTCGCCGTACTCGCCATCGCCGCCGCCCTGTTCGCCGGAACCGCCGCGCCCGCCCAAGCCGCGGTCTCGGTGAAGGTCATGGCGTTCAACATCTGGCAGCTCCCGTGGATCGCCAATCCGAACACGTCGGACAAACAGGCGAGGGCGCGTGCCGCCGAGGCCGTCATCCGCGCGAACGACGCCGACGTCGTCGTCCTCGACGAGGCGTTCAGCGCCCAGGCGGAGGAAATGAGGACCCGGCTGAAGGACGTCTGGCCGTATCAGACCCCGCTCGTCGGCCAGTACTGCTCGACGTCGCCGGGCTGGACCACGGTGAACGGGAACTGCTCGAATTCCCCCATCGTGGTCAACGGCGGGGTGACCGTGCTGAGCAAGGCGCCGGTGACCGAGAAGCACCAACTGGTCTTCGGCAATTCCTATTCGGGCACCGCGGACTATCTGTCCAACAAGGGCGCCGCGCTCGCCCGGCTGGTCGTGAACGGGAAGCCGCTCTGGATCGCGGGCACCCATCTGCAGGCCGACGAAGGGCCGGAGACGCTGCCCAAGGCGCACGACATCCGGATGGCGCAGCTCGGCGAGATCCGGGATCTGGTCACGAAATACGCTCCCGCGAGCGAACCGGTCGTCGTGGCAGGCGATCTGAACATCGAGTACTGGGCTGGACAAGCGCGCAAGGACTCACTCGGCCGGACCCAGGCCCAGCAGGGTGAAGCCTTCCTCGACGGCGTCCTCCGAACGGCGGGCGAAGGCGCGTACACCTTCGACGCGGTGACCAACCCGCAAGCCGCGAAGTCCGTCCCGGCGACCTACCGCGACTCGCTCGACTACGTCGGAGCCGTGCGCGCGGGCGGCCGTCCACTCGCCGCTGTCGGCCCGGTACAGCTCGTGCATTACGACGGTGGCACGATTCCCTCCGACCACTACCCGGTGGTGGCCAAGATCCAATACTGAGGCCTTCATCGGGAGAATCGCCTCGAGGAGGATCATGGCAGCCCTGCCAGCACGGACGAGGTACCGCTACTCGCTCGGCTCGTTCGTCACCGGCGCCTTCGGCACGGTTCCCGGCCTGCTCCTCCTGAAGTACCTCACCGACACGATGGGCGTCGCGGCGGGCGTCGCGGGCCTGATCGTGTTCGTTCCCAAAGCGTGGGACGTGCTCTTCAACCCGATCGCGGGACGGCTGTCGGACGCGGACATGGTCCGCACCGGCAGCCGCCGCCGGTTCCTGCTCTACGGCGGCATCGGCGTCGCGATCCTTTTCGCGGCACTGTTCGCGCACCCGGGCTTCGGCGGTCCGGTCCCTGACGCGATCTATGTCGTTGTCGTGTTCCTGTTGTGCGCCACCGCGTACGCGTTCTTCCAGGTGCCGTTCAACGCGCTGCCCGCCGAGCTGACCGACTCCGCCGAGGAACGCACGAAGCTGACCAGTGTCCGCATCGGCTTCCTCGCGGTCGCCATCCTGGTTTCCGGTGGTGGCGCACCCGCGATCACCGACCTCATCGGCGGCGTCGCCGGTTACCGGGTGATGGGCCTGTTCATCGCCGTGATCATCCTGCTCGCGACGCTCGGCGTGTACTTCGGGCTGAAGGACGCCCCCGTCGGCGCGCTGCGGCCGAACACGGTGAGCCCGCGCGAGTTGCTCCGGACGCTGGCGCGGTGGCGGCCGTTCCGCTGGCTGCTCGGGGTCTACTTCATCCAGGCGCTCGGGATCGGGACGGTGCTGGCCGCGATCCCGTTCTTCGCCGAGCGGATCCTCGGCAGCTCCGGCTACTCGACGGTGCTGTTCGTCGGCTTCGTCGGCCCGGCGCTGCTGACCATGCCGCTGTGGCCGAAACTCGGGGCGAGCCTGGGGAAGCTGGCCGGGTTCCGGATCGCCACCGCCGCGTTCGGCGTCGGTCTGCTGGGCCTGCTCGGCGCCCAGGTGCTCCCGTTCGCGGTCACGATGGTGTTCGTCGCCTTCTGCGGCGTCGGGTACGCGGGTATCTCGGTGTTCCCGCTGGCGATCCTGCCGGATCTGATCAGCGACGAGGAAGAGCGGACCGGCGAGACCAGGGCGGGGATCGCGGCCGGGGTCTGGACGGCGTCGGAGACGCTCGGGCTGGCGCTCGGCCCCGGTCTGTGGGGACTCGTGCTGCAGTTCGGCGGTTACCAGTCCAGTCTCGACGCCAAGGCCGCGCAACCGGACAGTGCGCTCACGGCGATCCTGCTCGGCGCGTCGATCCTGCCGGCCGTGCTGATCGTGCTGGGCATCCCGTTGCTGCGGAAGTCGGTGCTGGAGCGCCGGTCGTGACCGCCGAAGACATTCTCCGGGAGCTGCGGGAACTCCGCGCGGGAGACCTGCCGACGCACGGCGGCCGGACGCTCGCCTACGTCTACGACAGTGGTCTGTCCGAAGTGGACGAACTCGGTGCCGCGGCGCACGCGCTGGCGTCGTCGGCAAACGGGCTCGATCCGACCGCGTTCCCCAGTCTGCTGCGGATGGAGAACGACCTCGTCGGCACCGCCGCGCGGCTGCTGGGTGGTACGGCGGAGACGGTCGGCTCGGTGACCTCGGGCGGCACGGAGTCGTGCATGCTCGCGGTGCTGGCCGCGCGGGACGCCCGCCCGGAAGTGACGTCGCCGAGCATCGTGCTGCCGACGACGGCGCACGCCGCGTTCCACAAAGCGGCGCATTTCTTCGGTGTCCGCGTGGTTCCGGTGCCGGTCGATCCGGTGACCTTCCGTGCGGTCCCCGAAGCGATGGCCGCCGCCGTCGACGACACCACGGTGCTCGTCGTCGCGAGCGCTCCGTCGTACGCCCACGGCGTCCTCGACCCGATCCCGGAGATCGCGGCGCTGCTCGACGGCGTCCGGTTCCATGTGGACGCCTGCATCGGCGGCTGGGTGCTGCCGTACCTGGATCTCGGTCCGTTCGGTTTCGACGTTCCCGGCGTCACCAGCGTCTCGGTGGACCTGCACAAGTACGCGTACTGCCCCAAAGGCGTCTCCGTTCTCTTGCACGCCGACGCCGAACTGCGCCGGCCGCAGTACTTCGCCAGTGCCGGCTGGCCCGGCTACACGATGCTCAACACCACGCTGCAGAGCACGCGTTCCGGTGGCCCGCTCGCCGCGGCGTGGGCGGTCGTCCGTCATATCGGCGACGACGGCTACCGGAAACTGGCGACGGCAGCGCGAGAGGCGGCCGTGGAGATCCGTGCCGGAATCGAGGCGCTGGACGGGCTGCGTGTCCTCGGCGATCCGGTGTCGACGCTGCTCGCCTTCTCCGTCGAGGAGGGCGCGGGTTTCGACCTGTTCACCGTCGCGGACGAGATGCGTGAGCGCGGCTGGTACGTCCAGCCGCAGTTCGCGCACGAGTCGTCGCCCGCGAACCTGCACCTGACCGTGACGGCGGCGAATCGGGCCGGTGAACGGGAGTTTCTCGAGAGCCTCGCCGCGTCGGTCGAGGCCGCCCGCGACTCCGGTCCGGTCGTCGTCGACCCACAGGTGGCCCAGTTCGTCGCCGCGCTGGATCCCACGACGCTGACTTCGGAGCAGTTCGCCGGGCTACTGACGGCCGCGGGCCTCGGGGAGGGTGCCGGGCTGCCTTCGCGGATGGCGGAGATCAACGCGCTGCTCGCCGCCGCGCCCGGTCCGTTGCGGGAGCGGCTGCTGCTGGAGTTCCTCGGGGCGCTGTACACCGCGTCCTGAATCGGCCTTGACGCAATCAGCTGGTTGCTATACAAGGTCTGGGCCGCGCTGACCACGGCCGAAGGGCTGGGCACCTGGTTCGGGAACCAGGCGACCATCGACCTGCGACCCGGCGGTGACGCCGAGATGAAGTGGGACAACGGGCACAAGGCGAACATGCTCGAGCCGGTCGGCGCGGGTACCCGGCTGACGGTCGTCGAGAGCGGCTTTTCCCAGCTTCCGGACGAGACGCACCGCACCGCGTTCGAAGGGAACACGAAGGGGTGGGCGGCCGAGTTGGGCGAACTGATCGAATACCTCGATGCCGCCTGACATCGAAGCGATCGCCGAACAGGTCTTCGTCGCCCTGGCCGACCCGAGCAGACGGAGCATTCTAGCCACCCTCGCCTCGGGCGGCCCGGCCACGGCGACCGACCTGGCCGAGCGGCTGCCCATCACCCGGCAGGCCATCGCCAAGCATCTCGCGCTGCTCACCGACGCCGGTTTGGTGACCCCGGAGCAGGGGGAGCGGCGCCGCGTGCGCTACCGGCTGCGCTCGGCCCCGATGCAGGTCGCCCAGCAGTTCCTGGCGGCGCTGGCCCGTGACTGGGACGGCCCGCTCGCAGCCTTGAAAGACCATCTGGAGGGATCAACATGAGCTTCACCGTTGCCGCGTTCGGATCAAGGAGTCCGTACCGGGCCGCAAAGTCTCTTGGCTGATCCTCGAAACCACTTCGACTTCACCCGCGACAAGACCGAAGCGCGCTTCACCCACCACGGGCTGGTGCCGGAGTACGAATGCTTCGACGTCTGTCACAAGGCGTGGACGTTCTACGTCGGCACCAGAGGTCGGTCGCGGTGGTCGTGAGGGAAGGAGGCCTTCACGGCAAGACGGGCTACGAGACGACCAGTGCGGGATCGCGGAGCGTCCGGCCGCCGTCGAGGATCTCCACCGGTCCGGCGAGTCCGGTCACCACCTCGACGGCGGCCCGCAGGAGGACACGGCCGGCCATCGGGTCGATCGCCCCCGCCAGGTGGGGGACGCTGGTCCGGAACGTCACCCGGTAGGTCACCGTGCTGCCGCCCGGCGCGTCGGCGAACTCCCACGAACCGCCGAACGAGACGAAGTCGCCCTCGGTCTGCTCGAACCGGAGCCGGAGCGGGCCGGTCTCGGTCGCCTGGGTCCAGCGGGCGACGCCGTCGCGGAAGGCGAGGACGTACTGATGGACGTCGGACCCGGCCGCTTCGACCGCGATGATGTCGCCCGCGACCTCCGGGAACCGTTCCTGCTCGCGCACGAGCGCGAAGACCTCCGCCGCGGGACGGCCGGTGGACAGGGTGAGCACGTATTCGGTCATCACGAGCCTCCGGTGACGATGTTGACGCCTTGCAGATGCGTCGTCCGCAGCATGAGGTAGTTGGCCTCGCCGAACGCGCCGCCGGTCAGGCCGGTGCCGCCGTGGGTGGGCAGGAACGGCCGGAACGCCGAATGCGAGTCGTTGACATTGACGACGCCGCAGTTCGTGACCTCGTCGGCGATCTTCCGCACGACCCGCTCATCCCGCGCCCAGAAGGAATTCCGCAGACCGTAGGCGTTCTCGCCGACGAACCGGAGCACGTCGTCCAGCATCGTCTCGTCGTCGCCGGGTTCCGGGACCACCACCGGCACGAGCGGCGAAAAGGTCTCCTCGCGCACGGCCCGGGTCTCCCGTGCGGCCCGGAGTCCGTCCACGCGGAGCACCGCCGGTTCGACGAACAGCCCGGTGTCCGACGGCTTGCCGTCGACTTCGAGCCGCCGTCCGCCGTGCAGCAGCCTCGCGCCGTTGTCGAGCGCGTCGGCGAGGTCGGCGAAATGGGTTTCGGCCATCAGTACCGGCGTGAGCACGGTCTCCGGGTCGTCGGGGTAGCCGGGTTCGGTCTTCGCGGCGGCGTCGGTGAGGCGTTCGAGCAGTTCGTCCGCGATGGCGGGATGGGCGACGACCTGGTTGGGGATGTTGCAGATCTGCCCGGACTGGCGGAAATTCTCGGTGATGGCCGCGACCGCGCCGTCGAGATCGGCGTCGCGCCAGACCACACAGCAGTCGTTGCCCGCCAGTTCGAGGATCGGCTTCTTGCCCGCCGTGACGGCGGCTCGTTCGAACTCGAGGCCCTTCGCGCTGCCACCGACATAGACGATGTCGTCGACACACGGGCTGGTCAGCCACAGGTCGGTCATCGGTGGTCCACAAAGGACGTTGAGCACCCCGGGCGGCGCGCCCGCCTCTTCCAGGACGGGAACGACGACTTCGCGCAAGGTGTGCGTGGTCGCCAGTGGGACCCCGCGCGGGGCGCGCACCACGACCGCGTTGCCCGCGAGCAGCGCGGTGACCCCGAAAAGCGCGTTGGGGGTCGAGGCGTTCTGCGGCGGGTTCACGCAGACGACCCCGTCCGGTGCCCGGCGGACGGTCGCCAGCCTGTTCTCCGCATGCCGGGTGGACTCCATCTGCCCGGCACACCAGTCCAGCGTCTCCGGACTGAAGTCGGCGCGCCAGTATTCGTCGAGCGTCGGACCGGCCAGTGCCCGCGGCTGTCCCTCGGCGACGAGCAGGTCCACGAGGTCGTCTCGCCGCTCACGCAGCCGTTCGCCGATCCGGACACCCAGCGCGACCCGGTCGGCCAAGGGGACGCGGGCCCATTCCGGCGCCGCCCGTGCCGCCGCCTCCACGGCCTGCCGCGCCATCGCCTCGTCCGCCACCGCGCATCCACCCGCGACCTCGGGACCCGCCGAACGCGGATCCACCAGGCCCGCGTCGAGGTCGCGTTTGAGCGCCAGCGCGCCGAAAGTGTCCTCCAGTACCGCCCGGGCGGTGACGGTGTGCACGTAACGGCCCTCGGGATGGTCGACGTCCTTGCCGTCGATGTAGGCCGGGTACATCAGGAGCTCGTCTGCGGTCATCGCCGCGTCACCTCTTCCTCGCGGGCCCCGACCGTGGCCGCGGCGATGGCCGCCGCCTGGCTCCGGATCTCGGGTACCGCGGTGCTTTCGAACTCTTCGCCCCGGCGGAGCGCGCCGAGGGTGTAGATACGCCGTCCGTCGCCGTGCCGTCCGAGTACGCGGCCGTCCCGGCCGGTGGCCATGCCGAGTCCGATCGGATCGGGTTTGGCCGTGCCTTCGGTGAACAGGCGCCGCAGCAACGGATCGGGGTCGTCGCGGACCTCCGGCCGGAACCCGGTGGCGTTGACCAGCCACCCGACCGGGAGCTTCCGGCTGCCAGACGGGGTGGCCAGGCCGACGTCGAAGCCCGTCGTGGTCGGCCGCACCCGCTCGACCCGGCCGCGGTGCAGGCGGAGCCGTCCGGATCGCAGCAGTTCGCGGATCCGGTGGTGGGTCGCCGGGGCGGCACGATGCCGGTGCACGTCCCAGAACCGGTTGACACGGTCCAGGAAGCGGCGCCGTTCACCGGGGTCCAGTTGCCGCCACAGTCGCGCGGTGTGCGGCCGCATCCGGTCGACGAACTCGCGCCAGTGCTCCGGTTCCCGCGCCAGGCACCGGCGCGCGTAGCCGAGCAGATCCCGCAGTGAGTCCAGTTGTTCCGGTGGTTCCGGCACGGACGCGGCCGCCGGCGCGTGGCCGGGCCGATGGGGCCTCGGCAGCAGCCCGTGCCTCGACACGGCGTGCACCACCGTCTCCGGATGCGCGCGGGTCACCGAGACGGCGATGTCCATCATGGACAGACCGGTGCCGAGGACCAGCACCGGTGAACCGTCCGTCGCCGCTTCCGGTCCCGCGCCCCGCCAAGGATCGGCCACGTAGCGATCCGACCCGCCGGGCAGCAGTCCGGCCAGCGGATCGCCGTGCCCGGCGCCGGGAGCCAGTACGACGGTGTCCGCCCGGACCGGGCCGGGCCCGTCCAGTTCGACGGTCACCCCGCCCTCGTCCGTCGTCAGGCCGACGGCGGTCGCGGTGACCCGCTCCACCGTCGCCACCCCGGCCGCCCGCCGTTCTTCGGCGACCAGCGTTTCGGTCAGGTAGCGGCCGTAGTCACCACGAGGCAGGAACGTGCCGTCTCCGGCGTCCCAGCCCCGCGCCCGGCTCCAACGGACGAAATGCCCGGGATCGTCGTCGAGCGCGCTCATCTTCCCCGCCGGGGTGTTGAGCAGATGCTCGGGATCGGTGGTCCGGTAGGCGACGCCGGGGCCGAACTCGCCGCCGCGGTCGACGAGTACGAGCCGCAGCCGTCGCCGGTGTCCGACGGCCGCGCGGAGCAGGTGCGTGGCGGCCAGCGCGCCGCTGGCGCCGACCCCGATCACGGCGACCCGCGCGGGCTCAGTCATCCGCGTTCCGCCCCTCCGGTGGTCACCGCGGCCAGGGTGTCGCCGAGCATCCCGGCGGCCAGCGTGTCGCCGTCCTTCGGGTCGATCAGCAGGAAGGAACCGGTGGCCGCGCAGTCGACGTACTCGTCCGCGGGAAGGGAATCGGCCACCCGCAACCGGACCTGGCCCATGTCGTTGAGCGTCAGTTCGCCTGGACCGTCCACAAGGGACAACTCCTGTTCGTCGAACCGGGAGACCAGCTCGGGTACGACGCAGGACGTGGTCCGCGTGCCGTGTTTGAGCAGGGCACGCGCGCCCGGTCGCAGCGGGGTCCCGGCCAGCCAGCAGAGCGTCGCGTCGAGCTCTTGGCGCACCTCGGGACGGCGGGCCGCCGCCGCGATGAGGTCGCCCCTGGAGATGTCGAGTTCGTCGGCCAGCGCCAGGGTCACCGGACTCCCCGCCGTCGCCTCGTCGGCCTGCCCGTCCGGGGTGCCGACGGTGGTCACGGTGGTGGTCGTTCCTTCGGGAAGGACGACCACCTCGTCGCCGGGCCGGACCACACCCGCCGCGACCTGACCCGCGTAACCGCGGTAGCCCTGGTCGCCGTCGCGCAGCACGTACTGCACGGGCATCCGGAAGCCGACGTCGCAGCCGCGCTGGTCGGGCGTGATCTCTTCGAGATGCGCCAGCAGCGTGGGCCCGTCGTACCACGGTGTCCGCTCCGACGCGGTCACGACGTTGTCCCCGGCGAGCGCGGAGATGGGGATCGTGGTGACCTGCTCTTCGGTGTAGCCCAGTGAAAGCGCGTGTGCGACGAACTCGGCCCGGATCGCCTCGTGGACACCCTCGTCGAAGTCGACGAGGTCCAGTTTGTTGACCGCGAGCGTGATTCCCGGAACGCCGAGCATGGCCATCACCGCCAGATGCCGCCGCGTCTGCGGCAGGACACCCATCCGCGCGTCGGTGAGCAGCACCGCGTGGTCCGCGGTCGACGCGCCGGTGACCGTGTTCCGCAGGTACTGCACGTGCCCCGGGGTGTCGGCGAGCACGAAGGTCCGCCCGGCGGTGGCGAAGTAGCGGTAGGCGACGTCGATGGTGATGCCCTGCTCGCGTTCCGCGCGCAGGCCGTCGACCAGCAGGGACAGATCGGGGTCGGTCAGGCCGCGTTCCTCGCTGCTGCGCAGCACCGCGTCCAGTTGGTCGCTGAGCACGGACTTGGTGTCGTAGAGCAGCCTGCCGACGAGGGTCGACTTCCCGTCGTCCACGCTGCCCGCGGTCACCAGCCGCAAAAGGTCGGTCGTCATCAGAAGTAGCCCTCCCGTTTGCGGTCTTCCATGGCCGCCTCGGAGATGCGGTCGTCCGCGCGGCTGGCGCCGCGTTCGGTGAGCCTGCTGGCCTTGATCTCGTCGATGATCCCGGCGACCGTGTCGGCCTCCGATTCGACCGCTCCGGTGCAGGAGCCGTCACCGACGGTCCGGTAGCGCACCAGCCGTTCGACCAGTTCCTCGCCGTCGGCGGGGCCGCCCCACGGTCCGGGCGTGAGCCACATACCGTCGCGCCGGTGCACCTGGCGGCGGTGGGCGAAGTACAGCTCGGGCAACTCGATGTCACGGTGCTCGATGTAGCGCCAGACGTCCAGTTCGGTCCAGTTGGAGATGGGGAAGACCCGGACGTGCTCACCGGCCTTGTGCCTGCCGTTGTAGAGGTTCCACAGTTCGACCCGCTGCCGCTTGGGATCCCAGCGGCCGAAGGAATCGCGGATGCTGAAGACCCGTTCCTTCGCGCGGGACTTCTCCTCGTCGCGGCGCCCGCCGCCGATCACCGCGTCGAACCGCTGATCGGCGATGGTGTCCAGGAGCGGCACGGTCTGCAGCGGATTGCGCAGCCCGTCCGGGCGTTCCTGGACGGCGTCGCGGTCGATCCAGTCCTGGACGGCGGCCACGTGCAGCCGCAGACCGAACCGTTCGACCAGGTCGTCGCGAAAGGACAGTACCTCCGGGAAATTGTGCCCGGTGTCGACGTGGACGAGGGTGAACGGCGGGGTGATCGGCGCGAACGCGCGGATCGCGAGGTGGACCAGCACCGTGGAGTCCTTGCCGCCGGAGAACAGCAGGGCGGGCCGGTCGAATTCGCCCGCGACCTCGCGCAGGACGTGGATGGCCTCGGCCTCCAGCGCGGAGATCCCGGCCGTGACCCGGTCGGTGGCCGGCGCGCTCATCGGACGATCGCCTCCTGTCGCTCTCGTTCGCAGCGGTCCAAGGCCCGCTCGATCATCTGAAGGCCCTCCTCCACGTCGCAGTCGGACGTGTCGACCCGGACCTCCGGGCTCGCCGGTGCCTCGTAGATGTCGCTGAATCCGGTGAGCCCGGCGACTTCGCCGCGTTCCGCCTTGGCGTACAAGCCCTTCACGTCGCGCTGGACGCAGATGTCGATGGGGGCGTGCACATGGACCTCGACGAAGTTCAGGCCCTGGTCCTCGTGTTCGGCCCGGACCTCGGCGCGGGCGGTGCGGAACGGCGCGATCACGGAGACCACGACGAGCACGTCGTGCGCCGCGAGCATCGAGGCGATCTTGCCGATCCGGCGGATGTTCTCGATCCGGTCCTCCCGGTCGAAACCGAGTTCGGGGAACAGCTCACGCCGGATGACGTCGCCGTCGAGATGTTCGACCTCGCGGTGCCCGCGATGGCGCTCCGCGAGCTTCTTGCCCAGTGTCGACTTGCCCGAACTGGGTAGTCCGGTCAACCACAGCGTGGTGGTCATGGGACTCCTTCCTTCTGGTGTGCGGTCGTCAGGGCGCGTATTCGCGGCCGAGCAACTGCCGGGCGACCACGAGTTTGGTGGCGTTTTCGGTGCCGTCGGCGATTTCCTGCCCGACGGCGTCGCGCAGACGGCGTCCGGCGGGGTTGCTCTCGTCCCAGCCGCGGTGGCCGAAGGTGAGCAACGCCTGATGGGCGGCTTCGACACCGACCCTCGGCGCCCACCACTTGGCCATATTGGCTTCGGTGCGGTGATCCAGGCCGGCGTCCTTGCGCCACAAGGCCTCGTAGGCGAGCAGCCGGGCGGCGTGGACGCGGGTGGCGTGCTCCACCAACGGGAACGCCACGCCCTGGTGCTTGCCGATCGGAACGCCGAAGGTGGTGCGTTCGCGAGCGAAGGCCAGCGCGTCGGTCAGCGCGGCGTCCGCCGACGCGACGGCGAGGATCGCGATGAGCGCCCGGGAATGGTCGAAACCGCGCATGACACCGACGAATCCTTCGCCGACCTCGCCGACGACCTCGTCCCGGCTCGCGGGGTAGCGGTCGAACTCGATCGTCGCCCGTCCGCCGGCGCGGGCACCGAGGTCGGTCAGGGCCTCCCGCCGGACCCGGGGGTGGTCGAGCCCGACGTAGAAGGCGGTGACCCCGCGGGCCCCGTCGTCGCTCGTCCTGGCGAAGACCAGGCCGTGTGTCGCGTGCGCGCCCAGCATGATCGACGTCTTCGTGCCGGTGAGCGTCCAGCCGTCGCCGTCGGGTTCGGCCCGCAGCCCGATCGCCGCGGCGTCCGTGCCGTGCTCGGGTTCGGTGAGCACCAGCGCGACGACCGACTCACCGGACGCGACCGGGGGCAGCCACCTCGCCTTCTGCGCGGCGGTGCCGTTGCGGTCGATGATGCCGCCGATCAAGGCCGCGTTGAGCACCGGATAGCAGGCCGTCGCTTCGGCCTTGGCCAGTTCCTCCACGGCGACGCCCGCTTCGACGGCGCCGAGTCCGCGTCCGCCGTACTCCTCCGGGACGCAGAGCCCGGTCAGTCCCGCGCGGCCGAGTTCGCCGAAGAAGCCCGGCGGGAAGGTCCGTTCGCGGTCGTTGCGGGCGGCGCCGGGGGCGATGTGCTGTGCGGCGAAGGTCCGCACCTTCTCGGCCAGCGCCTGTTGTCCGTCGGTGAATGCGAAATCCATGTCGTCCTCTCCGGCTCAGCCGGCCAGTCGTTCGCGCAGCTTGAACTTCTGGACCTTTCCGCTGGGCGTCTTCGGCAGGGCTTCGGCCTCTTCGAGACGCTCGGGCCAGAACTGCTTGGCCATCCCGAGGCCGTCGAGGTGTTCGCGCAGTTCGGGCAGCCGCGGCATACCGTCCGACGGCACGATCACCGCGCACGCCCGTTCGCCCAGCCGGTCGTCGGGGTAACCGATGACGGCGACGTCCTTGATGGACGGATGCCGCAGCAGTGCCGCTTCCACCTCGACCACCGGAACCTTCTCGCCACCACGGGAGATGACGTCCTTTTCCCGCCCGGCGATGCGGATCCCGCCGTGGCCGTCGTCGCGGGCGAGGTCGCCGGTGTCGAACCAGCCGTCGGCGGTGAGGTTCCCGGCATAGACCTCGGGACGGCGGAAGTAGCCGAGGCACTGGGTCGCGCCGCGTACCTGCAGGTGCCCGGTCTCGCCGGGGGTGACCTCGGAACCTTCGTCGTCGACGATGCGGATCTCCATCCCCGGTACGGGGGAGCCGTCGCTTTCGGCGGCACGCAGGGGCGGGTCTTCCGGCCGGGTGATCGTGGGCGCGCCGTTCTCGGTCATGCCCCACAACGCGTACAGCCGGCAGCCCAGTACGTCACGGGCCTGTTCGACGAGCACCGGCGGGATCGGCGCGCTGCCGGTGGCGAAGGTCCGCAGCGCGGACAGATCGCGCCGCCGGGCCCGCTGCCGGTCGATCAGGTCGACGAGGAACGGGGGAGCGCCCATGAAGAAGGTGACCTTCTCCTCCTCCAGTGTCCGCAGCATCTCTTCGGCGTCCCAGTTGTCGATCTGCACCGCGGTCGCGCCCAGCAGCAGTGGCATGGTGAAGTTCCACGTCCACCCCGCGTTGTGCGTGGTGGGGGAGCCCATCGCGGTGACCTCGCCGTCACCGAGGCCCAGCGCGTCGATCTGCATCCGGTTGGTGGCGTGCAACGTGTTGTGGCTGTGCAGTACGCCTTTCGGCTCGCCGGTGGTGCCGGAGGTGAACATCAGGTAGGCGATGTCGTCCGGTCCGGCGCCGCGACCGGTGATGTCGCCGGCGATCGCGCCGTCGGTACCGGGTTCGCCCAGCAGCGCGGTGTCGAAGTCCAGCGCGCCTTCGAGCCCGGCGGAGTCCGCGGGTTCGCCGGTGGCGCCGACGAGGACGCGGTGCTTGAGGGTCGGCGTGGTCTCGGCGACCTCCGCGCTCAGCTTCGCGTGCGAGAAGTTCCGGTGCCGCACCGGTCCGATGTAGACCGGGCTCTCGGTCAGGCCGGTCATGAACGACAGTTCGCGACGGCGCATGATCGGCAGGACCGGACCCGCGACGGCGCCGATCCTGGCGCACGCCAAGGTGGTCGCGACCAGTTGCCAGGAGTTCGGCAACTGCAGGGTGACGACGTCGCCGTGCTCGACGCCCAGCCCCGCGAGGCCGGCCGCGATCCGCTCGACCCGGCGTTCGAGTTCGGCGTAGGTCAGGGTTTCCGTCGCGCCGCCGTCGGTGTGCCGGACGACGATCGCGCGGCGATCGGGATGCTCGCGGGCCGCGCGGCGCAGATCGTCGAGGAGGGTCTCCTCGGCGCGCCACCAGCCCTTGGCGAGGTAGTGCTTCGCGAGTGCTTCGGACATGATTCCTTCCTCCGGTCAGACGACCGCGCGGGTGTTGCCGCCGTCGGCGAGCAGGAGCGTGCCGGTGACGAACGACGCCTGCCTGCTGGCCAGGAACGCCGCCAGCGCACCGAAATCGCCGGGATCGCCGACCTTGCGCACCGGCACCTCGGCGGCCGCGGCGCTCGGATCGGCGCCGGACGGCCCGCGCAGGGCCGGGGTGTCGTGATAGCCGGGGGCCAGGACGTTCACCGTGACCCCGCTGTCGCCGAACGCGTGCACCAGATTCCGTGCGTAGCCCAGCAAACCGAGCCGGGCGATCCCGGACAGCGCGTTGTGCGGCATCGGCTGCCGGACCGATTCCGAGGTGATCATCAGCACCCGGCCCCAGCCGCCGCGTTTGAGATGCGGGGTGGCCGCGTTGACCAGCGTGACGTGCGGGATGAACGCCGTGTCGAACGCCTGCCGGAAGTCTTCGACGCCGAAGCCTTCGACCGGGCCTTGATTCACGCCGCCGGTGTGGCCGACCACGATGTCGATACCGCCGAATTCGATCGCGGCGTCGGCGACCCAGCGCTCGACCGCGGCGACGTCGGCCATGTCCGCGACCTGGCTGTGCACCCGGCCGCCGCCGATCGCTTCGAGCTTTCCGTGCGCGTCGGCGAGCCTGCCGGCGTCGCGGGCGCAGATCGAGACGTTCGCGCCTTCGGCGGCGAGCGCCTCGGCCACGCCGAAGCCCAGCCCGCTGCTCGCGCAGGCGACCAGTGCGGACTTGCCGTCCAGTCCGAGTTCCATCAGTGCTCCTCTCCGGCGCGGACGCCGTAGCCGTAGCGGAGCAGTTGCGGCCCCGCGGCGACCGTGGTCAGCGCCTTCGGTTTCCAGTCCAGTCCGGTACGCCACCGGCGGTCGGCCCGGATGGGCACCCGGCCGTGGCGGAACCGGTCGGGATTGCCGGTGACGGTGTGGTTGACGCCCAGTTCGACGGTGCCGTCCGGGGCCACCGGGTTCATCCCGGCGATCCCGGCGAACCGCATCACGTCACCGATGACCTCACGGGGGCTCTCGGCGAAGTCCTCGTGGCGGATCCGGAGGTACCGGTCCCGCCCGGCGACCGCGAGCAGATCGGACGCCGCGTTGACCGCGGTCCAGTAGCCGGTGCTGCGCGCGGCGCTCATCCTGGTGACGTAGTCCTTGTCCTTGCGATAGGAGAACGCCGTCGCGCGGGCGTCCCGGACGACGTGCAGCACCCGGACGTCGAGGTCGTGCCTGCCCAGCAGCGCCGCGGCCTCCGCCGGGTACTTCGAACCGTCGACGACGACGTCGGCGTCCGCGGCTTCCGCCGTGGCGCGGTAGAGGCCGGCGGTCAGCCCGGTCAGCCAGGCCACGTCCGGCGGGATCGACCGGACGCCGAGCGATTCGGCCAGCCGCGCCGGTGTGTGCCGGGCCCGGAAACGGGCCGACTGGACGGCGTCGGCGGCGGCCGCGGCGTGCCGGTCGGCGACCACGCCGTCCGTCAGTACCTGTGACCACAGTGGACAGTCGGTGACCGGGCCGCCGCAGCCGCAGCGGGAATTCGTCCCGGTGCCGAGCACCCCGTTGCGCCATAGGTAGTACAGCTCGCCCGCGTGCAGTGTGCGGTGTGCCTCGCCGAGGACGTTGCCGATCATGGTGCTGCCGCAGCGCAACATCCCGGTGATGTAGAGCACCCTCATGTCCCGGCGCCTTCCTGGGAAAGCAGGACCAGATGCTGCGGGAGATGCACGGCGAGCCCCATCCGGCTGCTGGCCTCGATCAGGTCACCGCCGTCGGCCGCCGCGCCGCGCCGCAGGGTCAGGGTGGACACCTCCGGATCGAGGAAGGTCGTGGCGGCCCGGAAATCGCCGAGCAGCACCTGGTTCCGCGCGATCATCCTGGTCCTGGAGATGCGGATGCCTGCCTCGGCGAGTTTGCCGAGCAACCCCGATTCCACGGCCTGCCAGTACACCGCGTTGTGCGCCACGATGCCGTCGCACGATCCGCCGGTCTCCTCGACCATCGCGGCCGCGTGGGTGAGCATGTCCACCGGTTCCCGTTCGGTCCGCAGCGTCCGCGAACCGGGGAGGCCGACCAGCCCGGAGACCAGACCGTCGTCACTGCCGTGCAACAGCACCTGGTTTTCGGTGGTGCCGAAGCGAACCAGCAGCCGGTAGTCGATGAAGGAGGCGAGCAGCCTCGGGTGATCCAGCAGCCCCGGCGGAACCGGCAGCCCGACTCCGATGTCGGTCAGTTCCGCCTCGCCGAGCTTCGGTTCGAACTGTGCTTCGGGCGAGGTCGCGAACGTCGTGCCGGAGATTTCCCGCCGGTTCCGTTCCGGCCGCGGTTCGTGGATGTAGTGCGCGTTGCCGTCGCGAATGGTCGCCATCTTCATCAGCTGCCGCACGGTGTAGCGGGGCCGGTCGGCGAAGAGCGGGAACGCCGTCGGCAGGTAGGCGCGGAAGGTGACGGTGACGTCGTCGCTCCCGGAGCCGAGCGTGGCCGCCTGCGCGAATTCCGAACCCGGCGTGCTTTCCGTCATCGCGGGATCGGCGAGCAGCTGGCGCTTCTGCTTCGTCGGGGGCGTGGTCTGTGCTGTGGTCATCACTGCCTTTCTCGGCCGTTCGGCCGGGCTTCGGTGGTGGGGTCAGGCCGCGACGGCGACCCGGCCGTGCACGACGTCGCCGAGCTGGCGGGCGAGCCTGCCGGGATGCGGATCCTCGAAGATGTTGCGGCCGATGGCCACACCGGACGCGCCCGCGCGCATGGCGGACGCCACCCGGCGCAGGAGCAGCTTCTTCTCCGGTATCGGCGGGCCGCCCGCGACGACGACCGGGATCGGGCACGCCCGGACCACGTCCGCCATCGCCTGCGCGGAACCCGGATGGCTGACCTTGACCAGATCCGCGCCGAGGTCGGCGGCCAGCGTGGCCGAATGGGTGACCAGTTCGGGATCGCTGGCGTCGCTGATCCGCGGTCCGCGGGCGTACATCATGGCCAGCAAGGGGATGCCCCAGCGGTCGGTGTGCTCGGCGACGCGGGCGAGGTCGGCGACCTGGGACGCTTCCTCCTTGGAGCCCATGTTCACGTGGACGCTCACCGCGTCCGCGCCCAGCCGCAGCGCGGCTTCGACGCTGGTGACCAGATACTTCGCGTCCGGGTCGGGGGCGTGCGCGGTACTGGCGCTCAGATGCACGATCAGCGAGGTGCTGGCGAAGCGCGCCGGGTCGAGATGCCGGGCGGTTCCCTTGTGCAGCACGATCGCGTCGACGTCGGCGTCGGCGAGTTCACCGACCAGCTTGTCGAGCGAGTCGTCGGGGGTGACCGGCCCGTTGGCCACGGAATGGTCCAGCGGGACGATCATCAGCCGTCCGTCGCGGTTGTCGTCCATCCGGTCCAGGCGCAGCCGCGCGCCGAAGGATTGGGGCTGACTCACCGGAACTCCTTTCTGCTCAAGCCGGGATGACCGGCGTGGTGGTGTCCGCCTCGTCGAGGCCGAAGCACTCGTAGAGCACGGTCACCGCTTCGTGGACGCGGTCGCGGGGGACCAGGAACGTGGTGCGGGCCTGTGCGCAGGACACGCATTCCGCCGCGATGTCGGCGGCGGCCAGCGCGGACAGTCCCAGCGCGGTGAGTCCCGGCCTGCTGAGCAATCCGGTGCCCACGGCCGAAACCCGGCCCAGCTCCCGCCGGACGACGACCGAACAGTCGAGCGCTTCCCGTACGGCTTCCACCGCCGCGTCCCGCAGGAGGTCGGATACGCAGAACTCCATCCGCAGCGGGGCGTCCGGTGGTGAGGACCAGACGACCGAATCGACCGGGATCTCCACCCGCGACAACGCGTCGAGGATCTGGGCGCTACCGCGCACCCGGTCGCATTCCGCGTCGATCGCCACGACCGAGACCCGTTCGTCGTGGGTCACGGCGATGACGCCTGCCCGTCCTTCCAGGACTTCCGCGTCGAGCATCGATGCTCCTTTTCCGATGATGGTGCTGCCTTGGCCGCGGCCGGTCGCGTCGCGGACGACGATGTCGATCCCGTGCGCGGCGGCGAGTTCCACCGAACGCGGATGCAGCACCCGCGCCCCGGAGAACGCCATCTCCGTCATGACCGGCGCGGGCAGGCTGCGCAGCAGCCCCGCTTCCGGCACCACCCGGGGATCGGCCCGGCGCACGCCTTCGACGTCGGTGTAGATTTCGCAGACCGGCGCCCGGAGCGCGACGGCGAGGGCCACCGCGGAGGTGTCGGAACCGCCGCGGCCGAGGGTGACGACCGCGCCGGCGGGGTCCAGGGCCTGGAAACCCGCCACGATCACCACCTGTCCGCGGGCGAGCCGTTCGTGGAGGCGGTCCGCCTCGATCGAGGCGATCACCCCCGCTCCCGGCCTGCCGACCGCCCGGAGACCGGCGTCCGGTCCGGACAGCGACACCGCGGGGATCCGCAGGTCTCCCAAGGCGATGGCGAGCAGTGCCGCCGACGCCAGCTCGCCGGTGGCCAGCAGCTTGTCCAGTTCCCGTGGATCCGGGGTGTTGCTGGCTTCGACGGCCGAGCGGACCAGGTCGTCGGTCGTGTCGCCACGTGCGGACACGACGACGACCAGGGGCATGCCTTCGCGGTGGGTCCGCGCGATCCGGTGGGCGACGGAGGCGACCTTGGCCGCGTCGGCCAGAGACGAGCCCCCGTACTTCTGGATCCTGATGTCCATTTCGCTCCGTCCCCAGGAATCCTTTTCTCCGTCGGGAATTGGGTGCCCACCGCGGTGGGCACTCCCACTCGCGTAAATCCGTGAACCTCGGGAGCGAGGCCGCCGGGAGCGACCCCCGGCAAACGGAGTCCCGGTCACTGAAACAGGGGAGTGCGGATGGCGTAGTCCGCTGTTTCCAGAGAAAAGGCCGCTTCTCTTGCGTTATCGGCAAGAGAAGCGGCCTTGGGTGACGATCTCGTCGGTCCGGTCAGTCCGGTGCGTGCCGCCCCTGTTCGTAGGCGATCACCCGGAGCGCGAGTTCCACGCGATTCGTCACCTGGAGTTTGGTGAAGGTGTTCCGGACGTGGGTGTCGACCGTGTGCCGGGAGAGGGTCAGCTGCGCGGCCACGGCCTTGTTGGTCAAGCCTTGCGCGACCAGCCGGGCGACGCGCGTTTCCGTCTCGGTCAGGTTGGACCACCGGGCCCGGGACACCGGCGGGATCATCTCGGTACTGACGGCGACCGGGGCCTGCTCGCCATGCCCGTCGCTCCACGACCGGTGGATGCGCGTGGCCTCGTCGGTCAGGCTTCGCGCCCGCTCGTGCTCACCGAGTCCCATCGCCACTTCCCCGGCGTCCCGCAGCGCGAGGACCCGAGCCGGGCGCCTGCCGCTGATCCGGTGCAGTTCGGCGGCTGAGGTCAGCGCACTGAGGTCACCCTCGTTGAGACCCGCGGCGTGCGCCGCCGCGGCCGCGGTGGAGGTCACCCCGGGATTGCGGGCTGCCAGGTCCCGCGCGGTACGGACGATCTCGTCCGCGCGTGGACGGTCACCGCGGCGGAGGGCCAGTTTCACCAGGACCGGCGCGATCAGCGGGCCACCGGTCGCGGTGAAGGCGACCGGATCGGTCGCCGCGTGCAGCCCGTTCGCGACCTCGGCGGCCTCGTCCTCCCGCCCGGCCGCCCAGAGCCAGAGCGCTCGCCGCCAGGTCAGATGGGCCACATGCGCTCTCGCGCCGCCCTCGGCGAGCGCTTCCGCCTCACGCAGGTTCGCGTCGGCCTCTTCCAGCCGGCCGAGGCTGACGCGGACCTCGCCGAGCAGGCACAGCAACCTGCTGAGCAGCGCGCCCGCGGGCTGCTCCCGGGCCGCGCGGACACCGGCTTCGGCGTCGGTCTCGGCTTCGGAGAACGCGCCCCGCGCGGCCCACATCCTCGCCCAGTGGTGATGCCAGGTCGGGGTGGACCACGAGGTGCCGAGGTGCCGGGCCTCCCGGCGCGCCAGGGTCAGGGTCGACGCCACTTCGTCGAAGCGGTCGAGCGCCATCAGCGGACGGCACAGCCACAACCTCGGATGCCGTTGCTGGGCGCGCGGGCCGATCCGGTCCGCCGCGCGGACGGCGGCGCGGGTCAGCGTCAGCGACCGGTCGAACTCGCCGCGCCTCAACGCCGTCAGGCCTTTCGCCGCCGAGCCGAGCATGATCGCCTCGCCGAGCCCGAGCGCGCTGCCCGCGGCGAGACTGTCTTCGGCCGCTCGCTCGGCCAGCGCGATGTCGTCGTCCGAGCGGGCGAGGCTGTAGGCCTGGACCGCGCGCAGTTCGGTGCGGTGGACCGGGGTGAGATCGGGCCTGGCCAGCGCGAGCCGGGTGTACTCCGCCACCGCGTTGTCGCCGCCCCAATCGTGCGCGGGTTCGGCCAGTTCGGCGAGGGTGCGCACCATGGTGGTCGCGGTGTCCGCGTCGGCGGCGCGGTGCACCGCCCGCTCGGCGAGTTCCCAGGCCAGCCTGCCGTCGCCGGTGACACTGAGCAGCCGCACCGCTTCGACGGTCAGGGATTCCGCCATCGGATGGGCGTCGCCGAGCAGATGCAGGAGCCGCAGCACCAGCCGGGCGGCGACCTTCGGTTTCCGCTCCGCGTTCCGGCGGACCTCCTCCCACAGCAGGTCGATCGATTCGCCGAGGCTGCCGCGTCCGCTGCGCACGAGGTGGTCCAGCACCTCGTCGGGCTCCCTGCCCTCCGCGCGGACCACCGTGGCGGCCTCGCGGTGCAGCGCCATCCGGACCGGTTCGTCGAGTCCGGCGTACAGCGCCTTCCGGACGAGTTCACTGCGGAAGCGCAGACCCGCCGGTTCCGGGGAGAGCACGCCCGCTTCGATCGCCTCGGTCACCGGGCCGACGAGTTCGGTCGCGGGCCGTCCGGTGAGCCCGGCGACCTCGTGCACGGTGAACGTCCGGCCCAGTACGGCACCGGTCTCCAGCAAGGTCACGACCGGCTCGGACAGATCGGAAAGCCGGGCTCGCATCTTCTGCGCGACCGCTTCGGGCATCGGCAGCAGTTCGGCGTCGGGGAGGAGTTTCGCCTGCCTGTCACGTACTTCGACCTGGCCCGCGCTCAGCAGCCAGCGAACCAGTTCCTCGGTGAGCATCGGATCCCCGCCACCGCCCGCGGCGACCTCCAGGACGTCCTCGTCCGGGACCGCACCCAAAATGGCTTCACAGAGCCGTTTCAGTTCGGCGGCGGTGAGTCTGCCGATCGTGACACGCCGGGCGCCCGCGGCCGCGAGCGCGTCGACGACACCGCGAACCGGCGTCGGGGCCAGTGACGGCCGTGAAACCAGCAGCCACAGCACGGGGGAGGAGGCGAGCGCGGGCACCAGAACCCGCAGCGACAACGCGGTGAGTTCGTCCGCGTGGTGGAAATCGTCGAGACAGAGCACCAGAGGACGTTCCGCCGAGAGCTTGATCAGCCGCTCCCGCAACCGGTCCAGCGAGGCCAGCCGGTTGCCGTCGAGGTTCCCGAGATCCGCGGTCGCCTGCCGGGTCCACTCGCTGCCGCTCAATGTCGCGACCAGCGTCGACAGCGAGGCGGCGCGATCGGCGCGGGTGGCCCGGCCGTGCGCGACGGTGATCCCGCGGCACCGGGACGCGTTGATCGCGTACTCGGTGATCGCGCCCTTGCCCATGACCCCCGAGCGTTCGGCGATCACCACCGCGCCGCGACCGGATTCCACCGTGGCCAGCGCGTCGTCGATACAGGCGACGGCCTCGGTGCTCATGAATTGCGAAGTACAGCGCTCAGCCGATCGGCACCCTTGATCGGGCACGGTCAACTCCCTCCAGCGTCCGGCGACAAGACGACCGCTCCGGCCCCCATGCCTTTCCTCGAACAGTTCGCCTGATCGTCAGCTCCCCAGTGAACCGCGCTCCCTTCGCCGGTGCGAATACCCGGCGGCCGTAATCGGACTACTACGCTATTCGAGTGAAAAGGATTATTCGCACCAATGGTACGACGAAAGCGCGCTCATCCGCCGTGCACAGGAGAGATGCGGTCGTAAGGGGCGAGAATGAGCCGCTCAGGGACGGGGACACGTCGCCGATCCGGTGAATGAGCTTCGGCTCGTCGGGTACTAGTGGATCAACTGCCAGCACGATCCGATCCGAATCCGCTGGAGGATGGAGTGAAGAAAATCTGGATCTGGGCCCTGTTCGCCGGCGCGTTCGCGGTGTCCTGCACCGAATTCGTCGTCGTCGGCCTGCTTCCCCAGATCGCGACCGATCTCGAGGTGTCCGAGGCGGTGGCGGGGCAATTGGTCACGCTGAACGCCGTGGCGTTCGCGGTGGGAGCACCCGTACTGGCCGCCGCTTTCCACCGGATGGACCGGAGAAAAGTTCTCTTCGGCAGCCTGATCGTATTCGCGCTGGGTCACGCCACCGCCGGACTGGCGCCCAGCTATCCCGTTCTGCTCGGATCACGGCTGCTCTCCGGCGGAATGATGGGTCTTTATCTGGCGACCGCGATCGGAACGGCCGCCCGGTTGACCGAACCGGCGAAACGCGCGTCGACGATGGCGCTGATCGTCGCCGGGGTCAGTACCGCGACCGCGCTCGGTGTCCCGGTCAGCACCCTGATGGGGCAGCATCTCGGCTGGCGCGCCCCGATGCTGGTCATCGGCGGGATGGCCTTGGCCGCACTGGCCTTCATCGCCGCCGTCGTCCCGAAGACCGGCGCCGACGACGGTCCGCCGCTCGGCGAGCGTGTCCGCGCGCTGGGTGCCAAGCCGGTGGTCGTCGGGCTGAGCGCGATCGTGCTGTTCTGGGGCGCTTCCTTCACCGTCTACACGTATTTGGTGCCACTGCTCGAACAGCGCGCCGGGGTGCACGGCACGCTGGTGATCGTCGTGCTGTTCATCGCGGGACTGTGTGCCGTGCTGGGCAACATCATCGGCGGCAAGGGCGCCGACAAGAACTCCCGGCTCACGTTGCTGCTGACCGCGGGGATCACGGCGGGCTCGCTGCTGCTGGTGCTGCCGCTGTCCACCGGTCCGGTGCAGGCGATCATCCTGGTCACCGTCTGGCAGCTGGCCGCCTGGTCGTTCGTGCCCACCGTCCAGGCCGCGCTGTTCCAGGCCGCGGGCAAGGGCGGTGAACTGGCCGTTTCGTTCGCGGTCTCGGCGTTCAACGTCGGTATCGTCGCGGGCGCCGGCTTCGGCGGGATCGCGCTGGCCCGCGCCGGGCTGCCCGGAGTCGCGATCCTCGGCGCGGCCTTGGGCGTGGTGGCGCTGATCCTGGTGATCATGCTCGTCCGCTTCGTCGCCAAGGCCGAATCCGAGCCGGTCCGGCATGAATTCGACGCCGTGCTGTTCGATCTCGACGGCACCCTCATCGATTCGACCGCCGCGGTCCGCCGTGCGTGGCGGCGATGGGCGGAAGAGGTCGGGGTGGACCCGGAGCGGCTCGCCGGGACAGCGGGGAAGCCCGCGAAGGACATCGTCGCCGCTTTGCTGCCACCGGACCGGTTCGACGAGGGCCTGGCCCGCTACGCGCACATCGCCACGCACGACCTCGAAGGCGTGGTCATCCTGCCCGGCGCCAGGGAGGCGACCGAGGCGACCGGGGAACGCAAGGCCATCGTGACCTCGTGCACCCGCGACGTCACCGATGCCCGCACCGCGGCCGCCGGGCTGCCCTCGACCGATGTCCTGGTCACCGCCGACGACGTCGAACGGGGCAAACCGGAACCGGCGCCGTACCTGCTCGGTGCCGAACTTCTGGGCGTGGACCCGCAACGCTGCCTCGCCGTCGAAGACACGGCGTCCGGTCTGGCTTCGGGAACCGCCGCGGGCTGCGTGACCCTCGGTATCGGTGACGCCGACCGGCTTGACGCCGACATCGTCGTCCCCGATCTGTCCCACGTCCGCTTCGAGGTGGTGGGGGACAAGGTCGCCCTCACCGTGGGGAGCTGACCCGTGGACGACCACGCGCTGGCCAGGTGGCTCGCGACGGCCGCGGGTGAGCTTCTGCTCGGCCTTCGCGACGACCACCCGGATTTGACCGGCGCGGAACTGGGCAAGGAGGGTGACCGGCAAGCGAACACCTTGCTGCTCAAGGCTCTCGCCGAACACCGGCCGGACGACGCCGTCCGTTCCGAGGAGAGCGAGGACCAGGTCGCGACACCGGGACGAGGCCGGTTGTGGATCATCGATCCGCTGGACGGCACTCGGGAGTACTGCGACCGCGACCGGATGGACTGGGCCGTGCACGTGGCCTTGGCCGAAGACGGACGGCTCGTCGCCGGGGCGGTCGCGGTCCCGGCGGCCGGTCGTACGTTCGCCACCGACCGGCCGGAAGCGCTCGCCCCTGCCGGTTCGCCTCCGCGCCCGCGAGTGGCGGTCAGCCGCGGTCATCGCCCGGCCCTCGTCGACGCCTTGGCCGACAAGATGGCCATCGACGTGATCCCCCTCGGCTCGGCGGGAGTGAAGGCGGTCGCCGTCCTCACCGGCGCCGCGGACGCGTATGTCCACGCGGGTGGTCAGTTCGAATGGGACAGTGCCGCACCGGTGGCGGTCCTCGATGCCGCGGGCGCGCACACCTCGCGGATCGACGGAAGCCCGCTGAGATACGGCAACGCCACGCCGGAGTTGCCGGATCTGCTGATCTGCCGTCCGGAGCTCAAAGAGGTACTGCTCGCCGGGGTCGCCGCTGTTTCGTGAGCTAGGGTCCGGCTGGTGGAGAGTCTGTTCCTGACCCGCGTGCTGGACGCGCTGCGTTCCGGTGGCGACGACGTGCTGTTCGTCCAGGACGGCCTGGTGACCAGCTATGGGCAGGCGCTCGACGTGGTACGCCGGTTGTCCGCGGGGCTGCCCGAGGGCGGGGTGGTCGCGATCGACGCCGGTAACCGGCCGGAAACCGTTCTCCTGCAGATCGCCGCGCAGCTGCGGGGCGCGACCGTGCTGCTCGTCGCCGCTTCGGCGAGCTTGCCGGATCGCCTCGCCGCGATCGAAGCGGCCGGGGTCACGACCCTGGTGACCGAGGAGCCGTCGGGCTGGCCCGCCGTCGGCGCGCGGGTGATCGGACTCGACGAACTGGTGGACCGCGACGGTAGTGAGCCGGCCAGGCTGCCGGGCTCGGTCACCGTCATCTTTCCCACCGGAGGTACCACCGGTGCGCCGAAACTCATCCGGCACAGTGGGATCTACGACGGGATGGCCCATATCTTCGCGCCGGATCCGGCGGGGCCGGGACGCACGCTGCTGATCGCGCCGATGACGCATATGACCGGGAACGCCACCGTGCTGGGGGCGATCCTGCGGCGGGAGAGTGTGGTGCTGCTGCGAGGATTCGACGCGGGCGCCGTACTGGACGCGATCGCGGAACACCGGATCACCACGTTGTCCCTCACTCCCGCGCGGCTGGCCGCGGTGCTCGACCATCCGGCCATGGCCTCGACCGACGTCAGCGGTGTGCGGCAGCTTTCGCTGGGCGCCGCACCGCTTCCGCCACGGCGGCTGGCGCAGGCGCTCGACGCGTTCGGGCCCGTGGTCGGACAGGGCTACGGCCTCACCGAAGCACCGATGATCGCGAGCATTTCCGCGGCGGAGCTCGACGGACGGCCGGAGCGGCTCGAGTCCGTCGGCCGGATCGTGCCGGGGATGGAGGCCCGGCTCGACGACGGCGAGGTACTGGTGCGCGGACTGTCCATGATGGACGGTTACCACGGTTCGGCGCCGATCGGCGACGGATGGCTGCGGACCGGTGATCTCGGGCGGTTCGACGACGAGGGGTACCTCTACCTCCTGGACCGGGCGAACGACGTCATCATCACCGGCGAGCACGGCACGAAGGTGTACTCGACCGTGGTCGAGAACGCGCTCGCACGGCATCCGCTGATTCGTTCCGTGGCCGTGTTCGGCGTCCCGGGCGAAGGCGGTGAGGGCGAGCGGGTCCACGCCGTGGTCGTGCCGGTCACTCCAGGAGCGCTGTCGGCCGGCGAAGTCCGGGCGCACGCCAGGGAGTTCTTCGGACGCGAACATTTCGTACCGTCCGATGTGGACTTCGCCGACGCGCTGCCGCTGACCGCCATCGGGAAGGTCGACAAGCGGGCGCTGCGGGCGCCGTTCTGGACCGGGCACGACCGCCACATCGCCTGAGCACGGTGCGCGTAAGGCCCTGCTCCTTGCGGCCGGTGGCGGCGCTTGATCAACGGAAGATCGGGGACACCAGCGGATTTCAGCGTCCACAAGGGACACTCTTCGGAAGAAGGCTGCCCGAGCTGGGCGGTTTGTGCGGTTGTGGGCGGGGGTCGTGAGTGGCAATGAGGGTTCTATTGAGGGGTAAGGCAAACGTGGCGTGTCGAATGTGGTTGCGAGTGGCGATTCGGGCTAGAGCGAACCCTCTCTTAGGTACCTGCTCGTGGCCTGCGGGCCCGGCTCGTGGGGAAGCGCGTGAAGGCCCCCTTCCCTCGGCTCAGCCGAGGGAAGGGGGCCTTCACGCGCGGCCGTTGTGACTGGTGGTGCTGTTGAGGCTCGTGATGGCCTTCCGTGCCGGGTGAGGGGAACTTTGAGGGACTCTGAGTCCCTCAAGGAGTCCTTCACGGCCCGGCCGCTACCGGACCCATACGCCACATTTGCCTGACCTCTCAATAGCCCTATTCGCCACTCGCGACCCCCTCGCGAAACCGTGCAACTTGCCCAAACCGGGCGCATTCATCTTGTGACGTGTCCTGTGTGGACGGTTGAGGCCCCTTTGCGTGGGCCCGCCGGGTCCATCACGACGGGTCCGGCCTGAGCACGGTGCGGCCACTCGGTCGGGTGAGAGCGCTGCTGGGCGGGAGGGGCCGGTGTTACGGTCCGCCTGATCAGGCAAGATCGTTCAGAAAGGACCCGGTCATGACCGCCGCGCACACCGAACACGCCGGCCATACCCACGCCCACGGTGAAGGATGCGGCCACGTCGCCGTGCCCCACGGCGACCACGTCGACTACGTGCACGACGGGCATCTGCACCGGCCCCACGACGGGCACTACGACGAGTGCGAGACCGGCGACCACGTCCCGCATCAGGGGCACGACCACGCCCACGGCGAGGGCTGCGGCCATGTCGCGGTGCCGCACGGCGACCATGTCGACTACCTGCACGACGGCCATCGCCACGCCGCGCACGGGGACCACTACGACGATCACTGACGCCCGCGTGTGTCAGAGGGGTCCCCATAGGACGAAAAGTGTCCTACGGAGACCCCTCATGACACTTCAGTGGACGTGCACCGCTTCCCACTCCGGAAACGGATCCACCCCGGCCAAGTCGTCCACACTGGACAGACACGACCGAAGCGCGTCCAGCAGGGCGTCCTTCTCCAGGCCCACCCCGATGAACACGAGTTCCTGCCTCGGCGCGTCCTCGACACCCTGCGGCTCGAACCGGGCGACCGACCCGGCCTGCGACCACAACCCGGTCACCCCGGGCCGCGACGCCAGCGAGAAGAACCCCTTCGACCGCAGGACCGTCCCGTACTCGCCGGAATCGAGCCGTTCGACGAAGTCCCACAGCCGTTCCGGGTCGAACGCCCGCCCGGCACGGAAGACCACGCTGGAGATCCCGTACTCCTCGGTCTCCGGCACGTGGTCACCGTTGAGTTCGGCCACCCAGCCGGGTGCTTCCTGCGCCCGCTCGACGTCGTAACGCCCGGTACCGAGCAGTCGCTCCAGCGGAACCCGGCCGTGCGTCGAGACGACCACTTCCGCGGCGGGGTTCAGCCGTCGCAGCACCGCTGTCAGCCGTTCGAGGGAGGAGTCCGGGACGAGATCCGCCTTGTTCAGCAGGAGGACGTCGGCGAACTCGATCTGGTCCATCAGCAGATCGCTGACCGTCCGCTCGTCGCCCTCGTACTGGTCCAGTTCGCGTTCGGTCAGCGCGTCGCCCGAAGCCAGTTCCCGCTCGAAGTTCACCGCGTCGACCACGGTCACCATCGTGTCGAGACGTGCGGTGTCCAGCAGGGTGGCGCCGTCCTCACGGGCGAACGAGAACGTCGCCGCCACCGGCATCGGCTCGGAGATCCCGCTCGATTCGATGAGCAGGTAGTCGAACCGGTCGTCCGCGCAGAGCCGCGAGACCTCTTCCAGCAGGTCGTCGCGCAGGGTGCAGCAGATGCATCCGTTGGTCATCTCGACGAGCCGCTCTTCGGTGCGGGACAGGCTGTTCCCGTCCCGCACCAGCGCGGCGTCGATGTTGACCTCGCTCATGTCGTTGACGATCACCGCCACCCGCAGCCCTTCGCGGTTGGCGAGGACGTGGTTGAGCACGGTCGTCTTCCCCGCGCCGAGGAACCCGGACAGCACCGTGACCGGCGTCGTCACTTCCCACCTTCATGGAAATGCTTCATCAGCCTGCGCGGCACCAGTTTCGTCTCGCCGTTCACCTTGATCGGCACCAGATCCGGTACGGCGGCCTTCCACTGCGAGCGCCGGGACCGGGTGTTGCTGCGCGACATCTTCCGCTTCGGGACGGCCATTACTTCGAACCTCCACGACGGCCGTAGCGGCGGTGGAACTTCTCGACCTGGCCCGCGCTGTCCATGATCCGCTGGTTGCCGGTCCAGAACGGATGCGACCACGAGCTGATCTCGACGTTCACCACCGGATAGGTGTTGCCGTCACTCCACTCGATGGTCTGCTCGGAGGTGGCGGTGGACCGCGTCAGGAAGGCGTCCCCGGTGGAGAGGTCCTTGAACACCACCGGGTGGTAGTCGGGGTGGATACCTGGTTTCACTGCGTTTCGTCCTTTCGGTTCGACACGTTCACGTCGTGCTTCTCGGGGTCGATTTCCGTGTCTTCACACGGTTCTTCGTGCCACTCGCCGAACGGGTCCGGGTAGCGGAGCCATTCCTGCTCGCCTGCGGCGAGTTCCTCGTCGGTCAGCAGCGCCCCGCGCAGGGCCGCTTCGACCTCGTCGGGGGTGGCCTGATCGGTGACGACGACGAGTTCCTGCGCGCGATCGCCGAACAGCGGGTCCCAGCGCAGGGAGGCGAGGGTGCGGCGTTCGGGGGAGACGTCGGCCCAGTCCGGTCCGTCTTCGGCGGCGAGCCACGGGCCCGCGTGCCCGACGCCGAGGCCACCGCCCGCCGACTCGATCCAGAGCGCCATGTCCGGCTGGCTCGCCACCCACAGCCGGCCCCGGCTCCGGACGACGCCGTCGAGCAGGACGTCGATCGCGTCGTGCAGGCGCTCCGGGTGGAACGGGCGTTGCGCGGTGAAGGTGAGCAGCCCGATCCCGCAGTCGGTGTGCAGCGGCGGCTGGCCGTACAGCAGCGGTCCGTGCATGTCGGTGACCTCGCCGCGCCGGGCTCCGGCCGGGACGGCGTCGAGCACGGTCTTCCCGTCCACCGCGGACAGTTCGATCCGGGGGATGGACGGCGCGACCCGGTCGAGTACGGCCGAGGCCTTCGCCGCGGACCAGGCGTCGGTCGCCGCTCCGGCGAGGACGAGCAGGTCGGCGAATTCCACCTGGGAGAGCGCGACCTGGGCGACCGTGCGTTCGTCCTCGGGACTGGCCTGCAGGTTCCGCTCGGTCAGCGTCTCGTCACCGGTGGCGTCGGCGAGCCAGCCCGCACAGTCGACGACGGTCAGGACGGCCCTCAGGTCTACGTCCTCGATCACCGGCCGGTCGCCGACGAGGACGTTCCGCAGCGCCCAGCTGACCGGTTCGGGCTCCATGGCCTCGTCGAGCCGGACCACGATGCGCCGCACCTGCGGCATTTCCGCGAGCTTGCGCAGCAGCGGCAGCAGATCTTCGCGCAGCGTGCACGACACGCAGCCGTGCGCCAGTTCGAGGATCGTCAGCTGGTCGCGATCGGCCAGCCGGATCCGCCGCTTGACCACTCCGGAGTGAATCTGCCTCAGGTCGTGATGCACAACGGCGGTGCCGGGCTCGGCTAGGCGCAACCGCTCGGCGAGGTCGGCGTTGGGTCCCGGTGCGAGGCCACTGATCAGGACGAGGGGCACGCGGGGGTTGTCGGTCACTGAAGCTCCGGGGCGTCGAGGGCGTTCTGGTTCGGCTGTGTAGAGTAAATGAAAACGACAACCGATATCAACTCGGGAGGGTGTATGTCCGCCGTGTGCCAGGTCACCGGCCGCAAGCCGGGCTACGGGAAGCAGGTGTCGCATTCGCATCGCCGCACGTCCCGGCGCTGGGAGCCGAATCTGCAGGCCAAGCGGTACTTCGTGCCGAGCGAAGGGCGCTGGGTCCGGCTGCGGGTCTCGGTGAAGGGCATGAAGACCATCGACAAGCGGGGGATCGAGGCCGTGGTGGCCGAACTTCGCGCGAAAGGGGTGAAGCTCTGATGGCCAAGAGCACCGACATCCGGCCGATCATCAAGCTCCGCTCGACCGCCGGCACCGGCTACACCTACGTCACGAAGAAGAACCGCCGGAACGACCCGGACCGCATGGTGCTGCGCAAATACGACCCGGTAGCGCGCAAGCACGTCGAGTTCAAGGAGGAGCGCTGATGGCCAAGAAGTCGAAGATCGCCAAGAACGAACAGCGCAAGGTGATCGCCGCCCGCTACGTCGAACGACGGCGTGCGCTGAAGGCCACCATCGCCTCGCCGTCCGCTTCGCCGGAGGAGAAGGCCGCCGCGGTGTCCGCGCTGCAGGCGATGCCGCGCGACGCCAGCGCGACCCGGATCCGCAATCGCGACACCGCCGACGGTCGCCCGCGCGGCTACCTGCGGAAATTCGGGCTCTCCCGCGTCCGGATGCGGCAGATGGCACACAGTGGCGAACTGCCCGGCGTCACGAAGTCGAGCTGGTGAGGGCGATGGCACGACCGACCCGGGACCGCCCCCTCAAGCGCAAGACGAACCTGCTGCACGCCAACAAGATCACCGAGGTCGACTGGAAGGACGTCGACCTGCTGCGGAAGTTCATCTCCGACCGGGGCAAGATCCGCGCCCGCCGGGTCACCGGATTGACGCCGCGGCAGCAGAAACAGGTCGCGACGGCGATCAAGAACGCCCGTGAGATGGCGTTGCTTCCCTACCCCAACGCCGGCCGCTGAGGCCTGAGGTCCGGGCGGTGTTCACGCACCGCCCGGACCGCGGCCCCTGTGGGAGAATCGGCGCCATGACGGAGAACCCCGGGCAGGCCGAGGAATTCGATCCCGAACTGCTGGCGCTGTGGGCGAAGGTGTTCGGCTTCGCCCGATCGGGGGCGACAGCGGATCTCGCCGCGTACGTCGACGCGGGCGTCTCGGCGAATCTGACCAACGACAGGGGTGACACGCTGGTCATGCTCGCCGCTTATCACGGCCACGCGGAGACCGTCGCGGCGCTGATCGAGCGCGGCGCCGATCCGAACCGGGAGAACGACCGCGGCCAGAGCCCGCTCGCCGGCGCGGTCTTCAAGAACGAACCCGAGGTCGTGAAAGCGCTCCTCGCGGGCGGTGCGGACCCGGCGGCGGGGGAGCCGTCCGCGATCGACGCGGCCAGGATGTTCGGCAACACCGGGCTGCTGGCCCTGCTGGAACGCTGAGGCGGTTCTCACTCGGATCGCGGTCCGGGCCACTGAATCCTTACACTGCCCCGCATGGATGACCCGCATTACCTCTCCGGCCTCGACCTGGCCGGCCGTCGTGTCGTGATGATCGGTGGCGGGACGGTCGCCCAGCGCCGCCTGCCGCGGTTGATCGGCGCCGGCGCGCGGGTCGAACTGGTCTCACCGCATACGACGCCGTCAGTGAGCGCCATGGCCGACGCGGGGGAGATCGTCTGGCATGAGCGCCGCTACACCGAAGGCGACCTCGCCGACGCCTGGTACGCGCTGGCGTGTACGAACGACCCCGAGGTCAACGCCGCCGTCTGCGCCGAGGCCGAGCGTGCGCGCGTGTTCTGCGTCCGTGCCGACGACGGAGACCTCGGCAGCGCGGTCACGCCTGCCTCGGGCAGGCACGGCGGACTGCTGGTCGGCGTCCTTTCCGGTGGCGAGCCGCTGCGGTCGGCCACCGTCCGGGACAGCATTCTCGACGGCCTCCGTGACGGCACCGTCGCCGACGGCCGTGTGCCGGAGGCCCACGGCGACCTTCCCGGCGTCGCGCTGGTGGGCGGTGGCCCCGGCGACCCGGAACTGATCACCGTCCGCGGCCGCCGTCTCCTCGCCAGGGCCGACGTCGTCGTCGCCGACCGGCTCGCCCCGCGCGAACTGCTCGACGAGCTCTCACCCGAGGTCGAGATCGTCGACGCCGCGAAGATCCCGTACGGCCGCGCCGCCAGCCAGGACGTGATCAACTCCACGCTGATCGACCGGGCCAAGGCGGGCAAGTTCGTCGTGCGGCTCAAGGGCGGCGACCCGTACCTGTTCGGCCGCGGCTTCGAAGAGGTCCTCGCCTGCGCCGAAGCGGGTATCCCGGTGACGATGGTCCCCGGTATCACGAGCGCGTTCTCCGTGCCCGCCGCCGCGGACGTCCCGGTGACCCACCGCGGGGTCGCCCACGAGGTCGTGGTGGTGTCCGGGCACGTGGCGCCGGACGACGAGAAGTCACTGGTGGACTGGGATCTGCTGGCGAAGATGCGCGGCACGATCGTGCTGATGATGGGCGTGGAACGCCTTCCGCTGTTCACGAAGGCGCTCCTGGAGGGGCGGCCAGGGGACACGCCGGTCGCGATCATCGAAGACGGCACGATGCGCACGCAGCGGGTTCTTCGATCCACTTTGGACAGTGTGGTCGATGACGCGGCCGCGGCCGGGGTGCGGCCGCCCGCGGTGATCGTCTTCGGCCCGGTGGCGGGGCTGGCTCAGCTCTCCTGATCCCAGTCGGAGATGTAGAACCAGTCGGCCCCGTCGTCGCCTGGGGTGTCGAAGTCGCTGGCCCGGATCAGACCGGCCCGGACGGCGACCCGCTGTGACGCGATGTTCTCCGGCCGGACGCGGGCGATGACGAGGTCGTCCGGCCGGTGGGCACGCGCCCAGTCCACCGCGGCGGTGGCGGCCTCGCTGGCGTATCCGGCACCCCAGGAGGACGGGAAGAACCGGTAGAAGAGGTTCAGGACCGCGTGTCGCCGGTAGCCGACGATCTTCACCCCGCAGAACCCCATCGGCTCCGGCGAATCCTGCCGCCGGACCGTCCAGTACCCGAAGCCGTACCGGTCCCACTGGTGCGACCAGCGGAGCAGCAGCAGTTCCGCGTCCTTGCGGGTCTCCACCATGTCCGAGGGGTTGTGCGCGCAGGCCTCCGGATCGGTGTGGAGGGCGTAGATCGCGTCTAGGTCTTCGGGCGTGGGACGGCGAAGGAGCAGCCGTTCGGTCCGCAGCTCCTCCGCGCCCGTGTCCCGGGTCGCCGCCGGTTCAACGGTCATGGCAGCGCGCCGAGAACTCGGCGATGGCCTCGGTCAGGCGGCTCGGGTCGAACCGCAGCTCGACCGGGCTCCTCGCCTGGACGAACTCGGCGGCCGGCATGTCCGCGGCCAGCGTGTCGGCGTCGCCGAAGGGATGGATCGGGTCGCGTTCGTGCCCGATGACCAGCGCCGGGGTCTCGATCTTCCGCCGGATCGACTTGGGTGGCGCGATCCGGCCGAAGAGCACGCCGTGCAGGAGCGCGGCCATCGACGCGGGCTGCTGGGACAGTGTGTCGGTGACCACGTCGACCCATTGGTTGCCGTGCGGGACGAGTTTCGCGGCCAGCGCCACCCCCTGCACGGTCACCGGCAGGAACCGGGCCGCCATGAGCAAGGGTGTGAACGTGATCAGCCCGGCGACGATCGCGTTGTCCAGCACGGGCATCTCGACGATCAGGCCGAGCGCGCGTCCGGGCGCGGCGACCCCCACTTCGAGCGCGACGTTGGCCCCCAGCGACGTCCCGCCGACGACCGCGGAGTCGATCTCCAGATGGTCGAGCAGCGCGACGGTCTGCTCCGCGAACGCGGGCATCGAGTACAGCCACGAGTCGGTCGGCCGGTCCGAGTCGCCGTGACCGAGCAGGTCGAGGGTCACGGTCCGGAAGCCGGCGCGCGCCAGCCTGCGGGCGAGCGGGGCGTGCATCCGCCTGGTCAGCATGATGCCGTGGGTGAGCACGACCACCCGGTCGCCCGAGCCGAACTCGGTGTAGGCGAGCCGGTGCCCTTCATGAGTGAAGGACCCCGACAGCTCGATCGGCCGGGAAGAGCGTTCCCGCTTCCGTCCGGGGATCAGTGCGGGCAGGTCGGCGACCGCGGTGGCGCTACTGGCCGGGCTCATCTCCCACCGTCCTTCGTCCATCATCGTGTACTCGCCGGTAGTACTCGGTAGTACCAGGAAAGCATCTCGGGCCCCCTCGGGCACAGTGGCCGTTGGCAGGCTGTCAATGTCATGAGTCAAGATGACCCCATGACCGCTACAGCTGACAGTCTTCCCGATCTCGTTTCGCTCAAGGTGGAGATCGACGGGCACGTCGCCGAAGTAACCTTGCTCGGCCCGTCCAAGGGCAACGCGATGGGCCCCGACTTCTGGCGCGAGCTGCCGATCGTCTTCCGCGCGCTCGACGCGGACCCCCAGGTCAGGGCGGTCGTGCTGACCGGCGGCGGCAAACACTTCTCCTACGGGCTCGACCTGCCGGCGATGATGCCCAGCTGGGGCGAAATGCTCGGCGGCGACGCGCTCGCCGGCCCGCGGACGAAGTTCCTCGACGAGGTCAAGACCCTGCAGGCGAGCGTGTCCTCGATCGCCGAATGCCGCAAACCGGTCATCGCGGCCGTTTCCGGCTGGTGCATCGGTGGTGGCGTCGACGTGATCGCGGCCGCCGACGTGCGGCTGGCGAGCGCGGACGCGAAGTTCAGCGTGCGGGAGGTCAAGGTCGCGATCGTCGCCGACCTCGGCAGCCTGCAGCGGCTCGCGCCGATCATCGGTGAGGGGCACCTGCGCGAACTGGCCTTGACCGGCAAGGACGTCGACGCCGCCCGTGCGGAGAAGATCGGCCTGGTCAACGACGTCTACGCGGACCAGGAGACGCTGCTGGCCGAAGCGCGCAAGATGGCGCAGGAGATCGCCGCCAACCCGCCGCTGGTCGTACAGGGCACCAAGAACGTCCTTTCGGCCAACACCGAACGCCAGGTCGCCGAGGGCCTGCGTTACGTCTCGGCCTGGAACGCCGCGTTCCTGCCGAGCAAGGACCTCGCCGAGGCCGTGCAGGCGTTTCTCGAGCGGCGCGCGCCCGAGTTCAAGGGAGAGTAGAAAGAACCCGCGGCCACCCGGCGGACCAGGAGGACGAACGTGAGCGCTTCGGAGGCACACCGCACGTTCCGCGAGGCGCGGGACTACCTGCAGACCCATCGCGAGGACTACGAAACCGCGTATCGCGAGTTCACCTGGCCCCGGCCCGCCGAGTTCAACTGGGCGCTGGACTGGTTCGACGTCATCGCGGCCGATCCGGCCAATCAGGACCGGTACGCGCTGTGGATCGTCGAAGAGGACGGCGCCGAGAACCGCTGGACCTATCCGGAGATGGCCCGCCGGTCGAACCAGGTCGCGAACTGGCTGCGCTCACTCGGCGTCCGCCGGGGCGACCGGCTGATCCTGATGCTGGGCAACCAGGGCGAGCTGTGGCAGACGATCCTCGCCGCGATCAAACTGGGCGCGGTCATCATCCCGGCCTCGACCCTGCTCGGCCCGGCGGACCTCACCGACCGGGTCGAGCGGGGCGCGGCGAAACACGTGGTGATCCGCTCCGCCGACGCGTACAAGTTCGAGAACGTCGACGGTGGCTACACCCGGATCGCCGTCGGCCAGCGGGTCGAGGGCTGGCAGTCCTTCGTGGACGCCTACGAGCAGCCGGACGAGTTCACCCCGGACGGGCCGACCGCGGCGGACGACCCGCTCCTGCTGTACTTCACCTCGGGTACGACCGCGCAGCCGAAACTGGTGCAGCACACGCAGGTCTCGTACCCGGTCGGCCATCTGTCCACCATGTACTGGATCGGCCTCGAACCGGGCGACGTCCACCTCAACATCTCCTCGCCGGGCTGGGCGAAACACGCGTGGAGCAACGTCTTCGCACCCTGGAACGCCGAGGCGACGGTGTTCCTCTACAACTACGCGCGCTTCGACGCGGTTTCCCTGATGGCGCAGATGCAGCGCTGCGGCATCACCAGTTTCTGCGCCCCGCCGACGGTGTGGCGGATGCTGATCCAGGCGGACCTTTCCGTGCTGAAGACCCCGCCGGGCAAGGTGGTCGGCGCGGGTGAGCCGCTCAATCCCGAGGTGATCGACCAGGTCCGAAAGGCTTGGGGCGTCACGATTCGCGACGGTTTCGGCCAGACGGAGAGCAGCGTCCAGATCGCCAACACTCCCGGCCAGGAGGTCGTGCCGGGGTCGATGGGCCGCCCGCTGCCCGGGTTCACGGTCGCGCTCGTCGACCCGGTCACCGGTGAGCGCGCGCAAGAGGGCGAGATCTGTCTGGACCTGGACAAGCGCCCGGTCGGGCTGATGACCGGATACGCGGACGACGAGGAACGCTCCGCCGCGGCCTTCGCGAACGGCTTCTACCACACCGGCGACGTCGGGTCGATCGACGAACGCGGCTACATCACCTACGTGGGCCGGACCGACGACGTCTTCAAGGCGTCGGACTACCGGATCTCGCCGTTCGAACTGGAAAGCGTCCTGCTGGAACACCCAGCCGTCGCCGAGGCGGCCGTGGTCCCGGCGCCCGACCCGATCCGGCTCGCGGTGCCGAAGGCGTACGTCGTCCTCACCGACGGGCATGAGCCGACCGCCGGGACCGCGGTGTCCATCCTGGCCTTCTGCCGTGAGCATTTGGCGCCGTACAAGCGGATCCGGCGGCTGGAGTTCGCGGAACTGCCGAAGACGATCTCCGGCAAGATCCGCCGGGTCGAGCTGCGGGGCCGCGAGACCGAAACCGGCGAGCGGCCGGCGGGGGAGTTCCGCGAAGAGGACTTTCCGCAGCTGAAGAGCTGACCAGTCATAACAGGTGCGCGTGAAGGCCCCCTTCCCTCGGCTCAGCCGAGGTAAGGGGGCCTTCACGCGCCACTCGGACCCCGGCGCCCGGCGGCCGTGTGGGTCGAACGAACCACAGTGCGGCACCTGAAGACGCGTTAGCCTCCGAGGTAGTGAATCGTTGACATCCCGTGGGGGTCACGGGACTCACCTTCCCTGCCTTGAAAGGTGTTCCTGTCATGCGCATTCGTCTTCTCCTGCCGATGCTCGCCCTCGTGGCCGGGCTCGGCACCGCGGTGGCCGCTCCGGCCGCCGCCGATCCGGGCCCGGTGACGGCGGGCGACGTCGCCGCCGCCGACGCCTGTTACACCTGGGGGCGCACCCTGTCCGAGGGCGCCTCCGGCGACGACGTCCGGCAGCTGCAGATCCGGGTCGCCGGTTACCCCGGTTACGGCGGAGTGCTGGCCCTCGACGGCCAGTTCGGCGCGGGTACCAAGGCCGCCGTCACCCGGTTCCAGCAGGCGTACGGGCTGGGCGCGGACGGCATCGCCGGATCGGCCACGTTCGCGAAGATCTACGAGTTGCAGGACGACGACTGCACGCCGGTCAACTTCACCTACGCGGAACTGAACCGGTGCAACTCGGACTGGTCGGGCGGCAACGTCCCGGCCGCGACGGCGAAGGCCAACGCGCTCGTGTCGATGTGGAAGTTGCAGGCGATGCGGCACGCCATGGGCGACCGGCCGATCGACGTCAACGGCGGCTTCCGCAGCGTCGCCTGCAACAACGCGGTCGGCGGGGCGACGAACAGCCGTCACCTCTACGGGGACGCGGTCGACCTCGGCGCGGGTTCGCAGGGCTTCTGCGGGCTGGCGAAGCAGGCTCGCAACCACGGGTTCAGCGAGATCCTCGGACCGGGCTACCCCGGCCACGACGATCACACGCATGTGGCGCACCGGTCCAGCCGGTTCTGGTCGGCGTCCTCCTGCGGGATCTGACCCGTCACTCCCAGCGCCAGAGCGAAGGCGGCCGTCCTCCTTTCGGGAGGGCGGCCGCGTGCTCGGTGGTCCTGCGCAACCCGGGGACCCGTTCCATGATCCGGCCCAGATTGGCCGGATAGGGGCGGTCCCCGGTCAGCGCTTCGGTCGCGTCGAGAGCTTGCGCGGTGGTGAAGGTCGGCCCTAGCAGCCCGGCGGTGAAAGCGACGTCCCGCCACAGCCGGTCGGCCAGCAGCGGGCGGCAGTCCGCCACGATCCGGTCGTGGTCGAACGCCAGCGGCGGCACCGCGTCCAGCGGAGTCCACACCACGGTCCCGTGCTCGTCGAGCGCGGGATCCGTGGTGGCCCACAAGGCGATGGAGAGGGTCGGACCACGAGGGTCTCGATTCGGCTCGTCGAAGGTGATGAGCTGGCCCGTCGCCGAGAGCGCGTCCGAAGGCAGCCCGAGTTTGGTGACCGCCGCCCGGCCCGCGGCGTCCCTCAGCCGTTCCCCGAGCCCGAGCAGCACCCCGGGCAAGGCGAGTTCCCCTTCGAACGGCTCGGCGGCACGCGGCGCGATTCCCAGCAGGACGGTTCGCGCGCCGGGGTCGAACCGCACCACCAGCACGTCGACGGACACCGGAGTCGAGTCGATCACGCGTAGATTGTCGACCTTGCTTCCGTGACCCGGTAACCGGCCCTGTCCGGGCCGTACCCGGCGACGGCCACCGGCAGCCGGGCACCGAACCAGGCCAGCGGATCCGGCAGGTCGACGGCGGGGGAGCCGTCCCCCGGCACGACCTTCAGCCCCGCCGCGTCGAGGTGGGTCACCGCGAACGCGTCCACGCCTTCGCAGGCCGCGATCGCGTAGTCCAGCAGCGCCGCGTCGAGATGCCCCGCCCGCCACGCGCCCTGGTACTCCCCGGTGCCGTTGTGCGCCTCGGGAAAACGGGCGAGCACGGAAGCGGACTCGGTGGGAAGCGGCCCCGCGCCGTGCCGGGTGAGATACGTCCGCGTCACGCCCAGCACGGTGTGCGGACGCCCGCCCAGCAGCGTGCGGGCGTTGTGCGGGGTGGTCGTGGACCACGTCGTATGCGGATGGAATCCGTGGTGCTGATCGAGGAGAACCCCCTGCGCTCCCTCGAAGACCACGCGGCCGTTGTCGGCGAGCCGTCCCGTCTCGTCGCCTTCGGTGATCCGCACCGCGTCCGCGAAATCGCGGTACAGGGCAACCAGCTCGCCCACTCCGTGCGGCGGGGTGGCGAGCGGCGCGTAGAACCGCGCGAGCGCGTCCAGTTTGCGCCGCAGCACCGACGGCCGGGCGCAGTCGGCGACCGTGGGCGCTTCGCCCGGTGTCCCGATCACCTCCTGGTTCTCCACCCGGTCACCCGGGGCGGCCCCGGACAGCAGCGAGTACCAGACGGTCTCGCCGATGCCTTTCCCGCACGAGCCATGCCGTTTCGCGCCGCGGGCGTCCTCCCGCGCCCGGTTGGCGTGAATGTGGAACGGGGTGGTCAGCAGCGCTCGTCCGTCGACGCTCAGCATCGACAACGGATCCGCGACGCCGACGGTTTCGAGCTGCCGGGCTTCGGCGGCCAGCGCGAACGGTTCGACCAGGACGAAGCGCGACAGATGGGTGGGCACGTCCGCGAAGGTGCCCGCCCCGAACTGGCTGAACGTGTGGTGCCGTCCGCTCTCGACGACGTTGTGCGCGGCTTGCGCGCCGCCGTTGAACCGGACGACGGCGGTGGTGGGCCGGTCGGCGCAGAGCGCGTCGACCACGGCTCCCTTGCCTTCGTCGCCGAAACCGAGCCCGACCACCACCACGTGCCCGTCCAGGAGACTCATCGCAGCACCACGTGGTCCGGACCGCCGGGCTCGGGCACCGCCGAGGTGACGACCGTCCGGCTTCCGAGCCTCGCCAGTGCCTTGCCGACCGCCGCGCTTTCGGCGGCCGAACCGATGTCCGCGAGATCGGCGAGCGCCCGGTCGACGTCGACGACCTGCTCCTCCACCCCGATGGTGGCCGCGATCAGCTCGCACACCGCGCCGGGGTCGTCGAGTTTGAGGAAGTTCTGGCCGAGCAGGCCGCTCCAGTGTTCGCCGATCTCCGGGTCGTTGTAGTACGAAGACTGGTTCGGCAGCACGAAGTAGACATGCCACTTGCGGGCGAGCTCCCGGTACACCGACGCGGGATCGATGTCCTCCCGCACGTCGTCACCGATCACCCGGCGGAGATGGCGTGCCTCCAGCGCGGGCTTGTTCAGCTCGTCGCCGATGAGGAACAGGTAGCCCTTGCGGCCGCGTTTCCGCCACGCGTCGGTGACCACGTGCCGTGCCATGAAATAGGCGGCCAGTTCGTAGGATTCGCTCTTCTGCCCGCCGCCACCGCCTTCGAGGAAGATCGTGCGCAGCTGCTCGTCCATCCGGTTGTCCGACTCGAACTGCCCGACCTGCAACGGCACCCGGTCGCTGTCCGCGTCGCCGATCGCGCCGAACAGGACCTGCGGATCGGCCAGATAGCCGCGGCGCTTCAGCAATCCGTGCAGTTTGCCGAGCTTTCCCTGCATGACCCGCGGTACCCGGCGCATCGAGCCGGTGACGTCGAACAGCACCGCGATCGGCGTCGAATCGGCGTGCTCGGCCGAATCCCGGCATTCCCGGACGGCGTTCAGCGGATCGAGCGCGGGCGCGACCTTCCACTCTTTCGCGGGCTTCGAGCGGAGGCCGGCGGTGTAGCCGAAATCGTCCTCGCCCTTGGCCGCGCGGAAGGTTTTCGCGGCGGCGTAGGCGTTGTCGTCCCAGTGTCCGTGTCCCATGGTCAGGCTCCTGTCTCGGGGATGGTGAAGGGTCGGAAGGTGCGGGGGCCGTACAGCTCGCCGATCAGGTCGTCGTATTCGTCGAGCAGATCGACGGCGTCGGGCCGTTGTCCGGGGGCTTCCTGGGTGCACCACCTGGCGAACTCGCGTTGGCGGGTTTCTCCGGGTGCCAGCAGGGAAAGCATCAGCCGGTGGAGCATGTGCACGTCGGTGGCCGGGGTCATCGGCAGTCCTTTGTGGACTTCGGGTGGATAGTCGGCGGAGTTGTCCACCGCCAGCGGGAGCGCACCGTCTTCGACGGCGAAGGACCAGCCGATCAGGACGATGCCGTGCCTGCCGGGATGGACCAGCACGTTGTCCGCGGTCAGATGGCCATGGACGACGCCCGCCCGGTGCGCTCCCGCCACGGCGCGCAGGAGACGCCGGTGCATCCAGGCGTAGTCGCGGCCGTCGAGACCGTCCGGGAAGGCTTTCCCCACGTCGGCGAGAGTGAGGAACCCGTCGACGAGTGGCTCGAAGACGCTGAACGCCCGCTCGCCCCGCGCCACCGGACCCGAGGTGTCGAGCAGCCGCGGATAGTAGGGGCGCAGCCATCGGTGACGCTCAGTGAAGGCGTCGAGTGTGCGCAACGCCGTCCACTCGGCGTGGATCAGTGGGTTCAGCGCCGGGTCGCGGACGAGTTTGACCAGATGCGGTCCGGTGGTGCGGTACGTGGTCGCGATACTGCCCACCGCGTGCGGACGGGTGAGCGGGTAGGCCGACGTCGCCGTGGTGACCGTCTGGCCGCGGCCGCGTTTCCACTCGTCATAAAGGCGATTGAGGGTCGCGGACGCCTCGTGGGCGCGTGAGTCGCCGGGATTCCGGTCGGGGTGAAGCGCGGCGGCGAGTGCGCGGTAGTGACGGTGAGCGAGCCGCGGGTCGGTGTCGAACAGGGCCGTCGCTTCGGCCGCGTTCTCGATCGCCATCACGGCTTCGTCCCTGGTGAGCATAGTTTGAGTCTAGACGACTCTTACTCGGTGTGACAAGAGGCCCGAAGAAGATCTTGTCGGCATAAATCCTGTGCCCGGCTGTTCTGGCCGATGCCTACCCTCGAGCGACCGTGCGGGGGTGATCGGTGATATTCCAGGAAAAGTCCCGAGACAGTGAGCAGCGGACCCGGGCTGTGGCGGGCTTGGCCGTGCTCGGGATCGTGCTGGGGTTGCTCGCGGCCTTCGTCGGCCGATGGGCCGCCGAGGGGCTGGGCGGGACCCACGTCGTGCGCGCGGTGGTCAGCGAGTCGGACTTCACGATCACGGAAGGACAGAACGGCCCGCACACCACCTATGAGGTCCGGGCGATCACCGAAGACCGTCGCGTGATCGAACTACCGGTGAATGGGGAATTCCGCCGCGGGGAGCCCGTGGTCGCCCGCCTTTCCTCGCTGACGGACCGGGTGCTGTCCGTGCGCGGCGCGACCGCCGAGGTGGGAGCCCATCACCCCTGGGAGAAGACCGTGGCGATGGCACTGGGCGGCCTGCTCCTGGCGTTCGGCGTCGTGGCCGTGTGGCGGCTACGCCGGCCGCTGTCGTCGCGACTGGGGACACCCCGGGCGATCCCGGTACTCCTGGCCGGTGCCGCCTTGGCCGCGTTCGCCGTGCTGACACCGGTCGGCTTCGGCAGGACGGCGTATCACGCGACGGGACGTCCGGTCCTGGATCTGTGGAAGTACGGTCGTGAGGCCGGGGATCCGCCGGCGGTCGGACGAGGAGGGACCGTCGTTGCCGGGGGACTGTCCCTGCGCGTGACCGGCATCGTGCCGGAGCCGCCTGAAGGAGCCGCCGCGTGGTTGAGCGACTTCCGGGTGCTCGCGCTTCGGGTCGAGGCGGCCGGGCTGGGCGACACCACGCTGAAGCTGTCCGCCGACGCGCACGGCGAACCGCGGCGCGTCGATGGCTGCGCGGGCGCTCCGGGCACTTTCGACGGCACCTCGGGGCTGGTCTGTTTCGTGGTCCCGCCCGGCTACCGGCCGGCCTATCTCCTTGTCGGGGAACGCGACCGCGAAGCGTGGTTGACGCTGTAGCCCGAAAGGAAAGCCGCGCCGGTCCTCGCGCCGACCCGAATCGCCACTCACGACGCCCTTGTCACGAAAGTGTCCTTTGTGGACAGGCAGTCGTGGCTCACCCCTGGCCGGCCGGAAGTGCCTGAGGCTCAGGAGCGGGTCGCTTCGATCTGCCGCTCGTCCTCGGTCGAGCAACTCGTCACCGGATCGTTCGGCCCGCTCCCGCACGTCCACGCGCCGATCACCACCGGGCCGGGCCCCTGCGGCGAGTTGGCTTCGGCGGGCGTCAACTTGGCGAAGTAGTCCGTGAGCACCTGTGTCGCTTCGGCGCATTCGGTCTTCCCGCGGGCGACGACCTTGTTCTTCGCGCCCTGGAACCCGGTGATCTCACCGCATGGCGTCGCGGCGAGTGCCTGGTCGGCGGCGGGAGCGGGGGAGGACGGCGCGGGCGCGGCCGAGGGGGCAGGGTCGGCCCCGCAGCCGCTCAGCAGGATGACGGCGACCGCTGCGGGGAGTACGGAGAGGCTTTTCATGGGCCCTTCTTTTCGGGGATGGTTCATTCGACGGGGACGACGGCGGCGAACACGTTCTGCTCGCCCTTGCTGCAACTGGTGCCGCCTTGCGCGGCGGGTGCGCCGGAAACGCACAGCCAGCCGTCGACGGTCTCGCTGACCGGTTCGTCCGAGCCGGCGGACTGGCGTCCGGCGATCCTCTTGTGGAACGAGCCGACGATCCCGGTCGCGTCCGCGCACGAGACCCCCGGCCCGTTGAGTACCTGCAGGGTCAGCCCGCTCGCCGCGGTGACCGTGCCGCACGAACCCTGTACCGGTTCAGCGGGTTTCGGCTTGGGGGCGGGATTCGGGGCAGCAGACGGAGCCGGCGCGGTCTGCGAAGGGATCGGCGGCACCGAGGCGCTGGACGGGCTCGAAGGCGACGTGGCCGCCGGGAGAGCCGGTGTGGAGGTGACAGGCGGTGGCGGGCCTTCGCCCGAACAGGCGGCGAGGGTTCCGGCGGCGACGCAGACCGCGATCAGGCGCCGCCACGATCCCGTGGTCGTCGAGACGGGCAAGGCGATCCTTTCGTCGGCCGGTCGTGGCAGGCCCATTCTGGCCCGGCCGGACCCGATGTCGTGGCATTGAGCCACGTTCGATGCGCGGCAGGTTATCGCGCCGTCGGCGCGGCGGTACGCGAGGACCGCCGGTTAACTGTCCACTATGGACAATTAACATGCCGTTCACGGCGCGACAACACACCGCTGTCGTCGCGAACCGATCGGACGAATCCCGGGCCGGACCGTTAACGCCCGCCCCTGTTCTGCCGAAAAGACAAGTAAGCGCTCCGGCGTGTCCCAGTCCCCGTCACCCGAAACCGTGAGAGCGATGAAGACCGACGAACAGAACGATCCCGCGTCATTCGAGGCCACCGCACCGGCGAGCGCGGAGCTGCCCCCCACGGCACCGTGCACCGTCGTCTGGTGCGGCGGCCGCCCGTACGTCCTCGAGAGTTCCGCCGGGCACACCCGCTGGATGGGTACCGACCACCGGGGCAGGCCCGTGGCGCTGACCAGCGCGGACCTGCAACGCCGCGGCTGGAGCCACACCCGGGCCAGCTGACGCCGGAGGACCTGCCGTCGCTGGATAGGCTGCGCTGGTGAGTACGCCCCCCGAACCGAGCGTGACCAGCGAAGAGCCCTCTTTGCTGCGGCAGGCCCTGAACGTTCCCAACATGCTTTCGATCCTCCGGCTCGCCGGGGTGCCGGTCTTCCTGTGGCTGCTCCTCGGCCCGAAGGAGGACGGCTGGGCGCTCGCGCTGCTCGTGTTCAGCGCGCTCACCGACTGGCTCGACGGCAAACTCGCCCGCTGGCTCAACCAGATGTCGCGGCTCGGGCAGCTGCTCGACCCCGCCGCCGACCGGCTCTACATCCTCGCGACGCTCGTCGCCTTCCTGATCCGCGACATCGTCCCGTGGTGGCTGGTGGTCCCCCTGGTCGTCCGCGAGGCCGTACTGGGCGTCTGCGTGCTGCTCCTGCGCCACCGCGGCTTCGCCCCGCCGGAGGTCACCTACATCGGCAAGGGCGCCACCTTCGTGCTGATGTACGCCTTCCCGTTCCTGCTGCTCACCCAGGGTGGATCCGACATCGCCGCGATCGCCCGCCCGATCGGGTACGCCTTCACGGCCTGGGGTGCGGTGCTGTACGTCTATTCGGGCGTGTTGTACGTCGTACAGACCGTGCGAGCGCTGCGTTCGGCCGAAACGCCCGCGTTGCGGGAGGCGCCGGGCGCGTGACCCGGCGGGATGCGAAACTTCGCGCGTCGGTTTCGAGTGAGGGCACCCAGAAAGGGGAGCGGCGTTGTCCACTCCAGAAGAACTGCGCTACACCGAGGAGCACGAGTGGGTCTCCGTGCGCGACGGAGGGCTCGTGCGCGTGGGCATCACGGAGTACGCGCAGGATCAGCTCGGTGACGTGGTGTTCGTCGAGCTGCCAGAGGTCGGCAAGCAGGTCGGCGCGGGTGACGCGTTCGGCGAGGTCGAATCGACCAAGAGCGTTTCGGAGCTGTTCGCCCCGCTCGACGGCGAGGTGGTCGCGGTCAACGACGCGGTGACCGAGTCGCCCGAGCTGATCAACAGCGACCCCTACGGCGAGGGCTGGCTGATCGAGCTCCGCCTCGACGACGCGAGCACGGTGGATTCCCTGCTCGAGGCCGAGGCCTACCAGGCGCTGATCAAGGAATAGCCGCAGGCCGCGGCCGTCCGCTCCGAGTAGGGGGAGCCGCGGACCGGAGATTCGATCAGGCACGGTACGTTTGTCCTCTACACGTTCTTGAGTAGTGGCAACACACATGCGTTAGGAGAGCTCAGGTGAGCACGAACGACGGGCCCGGCGTTCCCCCGGAGCAGTCTCCGGAGCGGACTTCTGTCTTCCGGGCCGACTTCCTGGCCGACGTCGAAGGCACTGAGGCTCCTCCGGCTGCCGAGGCCCCTGTCCAGGGTGTGGACGCGCTGCCCGCGGGTTCCGCCCTGCTGGTCGTCAAGCGGGGCCCGAACGCGGGTTCGCGCTTCCTGCTGGACCGCGACACCACCAGTGCGGGACGGCATCCGGACAGCGACATCTTCCTCGACGACGTCACGGTCTCCCGGCGGCACGCGGAGTTCCGCCGTGAGGGTGGCGAGTTCGTCGTCATCGACGTCGGCAGCCTCAACGGCACCTACGTCAACCGCGAGCCGGTCGACCAGGCCGTCCTCGCCGGTGGCGACGAGGTCCAGATCGGCAAGTTCCGCCTGGTCTTCCTGACCGGCCCGGGTCACGGGGGCCAGGGGGCACAGTGACGGCGGCCGGGCGGCCTGATCGGGATGCGTCGCAGCGCGATGGGTTGAGCATCGGGGCCGTGCTGGCACAGCTGCGCGGCGACTTTCCCGATGTCACCATCTCCAAGATCCGGTTCCTCGAGGCGGAGGGTCTGGTCCAGCCGGGCCGGACCCCGTCCGGGTACCGGCAGTTCGCTCCGGCGGACGTGGAGCGGTTGCGGTTCGTCCTGTCCGCCCAGCGGGATCACTACCTTCCGCTGAAGGTCATCAAGGAACAGCTGGACGCGGCGGATCAGGGCGCCGCGCCGTCGGCGGTGGGGCCCAAGCCGCCGCGGAAACTCGTTTCGCTCGAAGCCCCGGGGGAGAACGGCGGACTGCCGTCCCCCGGGGATTTCGAGAGCGACCGCGAGCTGAGACTGACCGAGGAAGATCTGCTCCGCCAGGCGGGCATCGACGCCGCCACCCTGGCTGAGCTGCGGCAATACGGTCTCGTCCGCCCAGGAGCGGCGGGGTTCTTCGACCCCGACGCGGTCCTCGTGGCGAAGACCGTGAAGGCGATGACCGAATTCGGTATCGAGCCGAGACATCTGCGTGCCTTCCGGGCCGCGGCCGACCGCGAAGTCGGCCTGCTGGAGCAGATCGTGACCCCGGTGTATCGACACCGTGACGAGGACGCGCAAGCGAGGGGCGACGAGGTCGTCCGCGAGCTCGCCGCGCTGACCGTGGCGTTACATACGCTCTTGGTGAAGGCCGGAATACGGGCCGTCACGGGCGGCTGAGCGGCTCCGGGGAGCCGAATCCGTTGTGAGGTCACTTGTCAATGACTGAATGTTCGGCACCCTATGCCGTACCGTGAGAGTCGGGTTTGCCGCGAGCGAACCGAGAATGTCTGGACAGCGAGCACAGCGCTCGGAAGACGGGTAGCGTCGGGATCGCCGTCGCTTGGTCGTCGAGACAAGCGTTGCAGCCCGTGCGCACGAGAGGGAGGCGAAGCCCGATGAGCGAGATGCGCGTCGTCGGCGTGCGGGTGGAGTTACCCGCGAATCAGCCGATCTTGTTGCTGCGGGAAACCGAAGGCGAGCGCTACCTGCCGATCTGGATCGGCTCGGTCGAGGCCACCGCCATCGCCTTGGAGCAGCAGGGAGTCCGCCCGGCCCGTCCGCTCACCCATGACCTGCTCAAAGAGGTCATCGGAGCGTTGGGCCGAGAGCTGGAGCAGGTCGTCATCACCGACCTGAAGGAAGGCACGTTCTTCGCGGAACTGGTCTTCGACGGGGATATCCGGGTTTCGGCGCGGCCGAGCGATTCGGTGGCGCTGGCGCTGCGGGTGGGGGTCCCGATCCACGCCGTGGACGCGGTGCTGGAGGAAGCGGGCCTCATCATCCCCGACGAGCAGGAGGACGAGGTCGAGAAGTTCCGCGAGTTCCTCGACTCCGTCTCGCCGGAGGACTTCCGCGGCGCGGATACGTGATCGGCTCGTGAGTGGTGATGACGGTGAGAACCGTCATCACCACTCACCACTCAGGCCGCGGTCGCCCGCGTGAACAGATCCGCCAGTTCCCGGCCGTACCGCTCCAGATCCAGCTTCGGATCCGCCGCGAACTTCGCGGCGACACCGTCGATGGCCTGCGCGATCGACAGCGCCATCACGTCCGGCGCGAAATCGCCGAAAGCGCCTTCCCGCTGTCCCTGCCGTAGCTGGCGTTCGAGCCGGCCGGTGCGGAACTCCTCGACGATCGGGGCCGACATGAACCAGCCCTCCGCGTCGGATCCGCTCGAAGCCATCTCGACCATGACCCGCACCAGTTCCGGGTACGAGCCGAGGAACGCGATCTCCGACTCGATGTAGCCGCGCAGCAGCCCGGCCCGGTCGGTCGTGCCCTGGGTCCGCTCTTCGAGGAACTTGTCCTTCATCCCGGTCGCGGTGGTGACCACGGCCTGCATCAGGCCCGCCTTGTTGGTGAAGTGGTAAGAGATGATCCGGGTGCTGGACAGCCCGGCCCGCTCCTTGATCTTCGCGAACGACGTCTTGTGGTACCCGAGCTCGGCGATCGTCGCGATCGTGGCGCTGATGATCTGGGCCCGCCGCGCGGCCTCCGTGACCGACAGCCCGAGTTCTGCCTGCACCTCTTGCAGGGCACTTTGCGTGGACGGTGTTACTTGCATGAGTAAAAATTAACACGGCCGAGTAAAAGTGGCAAGCCTGCGGCCGTTCGGGGGACCGCTCACGGCAAGTCTCAAGAAGAGCTTGAGGCCGACCGCGCGTCGCGTTGACCGCTTTGCCGGACACGCTTACCGTCAATGGAGGTAAATCGCCAAGGTGTGATTCGGATGTCTGGGGCATCCGTCTTGACGGTTCACTCCGGTGCGGGCTCACATGGGTCCGCGCGGCTTTGTTCGCCGGCCGCCAGGTCGGGCGAGGGGAGGCATGGCGTGGTCGAGGCTGGTAGCCCTCAAGAGCCGCTCGTTCCGGTCGCAGACGGCGAGCAGGGCGAGCTGTTCCCCGACTCTTCCCTCCCGGACGAACTCGTCGGTTACCGCGGTCCCGCCGCCTGTCAGATCGCCGGGATCACCTACCGGCAGCTCGACTACTGGGCCAGGACGAAGCTGGTCGCGCCGAGTATCCGCACGGCGCACGGCTCCGGTTCGCAGCGGCTGTACTCGTTCAAGGACATCCTCGTCCTGAAGGTGGTCAAGCGGCTGCTGGACACCGGTGTCTCGTTGCAGAACATCCGGGTCGCCGTCGACCATCTGCGCCTGCGCGGCGTCCGTGATCTCGCCAGGGTCACCCTGTTCTCCGATGGCACCACCGTCTACGAATGCACCTCGCCCGAAGAGATCGTCGATTTACTGCAGGGCGGTCAGGGTGTCTTCGGTATCGCCGTCAGCGGCGCGATGCAGGAGATCAGCGGCACGATCCACGAGTTCCCGGCCGAACGCGCCGACGGCGGCACGATCGAAACCGTCACCCCGGACGAACTCACGCAGCGCCGTAACGCACGTCGCACCGGCTGATCATGAAGCCGCGCCGGCGGCAGGGTAGGCTCACTTCCGCGGTCGACGAATCCGCGCGGGAGAGACCGAGTCGATAACCGTTGAGCTCGGCGCCGAAGGAGCAAGTCCTCCCCGGAACCTCTCAGGCACCCTGGACCGCGCGGACGAGACGCCTCTGGAAAGTGGTTCGCCAGGTCACAGCCTGGCGGCCCCGCCGACGGTGCAAGTCCGGCTCAACACTCGGGCGAAACTCTCAGGCGCTCCCACGGGAGTACGGACAGAGTGGGGAGGGCCAGGACAATCGTCCCGGCCTCACCCCCGCGTCCTGGGAGGTCCCCGATGGAGCCCGTGTCTCTGGCCGCTCTCGAATCCGGAACCCCCTTCGCGGACCGGCACATCGGTCCCGGCCCGGAGGAACTCGCGCGCATCCTCGACGTCGTCGGCGTGACGTCTCTCGATGACCTTGCCGAGCGGGCCGTTCCCGCGTCGCTGCGGGAATCCGCCACCCCGCCGGACCTGCCGCCGCCCGCCACCGAGACCGCGGCGCTCGCCGAACTCCGCGCGCTGGCCGCGCGCAACCGGCCCATGGTCCAGATGATCGGCCTCGGCTACCACGACACCGTGACCCCGCCGGTGATCCGCCGCAACGTGCTGGAGAGCCCGGCCTGGTACACCGCGTACACGCCGTATCAGCCGGAGATCTCGCAAGGCCGCCTCGAAGCGCTGCTCAACTTCCAGACCATGGTCGCCGACCTGACCGGACTGCCGATCGCGAACGCGTCGATGCTGGACGAGGCGACCGCGGCGGCGGAGGCGATGACGCTGGTCCGCCGGGCGGGCAAGGCGAAGTCGAAGCGGTTCGTGGTCGACGAGGACACGCTGCCGCAGACGATCGAGGTCCTGCGCACCCGTGCCGAACCGCTCGGCATCGACCTGGTGACCGCGGATCTCTCGCAGGGCATCACCGGACTCGGTCTCGGCGGTGACTTCTTCGGTGTGCTGCTTTCCTATCCCGGCGCTTCCGGCGTCGTCCGCGAATGGGGCCACACCATCACCGAGGCCAAGGCGCTGGGTGCCGCCGTGGTGATGGCCGCGGATCCGCTGGCGCTGACCTTGTTGCGGTCGCCGGGTGAACTCGGCGCCGACGTCGCCATCGGGTCGACGCAGCGGTTCGGCGTGCCGATGGGCTTCGGCGGCCCGCACGCGGCGTACCTCGCCGTGCGCCAGGGGCTCGAACGCCAGTTGCCCGGCAGGCTCGTCGGGGTGTCGAAGGACGCCGACGGCGCGCCCGCCTACCGGCTGGCGCTGCAGACCCGCGAGCAGCACATCCGCCGGGAGAAGGCGACCAGCAACATCTGCACCGCGCAGGTGCTCCTGGCGGTCATCGCGTCGATGTACGCGGTGTACCACGGGCCGGAAGGCCTGCGCGCCATCGCGAACCGCGCGCACCGGATGGCCACCGTGCTCGCGGCAGGGCTCGCCGAAAACGGCGTGGACGTGGTGCACTGCGAGTTCTTCGACACCGTCATGGTCGCTGTCCCCGGACGCGCGGGCGGGATCGTCGGCACGGCACGGGAACTCGGCGTCAACCTCCGGCTCGTGGACGCCGATCACGTCGCCATCGCCTGTGACGAGACGACCACCCGCGAGCATCTTTCCCTGGTGTGGAAGGCGTTCGGCGTCGCGGTGTCCGATGTGGACTCCCTCGACGCGGACACCGCCGACGGCTTCCCGCCGGATCTGCGCCGCACGAGCGAGTACCTGACGCATCCCGTCTTCCACGCGCACCGTTCGGAAACCGCGTTGCTGCGGTACCTGCGGGCGTTGTCCGACAAGGACGTCGCACTCGACCGGAGCATGATCCCGCTCGGCTCGTGCACGATGAAGCTCAACGCCACGGCCGAGATGGAGCCGATCACCTGGCCCGAGTTCGCCGGTCTGCACCCGTTCGCGCCCGCCGGGGACGCGGCCGGGCTGCTCGCCATCGTGCGGGACCTGGAGCGCTGGCTGGCCGGGATCACCGGCTACGACGCGGTTTCCCTGCAGCCGAACGCGGGCAGTCAGGGCGAGTTCGCCGGTCTGCTGGCCATCCGCGCCTACCATCGCGAACGCGGGAACGCGGCCCGTGACGTCTGCTTGATCCCGTCGAGCGCGCACGGCACGAACGCGGCCAGCGCGGTGATGGCGGGGATGCGCGTGGTCGTCGTGAAATGCGACGACGAGGGCAATATCGACCTCGGCCACCTGAAGTCCACTGTGGACGAGCACGCGGACGACCTCGCCGCGATCATGATCACCTACCCCTCGACGCACGGCGTGTACGAGGACACCGTGCGCGAGGTCTGCGCGCTGGTGCACGACGCGGGCGGCCAGGTCTACGTCGACGGGGCGAACCTGAACGCGCTGATCGGGGTCGCGCAGTACGGGAGGTTCGGCGCCGACGTCTCCCATCTCAACCTGCACAAGACCTTCTGCATCCCGCACGGCGGTGGCGGCCCCGGCGTCGGCCCGATCGGCGTCCGCGCGCACCTGGCGCCGTACCTGCCGAACCATCCTTTGCAGCCGGAAGCGGGCCCGGCCACCGGCGTGGGCCCGATCAGCGCCGCGCCGTGGGGGAGCGCGTCGATCCTGCCGATCTCCTGGGCCTACATCCGGATGATGGGCCCCGAAGGGCTGAAGCGCGCGACGCTGACCGCGGTCGCGAACGCCAACTACGTCGCCAAGCGCCTCGCGGAGCACTACCCGGTGCTGTACTCGGGGCACGAGGGACTCGTGGCACACGAATGCATCCTCGATCTCCGCGCGCTGACCAAACGGACCGGTGTCACCGTCGACGACGTCGCCAAACGGCTGGCCGACTACGGCCTCCACGCGCCGACGATGTCGTTCCCGGTCGCCGGCACGCTCATGGTCGAGCCCACCGAGAGCGAAGACCTCGGCGAGCTCGACCGGTTCTGCGACGCGATGATCGCGATCCGCAGTGAGATCGAGAAGATCGCCGCGGGGGAGTGGCCGGTGGACGGAAGCCCGCTGCGGAACGCCCCGCATACCGCGCGCTGCCTCGCGGGCGAATGGGATCGTCCGTACAGCAGGGAGATCGCCGTCTTCCCGGCAGGCTTCACCGCCGCGAAGATCTGGCCCCCGGTGCGGCGGATCGACGGGGCCGCGGGTGACCGCAACCTCGTCTGCTCCTGCCCGCCGCCGGAGGCCTTCGCGTAGGCGTCAGCCGGGCATCTTGTCGAGAAAGCCCAGCACCTGCTTGATCCGCCCGTCCTCGACGGTGATGACGTCGAAGCCGATCGCGAGCGGTTCCTCCGCACCGGGAGCGCTGAGGTGCCACTGGAATCGCGCGATGTCGTGGTGCGCGTCGGGGGCGGCGGGCAGGCTGAAGGTCAGCCCGGCGAACTGGGCCTGCGCGCCGGCGATGAAGCCGTCGACACCGTCGTGGCCGGTGACCGCGCCGAGCGGGTCGGTGTAGGTGGTGTCCTCGGTGAACACCTCGGCGATGAGCGCACGGCGCTTTTCGGTGTCCGTCTCGTTCCACACGGCGATGTACTGCTCGGCGACGCGCTGGATGTCCGACATGGTGTCTCCTTGTTTCGTTGTGGGGTAACCGATGACGCAACTCTGTCGGCCGGGGGTGGGTCCCGTCGATTACGCGTGAGGTAATGGCGGCGCGGCGGACGCGGTGCGTAAGTTCGTGCTCGTGACGACCACAGTGATGGCGAGCCGCGCGGGCCGCCCTGTCGGCGAACTCCTGCGGGAATGGCGCGATCGCCGCCGGATCAGCCAGCTCGACCTCGCCATCTCCGCCGAGATCTCGACCAGGCACCTGAGTTTCGTGGAGACCGGGCGGTCCAAGCCCAGCCGCGACATGGTGCTGCGGCTGGGCGAACACCTGGAGGTGCCCTTGCGGGAACGCAACCAGCTGCTACTGGCGGCGGGGTACGCGCCCGCGTACCCGGAGAGCGGGCTCGGCGACCCGGAGCTGGCCGCGGTACGCCAGGCCGTCCGGCAGCTGATGACGAGTCACGAGCCGTACCCGGCCGCCGTCGTGGATCGCGGGTGGAACCTGGTCGACGCCAACGCGAGCGTGTCGATCATGACCGACCTGGTGTCGCCCACCCTGATGACAGCGCCGGTCAACGTCCTCCGGCTGACCCTGCATCCGGAGGGGATGGCGCCGCATGTGCTCAACCTGGGGGAGTGGCGGGCCCATCTGCTCGGCAGGCTGCGGCGCCAGGTGTCCCAGACGGCGGATCCGGCGCTGACAGAGCTGCTGGAGGAGCTGGTCGCCTATCCGTGTGACGATCCCGTCCCCGAGGTGGAGGTCCCCGGCCCGGGTGACATCTTCGTCCCGCTGCGGCTGCGGCACGAGGGCGTGGATCTCACGTTCTTCAGCACGGTTTCCACGTTCGGGACGCCGTTGGACATCACGGTCGCCGAGCTGGTGATCGAGTCCTTCTTCCCGGCCGACGCGGACACGGCCGAGTATCTGCGCGCGTACGCCGCGCGCGGGGTGGAATGATGCGGGGCAAGAAGTCCCGCCACAGACTCGGAGTGAGGATTCTGCATCCATGGCCGTGCCTTCCGTCGTCCTGAACAACGAGGTAGCCATCCCCCAACTCGGTTTCGGTGTCTGGCAGGTGCCCGCGGGCGATACGGCCAAGGTCGTCCGGACCGCGATCGAAGCCGGGTACCGCAGCATCGACACCGCCGCGTCCTACCGCAACGAAGCCGGTGTCGGCGAGGCGATCCGCTCGGCGGGCGTTCCCCGCGACGAACTGTTCATCACCACGAAACTGCCGAATCCGGCCCACGGGTACGACGAGGCGCTCCGCGCGTTCGACGCCAGCCTGGCGGAGCTGGGCCTGGACCGGGTCGACCTGTACCTGATCCACTGGCCGATGCCCACGCGCGGCAAGTACGTCGAAACGTGGCGGGCGCTGGAAAAGCTCTACGCGGACGGACGGGTGCGGGCGATCGGCGTCTCGAACTTCCACGAGCCGCATCTGCGTCGGCTGTTCGAAGAGACGGGGATCGTGCCGGCGGTCAACCAGGTCGAGCTGCATCCCCGGTTGCAGCAGAAGGCGCTCCGGGAATTCCACGCTGAGCACGGCATCGTCACCGAGGCCTGGAGCCCGCTCGCGCAGGGATCGCTGCTCTCGGACGCGACGCTGACCGCCCTCGCGGCCAAATACGGCAAGAGCCCGGCACAGCTGGTGCTCCGCTGGCATCTGCAGCTCGGCACCGTGGCCATCCCGAAATCCGTGACGCCGTCCCGGATCCGCGAGAATTTCGACGTCTTCGACTTCGAACTCGCCGAAGACGATCTGGCCGCCCTCGCCGAGTTCGACAACGGCACCCGTACCGGGCCCGACCCGGACACCTTCGACCTGGTTTAGCCCCGCAGGCCTTTGCCCCAAGAGACCCAGAGGAGATGTTGATGGGTCCGTTCGAGGTGCCACTGGATGACGAGCGCACCCAGCTCGAGGCGTTCATCGAGGACTACCGCACCGCTCTCGAGGCGACGCTCGACGGTCTCACCGAAGAACAGGCCCGCCGCCGGCTCGTCCCGTCGGCGACGACGCCGCTCGGGCTGCTCAAGCATGTGACCTGGATGCAGCGGGTGTGGTTCGAGGAATGCGTGGGCGGTACACCGCGCGAGGAACTCGGCCTGGTGCCGGATCCGGAGGAATCCTTCCGGCTCTCCGGCGACGACACCATCGCTTCGGTCATCGCGGCCCACCGGGAAGCCTGCGCCACGGCCCGCGCGACGGTGAAGGACCTGCCCTTGGACACCGTCGTGACCGGCCACCGGACCGGACCGCGCACGCTTCACTGGGTGTACCTGCAAGTTCTGCGGGAACTGGCCCACCACTGCGGGCACGCCGACATCCTGCGTGAACAGCTCCTCGCCGGCTGAGTACCTCAGAAGTACGTGAAGGCCCGGGGCCGCGTGCACTGTTGGCGGAGCTTGATCAACGGAAGAGCAGGGAGATGCCGAGGTAGGCAGGCCTGATTCTGGACGCCGACGGGGCTTCAATGTCCACAAGGGACACGGCCGGGCGGTTGAGTGCCCGATTGATGTCGCTATGTACGGTTCGCCGTGGGGTCGTGAGTGCTAATGAGGGTTAGAACCCTATTCGCCACTCACGACCCCCGTGCGAAACCGTGCAAGCCGACCAAACCGGGCACACGTGTCCCGAAAAGTGTCTCTTGTGGACAGTCAGCAGCCGGGTGAGGGCCCGTCCGCGAGCCCGCTCCCTCCGGCCACACGACACGTTCGCCGAAGGGGGCCTTCACGTACTTCTGTGTGCGACCTCAGGTGGCCTTGATGCCCGCGGCGGCGAAGTCGGCCTGCTGGGCGGGCTGCTGCAGGAACTGCCGGAACGTCTGCGAAGCGCGCATCTGGACCTCGTCGATGGTCTTGCCGGCGAGCCCGACGAGCGGATAGTCGGCCGAACGCGCCGTCGCGACCGACTGGGCGGGCGAACCGACCAGTTCGGGCTTGGCGGTGTTCAGTTCCGTCACCCAGTAGGACGACTCGGGAATCCAGGCGGCGGGAAGACCGCCGATGGCGTCCAGGTTCGTCCGTCCGACGAGGCCGTCGAGCACGGCCGCCGAGGGCAGCGCGTCGATCTGGATGATCACGCAGTGGTCGCGGACCACGGTCGCGGCGTTGTTCCAGCGCTCGGCCGCCGCGCGGAGCGGCTTCTCGATGCTGGGGGTGACGACGACCCGCATCGGGGTCTCGCCGGCGCTGCAGCCCTTGGCCTGGGCTTCGGCGCGGGTGTTGAGCTCTCCGTCCGCCCAGTTCCAGCCGAAGATTCCGATCGCGACCAGTACCACCAGGACCAGGCAGGCGATGGGCCACTTGGCGATCCTGCGCCGCGGGGCCTTCTTCCCGACGATCCGGTGCGAGCCGGTCGCCTCACTGCGGCCCTGGGGGCGCTTCGGCGGGTCGAGGGGGTGCGGTACCGGCTCTTCGGCAACGCTGTGTCGCCCCATCGTTGTCCTTTCGAAACGTGCGCGCTCGCGCTGCGTATGCAATCAAACCGTTATCACTCTAACAGGGGAGGATGTTACGGGGAATGCGGCAACTCACAGTTGTTTTCCGCGTGTCGCGTGCGCCGTCTTTACCTCGGTCAGAAGCCGTTTGCAATGCGCTATCAGGTGCTCACGCAGAGGCGCGGCCCGGCGGGCGAAAGCGGCCTGTGCGCGGGCGTACTCGGCCCTGCCCTCCGGGGTCTCGATCCGGACGGGCGAGTACCCGAACGAAGCGAGATCGTACGGGCTGGCGCGCATGTCCAGCTCACGGATGTCCGCTGCCAGCTCGAAGCAGTCCCCGACCAGCTCGGCGGGCACGAACGGGTCGAGTTTGTAGGCCCATTTGAACAGGTCCATGTTGGCGTGCAGGCAGCCGGGCTGCTCGAAGTCGATCTGGTTCTCCCGCTCCGGCCGCAGCGTGTTCCGCGGCCGGGCGGGCTCGGTGAAGAACCGGAAGGCGTCGAAATGCCCGCAGCGGATCTCCAGCGACTCGACGACCCCGTCCGTTCCGGCCGAACCGAGCCGGAGCGGAAGTTGTGAGTGACGAACCTCATTTGCCGATTCCCGGTAAACCATTGCCCATTCGTGAAGCCCGAAACAACTGAGTCTCGGCGCGCGGGACGCGGTCGCGGAAAGCAGGCCGTGCACGAATTCGGCGGTTTTGGCCCGCCCCTCGGTGAAACCCGCCGGATCCAGCATGACCCCGTCCGGTGTCCCGACGTAGCCCTTCCGCTCCAGGAACCGGTGCGCGGACCGGCCTTCCAGGACGACGCCCGGCCCCGGCTGCCAGCGTTCGAGGTGCCCGGGCCGGTGGGAGTAGTAGGTGAAGAGGAAGTCGAGAACCGGATGTTTCTCGCCCCGTGAGCGGCGGCGCTGGTGCGGTGTCGTCCAGCGCCGCATCCGCGTCACGTGGTCGTCTTCCCGAGCCCGCCACACGGACTCGGGAAGAACGATCGGGCCGGTCATGACATGACGTGGGTACCGTCGCGGACAGTTCCCACGTACTCCTCGACGAGGTCCTCCAGCGCGACGACGCCCACGGCGGTCCCCGCCGGGCTCAGCGCCCGCGCGAGGTGACTGCCTTCCTTGCGCATCGCCGACAACGCCTCGTCGAGCCGGGCGTCCGCGCGCAGTTCGGTCAGGGTCCGTGTCTTGTCCGACGGCACCACGGTGCCCGGATCCTCGCCCACGAGATCGAGGATGTCCTTCACGTGGATGTAGCCGGTCAGCTTCCCGTCGTCGGTGCACACCGGGAAGCGGGAGAATCCGGTCGAGGACACCGCGCGCTCGACGTCGCCCAGGGTGGGCGAGCAGGGCAGCGTGGTCAGCTGCGCCGTCGGGACCAGCACGTCGGCCACCGTCTTCTCCACCGAGGACAGCGTCTTGCTCAGCCGCTGGTGCTCGGAGTGCTCCAGCAGCCCCTCGCGGCGTGACTCGCTGAGCAGTTCGGCGAGTTCGTCGGAGGTGTAGGCGGTTTCGAGCTCGTCCTTCGGCTCGACCTTGAACAACCGCAGCAGCGAGTTCGCCACGAAGTTCAGCAGCCAGATGAACGGGTTCGCGACCTTCACCCAGGCCACATGGACCGGGACCAGCCACAGTGCCAGCCGCTCGGGCTCGGCGATCGCGAGGTTCTTCGGCACCATCTCGCCGATGAGGACGTGCAGGATGGTGATGAAGGCCAGCGCGATCGCGAACGAGATCGGGTGCAGCAGCACCTCCGGAATCCCGAACAGTTCGAAGAAACCGGCCAGCCGATGCGCGATGGCCGGCTCGCCGAGCCGTCCGAGCAGCAGCGAGCAGATGGTGATGCCGAGCTGCGCGCCCGCGAGCATCAGCGAGACGTTCCTGCTCGCGTTGATGACGATCCGGGCGCGGGTCTTTCCCTGCTCCAGCAAGGCTTCGAGCCTGTCGCGCCGCGAAGAGATCAGCGCGAACTCGGCGCCGACGAAGAAGGCGTTGGCCAGCAACAGGACCACGACGAGGAAGATGTTGAACCAGTCGCTCATCGGGCGGGCTCCTGCTCGGCGGAGGTGGCGGTCTCGCTGACCCGGCGGACTTCGACCTCGGCGATGCGGAGACGGTCCATTTTGGTCACCGTGAGCCGCCAGGCGTCGAGATCGGTGGCGTCGCCGGGGGAGGGGATCCGCCCGAGCCGCTCGAGGATCAGCCCGGCGATGGTCTCGTAGTCGCCATCGGGCATCCGGAATCCGGTCTCGTCGGTCACCTCGTCGGCGCGAAGCTGTCCCGAAACGAGCCAGTTGTCGGTGCCGACCTGCTGCGAGGACGGCGCCTCACGCTCATCGTGTTCGTCGCGGACGTCACCGATGATCTCCTCGACGACGTCCTCCAGCGTCACCAGCCCCGCGGTGCCGCCGTATTCGTCGACGACGATCGCGAGCTGGAACCGGGAGTCGCGCAGCCGGTTGAGCAGCGAGTCGCCCGGTAGCGATTCGGGCACCGTCGGGATCGGCCGCATGACCGAGCCGATCCGTACCGTGGCGCGCTGGGCGGCCGGGACGGTGAACGCCTGCTTGATGTGCACCGCGCCCTGTACGTCGTCGAGATCCTCGGTGTAGACCGGGAAACGCGAAAAGCCGGTGCGGCGCGAGATGTCGATGAGGTCGGAGATCGTGTCGTCGACGGTCAGCGATTCGAGCTGGACGCGCGGGGTCATCAGCTCGTCCGCGGTCCGCTCGCCGAAGCGCAGCGACTTGTCCAGCAGTTCCGCCGTCGACGTGTCGAGCGTGCCGCTTTCCGCGCTGGAGCGGACGATCGAGCCGAGTTCCTGCGGCGAACGGGCCGAACGCAGTTCCTCCTGCGGTTCGACGCCGAACTTGCGGACCAGGAAGTTGGCGCTGTTGTTCATCAGGGTGATGAGCCAGCGGAAGAGCGACGAGAACCGCGAGTGGTACCCCGCGACGGCTCGCGCGGTCTGCAACGGCCGGGCGATCGCGAGGTTCTTCGGCATCATCTCGCCGAGGATCATCGACAGCGAGGTCGCCAGGATCAGCGCGACCGCGAGCGAGGCCCCGTTCGCCACGCCTTCGGAGAACCCGACGGCGGTGAACAGCGGGTGCAGCAGGTCACCGATCACCGGTTCCGCGAGGTAACCGGTGATCAGCGTGGTGATGGTGATCGCCACCTGCGCGCCGGAGAGCTGGAACGAGAGCGTGCGGTGCGCCTTCTGCACGGTATGCGCGCGGCGGTCGCCGACCTGGCGGACGTTCGCGTCGACCGTGCTGCGCTCGAGAGCGGTGAGCGAGAACTCGGCGGCGACGGCGAGGCCGGTGCCGACGGTCAGCAGGAGAAAGAGGAGAATGCCGAGAACGGCGAACAGGACTTCCATCATTTCCTGCCGTGGGGGCCGGCGGGAAAGTCCTTGGAACAGCCGGGTGTGCCACCCGGCTCGATACTGTCACCAGGTGACTGCGCGTCGCGCACGAAAAGAGTCACTCCTCGATCGGAAACCAACGATTGCGCCGCTGTACTGCGGCGATGGGACAATCTTAACGTGTTCCGCCGGCCGCGGGGGCGCGGTGCCGTCGCACACTCTCCTCGACCAGGTCGAGGACCGGGCCGAGATCGTCTCCCGGCAGGCCCATCGCGAGGTGGGAGACGAGTCCTTCGAGAACGAGTTCGAGATAGGCGGTCAGGACGTCGACATCGACGTCGTCGCGCAGGATCCCGGCGTCACGCTGGCGCAGCAGACGGCGGCGGGTCGCGGCCGTCAGCTGGTGGGAGCGCTCGGCCCAGCGGGCGCGGAACTCGGGGTCGGTGCGCAGCCGGCGTGAGACCTCCAGCCGCGTGCCGAGCCAGTCGGCGGGGTGCTCGCTGCGGTTCGACAGCAGATCGCGCATCACCTGGACGAGACCCTGCTCGGCGACGACGTCGGCCATGCGGACCGCGTCGTCCTCGGCGAGTGCCAGGAAGAGGGACTCCTTGTCGCGGAAGTGGTGGAAGATGGCACCGCGGGAAAGGCCGGTGGCTTCCTCCAGCCGCCGGACGGTGGCACCCTCGTAGCCGTAGCGCGCGAAGCACACGCGGGAGCCGTCGAGGATCTGGCGCCGGCGTGCGTCGAGGTGATCCTGGCTGACGCGTGGCATCCTGGAATCCTGTCACCGAGAACCCGGGTAAAGCAATCCGTACGTACGTACTGTGACCAGTTCGCGGGATCTTCGCCCGGGAGGGGGAACCGGGCGGTTTCGACACACGTCCGATCAGTAGCGCGGATCGGCTGACACGTCGTCCGCCACTTGGCTACGCTTTGTCCGTCACGGTGCGTGAATGCTGAGGGGAAGGTGCGGGGCGTGAACATCATCGGCGATGCCGCGAGCGCGATCAAGGCCGTCTGGGGTGACCTCACCACGCCGCCGGAGCCGACCGTTTACGGCGGTGGAGGCGGCGGGGGCGGCGGCTTCGAGATGAGCCCCGAGGAGCTCCAGACCGTCATCGGGCTGTGGGAAGACGAGCTGAAGAAGGTCGTCGACGACGGCGACAAGATCGACCTCATCGTCGGAGACCTGATGCCGCCGGGACAGGACGAGGCCAGCGCCAGCTATGTGAACTCCGGGCTCGATTCGCTGCTGTCACTGCAGAAGCAGAACGACTCGATGAAGATGTACATCGAGGGGTACATCGAGAAGCTCCAGATCGCCCGTGAGAAGACGATGGCGACCGACGCGGCCAACACCATGCGTACGACCTGAGGATGCCGAACGTGTTGAGGAATCGCGCCGCGGTGGCGGTGCTCGTGCTCGTTTCCGTCGCGGTCTCCGGTTGCACGGGGGAAACCCCGGGCACGCCGACGCCGGCCCCGGGAACCTCGCCGTCGTCGGCGTCTTCTGCCGCACCGGGGGACCCGAACGTCCCGAAGGTGGCGAATCCGCTGGACGCCTCGGCGTTCGTCGGCGACGTGTGCAAGCTCCTCCCGTCCGCCGCGGCCGCGGAACTGGGGTTCACCGCGCCCGGCGAGGCGAAGGGCGAAGGCGGCAATCCGGGTTGCGGCTGGCAGATTCGCGGCAAGGCCGACAGTCTGCTGATCATCCTCGGCAGCGGCAACCGCGAAAAGGGTATGGGCGGCCTGGCCGGCCTGCACAAGGCCAAGGAAGCCGGGCAGCTGAGGTTCCTCGAGCCGGGCCCCGAGGTCGACGGTTATCCGACCGTTTACTACGGACTGCAGGACCGGCGAGCGAGTGGCAACTGCGATCTCGCGGTGGGCGTCGCCGACGATCTGGCGATCAGCACCCTCGCCAAGGGTTACGACAACGAACAGGATTCATGTGGGACCGCACGGAAACTCGCGTCGGCCGTGATCAAGACACTCAAGGGGGCATGAGGGTGGACGGCAAACAGATCTACGAGAACTTCACCCAGGGCGACACCCGTAACCTGCGTTCGGCGGCCGATCGCATCGCTGAACTCTCGGACGCCTATGTCGAGCGCGGCATGGCCATCAAGTCCCTGCAGACGCGGATGGCGTCCGCCTGGACCGGTTCCGCCGCCGACGCGGCGAATGCCGGCGCGGGCCCGCTCGAGCAGGCTTTCAAGAAGACGGCGGACCCGCTTTTCGCCACGAAGGCCTCAGTCACCACGCAGGCCGACAGCTTCGACGACTCGGGGTCGTCCGTCGTCCCCGTGCCCCCCAAGCCGGATAAGCCCAATCCCTGGACCACCGGTCTCAAGGGCGCGATCCCGATCGCCGGGCCGTTCATGGTCAACAACGACATCAAGAACTACCAAGAGGGCGTCGCGAAGCACGAGGCGGCGAACCAGAACAACGTCCGGGTGATGGACCAGTACGACTCGGTCACCAGCAGCACGAGCTCCAGGCTGCCGACCGATTACGGCGTGCTGAAGAGCGATGGCGCGAACGTCAGCGTGAAGGTCGACGGCGGCCCTCCGCCGATCAAGCCGCCGCCGGTCCTCCCCCCGGTGAAGCCCGGCCGGACCGGTGGCGGGGACGACGACCACGACGGCACCGACACCAGCGGCACGGACGACAACGGCACCAACCAGACCCAGAACAAGCCGGGCACCGAGCAGAACCAGAACAAGCCGGGGATCGGTGAAGACCGGCCGGTGAACCCGAGGGACCGGCCCGGCAGCGACACCGGCATCACGACGCCGACGAGGAAGCCGGGCGTCGGCGACACGACGCTCCCGTCCGGCGGCGGCCGGGGCAGGCCAGGACAGACCACCGAGATCCCGGGCAGGAACACCGGACGCGGCACCGGCGACCTCGAAGACGTCGTCGGTCTCACCAACGGCCTCGGCCAGAACTACACCGGTGGCCCCGGGCAGAACCCGCCCGGAAGCTCCACCGGCCGCAACGTTCCCGGGCCCAACAGCGCGGCGGGCAGGCTCCTCGGCGGCGAGGGCGGCACTGGCGGCCGCGCGGGTGGGCCGGGTGGCACCGGCTCCGGTGGTCTCGGTGCCGGCAAGGGCACCGGCGCCGGCGGTCTGGGCGGCGGTATGCCCGGCGCGGGTGCGCCGGGCGGCCGTGGTGCGGGCGGCCGAGGCGGCGGCCAGATGGGCCCGATGGGCGCCGGCGGCAGGCGCGGCGAAGGTGACGAGGACGACGAGCACCAGCGTCCCGACTACCTGATCGAGGCCGACCCCGACGCGATCTTCGGCACCGACCAGCGGACCAGCCCGCCGGTCATCGGCGAGTAGCGGATGACCGTCAGAACGGGCCGGGTGGATCTCCCGGTCGAAGCCTTGGCGGTGCTCGCCGAACGCGAACGCGTCGGCGACCTGCACATCACGCTGCGTCCCGAACCGCGCTGGCTGTCCAGGACGGCTCGCGCGGAGGCGGACCAGCGAGTGGAAGCCGCCTTGGCACAGGCCGGGCTGCTGGATTCGAGTGGTCGCGCGTCGGTCGACTTCCTGGACTGGCTACCGGTCCTCACGAAGCCGGCGATCGAGTACTACGGCTGGGTGCACGCGGGCGGCGAGACGTACGGCCTGCTCGCCGCTTCGCTGGGCCTGCAAGCGGTGCTGGCGGTGGCCTCCGGCGATTGGGTCGGGATCCAGGAGATCGATCGGCGGCGGCTGCCCGAGTCGCTGATCGAACAGTTGCCGCCCGTCCCCGCGGGCGGCGGCAGGCTGCGGACGGTCCGGGCTTACGAGCTCGAAGAGGCGGCGCGGCGTGGCCCGGACACGCACTCCCTGCCGCCGGTGATCGCGGACATCGTCAGCCTGGTGCAGCGACCGGTCGAGGGGAGCGGAGAACTCTACGTCGGCAAACGGGACGAGGTCGGCAGGCACGTCGCGGTCGAGGATCCGCTGCACTTCGCGGACACCGACTGGGGCCGGTACCTCAGTTACACGACGGGGCGGGGCCACGACGCGGTGGTCCACATCGGACCCGCCGGTCCACCGGAACTGGCGGACGCGCTCCGGAACGTGGCTTCGACTTTGGGCGGTTAAGCAGCGGGCTAGTCCGTGAAGGCCTCCTTGGCGAGCACTGATTTGTTGACCTACTGGTGGAGGTCTCGCACCTGTACCGGGGACCTGAGTGAGGTGCCCTTGATCAGCCTCCGAACCGGTGGCGATCCCCGCTGTCTATGAAGGATTTGGGACACTCAACGTCCCAAATCCTTCATAGACACGCTCGACGGCTCGCCGGATCACTGCTCATCTGCTGGTCAGACGTAGGTACACAAGACCACGCCTCACCTGTACGAGGGTGGAGGTTCCCCCGGTCTCACTCCTTGAGCAACCCGATCACGACCGGTGGACCGGAGACCGAGCGGGGAAGATTCCGGACGCTCAGCGGCCGGAATCCTCCCCACTCGACCGCACCGGCGACCGCGCAAGCTCCACAGCCCGAAAACCCCGCGCACCGGACCGCGCTCCCGGCTATTGTGACAGCGCTGTTGTATTTCGCGCGGGGTCTGGGAGGACGAGAACGTGACGAGGCTGTATCCGGAAATCGAACCGTACGACCACGGGATGCTCGACGTCGGCGACGGGCATCTCGTGTACTGGGAGGTCTGCGGGAATCCCGACGGCAAACCCGCCGTCACGCTGCACGGCGGCCCGGGTACCGGCTGCAGCACGGGTCTGCGTCGCTACTTCGACCCGGCCAAGTACCGCGTCGTGCTGTTCGATCAGCGTGGCTGCGGCCGGAGCACCCCGCACGCGAGCGATCCCCACGCCGATCTCTCCACCAACACCACCGACCACCTGATCGCCGACATGGAGAAGCTTCGCGCACATCTGGGCATCGAGAAGTGGCTGCTCTTCGGCGGCTCTTGGGGTTCGGTGCTCGCGCTGGTCTACGCCGAGCGGTATCCGGATCGGGTCTCCGAGATGGTCCTGATGGGCTTGGCCACCGGTCGGCGAAGCGAGACCGATCTGCTCACGCGGGGTCTTGGCGGCGTCTTCCCCGAGGCTTGGGCCAGGTTCCGCGACGGCGTCCCCGAAGAGGACCGCGACGGGGACCTGGCGGCGGCCTACTACAAGCTGCTCATGGATCCGGATCCCGCGGTGCACGGGAAGGCGGCCGCCGACTGGTGTGCGTGGGAGGACGCGATCATCCCGACTTCCCCGCCGTACAAGAGTTTCGAGTCGCCCGAGTTCCGGCTGGCCTTCGCCAGGCTGGTCACGCACTACTGGAGTCAAGGGTCCTTTTTGGACGAAGGCGTGGTACTGCGGGAGGCCAAGACGCTGGCCCACATCCCGGCCGTGCTCGCCGAAGGAAGTCTCGACCTGGGCAACCTCGTCGGCACCCCGTGGGAGCTGGCGCACGCTTGGCCGGGCAGTGAACTGGTGATCATCGACGAGGTCGGCCACAGCACCCAGGACGAGCCCATGCGCGAGGTCCTCATCGGCGCCACCGACCGCTTCGCAGCCTGACCAGGACGCGCGTGAAGGCCCCCTTCCCTCGGCTGAACCGAGGGAAGGGGGCCTTCACGCGCATGGCGTCAGGGGATGACCAGCATCGGCTCGGACTCCGGGGTGGTGGCGTCCGAACGGGTGGTTTCGGCGAGCCGGAGCCCGGTGGTGCGCGGGGCGATGCGGTCGAGGTTCCACGAACTCAGCAGCAGCGCCACCTTGGCGCGCATCTCGGTCCGCAGCCGCAGGAACGAGTCGGCCGGATCCGCGCCGACCTCGCCGAGCAGGAGCCACCAGGCCCACGCGGCGGCACCGGCGTTGGCGACGAAGTCCGGGATCACCGGGATGCCGCGAGCCGCCAGGCCCGCCTCGGCGTCGGGAGTGGTCGCGGCGTTGGCCGCCTCGATGACGACCTTCGCCTTGACCGAGCCCTGGTTCCCGGCGCGCAGCGCGTAGGAGATCGCCGCCGGGACGAGGATGTCGGCCTCCGTCGCGACGATCTCGTCACGAGGCAGCAGTCGGACGTCCGAGGGCAGCCGGCTCCGGTCGATCTCGCCGTAGGAGTCCCGCAGGTCCAGCAGCGCCGGGATGTCGAGGCCTTCCGGCCGGTACAGCGTCCCGGCCGCGTCGGCGACCGCGACGACGCTCATCCCGGCCTCGTGCAGGTACCAGGCCGCGCCACCGCCCATGGTGCCGATGCCCTGCACGGCGACGGTGGTCTTCTCGACCGGCCACTCCCACGCGTCGGCGACACCGAGGCAGGCCTGTGCGACGCCGTAACCGCCGATGACGTCGCCGAGCAGGAGCCCGCCGGGGACCGGGGTGCTCAACCCGGCCTGCACGCGGCGAAGGGTGTGCGCCGGATCGGCCGAACGGCGGATCGCGGCGTGGTACGACTGCTCGAGCCCGAGCTTCGCGAACACCTCGTCGATCAGGTGCTGCGGCACGCCGAGGTCTTCGGCGGTCACCCAGTGGTTGTCGATCCACGGCCGCAGGAACGCGCAGAACCGTTCGAGGACACCGAAAGCGCGTTCGTCCTTCGGATCGAAGTCGATGCCGCCCTTGGCCCCGCCGACCGGGAGGCCGAAGGTCGCGGTCTTGTTCGCCATCCCTCGCGCCAGGTCCTCGACCTCGGACATCGTGCAGCCCGCGCGCATCCGGGTGCCGCCGGTCGCGATGCCGGAGACCAGGCTGTGCACGACGAGGTAGCCGGTGGCACCGGTGACAGGGTCGGTCCAGATGAGCCTCATCAGCGGTTCGGCGTTCCTCGCGGCCATGCGGCCACCTCCTTCGGGGTTCGGGGTCGTCCTGCGCCACTTCCGAGGGTGCGCCCCGGTGAGCGCGGGCGTCCATTTACCGAATCTGAACGATGGTGTGCAGAGAAACTGGTGTAACGCGTCATCCGGCGTCCGTGACCGCGCCCGTTTACGTTGGTGACATGGAGCTTTCGTTGCACCGCCTGCGGATGCTCCGCGAGCTGAGCAGGCGCGGCACCGTCACGGCGGCCGCGGCGTCACTGCACTACACCGCGTCGGCGGTGTCGCAGCAGCTGGCTCAGCTGGAGCGGGACGTGGGCGCGAAGCTGTTCGAGCGATTCGGCAGACGGGTGCAGCTGACCGAACTGGGGTTACTGCTGACGGAGCACGCCGAGGAGATCCTGGGCTCGGTCGAGCGGGCGACGCTGGCGCTGGAGGAGGCGCAGACGACCGTTTCGGTCCGCCTCATGGCCGGGGTGTGGGCTTCGGTCGCTTCCGGGCTCCTGCCGCACGCGCTGGCGGCGCTCGCGGGCGAACATCCGGGGATCCAGGTCCGGACCCGCGAGCTGGCGCCCGAGGACACCGCCGACGCCGTCCGTGACGGCGAACTGGACCTGTCGTTCGTGATCGACTACTCCGACGCGCCGATGCCGTGGGACGCCGGTCTGGAGCGCGCGGTGATCGCGGTGGAACGGCTGCACGCGGCGGTGCCGTCCGGCGCCGTCCCCGCGGGCAGCGCGTCGCTGCTCGAACTGGCCGAACACCCGTGGATCCTCGCCAGCCCGAAAAGTCACTTCGGCCGCGCGGTGCGCACCGCCTGCCACCGGCACGGGTTCGAGCCCAAGATCAACCACGAGGTGGAAGAGCAGTCGACGGCGATGGCGATGGTCCGGGCGGGCCTCGGGATAACCCTCGTTTCGGATCTCGGGCTCGGGCTGCGGCCGCCGGGGATCGACGTTGTCGCGTTGACCACACCGTTGCTCCGAACGGTTTCGATCGCTTACCGGACGACGTCGTCGCGGCGACCGGCCTTGCAGCTGGTAATCGAGGCGGTCCGCAACGCCGCCGCGTCGCTGGGCCTGGGCACGGAGCCCGCTTTGCCCTGATCTGTCCGTCCTGGATAGTGGTCCGGGGGTCTTGCCCGGCAGGAACCGACCTGAATTTGTCGGACCCCGCGTGTAGCGTCCGAAGTCAAGTTTTCCCGAATATCGGACAACCGACTGGACGGCGGAAAGATGACTACTGTTCATGATTTCCCCGAGAAGTCCGGGAGCGCGTCGAACGCGACGGCGAAGGTCCTGTCGGACCGCGCCGAAGGTGAGGCGTATGTGGCTTCCGTGTGCTTCAAGCACGGGCCACCGAGACTCCTCGGCGTAGAGCTGGAATTCACCGTGCACTACGCCGACGAGCCCGCCCGGCCTCTCGATCCCGATGATCTCGCCGCCGCGCTCGGCCCGCACACCCCGCGGACCCTGCGCCCCGACAGCCCCGCCCTCCCTCTTCCGGCAGGTTCACCCTTGAGCCTCGAGCCCGGATGCCAGGTGGAGATCTCCGCTCAACCACAGACCACGCTGCGCCAACTGGACGCCGTCGTCTCGGCCGATCTGGCCCACCTCGAAACCCTTCTCGCCACCCGAGGCCTACACCTGGGTGACACCGGGATAGACAGGCACCGCGCCCCGGTCCGCAAACTGGGCACACCCCGCTACGCCGCCATGGAACGCCGCTTCGCCCCGATGGGCGAGGGTGGCGCGACGATGATGTGCAGCACCGCGGGGCTGCAGGTGTGTGTGGACACCGGCGAGGCGGGCGATCTCGCCGCGCGCTGGGCCGCGGTCCACGCGCTCGGCCCGCCCCTGCTGGCCACCTTCGCCAATTCCCGGATCCACGCCGGACGCGACACCGGCCACGCGTCCGCGCGCTGGCTGGCCGTGATGGAGACCGAGCAGGCCCGCACCCGCTCGGCGGAGCCGTCGAGCGATCCGGCGGGGGAGTGGGCACGCAGGATCCTGGACACCCCGCTGATGGTGCTGCCCGGCCGCGACGGCGGCTGGGACGCCCCCGATTCCCTGACCTTCGCCGACTGGATCGACGGACGGGGCGCGGGCGCCGGACTCGGCAAGCCCACCGAGGACGACCTGGCCTATCACCTGACGACCTTCTTCACCCCGGTCCGTCCACAGGGGTACCTGGAGATCCGCTACCTGGACGCCCAGCCCGCCGACAGGTGGCTTCATCCGGTCGCCCTGCTGGCCGCGCTGCTCGCGCGCCCGTCCACAGTGGACAAGGTGCGCGAACTGTGCGAACCGGTCATGGGCCGATGGGAGTGCGCGGCCCGGTTCGGCCTCGCCGACCGGGCGATCGCCGCCGTCGCCTGCGAGGTGGTCGACCTCGGTTGTGCCGAACTCGGCATGACCGGTCTGCCACCGGAGACCATCAACGGGATCAGCGAGGGCGTGCAGTCCCTCCTCCACGGTTCGAGGAGCCACCAGTCATGAGCGTGGAAAGCACCGAGACCAACCCGCTTCGCGCGCTGAGCCCGCAAGACCTGCGGGCCCACGCGGCCGAGGCGCTCACCAGGGCCCGCGAGCGCAGCGTCGCGCTGACCGACGTCGACGACGAGGACCTGGTCCGCCAGCATTCGAAACTGATGTCGCCGCTGGTCTGGGATCTGGCCCATATCGGCAGCCAGGAGGAACTCTGGCTGGTCCGCGACGTCGGCGGCCGCGAGGCGCTGCGTCCGGACATCGACGACATCTACGACGCGTTCCAGCACGCCCGCGCTGATCGCCCCGAGCTGCCGTTGCTCGGCCCGGAAGAGGCACGCAAGTACGTCCGCGAGGTCCGCGAGAAATCCTTCGACGTCCTGGAAAACGTTCCGTTGCAAGGCAGGCGCCTCACCGAGGACGCGTTCGCCTTCGGCATGATCACCCAGCACGAGCAGCAGCACGACGAGACGATGCTGGCCACCCACCAGCTCCGCAAGGGCGATCCGGTGCTGCACGCGCCCGCTCCGCCGCCGTCGCGGACCGGGCGGTTGCCCGCCGAGGTCCTCGTTCCCGGAGGCTCCTTCACGATGGGCACCTCGGCCGAACCGTGGGCGCTGGACAACGAGCGCCCGGCACACGAGGTCGCGGTGGAGGCGTTCTTCATCGACACCACACCGGTCACCTGCGGGGCGTACACCGAGTTCCTCGACTCCGGCGGCTATCGGGACCCGAGGTGGTGGAGCGAACGAGGCTGGGCCTATCGCAGCGAGCACGGCATCGACGCGCCGCGCTTCTGGAAACGGGAGCCGGACGGCTGGTGGCGCACGCGGTTCGGGGTCTACGAAAAGGTGCCCGCCGCCGAACCCGTGGTCCATGTTTCCTTCCACGAGGCCGAGGCGTACGCCGCTTGGGCAGGCAAGCGGCTGCCCACCGAACCGGAATGGGAGAAGGCCGCCCGGTTCGATCCGGCGACCGGCCGTTCGCGCCGGTTCCCTTGGGGCGACGAGGAACCCACCCCCGAGCACGCCAACCTCGGGCAGCGGCACCTGCGGCCCGCGGAGGTGGGCGCGTACCCGGCGGGCGCGTCGCCGCTGGGTGTGCACCAGTTGATCGGGGACGTCTGGGAGTGGACCAGCAGCGGGTTCGAGGCGTACCCGGGATTCGCCGCGTTCCCGTACAAGGAGTACTCCGAGGTGTTCTTCGGCGGGGACTACCGGATCCTGCGAGGCGGCTCGTTCGGCACGGACGCGGCGGCCATCCGCGGCACGTTCCGGAACTGGGACCACCCGATCCGGCGGCAGATCTTCTCGGGCTTCCGTTGTGCCCGGGACGCGCGGCGGGATGAGGTGGCCTGAGCGGCATGTGCCGTCATCTCGCGTACCTCGGCGAGCCGCGTTCGCCCGCCGACGTGCTCTTCCATGCCCCTCATTCGCTGCTCGTGCAGTCCTACGCCCCGGCCGATATGCGGGGCGGCGGTTCGGTCAACGCGGACGGTTACGGCCTCGGCTGGTACGTCGGCGGTCCGGAGCCGGTTCGACTGCGCCGGGCCGCTCCCTTGTGGACGGACGGGGACCTGCCCGCGCTGGCCGGGTCGGTGCGCTCCCACGCCTTCATGGCGGCGGTCCGCAACGGCACCACAGGGATGCCGGTGGTCGAGGCGGCCAACGCGCCGTTCACCGGCGGCCCGTTCCTCTTCAGCCACAACGGGCTGGTCAAGGGCTGGCCGGAGTCGATGGCCGAACTGGCCGCGAAGCTGCCGGTGACCCGGCTGCTGACCCTGGAAGCGACGACCGATTCGGTGCTGCTGTGGGCTTTGCTGCGTGAGCGGCTCGAAGCGGGTGAAGACCCGCTTGGGGCCGTCAGGTGGCTGACCACCGCTGTCGAGGAGGCGGGGCCGGGTTCCCGGCTCAACCTCCTGTTGACCGACGGAAAGGCGCTCATCGGCACGGCTTGGACGCATTCGCTGTCCTACCGGGACCTCGGCGGCGGTGTCGTCGTCGCTTCCGAACCGTGCGACGACGTCGCCGGATGGACGCCCGTTCCCGACCGGCACGCCGTCCGGGTCACCGGGGACGGCGTGGAGATCATCGCACTCGAAGAAAACACCGCACTCGAAGCCGATCGGAGCCCTGAGGCACGATGACCGAACTGGACCTCGACGTACACCACAGCGAATCGGATATCACCGAACAGCTGCGCGCGGACGTCCGTGCCGGCCTGGGGGCGGACCAGAAGTGGTTGCCGCCCAAGTGGTTCTACGACGCGCGCGGCAGCGAACTGTTCGAGAAGATCACCGCGCTGCCCGAGTACTACCCGACCCGCAGCGAACGGGAGGTACTCGCCGCGCGCGGCGGGGAGATCGCGGAAAGCTCCGGCGCGCACACCCTCGTCGAACTCGGTTCCGGGTCGAGTGAGAAGACCCGGCTCCTGCTCGACGCGCTCACGAGCCACGGCACGCTGAAGGAGTTCGTGCCGCTCGACGTCTCCGAAACCGCGCTAGCCGAAGCCGCGGAGGCCATCACGGCCGACTACCCGTCCCTCGACGTCCGCGGCGTGGTCGGGGACTTCACCCGGCATCTCGACCTGCTGCCGGGCGATCGGCCGCGACTGGTGGTCTTCCTCGGCGGCACGATCGGCAACTTCCTGCCCGCCGACCGCGCGACCTTCCTTCGCTCGGTCCGCGAGGTGCTCGACGAGGGGGAGTGGCTCCTCCTCGGGACGGACCTGGTGAAGGACCGGGAAACGCTGGAAAAGGCCTACGACGACGCGGCGGGGGTCACCGCCGAGTTCAACCGCAACATGCTCCACGTGATCAACAACGGCCTCGGCGCGAACTTCGATCCGGCCGCCTTCGACCACGTCTCGTATTGGGACGAGGAGAACGAATGGATCGAAATGCGCCTGCGGGCCCGTGAGTCCTTGACCGTCGACATCCCGGGCGCCGACCTTTTGGTGAAGTTCGCCGAGGGTGAGTACGTGCGCACCGAAATCTCCGCGAAGTTCCGGCGGGAGGGAATAGCCGCCGAACTGGCCGAAGCCGGATTCGCGGTGGAGAAATGGTGGACGGACTCGGCATCGCGGTTCGGGGTGAGCCTGGCAAGATCTGTGCGTGGCTAACCCTCTTACGTTCCTCGCTCGCGCGCTCGGCACGAAACCGTGGCTGATGGAGCTCGCTGGCGGGATCATCTGGGTGGACAAGAAACTCCACCGCCTGTTCAACGGGAAGGTGAGCCTGGTCGCGCTGGCCGGGCTCCCTTCCCTGCGGCTGACCACGACAGGCCGCAAGAGCGGGCTGCCTCGCGCCACCAACCTGTTGTACTTCCCGCACGGGGAGGACCTCGTGCTCGTGGGCTCCAATTGGGGGAGGCCGAACGATCCCGCGTGGACGCACAATCTGCGGGCGAACCCGGACGCGGTCGTGGCGCTGGCCGGTAAGGAGTTCCCGGTCAGGGCCAGGGAACTCGTCGGCGGCGAGTACGACGCGATGTGGAAGCTCCTGCTGGAGTTCTGGCCGGGCTACTCCATGGAGGAGCGATCCGCTCGCCGTGTGTTACCGATTTTCGAGTTGAAGACCACCACACGATAGGTTCGTACCATCCTTTCGGCCGGTGACTGGGTTACCCGCTTGTGCGAGGCTCGCTTGGTGTTACGCGCCGTGACGTCGACGGCGCATCGTGCGACGTGGTCCGTCACGTCGCCAGCCGAGGGAGGAGTCGTTTTGCCGAGATCCACAAGGAGGCCGGTGCGCGGTTTCGCACTGGTAGGGGCACTCGTGGCAGGTGCCGCGCTGGCCGGGACGCCCGGAACCGCGGTCGCCGCCCAGGACGCCGGGACCTCCGCCGCCCAGGTCGGCGCGACAGCGCCGGTGAACTGGGGTGCCTGCACGGCGGACCAGATCCGCGGTGTTCCCGCCGACCAGGCGAAGTTCTACAGCTGCGCAAGGTATCGCGTGCCGATCGACCATGACAACGCGGCGCTCGGCACCATCGACATCGCGATGCTGAAGCGGGCCGCGAAGACGCCGGACAAGAAGGTCGGCTCGCTGTTCCTCAACCCGGGCGGCCCCGGCGGCTCCGGGTTCCGGATGCCGATCGGCGCGGCGAACTACTTCCAGCCGCAGGTGCTGGACCGGTTCGACCTGATCGGGTTCGACCCGCGCGGCGTGGGTGCCAGCAACCCGCTCAAATGCTTCACCACGCAGGAAGACGCGAACGACGTCTTCGGTGCGCAGGTCCCCGTGCCGCTGTCGCGGCAGGAGATCTCCGGCACGCTGGCCGCGTACCGGGACTACGGCCAGTTCTGCAAGAACAACGCCGGTGCGCTGCTGAACCACATGTCCACCAAGGACGTCGTGCGCGACCTCGACAAGATGCGGGCCGCCGTCGGTGACCAGAAGCTGACCTTCGTCGGCTTCTCGTACGGGACCCTGATCGGGTCGACGTACACGTCGATGTTCCCGAAGCAGAGCCGGGCGATCGTCATCGACGGCAACGTGGACCCGGCACTGCGCACCAGTGACGGCGTGCAGTACGACCGCGAGCGCGCTCGCGGGTTCGAGATCGCGCTGGACGGCTTCCTCCGCAAGTGCGCCCAGGTCGGGCCGAAGTGCTCGTTCAGCGCGGGCACGCCGCGGGAGAAGTTCGACGAGATCCGCGACCACCTGCGTCAGCAGCCGATCAAACTGCCGGACGGCAGCAGCTACGACATCAACGCGTTCACCAGCACGGTTTCCGGGGTGCTGTACTCGCCGACGTCGTTCCCGCCGCTGGCCGACGACCTGCAGGCGCTGTACAACGTCGTCCACCCGCCGTCGGCGCAGACGCAGACGGCGCAGGCCGTCGAGCTGAAGGTGCTGCGGTCGGGCGCGAACGGGCGTGCGGACGCGAACCCGGACAGCCCGTACGTGGGCGACGACTCCTACTTCGCCGTGAACTGCTCGGACAAGAAGATCACGATCAAGCAGGAGAAGGTCCCCGAGATCGCCGCGAAATGGGAGAAGGAATCGCCCACTTTCGGTCGCTACCAGGCGTTCTCCGACGTCGCGGGCTGCCCGGTGTGGCCGGTGAAGAACCCGGACGTCTACCGCGGCCCGTGGCAGGCCAAGACCGACACCCCGGTGCTGGTCGTCGGCAACTACTACGACCCGGCGACCCAGTACCTGTTCTCGAAGCGGATGGCCGCCGAGCTGGGCAACGCCCGGCTGCTGTCCGTCGACGCCTTCGGGCACTGCATCCTGGGTGACTCGCTCGGGGTGGACAAGGTGACTGCCGACTACCTGATCGATCTGAAGGTCCCGGCCAACGGCCAGGTGTTCCAGCCGAACGTCCAGCCGTTCGAAACCGCCACTGCCTGAACCTAGGTGCAAGTCCGTGAAGGCCTCCTTCCCTACCTTGAGAGTAGGGAAGGAGGCCTTCACGGACTTCTGGCCTCAGACGTCGACGCTCGCGTAGGTGTCCAAGCCGTAGTTCGTGGCGTACGCGTTCTCGACGCCGACGAGAAGGTCGACGATCTCGAAGTAGCGGTCCCAGAAGGGCGTCTCGCGCAGCGCCTCGATGAGGAGCTGGTACGAGTGATGGTCGTCGGCCTCCCACACCCACACGTCGGTCACTCGCGCGGAGTAGAACTCGGTGTCGAAGAAGCGGGAACGAACTCCTTTCGCCTTGCTCTCGATCGCCGGGAGCACTTCGGTCTTGAAGGCCGCCACCCGTTGTTCGACCGTCAGGCCGAGCCATTCGGGAGTGGTCTTCACGAGCATGAACGCGGTCACTTCGGACATGGTGCTTCCCTTCAGGCGTAAGCGCCGGCTTCGATGTCCCCGACCAAGGTCGGGCCGTACGGGGTCCACTTGAGGAGGTCACGGGTGCGCGCGCTCGAAGCGGACATGTCCAAGCCGAAGAACCTGCCGACGAAACCGAAGTGCTCAGTAGCCTTCTCGGGATCGACCGACACCACGGGGACGCCGAGCGTGCGACCGATGGCTTCGGCGATCTCACGGGTCGTGACGGCCTCTTCGGCGACGGCGTGAAGCAGCGAACCCGTGGGCGCGCCTTCGAGTCCCAGCCGGACGAGCCGGGCCGCGTCGGTGCGGTGCACCGCGGCCCAGGACACGGTGCCGTCACCGAGGTAGCCGGAGACGCCGTGCGTGCGGGCGGCCGCGACGAGGGACGAAACGAAACCGGGATCACCGGCGTCGTGCACGGACGGTGCGAAGCGGGCGCCGATGATCCGGATCCCCTTCTCCGCGTACTCGAGCGCCAGGTTTTCGCTGCCCCCGCGCGGAGAATCGGGACCGACGGCCGGTGAGGGGTCGGTCTCGAGGGCGGGGCGTCCCGCCACCAGACCGGACAGCACCGAGGCGAACAGGAACGCGCGGCCGGAACCGGCCAGCGTGTCGGCGATCGCCTCGATCGCGGCCCGTTCGGAGCGTTTGGTCTCGGCAGGGTCGGTCCAGTCGTGCTTGTTCGCCAGGTGGACGACGGCGTCGGCCTGATCGGCGGCGGCGCGGACGCCGCCGAGATCGTCGAGGTCGCCGCGGTGGACGGCAGCGCCCTTGCCCGCCAGTTCGGCTGCCGACGCGTCCGAGCGGGCGAGGCCGGTGACCTCGTGACCGGCGTCGAGCAGCTCGTCCACGACGGCCGAGCCGATCCAGCCGGTCGCTCCGGTGATGAAGACGTGCACGGAAATACTCCTTCTACTGGTTCCCGCGGGTGCGGGAAAGACGTGATTGCCCGACGACGAGCGCGCCGAGGACCAGCACACCGACGCCGATCACCCGCAGCGCGGTGCTCGCGCTCGAGACGAACGCGGAGATCACTTCGGGGGACCGTTCGGCCGCGCTCACCGCGAGGGCCTGCGCGACGGTGTGCGGATCGTGGTCCGCGCGGATGTCCGGCGGCAGCGCGGCGACGAACCGTCCGGTGAGGACGGTGCCGATGACCGCGACGCCGAGCGCGCTGCCGAATTCGCGGGTGGTCGCCTGCAGACCGGCGCCGACCCCGGCCTGTGCCGGGGGAAGCGCGCCGGAGATGGCGCCGGACAGGGTCGGCAAGGAAAGCGTGACACCGATCCCGGTCACGACGAGCCAGGCCGCGTAGGCGAGGTACGGCGTATGAGTGTCGCTTGTGGACAGTCCGATGAGGCCGCCGCCGACGAAGACGAACGCGACGGCGATGGTGGTGTCGAGGCCGGCGCGCTCGACGAGCCGCCCGACGTGTCGTGCGCCGAGGATGACCGGAACGGTCAGCGGGATGATGCCGAGTCCGGTCGCCAATACCCCGAAACCCTTGCCGTACTGGAGGAACGACGCGTTGACGTAGAACAGCGCGAACATCCCGAAGAAGATCGCGGTCATCCCGAGACACGCGCTCCGCAGTGCGGGAACGCGGAAGAGCCGGGGGTCGATCAGCGGATGCGCGGTCTTCAGTTCCACCAGCGTCCACCCGGCGAACAGGACGGCGGCGCAGGCGAATCCGGACAGCACGAGCGGGCTGCCCCAGCCCGCTTCCGGTCCCTCGACGATACCGAGCAGCAGCGCGACCGACGCGCCGACGAGCAACAGGGTGCCCGGCAGGTCCAGACGGCGGTCGTGGCGCGCCGACACCGGCGCGATCCTGGCGACGAACGCGGCGAGCGCCAAGGAGATCGGGACGGCGGCCGCGAACAGCCAGCGCCACGACCCGCCGGAAAGCACCGCCCCGCCGCCGACGTTTCCGGCGACGCCGCCGATCCCGGTCATGGACGCCCAGGTCGCGATCGTCCTGCCCTTGTGCTCGGCGGGCACCGCGTGCAGGAGGACGGCGAGCGTGTTCGGCAGGATCGCGGCGGCGCCGACCCCGGTGATCGCGCGGCCGGCCAGCAGGACGGGCACGTTCGGTGCGATTCCCGAGAGCAGCGCGCCGATCGCGAACAGGGCGAGACCGGCGAGCAGGACGCCCTTGCGGCCGAAGCGGTCGCCCGCGGCACCACCGGGGATCACCAGGCAGGCGAAGAAGACGACGTAGGTGTCGACGATCCAGATCAGTCCCGACGCGGACGGGCTCAAGGTGCTCGCGGCGAGCATCGGGACCGCGAGGTTGATCGCGGCGACCATTCCGACGACGAGCACGACGCACGCGCACATGACGGCGAGCAGACCGCGCCGGACGGCCGGATCGTCCGGCGCGGCGGGGTCGTCGCGAAGCTGAAGACGAAGTGACATGTCCATGACGCTAGGGATCAGCGGCCTATTCGCGCGACGCAACTTTGGCAACGACTATTTGCGTACGATGCAACTATGGTCGATCAGCTGGACCTCAACCTCCTGCGGGTGTTCGACGCGCTGCTGCGGGACGGCAGCGTCACCGCGGCGTCCGAACGCCTGCACCTGTCCATCCCCGCGACCAGCCGGGCGCTGAGCCGCCTGCGCCGGGCGATGGGGGATCCGATCCTCGTGCGCGCGGGGCGTGGGATGGTGCCGACACCGTTCGCGCTCCGGATCGCCCCGCGCGTGCGGTCGCTGCTCGACGAGGCGTCGGCCTTGATCAGCGCCGACCGGGAGCTGGCGATCGGCGATCTCGAGCGCACGTTCACCATCCGCATCAACGACGGCGTCGCCGCGACCTTGGCGACGGCGGCCGTCGAAGCGACCGCGGCCGTCGCGCCGGGCGTGGTCCTGCGGTTCGTCGCGGAAGGCAGCGAGAGCGCCGAGGCGCTCCGGGACGGCTCGGTCGACCTGGACATCGGCGCGGGCGAGATCGCGTCACCGGACATCCGCTCGGTGCTGCTGTACCGCGAACGAGTGGTCGCGATCGTCAGGGCCGACGGCGCGCTCGGCCGCGCCCGCCGCCCGACGCTCGCGCAACTCTGCCGGTATCCCCACGTTTCGGCCTCCCGGCGAGGCCGCATACGGGGACCGCTCGACGACGTCCTGGAGGCCGAGGGGCTGCGCCGCCGCGTCGCGGCCGTCGTCCCCACCTCGGCGGTCGCCGCGTTCCTGGTCGCGTCGAGCGACTACATCGGGCTGGTGCCTCAGCGGCTGGCGGAGCAGTACGGCCGGTCGCTCGGGATCCGTTGGTTCCCCGTCCCCGCGGAACTGCCGGAGGTCGAGGTCCGGCTGCTCTGGCACGCCCGGCTCGACGCGGACCCCGCCCAGCGCTGGCTGCGAGACACGATCCGCGAGGCGTTCGGCTCACCGTCCTGAGGTCGTTTCCTCCCGTTTTTCCGAAGCCGGAAATGATCTGGAGCGCGGAGACCGCCCGTTGTTAGAGTGATCTTGTTCGGCGGTGTTCGCCGCCTCCCGGGGGAAGGAAAGACTTTGCGTACCAAGAGAATGCTGTCCATCGGTGGGGTGTCCGCCGTCGCGCTGGCCGTCCTCGTTCCCGGCTCCGCCTCGGCCGCACCGGCACTCACCGAACTGCCCGCCTTGTCCGGTTCTTCGATCGCCGGCGCCGCCGGGATCAACGACAGCGGCGTGGCCGTCGGATGGTCGAGGGCCGGCGACACCTCCCACGCCGTCCGCTGGAGCGCCGACGGGAAGGTCACCGATCTCGGCACCGCCGCCGGTGACACCCGGAGCGAGGCCACCGGGATCAACAACGCGGGAACGGTGGTCGGCCTGTCGTCGAACAGCACGGGCCAGCGCGCCGTCCGCTGGGCGCCGGACGGCGGGATCACCGTCCTGGACTCCCTCGCGGGAACGACGTACTGCCAGGCGGACGCGATCAACGCGACCGGTCAGATCACCGGCTACTGCTCGGCGTCGTCTTCGAGTTACTACGGGAAGCCGGTCCGCTGGGGGACCGACGGCAAGGTGACCGAATTGGCCACCCTCCCCGGCGGGACCTCCGGTGGCGGCGCGGCGATCGCCGACGACGGCACCATCGCCGGCTGGTCGACCGCGAAGGACTACCAGACGCACGCGACCCGCTGGGCCCAGGACGGGACGGTCACCGGGTTGCAGTACCTGCCGTCGGGCTACTACGCGAAGGCGTTCGGCATCGGCGCCGACGGGACGATCGTCGGCACGGTGCAGCGTTCGATCGGCGGCAGCTACGGCGTGTCCGCCACCCGGTGGAAGGCGGACGGTTCGGTGACCGATCTCGGTGGTTTCCCGGTCACCGACAAGCCGGACAGCGAAGCGCGGGCAGCGGGCCCGGACCACACCGCGGTCGGTATGTCGAAGGACACAGAGGGTCGTTACACCGCTGTGCGCTGGAATTCCGACGGAAGCCTCACCGACCTCGGAAGGGCGGCTGGAGCAGGGCCGGGAACCATCACCTTCGCGAGTTCGATCAACGTCAACGGCGTGATCGTCGGCCGCTCCGGCGCGGTCGCGGTGCGCTGGACGCCCTGAGCGGCGTGGTAGCCTCCGAAGGTTGATCAACACCGTTCGAGTACGAAAGCGAGGTGAGCGGCACATGCCGGAAGACAGTTCTGGATCGACCGGAAGCGGTCGCCGTTCACCCGTGTGCGCGGTGCGCTGACCTTCTCCGGTCTCCTTTCCCTGTCTGGCTTTGTGTACGCACGCCAGAAAAGAGCCGGAATCATGAACACCTTCGAAATGCTGCTCAGGGTCGGCACCGGCGTCGGCCTCGGCGAGGTCATCGGCATCGAACGTCAGTACCGCGCCCGGATGGCCGGTCTCCGCACCAACGCCCTCGTCGCCGTCGGCGCCACCCTTTTCGTTTTGTTGTCCGCCCACGGTTTCGGCGGGCTGAACACCAGCGGTGACGCCGACCCGACGCGGGTGGCCGCCCAGATCGTCTCCGGTATCGGATTCCTCGGCGCCGGGGTGATCCTGCGGGACGGGCTGAACGTGCGCGGCCTCAACACCGCCGCCACGCTGTGGTGCTCCGCGGCCGTCGGATCCCTTGCGGGAGCGGGGCTTTACGTCGTCGCGCTCGCGGGAACCGTGGTGATCGTCGGGGTCAACGTGCTCCTGCGCCCGCTGGGCCGGGTGGTGGACCGCCGTCCCGATCACCAAGACGAGCGCGAGGCGGCCTAGTGCGGGGTCTCGTGAGGGTTGCTGTGGGGTAAGGCAAAGGTGGCGTGCCCGGGCGGGATGGTGCCTGAGGTGACGTGGCACAGCAGTTCCGCGAAAGGGCCTCACCCGGCTCTTGACTGTCCATAAGGGACACTTCGCGAAGCAAATGCGCCCGGTTTGGGTAAGTTGCACGGTTTCGCGAGAGGGTCGTGAGTGTTATTGAGTGTTCTAACCCGAATCGCCACTCACGACCCCACGTCGAACCGTGCATGGCGGCATAGTCGCCTGCCTGCCCTTCCACGACTTTGCCGGGGCCCTGGCGCTTGAACTGAGAAGAAGCCTTATGGCCACTCACGAGGATCCGGCCAGAAAATCCAGCAGGATCCGGGAAAACTCGGCGGGCTTCTCGAGATTGATCATATGCGCGACCCCGGGAACGACCAGTTTCCGGGCGTCGCGCGCCTCGCGCTCGATCTGATCGGCGACATCGTGGATGTCGGACGCGTCCACCTCGCCCACCAGAGTCAACGTGCGCGGGGGCAGCTCGCCGGTGCGCTCGATGGCCCGTAGCTCGTCCATCAGCGTGAAGCCGGCGAGCCCATGCCGCACGATCGTCTGCGTGTACATCTCCTGACACAGCCGCCGGACCCGCTGATCGACGTCCTCCGGCGCGCGCCGGGGACCGTCGACCCACATCCGCAGGACGCATTCGATGGCGGCGGGGAGATCGCCCGCGGTGCCCGCCTCCTCGAGTTTCCTGTTCTGCTCCACGACGAAGGGGTCTTTCATCGTCATCGAGCTGAGGCCGGTGGCCACGAGGACCAGGTTGTCGACGAGGTCCGGATAGGTGAGCGCGAAGTCCACCGCGATCCGTCCACCGCCGGACAGACCGACAATGGAGGCGTGGGGGAGGCCGAGCGCGGTCATCAGCGCGCGCAGGTCCTCGTAGTGCTTGAACCGTTCGGTGGGCGTGGACGACTCGCCGTGCCCTCGGGCGTCGTAGCGGATGGCGGTGTAGCCGCGTTCGAGCGCCGTCATCTCGGCGTCCCACATGCGGGAGTCGAGCATGCCGCCGTGCACCAGGATCACCGGGTCGCCCGCACCGCGGATCTCGTACGCCAGCTCACCGTTTTCGACGTGGATTCTCCCCGAGGTCATAAGGCACGGTACCGAAAATACGTGAAGGCCCCTTTCCCTTAAGGGCGGGGAAAGGGGCCTTCACGTGTGGACTGCTTACGCCTGGGTCATCTTCCGCAGGACGTACTGCAGGATGCCGCCGTTGCGGTAGTAGTCCGCCTCACCCGGGGTGTCGATGCGGACGTCCGCGTCGAACTCCACCTTGGTGCCGTCGGTCTTCGTCGCGGTGACGTGGACCGTGCGCGGGGTCTCGCCCTCGTTCAGCTTGGTGATACCCGAGATGTCGAACGTCTCGGTGCCGTCGAGGCCGAGCGACGCGGCCGACTCGCCCGCCGGGAACTGCAGCGGGATGACGCCCATGCCGATCAGGTTCGACCGGTGGATGCGCTCGAACGACTCGGTGATCACCGCGCGCACACCCAGCAGCGAGGTGCCCTTGGCCGCCCAGTCACGCGACGAACCGGAGCCGTACTCCTTGCCGCCGAGGACGACCAGCGGGATGCCCTGCGCCGCGTAGTTCTGCGCCGCGTCGTAGATGAACGCCTGCGGGGCGTCGTCCTGGGTGAAGTCGCGGGTGTAGCCGCCCTGCACGTCGTCCAGCAGCTGGTTGCGCAGCCGGATGTTCGCGAAGGTGCCGCGGATCATGACCTCGTGGTTACCGCGACGCGAGCCGTAGGAGTTGAAGTCCTTCTTCTCCACGCCGTGCTCGGTCAGGTACTGCGCGGCCGGGGTGCCCGGCTTGATCGCGCCGGCGGGGGAGATGTGGTCCGTGGTGACCGAGTCGCCCAGCTTCGCCAGCACGCGCGCGCCGGAGATGTCGGTGACCGGGGACGGCTCCGCCTTCATGCCTTCGAAGTACGGGGGCTTCCGGACGTAGGTGGACTCCGCGTCCCAGTCGAAGGTCTTGCCCTCGGGGGTCGGCAGGGACTTCCACCGCTCGCCACCGTCGAAGACGTCGGCGTAGTCCTTGGTGAACATCTCCTGCGTGATCGCGTAGTCGATGGTCTCCTGGATCTCCTTGGCCGAGGGCCAGATGTCCTTCAGGAAGACGTCGTTGCCCTCGGTGTCCTGGCCGAGCGGCTGGTTCTCGAAGTCGAAGTCCATCGTGCCGGCGAGCGCGTAGGCGATGACCAGCGGCGGCGACGCGAGGTAGTTCATCTTCACGTCGGGGTTGATGCGGCCTTCGAAGTTCCGGTTGCCCGAGAGCACCGAAACCGCGGTGAGGTCGTTCTCCTGGATCGCCGCGGAGATCTCGTCCGACAGCGGGCCCGAGTTGCCGATGCACGTGGTGCAGCCGTAGCCGACCAGGTGGTAGCCCAGCTTCTCCAGGTACGGCCACAGGTTGGCCTTGGTGTAGTAGTCGGTGACGACCTGCGAACCCGGCGCCATCGAGGTCTTGACCCACGGCTTGACCGCGAGGCCCTTGTCGACCGCGTTGCGGGCGAGCAGCGCCGCGCCGAGCATGACCGACGGGTTGGAGGTGTTGGTGCACGAGGTGATCGAGGCGATCACCACGGCGCCGTGGTCGAGGACGAACTCGCCGCGGTCGGAGGTGCTGACCTTGACCGGCTTGCTCGGGCGGCCGCTGTGGCCGTTCGCCGCCGACTGGATGTCGACCGAGCCCTCGTCCTTGAACGAGAGGGCGGCCGGGTCACTGGCCGGGAAGGACTCCTCGACGGCCTCGTCGACGTTGGTGTGCGGGGTGTCCTGCTCGCCGCCGACGTAGTCGTGGATCGACTTGCGGAAGGAGTTCTTCGCGTCGGTGAGCTCGATGCGGTCCTGCGGGCGCTTCGGGCCGGCGATCGACGGGACGACCGTCGAGAGGTCCAGCTCGATGTACTCGGAGTACTCCGGCTCGTGCGACGGGTCGTGCCAGAGACCCTGCTCCTTGGCGTAGGCCTCGACGAGCGCGACCTGCTCTTCGGACCGGCCGGTGAGCTTGAGGTAGCGGACGGTCTCCTCGTCGATCGGGAAGATCGCCGCGGTGGAGCCGAACTCCGGGCTCATGTTGCCGATGGTGGCGCGGTTGGCCAGCGGCACGGCGCCGACGCTCTCGCCGTAGAACTCGACGAACTTGCTGACCACACCGTGCTTGCGCAGCATCTCGGTGATGGTGAGCACGACGTCGGTGGCGGTGACGCCGGTGGGGATCTCGCCGGTGAGCTTGAAGCCCACGACCCGCGGGATGAGCATGGAGACCGGCTGGCCCAGCATGGCCGCCTCGGCCTCGATGCCGCCGACGCCCCAGCCCAGCACGCCGAGGCCGTTGACCATCGTGGTGTGCGAGTCGGTGCCGACACAGGAGTCGGGGTAGGCCTGGCCGTTGCGGGCCATGACCGTGCGCGCGAGGTGCTCGATGTTGACCTGGTGCACGATGCCGGTGCCCGGCGGGACGACCTTGAACTCGTCGAAGGCGCCCTGGCCCCAGCGGAGGAACTGGTAGCGCTCGCGGTTGCGCTCGTACTCGATCTCGACGTTGCGCTCGAAGGCGTCGGCGCGGCCGAAGACGTCGATGATCACCGAGTGGTCGATGACCAGCTCGGCGGGAGCCAGCGGGTTCACCTTGTCCGGGTCGCCGCCGAGGTCGGTGACGGCCTCGCGCATGGTGGCGAGGTCCACGACGCAGGGCACGCCGGTGAAGTCCTGCATGATCACGCGGGCGGGGGTGAACTGGATCTCGATCGACGGGTCCGCCTTGGCGTCCCAGTTGCCGAGCGCGCGGATGTGGTCGGCGGTGATGTTCGCGCCGTCCTCGGTCCGCAGCAGGTTCTCGAGCAGGATCTTCAGGCTGTAGGGAAGGCGCTCGGAGCCCTCGACCTTGTTCAGGCGGAACACCTCGTAGGAGGCGTCGCCCACCTTCAGCGTGTCTTTGGCGCCGAAGCTGTCCTTGCTGGCGGGTGCAGTCACTTCTAACTCCAGTGGCGGGTCAGTTCGGTGAGTTCTCCAGGCCGTTCGGGCCGGCCGGGAGCGAGTCTTGCGCACCCCCACCGTAGGTCCGGACGCGGGATGGCACACCTCGTTCGTCCCTTAAAACAGTACGCCCGTCCTTTTTACCTGGCAAGCCGCCACGCCGGTCATGAACGTCTCATCGGCCTGCGTCCGTTCGAGTGAGGAAACGTTCGTCTGTTCGTCCCCCGTTGAGGGGAAATGGTGCCTACGGTGTGTAAGTTCCTGGTGGTGCTTCTGGTAATGCTGTGACAGCAGTGGCACAGTGAGCTCGTTGTTCAAGATCAGGAGGTGGGCGGATCGTGCGTGGTGAAACCGGGTCTCGGACCGGTGCCCGCCGTGGCGTGACCATCGGCGCGCTCGGTTTCGCCCTGTTGCTCGGGGTGACGGGCACGGGCCTGGCGGTGCCGCCGCCCCCGCCGAACCCCAGCGACTCCGAAATCAACTCGAGCAAGGCCGAGGCCAACGCCAAGGCCGGCGATGTCGGCAGGCTCACCAACCAGCTCGCGCAGGCCGAATCGAAGCTCGCTCAGCTCAACGACGAAGTCGAGCTGAAGATGGAAGAGGCCAACAAGGCGAGGGTCGACGCGGAGACCGCGCAGGACGCCGCCGCGCAGGCCGACCGGGAGGCGCGGTCCGCGCGCACCGAGTCCGACGCCGCGCAGGCCGCCATCGACAAGGCCCGCGCCGATCTCGACAAGTTCGCCGCCGCCAGTTTCCAGCAGGGCAGCACCATCGGTTCGGTCTCGGCGTACCTCACCGCCGACAGCCCCAAGGAACTGCTCGGCCGCGCGCAGCTGCTCGACGCGGTCGGCGGCAGCAGGCTCAACGCGCTCGACACGATGAAGCGCGCGCAGACGGAGAAGTCCAACAAGGACGCGACGGCTCGCAAGAAACTGGAGATCGCGCAGGAGCGCAAGCGCGAAGCCGAGGCGGCCAAGCACGAGGCGGACAACGCCCAAAGCGCCGCTCAGCACGCGCAGGACACCCAGGAGACGCAGAACGGGCTGCTCGAAGCCGACAAGGCGAACGTCGAGAAGCAGCTTTTCGAGGCCCAGCAGAAGGTCAGCGGCCTGCAGGGGCAGCGCCAGCGTTACGAGGACTGGAAGGCGCAGAAGGCCCGCGAGGACGAGGAACGCGCTCGTCAGGCCGCCCTCGCCGCGTCCAGGCCGAGCCAGGGCGGCGGCGGTCGTCCGTCGGGTAGGCCCGTCCAGTCGGCTCCCGCCGGGGCGAGTGTCGAAGCCGTCGTGCAGCGGGCGCTGTCGCAGCTGGGACTTCCGTACGCGTGGGGCGGCGGCAACACCTCCGGCCCGACACGGGGCATCCGCGACGGTGGCACGGCGGACCGCTACGGCGACTACATGAAGATCGGCTTCGACTGCTCCGGGCTGATGATCTACGCCTTCGCGGGGGTGCGGGCACTGCCGCACTACAGCGGGTACCAGTACGAGGCGGGCCGGAAGGTGCCGCTCTCGCAGATGCGCCGCGGCGACATGCTCTTCTGGGGCGGCAGCGCGCGGGGTATCCACCACGTCGCCATGTACCTCGGGAACGGCCAGATGGTCGAGGCACCCCAATCGGGTCTGCGGGTGCGGATCGCGCCGGTGCGCTACGGCGGCATCATGCCGTACGCGACCCGTTTGATCGGCTAGGCGGTGGCGTACGCGGGGATCGTACTGGCGGGCGGTGCCGCGCGCCGCCTGTCCGGTGTGGACAAACCCGCGTTGCCCGTCGGCGGGAAACCCTTGATGGCAAGGGCCTTGGCCGCGCTCGCCGACGCGGATCCGGTGATCGTCGTCGGTCCGGAGCGGCCGGGTTTCGGCGACGTGCGGTGGACTCGCGAAGCTTCGCCCGGAGCTGGTCCGGTCGCCGCGCTGGCGGCGGGACTCGCCATGGTGCGCACGGAGATCGTCGTAGTGCTGGCCGGTGACCTCGCCGGGGTCCGGAAGTCCACTGTGGATCGGCTGGTGGCTTCGCTCGGCGCCGCCTCGGGTGCGGTACTGGTCGACGGCTCGGGGGAGCGGCAGTGGCTGCTCGGTGCCTGGCGCGCGGAGGCGGTGCGGTCGGCGTTGCCGGAGCGGGTCGAGAACGCGTCGCTCCGGCGGACGCTCGGCGGGCTGGACATCGTCGAGGTACCCGAGGAGCCGGGCGAGAGCGACGACATCGACACGCCGGAGGATCTGGACCGGCTTTCTTAGCCGGGATGGCCCCTTCACAGCCGTCATACCGGTGGTCCGGTTGGCTACCTTCACGAACGGCTGTGCCACCGACCACTACGGTCACATCCGGACGCAAGAACGCAAGCGGGGAACACAGGAGGCACGAGTGACCGAGCCCGGCTACGCCGACGGCGCGCAGCAGCAGCCCGGAACGCCGGCGCGGGACGCCCAGTTGCTGGAGCGGACCGTGTTCGAGGTCAAGCGGATCATCGTCGGCCAGGACAGGCTGGTCGAGCGGATGCTGGTCGGCCTGCTGGCCAAGGGTCACCTCCTGCTCGAAGGTGTCCCCGGTGTCGCGAAGACCCTCGCCGTCGAGACCTTCGCGCGAGTGGTCGGGGGCTCGTTCTCCCGCGTGCAGTTCACCCCGGACCTGGTCCCCGCCGACATCCTCGGCACCCGGATCTACCGGCAGGGCGCCGAGCGGTTCGACGTCGAGCTGGGCCCGGTGGTGGCGAACTTCGTGCTCGCCGACGAGATCAACCGCGCGCCGGCGAAGGTGCAGTCGGCGATGCTGGAGGTGATGGCGGAGCGGCACGTGTCGATCGGCGGGCAGACCTTCGAGATGCCCGACCCGTTCCTCGTGCTCGCCACGCAGAACCCGATCGAGAACGAGGGCGTGTACCCGCTGCCCGAGGCGCAGCGCGACCGGTTCCTGTTCAAGATCGTCGTCGAGTACCCGACCGCCGAGGAAGAGCGGGAGATCATCTACCGGATGGGGGTCACCCCGCCCACCCCGCAGGAGGTGCTCTCCCCGGGTGAGCTGGTCCGTCTGCAGGGCGTGGCCTCGCAGGTGTTCGTGCACCACGCGCTGGTCGACTACGTCGTCCGCCTCGTGCTCACCACCCGCACCCCGAACGACCACGGGCTCGCCGACGTCGCGGGCTGGGTGTCCTACGGTGCCTCGCCGCGTGCCAGCCTCGGCATCATTGCCGCCTCGCGGGCGCTGGCGCTGGTCCGCGGCCGGGACTACGTGCTGCCGCAGGACGTCGTCGACGTCGTCCCCGACGTGCTGCGTCACCGGCTCGTGCTGTCCTACGACGCGCTTGCCGACGGCGTCCCCATCGACCACATCATCACGCGGGTGCTGCAGACCGTGCCGTTGCCGCAGGTCTCGGCCCGTCCGCAGGGCGGCACCGGGCAGGGCGGCCCGGTCCCGGCAGGCGTACCGGTCAGGTAAGGAACTCGCGTGAAGAACGAGAAGGGCGAACGTCCTTCCTGGGCTCCGCCGGTACTCCGCGGGGAGCGGATGGAGGCGGGCCTGCGCACGCTCGAACTCGACGTGCGCCGCCGTCTCGACGGTCTGCTGCAGGGAAACCACCTCGGCCTGGTGCCAGGACCGGGTTCGGAACCGGGCGAGGCCCGGCCGTATCAGCCCGGCGACGACGTCCGCCGGATGGACTGGGCGGTCACCGCGCGGACGACGAGCCCGCATATCCGGGAGACCGTCGCCGACCGTGAACTGGAGACGTGGCTGGTGGCGGACGTGTCCGCGAGCCTCGACTTCGGTACCGCGCTGTGCGAGAAGCGCGACCTGGTCGTCTGCGCGACGGCCGCGGTCGCCCATCTGACCGGTGGGGGCGGTAACCGGATCGGCGCGCTCGTCACGAACGGGGCGGGCAGCATCACGCGTATCCCGGCGCGCGGCGGTCTTCCGCACGCGCGGGGACTGGTCCGCAAGATCGCCGAAACCCCGCGTGCCGAAGTGGGTGTCCGCGGGGATCTCGCCGCGGCCCTGGAGAAACTGCGCCGTCCGCCCCGCCGTCGTGGGCTCGCCGTCGTGATCTCCGACTTCCTCGGTGACACGGAATGGCAGCGCGCGTTGCGTGCCCTCGGCGGGCACCACGACCTCATCGCCATCGAAGTCCTCGACCCGCGCGACATCGACCTGCCCGACGTGGGCACCGTCGTGCTGGCCGACCCGGAGACAGGGAAACAGCGCGAAGTGCACGCTTCGGCCTTGCTGCGCAAGGAATTCGGCGCCGCGGCGCACGCACACCGGCAGGAGGTCGCGGCCGCGCTGCGCCGCGCCGGTGCCGCGCATCTGGTGCTGCGCACCGATTCGGACTGGATCGCGGACATGGTCCGGTTCGTGGTGGCCCGCAAACGCCGCTGGTCCGGTGGTGTCGCGTGAGCCTCACCGGATTCGCCTCGCCGTGGTGGTTCCTCCTGCTGCTGGCGGTCGCCGCGGTGGCCGTGGGCTACGTGCTCTCCCAGCGCGCGCGGCGCAAGCGCACCATGCGGTTCGCCAACCTGGAACTGCTGGACAAGATCGCGCCGAAGAGCCAAGGCTGGGTGCGGCACGTTCCCGCCATCCTGATCGTGCTGTCGCTGCTGGTGCTCACCGTCGCCCTCGCCGGTCCGACGGCCGAGCAGAAGGTGCCCCGCAACCGGGCCACCGTGATGCTGGTGATCGACACCTCGCTGTCGATGGAAGCGACCGACGTCGCGCCGACCCGGCTGAAGGCGGCTCAGGAGTCGGCGCGCTCCTTCGCGCAGAACATGACGCCGGGGGTGAACCTCGGGCTGATCTCGTTCGCGGGGACGGCGACCGTGCTGGTCGCGCCGACCACCGATCGCGGCGGTGTCGTGAAGGCGATCGACAACTTGAAGCTCGCGCAGTCGACGGCCACCGGTGAAGGAATCTTCGCCGCGCTGCAGTCGATCGAGAGTTTTTCGGCGATCGTCGGTGGCGCGGAAGGCCCGCCGCCCGCCCGGATCGTCCTGATGAGTGACGGCAAGCAGACGGTCCCGGACGATCTGTACGCACCGCGAGGCGGTTACACGGCCGCGCAGGCCGCCAAACAGGCACAGGTGCCGATCTCGTCGATCTCGTTCGGGACCACGCACGGCTCGGTCGACATCGACGGCAAACCCCAGGACGTGAAGGTCGACGACGAGTCGCTGGAGGAGATCGCGCGGCTTTCGGGCGGCGACTTCTACAAGGCGGCCAGCGCGGACGAGCTGAAGCGCGTGTACAACGACCTCGGCGAGCAGATCGGTTACGAACTGAAGGACGCCGACGCGAGCCGTCCTTGGGTCATCATCGGGACTTTGGTGCTGATGATCGGCGCCGCCGCTTCGCTCTTCCTGGGGCAGCGGTTACCCTAGTTTCACCTACCGCGCGTGCTATGAAAGGTCCTTTCCTTGCAAAATTTGCAAGGAAAGGACCTTTCATAGCACTTGGACCAGGCGGCTCACGGGGTCGCGAAGCCGTTCTGCCGCCAAGCCTCGTAGACGCTGATCGCCGCGGTGTTGGACAGGTTCAGTGACCGGCTCGACGGCAGCATCGGCAGCCGCACCCGATCGGTCACCTCGGGGGCCGACTGAACCTCAGGAGGCAGCCCCGCCGACTCCGGCCCGAACATCAGCACGTCCCCGGGCTCGTACGCGACGTCGGTGTGCAGCCGCGTCGCCGAAGCGCTGAACGCGTACACCCGCGCGGGGAGCAGCGCCGCCCACGCCGCGCCGAGGTCCGCGTGGACGTGGACGCGCGCGAGGTCGTGGTAGTCCAGCCCGGCGCGCCGCAGCTGCTTGTCCTCCAGTGTGAAACCGAGCGGCTCCACCAGGTGGAGTTCGCAGCCGGTGTTCGCGGTCAAGCGGATCGCGTTACCCGTGTTGGGCGGGATTTCGGGGCGGTAGAACAGGATGCGGAACACGAGGGTTGATCGTCTTTCGTTCACGGTCGCTTCGCCTGAGCGCGGCCGGGTGGCCATCAAACCGGACGAGCATGAGGCCCGCCCGTGACCATCCCACCACAGGAGGGCTTCATGCCTTCACTCCCTCATCCCCTGTCGCGGCGCCGCTTCCTCGGTTATGGCTCCGCCGGTGCGGCCGCCGTCCTGCTGGGGACCGGTGCCTGGAACGCCGCCGGTGCGATGCCGCTCGCTCGCGGTGCCGGTAACCCGTTCACCCTCGGTGTCGCGTCGGGCGATCCGTTGCCCGGCGGTGTCGTGCTCTGGACCAGGCTCGCGCCGAAGCCGTACGAGGCAGACGGCTTCGGCGGAATGTCGCGGACGCCGGTGCGCGTCGAGTACGAGGTCTCGGTCGACGAGCGCTTCCGCGGCGTGATCCGCCGGGGCTCCGTGGTCGCCACGCCCGAACTGGGCCATTCCGTGCATCCCGAGATCCACGGTCTCGCGCCGGACCACCAGTATTTCTACCGGTTCCGCGCGGGCGGCGAGATCTCGCCGGTCGGCCGCACCCGGACCGCGCCCGTCGCGTGGTCGTCGCCGCGCGAGCTGAACTTCGCGTTCGCGTCGTGCCAGAACTGGGAGGCCGGGCACTTCACCGCGTACGAGCACATGGCGGCCGAAGACCTCGACCTGGTCGTGCATCTGGGGGACTACCTCTACGAAAGCGGCGTCACGGGCGTCGGTCGCGGGACGCCGGTCGGGCCGCAGTTCAAGGGCGAGACGTTCGACCTCGCCCGCTACCGGCTGCAGTACGCGCTCTACAAGTCCGAGGCGCCGCTGATGGCCGCGCACGCCGCCTTCCCGTGGATCCACGTCAACGACGATCACGAGGTCGAGAACAACTGGGCCGGCGACCTCTCCCAGGCCGACAACGAGCCCGACCAGGACCCGGCCGTGTTCCGCCAGCGCCGCGCCCAGGCGTTCCAGGCGATGTACGAGCACCTGCCGTACCGCATCGCCCAGCTGCCGAAGGGACCGGACGCTCGTCTGCACCGGCGCCTGAGCTACGGCACGCTCGCCGAGTTCACCATGCTCGACACCCGCCAGTACCGCGACGACCAGCCCTGCGGTGACGGCCAGTCGGCGAACTGCACCGAGCGGTTCGACGAGGACCGCACCCTGCTGGGCGCGGAGCAGCGGAACTGGCTGCTCGACGGCTTCTCCCGATCCCACGCGCGCTGGCAGATCCTGGGCAACCAGGCGCCGATGGGCCAGACCGACACCGACGCGGGCGCCGCCACCAACGTCTACCTCGACCCGTGGGACGGCTACGTCGCCGACCGCGACCGTGTGCTCGCCGCGGCGCAGGACCGCGGGGTGCGGAACCTGGTGGTCATCACCGGGGACCGGCACCAGAACTACGCCTGGGACCTCAAACGCGACTTCGGCGACCCGGGTTCGCCCACCGTGGCGAGCGAGTTCGTCGGGACGTCGATCACCAGCGGCGGCAACGGCGCCGACATGACCCCGGCCGGGGAGAACCTGCTGAAGGCCAACCCGCACATGAAGTTCTTCAACAACCAGCGCGGCTACGTCCGGGTGAACGTGAACCGGCAGCGCTGGCGCAGCGACTTCCGGGTGGTGCCGTACGTCAACACCCCCGGCGCGCCGATCAGCACGCGGGCGAGCTACGTCGTGGAGGACCGGCGCCCCGGCGTTCAGTCCGCCTGAACGGGCAGGAGGGCGGCGTACGCCTCGCGCACGGACGCGGGTGGCGCCGCCTTCCTCAGCGTCACCGGATCGACGAAGACGTAGCGCGTCTTCACCTCCGTGCACAGGGTTTCGCCGCGGCGGACCTCGAAGTCGACGATCAGCGACGTCGTCCCGAGATGGTCCAGGAACACGGCGATGACCAGGTCGTCGTCGTAGCGGCACGGCGCGTGGTAGCGGAGGTTCGATTCGGCGACCACGAGGTCTGCGCCGTGCTCCAGCGCGTTCTTGTGGGAGCCGAAGAGGGTTTTCTCCACGTCGAACATGGCCATGTCGACGTAGGCGAGATAGTGCGCGTTGAAGACGATGCCCTGCCCGTCGCATTCGTGGTAGCGCACGCGCAGCGGCATCTCGACGATCGGTTTCCGTGGTTCGGTCACCTGGCCAATTTACGTGAAGGACCCCTTCCCTCGGCTGAGTCGAGGGAAGGGGTCCTTCACGCGTATGTCAGTCGATGAAGGCGACGTCCGGATGGCGCGGCGACTCGCGGTCGAACAGGTGCCTGTCCCGGCCTTTCAGGTGCAGGTCGAAGAAGGCGCCGATGTAGTCGCGTTGCGCGGCGATGGATCGGCGCGGATCGATCGTGCCGATGAGTGCGCGCACCTTCTCCGGTTTGACGAGCGAGGCCAGCTGCGGGACGACGGCCTGCAGGTCGCTGTAACCCATGTGCGCGCTCCCGCGCAGCAGCAGATCCCGTTTCCAGCCTCGCTGGTTCCCCCAGAACTCGACCCAGCTGCGGTCGTAGGGATTCGCGTGCGTGTGCTCCACGGGCTTGCCGGTGACCGGATCGGTGAGTTCCGAGCCCATCAGCAGGAACGGCCGGTCGAGTCCGTGCTTGACGACCTCGCCCGGCACGTACGGGGTGCCTTCCGGGAAGCCGAACGCGCTCGCGAGCGCCCCGTCGAGGTTGATCCCCGCGTCGACCCGGCGGTCGTGGTACATCGTCTCGCCGGAGGTGAAACCGCCGTAGGAATGCCCGAACATGCCGATGCGGGAGAGGTCGAGCGCCCGGTCGAGGCCACGGGGCAGCGCCCGGTGCTCGGCGTCGGGGTTGACGCCGTGTGCCAGAAGAGTCAACTGGTCGAGGACGAACCGGCTGTCCGCCACCCTGGCGTCGATGGCCGTCTTCATCGTCGCGGGATCCAGTTCCCGTCGCGGGGCCTGCTCGATCCGGCCGCCGGGGAACTCGACGGCCATGCTCTCGTAGGTGTGCGAGAGCGAGACGACGACGTATCCGCGGCTCGCGAGATCGTCGGTGAGGACGGTGTCGAATTCCCTCGGCACGGAGAAGCCGGGCGAGAACACGACGACCGGACGCGGACCGCCCCACCGGCTCACGGGTACGCCCGTGCGCGCGTGACGTTTCGCGGACGCCCAGTCGATCGAGCCCGGCGGGACGTCGAGGTAGGCCGGGCTGTTCAGCCCGTCGTCCAGTGTGTCGGCCATGGCGTCGCTGAGCCAGGGCGCCCGCGGTCCGTCGCCGTGGCGGTCCGCGGGATAGGTCACCGTGGCCATGAGTTCGCGGCGGCGGTCCGGTTTCCAGGGATCGGGCCGGGCGCTGTCGACCAGATGGAGTTCGGTGGTGCCGATCGCGTGGTCGCCGGTCGGCGCCGGTGTGGTGAACCGGATCGGCTCAGGCTCTGCCGCCGCGGCGGGGGCCGCGGCCGCGAGTCCGGCGGCGACGGTCAGACCGGCCAGAAGCGCCGAACCCCGCACCACCCAGGTGTGTCTCGATGACACTGCTGGAGTCCTTTCGGATCGAGGCGGCCCGGTGGCCGCCTTCTTCCGACCCTGGCAGCGCCCCGGTGCGACGCGCATCCCTCTCGAGGTGGAGTCCGGATCACCCGTGCAGGGCACGGTAGGCCGCCGCGGCCCCGGGGTGCAGCGGCACCTTGCCGGTGCCGATCAGCGTCCGGACGTCGAGGAACTGGGTCCCGACGGCCGGTGCCGGGATGAGGTCGGCGGCGTGTCCGGCCAGGGTGCGCGCCACGGCGGCGGCGACGTCCTCGGGCAGGGAAGGCGCCGCCAGCAACAGGTTCGCGACGCCGATGGTGCGCAGCTCGCCGACTCCTTGGTAGGCCTGCGACGGAACGTGGACCTGGTCGTACACCGGTCCGTAGGCCGCGCGCAACGCCGGGAGGTGCGCGTCGAGGGGGAGGAGGGTGATCGCGGTGGTCCGGTTCAGCTCGGTCAGCGCGGGGGTCGGGATGCCACCCGACCAGAGCAGGGCGTCGATTTCCTGCGCCACCAAAGCGTTGATCGCTTCTCCGAGGAGGAGGTTCTTCGGTTTCACCGGGACTTCGGCCCTGGCGAACAGCCGGGTGCTGAACACCGCCACGCCGGACCCGTTCGCGCCCATGGCCACCGGCCGCCCGGCGAGATCGGCGAGGGATCGGACGCCGCCGTCCGCGCGCACCACGAGCTGGTGATAGTTCTCGTAGACCCGGCCGATGGCCGAGAACGCGATCGGGACGGTGAACGGATCCGAGCCGGTGAAGGCGGATTCGGCGACGTCGCCGAGGACGAGCCCGAGATCGGCCCGGCCGTCCCGCAGCCGTCGCAGGTTCTCGACGCTGGCCTCGGTCGCGACGGCCGTCGCGCGCAGCCGCGGTTCGGCCCGGTTCAGCTGCTGGGCCAGCAGTTCCGCGAAGGCGAGGTAGAAACCGCCGCTCTCGCCCGCCGCGATGACGACCTCTCGCTCCGGCCCTTGATACCCCGCTGTCGAGCAGCCCGCGAGGGTGGCGAGCCCGGCGAAGATGGCGGTGCGCCTGGTGACGGTCATGGCGTTCCTCCCGTGGCGAGAGGGAGTTCGACGCGGACTTCGAGCCCGTGCGGTTCTGCCTGGCGCAGCTCGAGTTTCCCGCCCCTGGCGAGCACGTGCTGGTTCGCGATCGAGAGCCCGAGCCCCGTTCCCCGCGGCGCGCCGTCGCCACCGGCACGCCAGAACCGTTCGGTCGCGCGTTCACGGTCCTCTGTGGACAGTCCGGGTCCGTTGTCGGAGACGAAGACCGTGGCGGTCGTTTCGCCGGTCTCGTAGCCGGTGGTGATGGTCGCGCCCCGGCCGGCGTAGTGCACCGCGTTGTCCAGCAGGACGTCGAGCACTTGGGCCAGGTCGCTTTCCGGGCAGCGCACGGTCACCGGCTCGTGATGGCCCCGCGCGGCCGCGAGGTCGACCCTCGCGTCGTCGGCCGACGGACGCCACGCGTCGATCCGTTCCGCGAGCACGGAAGGAAGATCGCAGGGTTCGTCGCCGGCTTCGCCCGCGGCCAGCCGGGTCGCCGCGCTTTCGGCGAGCGCCAGCGCGAGCAGCCCGTCGAGCAGGGATTCCAGGCGTTCGACCTCGGCGACGGTCGCCCGGTAGGCCCGCTGGCCGTCGCCGTCGACCTGCGCGGCCAGCGAATCGACCCGCAGGCGCAAGGCGGCCAGGGGATTGCGCAGCTGGTGCGACGCGTCCGCGACGAGACGGCGTTGCTGTTCCGACGCCTCGACGACGGCGTCGGACATGCGGTTGAACGACGTCGCGAGCGACCGCAGTTCCCTCGGGCCCGTCCGGGCGGGGACCTGCGCGCGATGTCCCTCGGTCACCGCCTGGACACCGGTCTCCAGTTCGTGCAGCGGCCGCACCATCCACCGCGCCAGCAGGACCGCGAGCAGCACGAACACCGCCGCCACCAGTACCGCGCCCGCGACGATCGCGGCCCAGCCGGCGGCGACGTCGGCCGCGGCGGTCGCCACGGACGCGCGGAGCACGACCACGCCCGCCACCCGTGTCCCGGTGCCGACCGGACGGGCGAAGTAGACCGGATCGGCCGACCACGGGCTCAGCTGTTCGGGGCCCTTCGCGGGCTGGTTGCGCAGGGCGGACTCGACGAGCGAGCGCACCACCGGCTCCGCGGCCGCCATCCCGCCGGTCTCCACCATCGGCATACCGCGCGCGTCCACCACGACGACGGCCTCGCCGTATAACGACGAATACCGCGCCGCGTCGACCGCCAGCGCGGACAGGTCGTCGGTGTCCACCGCCTGCTGGGCGAGGACGACGAACCGGTCGACGTCGGCGTTGCGGGCGATGACCAGTTGCTGGGTCCGCTGCGCCGCGGTCGAGCCGAACAGCGGGATCGCGAACGCGGCGACCACGGTCAGCGCGAGCGCCACGAGGACGACCAGCAGGCGGGTGCGCACCGGTCAGTCCCGGCCCAGCCGGTAGCCGAAACCCCGGATCGTGGTCAGCAAGCCCGGCCTGTCGAGTTTCGCCCGCAGCTGGGTCAGGTGCACGTCCAGCGAGCGGGAGACGGCGAGGTACGCGTCGCCCCAGACCTCGTCCATCAGCTGCTGACGGCTCACCGCGGTTCCCGGGCGCGCGGCGAGCACGGCCAGGACGGCGAATTCCTTGGTGGTGAGCCCGATGTCCTTCCCGGCGACCAGCACGCGCCGCGCGCCGAGGTCGATCTCGACGTCCTCGACGTGGACGACGCCGTCCTTCGGCGCGGCCGAGACGGCGGCGCGGCGGACGACCGCGTCCATCCTGGCCAGCAGTTCGGCCAGCCGGACCGGTTTGGTCAGGTAGTCGTCGGCGCCGAGCCGCAGCCCTCGGACCACGGAACGCTCGTCCCCGCTCGCGGTGAGGACGAGCACCGGCACCGGTGAGACCTGCCGGACCTTCCTGAGGACGTCGAGCCCGTCCATGTCGGGAAGGTTGAGATCCAGCAGGATCACGTCGGCCGCGCGATGCCGGTGCAGCGCGTCGCTGCCGCGGATCGCGTGGGAGACGGTGTGGCCGCGCGCCTGCAGCGCTTCGGCGAGCGCGTCGGCGACGCCGGCGTCGTCCTCGACGAGCAGCACCCGCACGGCCACACCTTCCCGCCTAGCCTTCGCGGCCGGACACGAGCTCGGGCTCGGGCTGCCTCTTCTTGTCCAGCTCCGAGGTCTTCGAGGTTTCCCGCATTGTGCCGTACACGATGAGCGACACCAGGACACAGCCCGCGACGTAGTAGAAGAACACCGATTCGTGACCGGCGCCCTTCAGCGCCTGCGCGATGAGCTCGGCGGTGCCGCCGAAGATCGCCACGGTCAGCGCGTAGGGGAGCCCGACGCCGATGGCGCGGATCTTCGTCGGGAACAGCTCGGCCTTCACGATCGCGTTGATCGAGGTGTACCCGGTGACGATGACGAGTCCGGCCAGCATCAGCAGGAACGCGAGCACCGGTTCCTTGGTCCCGCCCATCAGCGTCATGATCGGGACGGTCAGCAGCGTGCCGGCGATCCCGAAGAACATCAGCAGTGGGCGGCGGCCGATGCGGTCCGACAGCTTGCCCGCGAACGGCTGCAGGATCGCGGCGACGAGGATCGCGGAGAACAGGATCAGCGTGACGGTCCGGCGCGGGATGCCGGCGGTGTTCTCCATGAACTTCTGGCTGTAGGTGGCGAAGGTGTAGAAGGACACCGTGCCGCCGAGGGTGAGACCGACGACGAGCGCGATCTCCTTGGGGTACTTGATCAGCGCGCGCAGCGTGCCCTTGTCGCCCGCCGCCTTGCCGGTGCCGGAGGCCTTGGCCTCCTCGAAGCTGGCCGACTCGTCCATCCCGCGGCGCAGGAACATCACCACGACCGCGGCCAGCGCGCCGACGACGAACGCGATCCGCCAGCCCCACGAGGTCAGCTGCTGCTCGGTGAGGATGGCCTGCAGCAGCAGCTGGAGGCCGAGTGCCAGCAGCTGGCCGCCGTACAGCGTCACGTACTGGAAGCTGGAGTAGAAACCGCGTTTGCCGGGAGTGGCCACTTCGGACAGATAGGTCGCGGAGGTGGAGTACTCACCGCCGACCGAGAGTCCTTGGATGAGCCGGGCCACCAGCAGCAGGATCGGCGCGGCGATCCCGATGGTGGCGTAGGTCGGCGTCAGCGCGATCATCAGCGACCCGGCCGCCATCAACGTGACGGAAAGCACGAGTGCGCTTCGCCGCCCGAACCGGTCGGCGAACCGGCCCAGCATCCAGCCGCCGAGCGGCCGCATGAGGAACCCGACGGCGAACACCGCCGCCGTGCCGAGGAAGGCCGCCGTGGTGTCCTTCGTCGGGAAGAAGGATTTGGCGAAATACGTGGTGAAGGCGGCGTAGGCGTACCAGTCGTACCACTCGACCAGGTTGCCGATCGAGCCGCGCAGCACGTTGCCGACGACTCGCCTCTCGCTTACGGGCGGCGACGGTTCACCGATCCGGGTTGTCATCTTTGACCTCCTGTGTTCCGGCTCACGGTGAACAATCCGTGACGGCCGGGCAAGAGTTCGGCCCGGTTCCTAACATCCGCTTAGGACGGTCGCGGTTACTCGGAGGTAGCGGTGGCGCGGCTCCGGCCGGTCCCGGGTGAGCCGATAACCTCAGTGCGTCAGCGGGACGAGGACGAGGCGAGGAGAGCTAAGTGGGACGGTCGGTACTGGTCACCGGCGGCAACCGCGGCATCGGTTTGGCGATCGCGAAGGACCTCGCGGCGCAGGGGCACAAGGTCGCGATCACGCACCGCGGTTCCGGCGCGCCCGAAGGCCTCTTCGGGGTGCAGGCCGACGTCACGGACGCCGAGCAGATCGACGCCGCGTTCAAGCTCGTCGAGGAGCACCAGGGGCCCGTCGAGGTCCTGGTCGCGAACGCCGGGATGACCGATGACACCCTGCTCATGCGCATGAGCGAGGACCAGTTCACCCGCGTGGTGGACGCCAACCTCACCGGCGCCTACCGGGTCGCCAAACGCGCCTCGCGCGGCATGCTGCGCGGCAAGTGGGGCCGCTTCATCTTCATCTCGTCCGTCGTCGGCCTCACCGGTTCCGCCGGCCAGGTCAACTACGCGGCGAGCAAGGCGGGCCTCGTCGGTCTCGCCCGGTCGCTGGCCCGCGAACTGGGCTCGCGCAACATCACCTCGAACGTCATCGCCCCGGGCTTCGTCGCCACGGACATGACCGACGAACTCGGCGAGGACCGCAAGAAGGAGATCCTCGCCCAGGTCCCCTCCGGCCGGTACGCCGAGCCGTCGGAGATCGCCGCCGCCGTCCGTTACCTCGCCTCCGAAGAGGCCGGGTACGTCAACGGCGCGGTGCTGCCGGTCGACGGCGGCCTCGGCATGGGCCACTGACGTCCCCCGTTTTTCCCGTACTGCTCACCCACTCCGGACTGGAGGTCCCGTGCCAGGACTGCTCGAAGGCAAGCGCCTGCTGATCACCGGCGTCATCACCGACGCCTCGCTCGCGTTCCACGCGGCCAAGATCGCGCAGCAGGAGGGCGCGAAGGTCGTGCTCACCGGCTTCGGCAGGCTGTCGCTCGTCGAGCGCATCGCCAAGCGTCTCCCCGAGGAGGCGCCGGTGCTGGAGCTGGACGTCACCAACCAGGAACACCTCGACTCGCTCGCCGACCGCGTCCGTGAGCACGTCGACGGTCTCGACGGTGTGCTGCACTCGATCGGGTTCGCCCCGCAGTCCTGCCTCGGCGCGCCGTTCCTGGACGCCCCCAGCGAGGACGTGAAGGTGGCCGTCGACGTCTCGGCGTACTCCTTCAAGGCCCTCGCCGTGGCGACGCTGCCGCTGCTCTCGCGCGGTGCGTCGATCGTCGGCATGGACTTCGACGCGCGTGTCGCGTGGCCCGCCTACAACTGGATGGGCGTGGCGAAGGCCGCGCTGGAGTCGGTCAACCGGTACCTGGCCCGCGACCTGGGACCGCAGGGCATCCGGGTCAACCTGGTCAGCGCCGGTCCGATGAAGACCATGGCCGCGAAGTCGATCCCGGGCTTCGCGGATCTGGAGAACGGCTGGGGCGACCGCGCTCCGCTCGGCTGGGACAGCTCCGACCCGGACCCGACGGCGAAGTCCGTCTGCGCCGTGCTGTCGGACTGGCTGCCCGCCACCACCGGCTCGATGATCATGGTCGACGGCGGTCTGCACGCCACCGGCTTCTGAGGTCTTCCCCGCGCGTGGCGGCCCCCTTCCGGGGCTAACGCCGGGGTTCGCGCCCGAGTGTGGAGGATTTGGGACGTTCAACGTCCCAAATCCTCCACGCCCGAACCTTGCAGGTACCAGTGATGTCACATCCGGACCATCAAGAGCGGCGCTGATCAGCAACTCTGTGACTTTGCCGGGACCCTGACTTTCAAGGTAGGGGGTGAGGTTCGGACGCTGCCGCGATGAGTTGTCTCATGCGCCTCGCCCGGGACGATCAGCGTCTCAAGTGTGGCGCTCGCGACCCTGTCGCGGCCGCCGCCGTCCCCTTCAGGGGAGGACGGCCTGGGCCACGTGCCAGGAGTCTTCGAGCAGCAGGTACTTGGTGATCAGGCCGTCGTCGTTCACCTCGAACTGGATGGTGAAGGCCGTCTCGATCACCTTGCCGGTGCTGCGGATCGTCGAGCGCAGACGGCCGACCGCGACCGCGTGCGGCCCGTCGACGAGGAGGCGTTCGACGTCGAACCGGTCCTTGACGAGGCCCTTGTCGAGCAGGTCGTAGAACTCGCGGATCTCCGCCGGGTTCCGGCGCGGGCCGATCCAGGGCACGAGGTCGGTCGCGCCGGGGATGTCCCACGCGACGTCTTCGGCGAAGAGTTCCGAGGCGCCGTCAGTGTCCCCTGTGGACATTCGGCGGAAGAACTCGGCGAGGGTTTCTTCAGTGCGTTCGGACATTGTTCTCCTTACTGGGTAACGGGTTCGCGGACCAACCGGATGTCGTCGGTGCGCTGGACACCGGCGGCGAAAGTGAGGGCGAGCATCGTGGCGACGCCGAGGCCGACGCTCACCCACGCGACGCTGGGGTAGCCGAGACCGGCGTCGATCGACTCACCGCCGAGCCACGGGCCGACGGTGTTGCCGACGTTGAACGCCGCGGTGGTGCTCGCGCCGACGAGGGTGGGCGCGTTGCCCGCCACGGCGAAGGCGCGCACGTTCAAGGCGGGGTTGACGCCGAATCCGGCGACGCCGAACAGGAAGACCGCGAAGATCGCCAACGGGGTCGCCGGACCGGACACCGCGAGCAGGACCAAGGCGAGCAGAGCGAGGGCCAGGCCGCCGTAGAGCGTCAGGAACGGCTTCGCGTCCGCGAGGCGGCCTCCCACGGTGATCCCGATCAGGGCGCCGAGACCGAACAGGGAGAGCACGCCTGGGACCCAGCCTTCGGGTAATCCGGCGACGTCGGTCAGCAGTGGCGCCAGGTAGCTGAACGTCGCGAAGATCATCGCCTGCGCGAGGGCGATCACGCCCAGCGCCAGCCAGAACCGGCCGCCGCGGTAGAGCCGCAGTTCGGTCGCGATCTCGGTCTTGGCGCCGTCCTGTGTTTCCGGGACGAGGGCGAAGACGCCGATCAGCGCGATGACGGTCAGCGCCGTGACCGCCCAGAACGCCGCCCGCCAGCCCGCGTGCTGCCCGAGGAAGGTGCCGGCGGGGACGCCGGCGATGTTCGCGACGGTGAGTCCGCCGACCAGGATGGCCAGCGCGCGCCCGCGTCGTTCGGCCGGGACCAGCGCGACGGCGGTGGCCGCCGCGACCGCCCAGAACCCGGCGCAGGCGACCGCGCTGACGACGCGGGTCGCGAACAGGAGCGGGTAACCCGAACCCAGCGCGCCGACGACGTGCGAAAGCCCGAAGACGACGAGCAAACCCATCAAGGTGGCGCGCCTCGGCACGCGCAGGGTGGCGATCGCGAGCAGGGGAGCGCCGACGACCATGCCGATCGCGAAGGCCGAGATGAGCAGCCCGGCTTCGGGGATGCCGACGTTCAGGTCGGCCGCCATCCCCGGCAGCAGGCCGGTGATCATGAACTCGGACGTGCCGAGCGCGAACACGCTCAGCCCGAGCACGCAGACTGCCAAAGGCACGGGACTTCCTCCAGGTTTTGTATTGATCGGTTCAAAATGTGGGCAGCGTCGCATGCGGGTTCTGCCGGGATTACTTCGCGGCGATCGCGTCCAGTGCGATGTTCGCCACGGCTTCCATGGCCGCCCGGCCGGATCCGCGCCGGGACATCAGCCGGAGCCCGGCGACGGTGCTGTGCGCGAATTCGGCGAGGTCCGCGGGCTTGCGGGTCCTGTCGACCGTCCCGTCGTGCTGCCCCTCCAGGGCGACGGACGTGAGGAGTGCGAGGTGTCGTTTCGTGTCGGCGTCGATCCGCGCCTTGACCTCGGCGTCGCGATCGCCGAACTCGGCCACCGTGTTGACCACGAGGCAGCCGCGGCCGTGGGTCGCGACCTCTTCGTCGATGGTGTACGAGAACAGGGCCCGGAACCGCTCGATGCCCGTCTCGGCCTCTTCCAGCAACGCCGTCCTGGAGGCGATGCCGCGTTCGGCGTAGTGGTCGAGTGCGCGCATGAACAGTTCGTGCTTGCTGGCGAAGGTGTTGTAGATACTGCTGCGGCCGAGGCCGGTGGCCTCGCAGAGGGCTTGGGTGGACGTGCCCTCGTAGCCGCGAAGCCAGAACGCGTCCATGGCGCGTCCGATCGCGGTGCGCTCGTCGAATTCCTTCGGCCTGGCCATGGAAACGACCGTACCAGGTTTTGGATCGACTGGTTCAAAACGGGCCGGGTCAGCGTGCGGGGCGCCACAGCGGCAAGATGTCAGGGTGGGTTACGACGCGCTGCTTTGGCTTTCGTTCGGTGGTCCCGAGGGACCCGACGAGGTGATGCCGTTCCTGGAGAACGTCACGCGGGGCCGGGGGGTCCCGAGGGAACGGCTCCTCGAGGTCGCCGAGCACTACCAGCACTTCGGCGGGGTCTCGCCGATCAACCGCCTGAACCGTGACGCGATCTCCGCGGTGGAGAAGCAGCTCGCGGCGGCCGGGATCGACCTGCCCGTCCACTTCGGCAACCGCAACTGGCGGCCGATGGTCGAAGACACCCTGGCGGAGATCACCAAGGCGGGAGCCCGGCGGGTGCTGGTCTTCCCCACGAGCGCGTACGGCGGCTACTCCGCTTGCCGCCAGTACGACGAGGACATCGAGCGCGCCCGCGCGGCCGTCGGCGACGGCGCGCCGGAACTGGTGAAACTGCGGCAGTTCTTCGACCACCCGCTGTTCATCGCGGCCTTCGCCGACGCCGTCCGCGCCGCCCACGCCGAGCTGGGGAACCGGCCAGGCACCCGGACGGTCTTCTGCGCGCACTCGGTCCCCGAGTCCGCCGACGCCGCGTCCGGACCGCCCTCGGAAGGCGGCCGCCGCTACTCGCGCCAGATCGCCGAGGCCGCCCGTCTCGTCGCGGCCGAAGCGGGGATCGAGAGCTACGACGTCGTCTGGCAGTCACGCTCCGGCCCGCCGCAGGTGCCGTGGCTGGAGCCGGACATCGTCGACCACATCGACGCGCTGCACGCGGAAGGCGTCACGTCGGTGGTGGTCTGTCCGGTGGGGTTCGTGTCGGACCATCTCGAAGTGATCTGGGACCTCGACAACGAGGCCGCCGAGCGTGCCGCGGAACACGGCATGGCCTTCGCGCGGGCGGCCACCCCGGATACCGATCCGCGGTTCGCGGAGCTGGTCGTGGAGCTGATCCGTGAGCACACGGAAGGAGCGCCGGCGCGGAAGCTGTCGCCGTTCCCGGCGGCCGGGTGCACGGTGAACGGGGCGCCTTGCGCGATCGGGTGTTGTGAACCGGCGAAGAGGCCAGCGCGTCCGTAGACCGTGCGGCTAAGGGTGCCGATCCGCCTGGTCCGCGAACACCCGCACCGCTTCGTTGATCGCGGCGCACCGCGCGTTCCGGACCGCCTCGTTCAGCGGCCGCAACGCCTCGGACCGGCGAAGCGCGGCCGAGGCCGATAGGGCGCCGCCCGGATCGTCGGATTCGGCGATCGCCAGGATCGCCGCGATCTCTTCCGACCGCTGGAGCACGCGCAGCGAACGGCCCGGCATACCGGCAGGCCACGGTGCGTCGGTGGCCGCCCGCAGCCTTGCCGAAAGTTCCGCACGCACCCCCGGCCGCTCGCTGGCGACGTCGAGCGACTGCAGCGCGCCGGCGCTCGCGCGGATCGCGTCGGTCAGGCCGTGTTCGGCCTCGCCCAGTGGCCGGAACTCCAGGACGCCCGGGGTGGGTACCGAGTAGACGGTCCAGCGCATGAGGCCTTCGGCGATCGATTCCGGGATCAGGCCGTAGCCGAGATCCGGCAACAAGACCGCCTCGCCGGTCCGCAGCGCGGCCGCCATGAACTGGCCGCCGCCACCCAGACCGCGGACATCGCCGGGTACCGGCAGCAGCAGCTCCATGCTTTTCGCCCCCTGCGAGCGCAGCGCGAGCAGCAACTGGACCGGGGTCGCGGCGCGGTTGAACGCGAGCGGCAGGTCGAACGCCTCGGCGGCCGCGGCGTCCGCGGCGACGACGTCGTGGGCCTCGCCCCAGACCTGAAGGGCGTCAAGGACGTCGTCGGAGGCGGCGGCCCCGTTCAGCCACGCAGAAGACCAGACCGCGAGGGTCGCACTGGATCGGCACACTGGACCTATTTTAGTCGTGCTCCCAACGAAACCCGGAAAAGGGCGCTTCAGCTCGGTGGATGCGCTGGTGTCACCCCTGGTCCGTCCCGAGGGGGACGCGGGCCGAGATCCCGGTGCCGCCGCCCGGTTCGGACTCGATCCGCAACGTTCCCGACAGGTTCTCGATCCGCTGGCGCATCGCCGTCAGCCCGAAACCGCCACCGGTGGTGTCACCGCGTGGATCCAGCGGATCGAAACCCCGGCCGTCGTCCCGCACGTCCAGGGCCACCTCACCCTCGAGGTAGGACAGTGTCACCCCCGCCGTGGTCGCCTGTGCGTGGTGGGCGACGTTCGCCAGTGCCTCCTGCGCGGTGCGCAGCAGCGCAACCTCGGTCTCCGGGGACAGCGGCGTCACGGTCCCGGTCGTGGTGACCCGTACCGCGACGCCGTGCAGTGCCGACCATCGTTCGGCGACGTCGTCGAGTGCTTCGCCCAGCCGGGACGTCCGCAAGGGCTCGGGCCGCAGCGCGTGCACCGAACGCCGGGCTTCGGTCAGGCTTTCCCGCGCCAGCGCGGTGGCCGTGGCGGCACGCCGCCGCCAGGATTCCGGGTCGTGCTCGGCCGCCTGCAGCTGGGTGATGATCCCGGTGAGCCCCTGCGCCAGTGTGTCGTGGATTTCGCGCGCCATCCGCTCGCGTTCGTCGTGCACGGCGGTCTCGCGCGCCCTGACGAGCAACTGGTCCTGCAGGGCGGCGTTCTCGGCGAGGCTCGCCTCCAGCCGCCTGTTCGCTTCGGCCAGTTCACGTAACGCCTGCTCGCGTTGCCGGTTGCGTTCGCCACCGCGCCAGGCGAACCAGGCGAAACCGCACATCGGCCCGACGTTGACGATCAGGACGGCGAGGTAGATCAGCACGCCGGAGAAGGTGTCCGTCTCCACGTCGTAGGCCTGTGCGGTCCCGGCCACCACCGCTACCGCCGCGACGCCGGGGAGGACCCACGGCCACGGCAGGAGCCGGAACGCGTAGACGTACAGCGCCGGGGTGAAGCAGCCGAACCACGGCGCTTCGAGCACGAGGACCAGGGTGATCGCCGTCAGCACGCCGAGGAAGACGGCCATCACCGTGACGCTTTCCCGCCAGGCAGGCGGCAGGGCGAACAGCCCCAGCATCCACCCGGCCGCGAGTCCGCAGAGGACGAGTTCCAGGACACGGGGGCCGTCGGCCGACAGCGTGAATCCGGTCAGGATCGCCAGGAGCGCGAAGGGCAGGTAGGTCACTACCGGACCCCGCAGCTGCTCCGGAACCTTCAAATCACACTCCCGCTGTCCGACCACCCGCGAACAACGATCGCAGATGACCGCCGTTGGCGATCACCGCGACACCGATCAGGACCAGTCCGCAGAGCCCTTGCTCGATCCGCATCCAAGCAGGCAGGAAGCCGGGGATCGAGACCAGCACCGCGATCGCCACCACCATCGCCGCCGAGGCGATCCGCAACCGCAGGTACGCGCCACGTCGTCCGCGAGCGGCACCGAACACGAACAGCATCAGCACCACCGAGGCGATGAGCACGCCTTCGCCGCGGACCCAGACGAGGTCGGTCACCACGTCCGGCCGGTCACGCCAGAGATACGCGACGACGAGGGCGAGCACGCTGAGGCCGACGTAGCAGGAGACGAGGATCTTGATCCACCGGAAGGCCGCGCGGCTGCGAGGATGCTCGAGATCGGCTCGGGCCACCGGTGGTTTGCGGGTTTTGGGCATGGGACCAGCCTCGCGGGCGGGCACCCGGTTCCACATCGACCGATCTCTGGAAAACCCCCTCCACCGATCGGTTGATCCACGGGCTGGAGTTGCTTCACGTCGACAGGGCACACGATCGCGACGTAGCGTCGAACAGGTGAACGCTGTTCCCGCACCTCTGCCCCGCACCGCCGGGGACCTTCGCGCGGCAGGCCACACGCCGCGCTCGATCAAACAAGAACTGCACGACAACCTGCTCGCCAAGCTCCGCGCCGGGGAAGACCCCTGGCCGGGGATCGTCGGGTTCTCCCGCACCGTCCTGCCCCAGCTGGAACGCGCGCTGCTCGCCGGCCACGACGTCGTCCTGCTCGGTGAACGCGGTCAGGGAAAGACCCGGCTGCTGCGTAGTCTCGCCGCGCTGCTCGACGAATGGACGCCCGTCATCGAGGGTGCCGAACTGGGCGAGCACCCGCTCGACCCGATCACGCCGGAATCGCGGCGGCGTGCCGCCGAACTCGGCGACGCCCTGCCGGTGACCTGGCGTCACCGCGACGAGCGCTACACGGAGAAACTGGCCACACCGGACACTTCGGTCGGTGACCTGATCGGCGACGTCGACCCGGTGAAGGTCGCCGAAGGCCGCAGCCTCGGCGATCCCGAGACCATCCACTTCGGACTCGTCCCGCGTGCGCACCGCGGCATCGTGGCGATCAACGAACTGCCGGATCTCGCCGAGCGCATCCAGGTCGCGCTGCTGAACGTGATGGAGGAACGCGACATCCAGGTGCGCGGGTACACCCTGCGCCTGCCGCTGGACGTGCTGCTGGTGTCGACGGCCAACCCGGAGGACTACACCAACCGCGGCCGCATCATCACCCCGCTCAAGGACCGGTTCGGCGCGGAGATCCGGACGCATTACCCGCTCGACGTCGACGCGGAGATCGCGGTCGTGCGGCAGGAAGCGAGCCTGGTCGCCGAGGTCGGCGAGCCGCTGCTGGAGGTGCTCGCCCGGTTCGTGCGGAACCTGCGCGAATCGCCGGTGATCGACCAGCGTTCCGGCGTCTCGGCCCGGTTCGCCATCGCGGCGGCGGAGACCGTGGCCGCGGCGGCGCTGCGCCGGTCCGCGCTCACCGGTGAAGAACCCGCCGTGGCCCGTCCGGTCGACCTCGACGCGGTTCCGGCCGTACTGCGCGGCAAGCTCGAATTCGAGCCGGGGGAGGAGGGGCGCGAGACCGAGCACCTCGTGCACCTGCTGCGCCGCGCGGTCGCGGAGACGGCCCGTTCGCGGTTCGCCGGGCTGGACCTGCTGCCGCTGGCCGACGCCGTCGAGGACGGCCACCTGGTCACCACCGGGGAACGCGTACCCGGCAAGGACGTGCTGGCCGCGCTGCCGGAACTGCCCGTGCTCCACGACGTCGCCGCGCGGGCCGGTGTCGGCCCGGACGAACCGGCGGGCCGGATCGCCGCCGCGGTCGAACTGGCGCTGGAATCCCTGTTCCTGTCACGGAAACTCGCCAAGGATTCCGACGACTCGACCACTGTCTACGGCCGATGACACAGCCGGAAGGGTATTCCTACGGGCCGTGGCACGACGGCCCGGATCCGCTGGCGCCGCCCGCGGACCTGCGCGACGCGCTCGACGAGATCGGCCGCGACGTGATGGCGGGCGCCTCGCCCCGGTCCGCGCTGGAGGAACTGCTGCGGCGCGGGACCCCGCGCACCGCCGGACTGGACGAGCTGACCAGGCGGCTCTGGCAGCGCCGGTCGGAGATCCAGCGCCGCCACCGGCTGGACGGCACCCTGCAGGAGGTCCAGCGCCTGCTCGATGAGGCGCTGGAGGCGGAGCGGCGTGACCTGTTCCCGGATCCGGACGACGACGCCCGTTTCCGGGAGGCGCGGCTGGACGCGTTGCCGCCGGGGACGGCGGCGGCCGTGCGTGAACTCGCCGAGTACGACTGGCGTTCGGAGCAAGGCAGGGAGAACTACGGGAAGATCCGCGACCTGCTCGGCCGTGAGCTGCTGGATTCCCGCTTCGAAGGGATGAAGGAGGCGCTGCGGAACGCGGGCCCCGAGGACGTCGAGCGGGCCAGCAAGATGCTCGCCGATCTCAACGACCTCCTGGCCGCGCACGCGCAGGGCCGCGAGGACGTGCCCGAGCGGTTCGCGGGGTTCATGCGCGAACACGGCGAGTTCTTCCCGGAGAACCCGAAGAACGTCGAGGAGCTGATCGACGTCCTCGCCGCCCGTGCCGCGGCGGCACAGCGGATGCTCAACTCGATGACCCCCGAACAGCGCGCCGAACTGGCCGAGCTGTCCCAGCAGGCGTTCGGGGACCCCCGGCTCGCGCAGCAGCTGTCCACTTTGGACTCGCAGCTGCGCGCGCTGCGGCCCGGTGAGGACTGGACGTCCTCGGAACGCTTCCGGGGCGACGATCCGCTCGGTCTCGGCGAGGGGGCCCGCGCCATGTCCGATCTCGCCGAACTGGACGCGCTCGCCGAACAGCTCGGCCAGTCCTATCCCGGCGCGAGGCTGGAGGACATCGACGTCGACGCGCTCGAACGGCAGCTCGGCCCGGACGCCGGTGTCGACGCCCGGCGACTGTCCGAACTGGAACGCGAACTACGGCGGCAGGGGATCTTCGAGCGCGCGCCCGACGGCACGCTCCGGCTGTCTCCCAAGGCTTTGCGGCGACTCGGGGAAACCGCGCTCGCCGACGTCGTGAACGCGTTGCGCGGCAAAGCCGGCCGGCGGGAGACCGAATCCGCCGGTGCCGCCGGTGAGCCGACCGGGGCGACCAGGCCGTGGAGGTTCGGGGACATGCAGCCCTGGGACGTCTCCAGGACAGTCCGCAACGCGGTCCTGCGCTCGGTTTCGGTCGGCGAGCGGTCCGTCCGGATGGACGTCTCCGACGTCGAAGTGGTCGAGACCGAGCATCGGTCGCGCGCGGCGGTGGCGCTGCTCGTGGACACCTCGTGGTCGATGGTGCAGGAGGGCCGCTGGCTGCCGATGAAGCGGACGGCGCTGGCACTGCACCAGCTGATCAGCACCCGGTTCCGCGACGACGCCCTGCAGCTGATCACCTTCGGCCGCCACGCCACATCGGTCGAGCTCGCCGAACTGGTGGGCCTGGAGGGCGCGTGGGAACAGGGCACCAACGCCCACCACGCCCTGCTGCTGGCGGGACGGCATCTGCGGCGGCATCCCGACGCGCAGCCGGTGGTCCTGATGGTGACCGACGGCGAGCCGACAGCGCATCTGGAACCCGACGGTACGGCGGAGTTCGACTATCCGCCCCAGCCGAGGACGCTGCTCAAGACCCTGTCCGAAGTGGACCGGATGGCGAAGCTGGGTGCCTCGATGACGGTGTTCCGGCTCGGGGACGACCCGCGCCTGACCGCGTTCGTCGAGCTGCTCGCGCGCCGTTCGGGTGGCCGGGTCGTCGCGCCGGACCTCGACGGGCTCGGCGCCGCCGTGGTCGGCGACTACCTGCGGACCAGGAAGCGGTAGTCAGCGGCGGGTCACCTTGATCCTGGCTCCCCGTCCCGGTTCCAGGGTGATCGGCCGCGACCGGATCCGTTCCGGCCGCGCCCGCTCCGGGGCGACGCGGAACCGGCCGAACAGCTCCCGCAGCACGATCGTGGCCTCCATCAGCGAGAACCCCGCGCCGAGACACCGGCGGGCACCGCCGCCGAAGGGCAGCCAGCTGCCGTTCGGCGGTGAGCCGTCCAGGAATCGTTCCGGCCGGAAGAGCCGGGGGTCGGGGTGGTGGGCGTCGTCGGAGTGCACGGCGACGATCGACGGCATGACGTCGAAGCCCGCCGGGATGCGGTAACCGCCGATCTCGACGTCCGCGGTCAAGCGCCGGGCGACCTCGCCGACCACCGGACGAAGTCGCATCGCCTCTTTGATCACCGCTTCGAGGGTCTTCTCGTCGCCCTCGTCCGCCGCCTGGGTGGCGCGTGCGGCCCAGCGGGGATCGCGGGAGAGCTCGTGCAGTGCCCAGGCCAGCGCCGTCGCGGTGGTTTCGTGCCCGGCGAGCAGGAGGGTCACCAGCTGATCCCGCAGCTCCGCGTCGGTCAGCTCGTCGCCGTCACCCGGCACGGTCAGCAGTCGTGACAGGACGTCGGTGCGGTGCTCCAGGTCGGTCGCGCGCCGGCGGTCGGCGATCTCGGCGTAGAGCAGTTCGTCGACGCGCGCCTGGTGTTCGGCGTGCCTGCGCCATGGTCCGTAGCGCAGCAGTCTCGGGTGCTGCCAGCCGATCACGTGGATCAGCCCGAACTCCACGAGATGCCCGATCAGGCCACGGAGTTCGTCCAACCGCGGGCCCTCGGCGACGCCGAACACCACCCGCAGGATGATCTCGAGGGTCAGCGCTCGCGTCCGGTCGTGCGCGCGGAAGACCCGGTTTTCGGGCCAGCGGTCGAGTTCGGCCATGGTCAGTTCGGTGATCATGGCTCGGTAGCCCCGCAGCGCCGCGCCGTTGAACGCGGGCATCAGGAGCTTCCTGGCGCGTAGATGCCGATCTTCGTCGAGGAGGAGGACGGAGTGGTCGCCCATCACCGGCCGCAGGATGTCGTTGCCTTCGCCGGCGTGGAACGTGGTGACCGGACCGGCGAACACCGCTTTGATGTGCTCGATGTCGGTGAGCATCACGACGTCACGGCTCTCGAGGAGCCTCATCCGGATCACCGGGCCGTAGCGGCGCTTGAGCAGCGGGAGCGCCTCCAGGCGGAAGCCGCCGAGGAGCAGGGTCTGCACGAGACCGGGCAGCGGGGGTCCGGGTGGAAGCGAAGCCGACACGGTGGTTCCAGCTGTCCCCATGAGTCGTTTCTACGCGCGGTGGATGACGCCGTCCACCTACGCTGGGCCGATGGGGTATCCGGTGGGGAAGGTCGCGGCGTGGTCCGGGGTCACCGTGCGCACGCTGCACCACTACGACGAGATCGGCCTGCTCTCGCCGAGCGGGCGGACCGCGGCGGGCTACCGCAGCTACAGCGACGACGACCTCGACCGCTTGCAGCGCATCCTCTTCTACCGCGAACTCGGCTTCGGCCTGGAGACGATCGCGAAGGTCGTCGACGACCCGGGCCTGGACGCGCTGGAGCACTTGCGACGGCAGCGGACGCTGCTGCAAGAGCGGATCGGCGAGCTGACCCGGATGGTCGAGTCCGTCGAGCGGGTGATCAAGGCGAAGCAGGTCGGCGGTGCGCTGACGCCGGAGGAGAAGTTCGAGGTCTTCGGCGAGTTCCGTGAACCGGAGGGCTACGCGGAGGAGGCTGTCCGGCGGTGGGGTGAGACGCCGCAATGGCAGGCGGCGGCGATGCCACTGTCCAAGGAGGAATGGGCCGAGGCGGAGAAGGTCCGCCAGGACTGGGTCCGGCGGCTGCTCGACGTCGTCGACTCCGGCTCGCCCGCGGACAGCGCCGCGGCGATGGACCTCGCCGAAGAGCACCGGCGCATGCTGGCCGCGTTCATGGGGGAGTGCGACCACGCCCTGCACCGCGAGATCGCCGGGCTGTACGCGACCGAGCCGGTCCAGCTCGGGTTCCTGGTACGCGAGCCGGACCAGCGGCCGGGCCTCGGCGAGTACATCCGGGACGCCGTCCACGCCAACGCGGTCCGTGCCCGGGGATAGCGAATTCGGTTACTCCGGCCGTGTCCGTCTCCCACCGGACGGGAACGGCGTGGCGGCTCCGCTTACAGTCGAGGTATGCAGACTTGGTCATCGGTCGACGTGCCCCGTATCCCCGGCACCCCCCGTCCGCTGCGGCTCCACGACACGGCGACGGGGCAGATCCGCCCCACGGCGCCCGGGTCCACCGCTCGGATGTACGTCTGCGGCATCACGCCGTACGACGCCACCCATCTGGGCCATGCCGCCACATATCTGACATTCGACCTGGTCAACCGCCTGTGGCGCGACGCCGGGCACGACGTCCACTACGTACAGAACGTCACCGACATCGACGAGCCCTTGCTGGAGCGGGCCGAGCGGGACAAGGACGACTGGGTCGTCCTCGGCATGCGCGAGACGGCACTGTTCCGCGAGGACATGACAGCGCTGCGGGTGCTGCCGCCGCGGCAGTTCGTCGGAGCGGTGGAGAGCATCCCGGAGATCGTCGAGGTCATCGCCAAACTGCTGGCGAACGGCAGCGCGTACCGCGCCGACGACGCGGAGTACCCCGACATCTACTTCGACCACAACGCGACCGGCCACTTCGGCTCCGAGTCGAACTACGACGCCGAGACCATGGCGAAGTACTTCGCCGAACGCGGCGGAGACCCGGACCGGCCGGGCAAGCAGCACCCGCTCGACGCCCTCCTGTGGCGGATGGCGCGACCGGGCGAACCGTCGTGGGAGTCGGAACTGGGCGCGGGCCGTCCCGGCTGGCACATCGAGTGCAGCGCGATCGCGGTCAACCGCCTCGGCCTCGGCTTCGACGTCCAGGGCGGCGGCTCGGACCTCATCTTCCCGCACCACGAGTACAGCGCCGCGCACGCGGAAGCCGTCGCGGGGGACCGGCCGTTCGCGCGCCACTACGTGCACGCCGGGATGATCGGCCTCGACGGCGAGAAGATGTCGAAGTCGCGGGGGAACCTCGTGTTCGTCTCGCGGTTGCGCGCCGACAAGGTCGACCCCGGCGCGATCCGGCTCGCGCTGTTCGCCGGTCACTACCGGGAAGACCGCCCGTGGAGCGCACAGCTGCTCGCGGACGCGGAGGACCGGCTCGCCCGGTGGCGTGACGCCGTTTCGCTCGGCACCGGCCCGGCCGCGGAGGACACGATCGCCCGCCTCCGCGACCACCTGACCGACGATCTCGACACCCCGAAGGCGCTCGCCGCCGTCGACGCCTGGGTGGCCGAGGCGCTCCACCGCTCCGGCTCCGACCCGGCGGCACCCGGCCTGATCCGGAACGCGGTCGACGCGCTGCTCGGCATCGTGCTCTGAGAAACGTCATGAGGGTCCCCAGCGTGTGGGGACCCTCATGACGTGCGTATAACGCCCTATACCGCCACGCGACCGGCTTCCAGCCGCAGGTGGTCGCCCGCCCAGTCCCGGCGCAGCCATCGATCATGCGAAGCGATGACGACGGCACCCGGAGCCGTGTCGAGCGCGGCGAACAACTCCTCGGCCAAAGTGAGCGAGAGGTGGTTCGTCGGCTCGTCCAGCAGGAGGACCTCCGGTGGGTCGGCGATCAGCAACGCCAGCGCGAGCCGCCGCCGCTGTCCGACCGACAACGCGCCGACACTGGTCCCGAGGTCCCGCGGAGCCAGCAAACCCAGACTCCGCAAGGGTGGCGCACCCTCGCCGAGGGCTTCGGTGTAGATCCGCTGCGCCGGCTTGTCCGGCTCGGCGAACTCGACATCCTGTGCCAGCAGCCCGATCCGTACCCCGCGTCCACGAAGGACGGTCCCGGCGTCCGGGGTCAGGGCGCCGGTGAGCACGGACAGGAGCGTGGACTTCCCCGCGCCGTTCCCGCCGGTGATCAGGAGCCTCGACGTGGTCGTGATGTCGAGCGTGTCCAGCCGCAACCGTCCCGGGACCTCGATGTCCCGTACCGAGATCGCCGTCTTGTCCTCGCCGGGCGTGCCGGTCAGTTCCGCCTGGAACCGCAGCGGAGCGGGCGGCTTCCGGACCTGATCGCGTTCCAGTTCGTCCAGCCGCAGCTGGGCGTTGCGGACCCGGCGTGAGATCTGTTTCTGCACCCTCCCGGTCTTGAAGTCGTAGAGCATCTTGGCGTTGTCGCGCTGCGGCCGGTTGTGCGCGACGGCGCGTGCGGTGACGGCCACCGATTCGCGCAGTTCCTTCAGCTCGTCCTGTTCCTCGGCGTACCGCTGTTCCCAGCGCGCCCGTTCGGCCCGTTTCTGGTCCAGATAGGCGGAATACGCGCCGCCGTACCGGGTCGGCCCGCCCAGTGCCGGATCGAGGTCGACGATGTCGGTGCACACCGCGTCGAGGAACACGCGGTCGTGCGACGCCAGCACGAGGACACCGGTCAGCGACGCGAGATGCCGTTCGAGGAACTCCATCGCGACGTCGTCGAGGTGGTTCGTCGGCTCGTCGAGGATCAGCGTCCGCGGCCGCCGGATCAGCAGCGCGGCCAGCCCGAGCCGCGACCGTTGCCCGCCTGAGAGCGTGCCCAACGGCCGCGCCGGGTCGATCCCGGCGAGCCCGAGGCCCGCGCACACGACCTCGGCCCGCCGGTCGGCGTCCCAGAGATCGTGCGCCTGGGCCCATTCGAGGACGGCGCCGTATTCGTCGAGGATCACCGTGTCGTCAGGACGTTCCGCGAGCGCCGCGGTCAGCTCGTCGAGTCTCGCCGACGCCTGCCGGATTTCGGCGAGCGCGTCGTCGATGACCTCGGAGAACCGCGCCGTCGCGGGGAAAGGCAGTTCCTGCAGCAGGAACCCGACGTCGTCGCCACGGAGCACCTCACCGGCGTCCGGCTCTTCGACCCCGGCGAGCAGGCGCAGGAGCGTGGACTTCCCGACGCCGTTCTCGCCGACGAGACCGAGTCGTTGCCCCGCCGAGGCGGTCAGGTTGACGCCGTCGAGCACGACGCGGGTGCCGTAGGAGCGGACGAGGTCCTTGGCGATCAGAGAAAGGGAAGAAGACATACGACATCACCGCGTTTCGGATCCGTGAGGGATCCCCGCCGGGCCTGATCGCTTGCGGGAGCCGTGCTCGACCGAAGCCGCCTCGGAGCGGGGGGAGGGATGCGGTGTCAGTTGTCCATGATGCGAGCAGTCTAACGCAACCTATGTAGCGTTAGTCAACCCCTGGTTCCGGTGACCCGGATCGCAGGCGCGCGGCCTCCCGTTCGGCGAAAACGCGGCCGTCGGTCATGACGCCGAGAAGTGCGGCGAGCTGGCGGCGATCGAGCTTCCCGAGGCGTTCGCCGAAGAAGCGGGCCATGGGGGCGTAGAACTCGGCGACGTCGTCCAGCCGGTCGGGGAGCGGGCGGATCAGGAGCCGGCGCCGGTCGGCCGGGTCGGGGACGCGCTCGACCAGCCGCTGCTTCTCCATGCGGTCGAGCATCCGCGTCACCGCGCCGGTCGTCATGCCGAGCGCGCCGGCGAGCCGGGTCGGCGAGGTGGCGGCTCCGCTGATGACCAGCTGGAGTCCGTGCAGCTCGGTGGGGCTGATCCCGAGCCGTTCCGCCATGGCCGTCTGGAAGAGGACGGTCGCGCTGACGAACCGGGGGATCTCCAAGGCCGCCGCGGTGGCGAGTTCTCGCTGGTCAGGCACGCGTGTTCCTCAAGCAGTAGTTGACTCACGCAGTCACTGCACAAGACAGCAACTGTTAGGGAAGGGTATCGAAGGCGATTGACACGGCGATGACGGTCTGAAACTCTGAAAGAGAACTTTCGAAAGACATCTTTCAGATTGGATCGGCCGATGACCGGGTTGCCGCCGCGCAAGCGGATCGAGGACGTCGAGCTGATGCGCGCGCTGGCGCATCCGCTGCGTGCGGCGCTGGTGGATCACCTGATGGCGGTGGGGCCGCGCACCGCCAGCGAATGCGCGGCGGCCGTCGGTTCGAGCGCTTCGAACATCAGCTGGCACCTGCGTCAGCTCGCCCAGCACGGCCTGGTCGAACGCGTCGAGGGGGAGGACGGCCGCGAGCGGCCCTGGCGCGCGTGTCAGGTCGGGCTCGAGTTCGGGGACGACCCGGAGTTGCGCGGGGCGCAACTGGCCGTCGTGGGCACGACACTCGCGCGGGAGCGGGAACTGACCGAGCGCTATCTCGACGCCGTGGACCGGCTGGAGAAGGAGTGGCAGGACGCCTCCGGTATCAACACCTATTCGCTGCGGGTGACCGCCGCCGAGCTGGAGAAGCTGATCGAGGGAATCGACGCCCTGGTCCGCCCCTACGTCGGCGCGATCCGCGAGGACGCGCCGGAGGAGGCCCGGCCGGTGCATCTGGGGTTGCGCGCGTTCCCGCGCATCGACGCGGAGGGGAGGCCGAGCAGATGAAACCGTTGAGAGAGCCCGCTTTCGCCCGGCTGTGGACCGCCGCCTTCTTCTCCGAGACCGCCGAATGGATGCTGCAGATCGCGTTGCCGGTCTTCGTCTTCCAGGCGACCGGCTCCGCGGCCACCACGGCGTTGAGCATCGTCCTCGGCCTGCTGCCCGCGGTGCTGCTCAGTCCTGTCGCCGGGGTGATCGCGGATCGCTGGAACCGGCGGCTGGTGTTGTGCGTGGTGTGCGCGGCGCAGGCGTTAGTGGCCCTGCCGCTGCTGTTCGTCGGGGCCGGCGGTCCGGTGTTCGTGATCTACGCGGTCATGGCGGGCCAAGCGGGGCTGGCTTCGCTGTTCGAACCCGCCCGCAACGCGCTCGTACCGGAACTGGTCGGCCCGGAGGAGCTGACCGGCGCCAACGGCCTCATGAGCATCAACGGCAGTGTCGCCCGCCTCGTGGGCGGCTGGGCGGGCGGTCTCCTGCTCGGCTTCGGCGGCCTGGGCTGGGTCGTAGTGGCCTATCTCGGCGTACTGATGATCGCGTCGGCCCTGCTGGCGCGTCCGTTCCGCCGGGTCGCCGCGCCACTGGCGGCCGTCCCGCACGAGTCGGTGCTGCGGGCGTGGCTCGACGGCCTTCGCGAGATCGGACGGGAGGGACGGCTGCGCGTCGCCGGTGTCGTCGTGGTTCTGATCTCGCTGGCGCAGGGGATGTTCCTGGTGTTGTTCGTGGTCTTCGTGCTCGACATCCTCAACGGCACCGAAGGCGACGTCGGTCTGCTGCGGGGTGTGCAGGCGCTCGGCGGGCTCGCCGCCGGATTCGCCGTCGCCACCTTCGCCCGCAAGGTCGCGCCCGCCGCTCTGCTCGGCTGGGGCGGACTCGTGCTCGGCCTGCTGTCGGCGCTGATCTGGAACCTGCCGGCGTTCACGGCGTCACTGGGTGTCTACGTCGGGCTCTTCGGGCTCGTCGGCGCCCCGGGGGTACTGGCCGGTTCCGGATTGCTGTCGCTGGTCCAGACGGCCGCGTCGCCAGAACGCTCCGGCCGCGTGCTCAGCACGATGTTCGCCGGGATGGCGGGCTTCACCGCGCTGGGCGCGCTCCTGGCCGGCGGACTCGTGAGCGTGCTGGGCACCGGCGTCCTGCTGAACGTCCAGGCGGCCCTGCACACCGTCTCCGCGCTGATCGTGCTGGGCGTCCTGGCGTCGGGACGCTTACGCCGTCATGCGGTCTTGGCGGTTCCCCGGTCCGGGTGAAGCTACGGTGGTGGAGTGCCGCATCTCTTCGCCACCAGCGACCTCCACGTCACCCATGAGGGCAACGCCCCGCTCGTCGACGAGGTCGTCCCCCGTACCTCCGACGACTGGCTGCTCGTGGCCGGTGACGTCGCCGAACGCGCCGAATCCGTGATCGGGGTGCTCAAGACCTTGCGCGAACGCTTCGCGAAGGTCGTCTGGGTCCCCGGCAACCACGAGCTGTGGACCACCCAAAAGGACGAATGCCAGCTGCGAGGCCAGGCACGCTACGAGCATCTGGTCGAGCGATGCCGGGAGATCGACGTCCTCACCCCGGAGGATCCGTACCCGGTGTGGGAACACCAGGAGAAGCCGCTGACGATCGCCCCGCTGTTCGTGCTGTACGACTACAGCTGGCGGGCCCCGGCCGCCGAAGGCCTTCCGCTGCAGGCGGCCATCGACCAGGCGCGCGACGCCGGTGTGCTGTGCACGGACGAGTTCTTCCTGCATCCGGACCCGTATCCCAGCAGGCAGGCGTGGTGCGCCGACCGGGTGAAGATCAGCACCGAGCGGCTGGAGGCGATCCCGGAGGACCACGGGACGATCCTGATGTCGCACTGGCCGCTGCACCGCCACCCGACCGCGCCGCTGTACTGGCCGGAGTTCGCGCTCTGGTGCGGGACGACCGAGACCGAGGACTGGCACCTGCGGTTCCGCGCGGAGGTCGCCGTCTACGGGCACCTGCACATCCCGCGGTCCACGGAAGCGGACGGCGTGCGGTTCGAGGAGGTCTCGCTCGGCTATCCGCGGGAATGGCGGAAGCGGGCGCGGGGCCCCATCCCGCTGCGGCGCATCTTCTGACGCCTCGCCACCACTACCCCCAACGCCATGAAAGGTCCTTTCCTTGCAAAATTTGCAAGGAAAGGACCTTTCATGGCGCGTGTATGGAGCGGGAGAGCGCTTGAGGGGCCGCTGTCAGCCCCGCCCCGGGCCGTCCTGCCCAGGACGACGCCGCCGCAGGTACCGCTCGAACTCGGCCGCGATCTTGTCCCCGCTCACGTCGTCCAGCGTGAACTCGGTTTCCGCGTCGCCGCGCTCTTCGAGGCCCCGGACGTACTCGCTGATCTCCTCGTCCTCTTCGGCCATGTCGGTGACCGTCCGCTGCCACTCCTCGGCCTGCTCCGGCAGCGCGCCGAGCGGGATCTCGACGTCGAGGACGTCTTCGAGTTTGTGCAGCAGCGCGAGCGTGGCCTTCGGGGACGGCGGGTGTGAGACGTAGTGCGGCACGGCCGCCCAGATCGACACCGCCGGGACGCCCGCCTGCACGCAGTAGTCCTGCAAGACGCCGACGATGCCGGTCGGGCCCTGGTAGTTGTTCAGCTCCAAGCCGAACTGCGACGCGGTGTCCTTGTCGTACGCCGTCCCGGTCACCGGGACGGGCCGGGTGTGCGCGGTGTCGGCCAGCAGCGCACCGAGGGTGACGACGGTGGCGACCTCCAGCTGCTGGATGTGCTCCAGCAGTTCGCCGCAGAAGGCGCGCCAGCGCATGTTGGGCTCGGGGCCCTGTACCAGCACCACGTCCCGGCTGAAGCCTTCCGGGCGGCACACCGAGAGCCGGGTGGTCGGCCAGTCGACCCTTCGGGTGACGCCGTCGACCATGCGCACGGTCGGTCTGCTCACCTGGAAGTCGTAATACTCGTCCGGACTCAGCTCGCTCAGCGGTGTCGCATCCCAGTTGAGCTGGAGATGCTCGACCGCCCGGCTGGCCGCGTCACCTGCGTCGTTCCATCCTTCGAAGGCGACGATCATGATCGGCTTGGTCTCGTCCGGGTGGTCGCGGCCGGGCCGCTGGGTCTCGTCGACGGGCTCACTCACCGGACCAGCCTACGACCAGGCGGTCGTACCCTGTTGGGCATGTCCGATCGCCTTTCGTCACCGCTGCTCGACGCGCTGCGTACTCGAGTCCTGGTAGCCGACGGTGCGATGGGGACCGCGTTGCAGGCGCACGACCTCGGCCTGGATGATTTCGCCGGCCTGGAGGGCTGCAACGAGATCCTCAACGTCACCCGTCCGGACGTCGTCCGCGGTGTGCATCGCGGATATCTCGAGGCGGGCGCCGACCTCGTCGAAACCAACACCTTCGGCGCGAACTACGCGAATCTGGCCGAATACGGCATTCCGGACAGGATCTTCGAACTGTCCGAGGTGGGCGCGCGGCTCGCCCGTGAGGTCGCCGACGAGTACGCGACCCCGGCGCGCCCGCGTTACGTGCTCGGGTCGGTCGGGCCGGGCACGAAACTGCCGACGCTCGGGCACGCGCCGTTCACCACGCTGCGCGACGCTTACGTCGAGGAGGTCCGCGGGCTGCTGGCCGGCGGCGTGGACGCCATCATCGTCGAGACGACGCAGGACATCCTCCAGACGAAGGCCTCGATCATCGCGGCGCACCGGGCGATGAAGGCCGAGGGCAGGCTGGTGCCGGTGATCGCCTCGATCACCGTCGAGACCACCGGCACGATGCTGCTCGGCACCGAGGTCACCGCGGCGCTGGCCGCCCTGGAACCGATGGGCATCGACCTGATCGGCCTCAACTGCGCCACCGGCCCCGCCGAGATGAGCGAGCACCTGCGGCAGCTGTCGAAGCACGCGCGGGTCCCGCTCTCGGTGATGCCGAACGCCGGACTGCCCGAACTCGGCCCGGACGGCGCGGTCTATCCGCTGTCACCCGAAGGTTTGGCCGAAGCGCTGACCGGTTTCGTCCGCGAGTTCGGCGTCGGGCTGGTCGGCGGCTGCTGCGGGACGACCGGCGAACACATCCGGCAGCTGGCCGAGGCGGTCGCGGACGTCCAGCCCGCCACCAGGCGTCCCCGGCCGGAGCCCGGCGTGTCGTCGCTGTACCAGGCCGTCCCGTTCCAGCAGGACTCCAGCGTCCTCATGATCGGCGAGCGCACCAACGCCAACGGCTCCAAGGCCTTCCGCGAGGCGATGCTGGCAGGCCGCTTCGACGACTGCGTGGAGATCGCGCGCGACCAGACCCGCGACGGCGCGCACATGCTGGACCTGTGCGTCGACTACGTGGGCCGGGACGGCGCGGCGGACATGGCCGAACTCGCCGGACGGCTGGCGACGGCGTCCACGCTGCCGATCATGCTCGACTCGACCGAGGTCCCGGTGCTGCGCGCCGGGCTGGAACGGCTCGGCGGCCGGTGCGCGATCAACTCGGTGAACTACGAAGACGGCGACGGGCCCGAATCCCGGTTCACCCGGGTGATGGAGATGGCCCGCGAGTTCGGTGCCGCCGTCGTCGCGCTGACCATCGACGAAGAAGGCCAGGCGCGGACCGCCGAGCACAAGACGGCGATCGCCTCCCGGCTGATCGAAGACATCTCCGGCAACTGGGGCCTGCGGCACAGCGACATCATCATCGACGCGCTGACCTTCACGATCGCCACCGGTCAGGAGGAGTCCCGCCGCGATGGCATCGAGACGATCGAGGCGATCCGCGAGATCAAGCGCCGCTATCCCGAGGTCCAGACCACGCTGGGACTGTCGAACATCTCGTTCGGGCTCAACCCGGCCGCCCGGCAGGTGCTGAACTCGGTGTTCCTGCACGAATGCGTGCAGGCGGGGCTCGACACCGCGATCGTGCACGCGTCCAAGATCCTGCCGATGGCCCGGATCCCCGACGAGCAGCGGGCGGTCGCCCTCGACCTCGTTTACGACCGCCGCCGCGAGGGCTACGACCCGTTGCAGGAGCTGATGGCGCTGTTCGAGGGCGTCAGCACCGCGTCGTCGAAGGCGTCCCGTGCCGAAGAACTGGCCGCGCTGCCGTTGTTCGAGCGGCTGGAGCGGCGGATCGTCGACGGCGAGCGCAACGGGCTCGACGCCGACCTCGACGCGGCACTCGAGCAGCGTCCGGCGCTGGAGATCATCAACGACACGCTGCTGGCCGGGATGAAGACGGTCGGCGAACTGTTCGGCTCCGGGCAGATGCAGCTTCCGTTCGTGCTCCAGTCGGCCGAGGTGATGAAGGCCGCCGTCGCGCTGCTGGAACCGCATATGGACAAGGAAGAGGATTCCGGCAAGGGCCGCATCGTGCTCGCCACCGTGCGCGGCGACGTCCACGACATCGGCAAGAACCTGGTCGACATCATCCTGTCCAACAACGGCTATGAGGTCGTCAACCTCGGCATCAAGCAGCCGATCACGACGATCCTGGAGGCCGCCGAGGAGAACGCGGCCGACGCCATCGGCATGTCCGGTCTGCTGGTGAAGTCGACCGTGATCATGAAGGAGAACCTGGAGGAGATGAACTCCCGTGGTGTCTCGGCGCGGTGGCCGGTGCTGCTGGGCGGGGCGGCGCTCACCCGGTCCTATGTGGAGAACGACCTCGCGGAGCTCTATCTCGGCGACGTCCGCTATGCCCGCGACGCGTTCGAGGGGCTTCGCCTGATGGACGCGATCATGGCGGCCAAACGCGGCGAATCGCCCATCGTGGACGCCGAAGCCGAGCGGAAACGGCAGGAGCGCAAGGAACGCCGGGAGCGGTCGCTGCGGATCGCCGAAGCGCGGAAGGCGAAGAAGGCCGCCGAAGAGTCCGAAGTGGACCTTCCGGCCCGCTCCGACGTCGCCACGGACGTCCCGCTTCCCTCACCGCCGTTCTGGGACACCCGCGTGGTGAAGGGGATCCCGCTGGCCGACTACGCCGCCATGCTCGACGAACGCGCGACCTTCATGGGCCAGTGGGGGCTCAAAGGCGCGCGCGGTGGCCAAGGGCCGACGTACGAGGAACTGGTCGAATCGGAGGGACGGCCGAGGCTGCGGTATTGGCTGGACAGGCTCACCGCGGACGGTGTCCTCGCGCACGCCGCCGTGGTCTACGGGTACTTCCCGTGCGTCGCCGACGGCGAGGACGTCGTGGTGCTGACCGAGCCCAGGCCGGACGCCCCGGAACGGGTGCGGTTCACCTTCCCGAGGCAGCGGCGGGACAGGCGGCTGTGCCTCGCCGACTTCTACCGGCCGCGCGAGCAGGCGCTCGCGAACCGCGAGGTGGACGTGATTCCGTTCACGCTCGCCACCATGGGACAGCCCATCGCCGACTACGCCAACGAGCTGTTCGCCGGGAACTCCTATCGGGACTACCTGGAGGTCCACGGACTCGGCGTGCAGCTCACGGAGGCCTTGGCCGAGTACTGGCACCGCCGGGTGCGCGAGGAGCTGCGCTTCGCGGGCGGCGCGGCGGTGGCCGAGGAGGATCCGGACGACGTCGAGGAGTTCTTCAAACTCGGCTACCGTGGGGCTCGGTTCTCCCTGGGCTACGGCGCCTGCCCGAACCTGGAGGACCGGGCGAAGATCGTCGAACTGCTCCGCCCGGAGCGGATCGGCGTGAAGCTGTCGGAAGAGTTCCAGCTGCATCCCGAACAGTCGACCGACGCGATCGTCTGCCACCACCCGGAGGCGAAGTACTTCAACACCTGACCGTGAAGGGGGAGCCGTGACCGCACCGTCCACACCGGACGGACTCGCCGCCGTGCTGTGGGATATGGACGGCACGCTGGTCGACTCGGAGAAGCTGTGGGACGTCGCGCTCTACGAGGCCGTCGAATCCCTCGGCGGCACCTTGACCGAGGAGCAGCGGCTGAGCCTCGTCGGGTCCAATATGGACGACACGGCCGCGTTCCTGCTCGAAGTGTGTGCCAAACCCGTCACGCCCGATTCGGTCGTGGAGATGGGGCAGTGGATCCGCGAGCGTACGGCCAACCTCTTCGACGGGCCCCTGCCGTGGCGGCCCGGCGCGCAGGAACTGCTCGAATTGCTGCGCGCTCAGGGGGTGCCGATGGCGCTGGTCACCTCCACCGAACGATCGCTGACCGAACTCGCCCTCAACACCATCGGCCGCGAGTATTTCGCGGCCACCGTCTGCGGTGACGAGGTCGATGGTCTGAACAAGCCGCACGCCAGGCCGTACCAGCTGGCGACGGAGTTGCTGGGAGTCCACGCTTCCCGGTGCGTCGCCATCGAGGATTCCCCGCCGGGCGCGGCTTCCGCGGCCGCGGCGGGCTGCACGGTGGTGGTGATCCCGAACGACGTCGACGTCGAGCCGGGGGAGCGGCGCGTGTTCCGCTCCTCGCTCGTCGGCCTCGACGTGCCCGGATTGACCGCGCTCCTGCCCTGACCTCGATGTCGCATTTTCGCTAGACCCCGGCCGCGTGGTCGGTGATGCTGGCTGGGTGCATGAGGACTTCGAGCGTTGTGTCCGTGCGGTTCAGGCGAAGGACGACCGTTTCGACGGCTGGTTCTTCACCGCCGTCCTGACGACGCGGATCTACTGCCGGGCGAGCTGCCCGGTCGTCCCGCCCAAACCGGAGAACATGACGTTCTACCCGAGTGCGGCGGCCGCGCAGGAGGCCGGTTTCCGCGCCTGCAAACGGTGCCGCCCGGACGCCAGTCCCGGCTCGCCTCAATGGAACGAACGCGCGGACCTGGTGGCCAGGGCGATGCGGCTGATCGCCGACGGCGTCGTCGACACCGACGGCGTGACCGGTCTGGCCGCCCGGCTGGGCTACAGCGTCCGGCAGGTCGAGCGGCATGTGCGCGCCGAACTCGGCGCGGGCCCGCTCAGCCTGGCCAGGGCGCAGCGCGCGCAGACGGCGCGGCTGCTGATCGAGACGACGAGCCTGCCGATGATCGACGTCGCGCTCGCCGCCGGATTCGGCAGCGTCCGGACGTTCAACGACACCGTCCGCGAGGTCTTCGCGCTGTCCCCGACGGAATTGCGGGCGCGCGTGCGCAGCGCGCCGGCGGCCGCCGCCGGGACACTGAACCTGCGCCTGCCGTATCGGAAACCCTTGTTCCCGGACAACCTCTTCGGACATCTCGTCGCGACCGGCGTCCCCGGCGTCGAGGAGTGGCGTGACGGCGCCTACCGCCGGACGTTGCGGCTCCCGCACGGCCCCGGCGTCGTCGCGCTCAAACCCGAGGACGGCCACATCGGCTGCCGCCTCACCCTGTCGGATCTGCGCGACCTCTCGACCGCGATCAGCCGCTGCCGCCGCCTGCTCGACCTCGACGCCGATCCGGTCGCCGTCGACGACCTCTTGGGCGCGGACCCGCTGCTCGCGCCGCTCGTGGCCGCCGCGCCGGGCAGGCGGGTGCCCCGGACCGTCGACGGCGACGAGTTCGCCGTCCGCGCCGTACTGGGGCAGCAGGTGTCGACCGCCGCCGCGCGGACGCACGCCGCCCGGCTGGTCCTCGCGCACGGCGAACCGATCGACGACGCGGACGGCGGCCTCACCCACGTCTTCCCGGACGCCACCGCGCTCGCGGAGATCGACCCGGAAAGCCTCGCCATGCCGCGGAGCCGCAAGCGGACACTGCTCGGCCTCGTCGCCGAACTGACCGACGGCGACCTCGACCTCGGGGCGGGCAGCGACTGGCAGCGCGCCAGGGAACGGCTGCACGCCCTGCCAGGTTTCGGCCCGTGGACCGTCGAGAGCATCGCGATGCGCTCGCTCGGCGACCCGGACGCCTTCCTGCCCACCGACCTCGGCGTCAAGGTCGCCGCGAAGGAGTACGGGCTGACCCCGGCCGGCCTCGTCGCGCACGGTGAGCGCTGGCGGCCCTGGCGCGCCTACGCCGTCCAACATCTCTGGGCGACCGGAGATCACCCGATCAACCGGCTGCCCGCCGCCTGAGCCCGAGGAGCGCAATGCGCACGCACACCGTCATCGACAGCCCGTACGGCCCGCTGACCCTGGTCGCGGACGAGGAAGGCCTCTGCGGCCTGTACATGGTCGAGCAGCGTCACCGTCCGGCCGAGGAGACCTTCGGCCATCCCGATCCGAGCGCGCCGATCTTCGCGGAGACCGAGAAACAGCTGAAGGAGTACTTCGCGGCCCAACGGCGGGAATTCGACCTCCCGCTGAGCTTCGGCGGCACCGAATTCCAGCGGACGGTCTGGCGGGGCCTGCTCGGGATCCCATATGGCGAGACGGTCTCCTACGGCGAACTCGCCGACCGGCTCGGGCGGCCGACGGCGTCGCGGGCGGTCGGTCTCGCGAACGGGAAGAACCCGCTCGGGATCATCGTGCCGTGCCATCGCGTGATCGGCTCGAACGGCGATCTCACCGGTTATGGCGGTGGTATCGAACGGAAGCGGCAGCTGCTCGACTTCGAACGGGGCGGGTCGACGCTGTTCTGAGGTGTGACGCCGGTGTCAACACACCGGCCCGGGGCAGCGCGGTCGCGATGCGGATGGAAGGATCTCGGACCGTGAAGACCTTCGATGAGCTGTTCGCCGAGCTTGCCGACCGCGCGGTCACGCGCCCCGACGGTTCCGGCACGGTCGCCGCGCTGGACGCTGGAGTGCACGCCCAGGGCAAGAAGGTGCTCGAAGAAGCGGGCGAGGTGTGGATCGCCGCCGAGCACGAATCCGACGACAGGCTCGCGGAGGAGATTTCACAGCTGCTGTACCGGGTGCAGGTGCTCATGCTCGGCCGTGGGCTGACGACAGAGGACGTGTACCGGTACCTGTGACGCGTTCGCGTCCCGGAGAACCAAGGAGAAGCAATGCTGCGTGTCGCCGTGCCGAACAAGGGAGCCCTCGCCGCCGCCGCGTCGGAGATGCTCGGAGAGGCCGGCTACCGCAAGCGACATGAGGCCCGCGACCTGACCGTGCTGGACACGGTCAACGAGGTCGAGTTCTTCTTCTTGCGCCCCAAGGACATCGCGATCTACGTCGGATCCGGTGAACTGGACCTCGGCATCACCGGCCGCGACCTCGCGCTCGACTCCGGCGCCCCGGTCGAGGAGATCCTCGGCCTCGGCTTCGGCGGTTCCACCTTCCGGTACGCCGCTCCGGCCGGCAAGGACTGGAAAGCCGAAGACCTGCAGGGCAAGCGGCTCGCGACGTCGTACCCGCGGCTCGTCCGGGAGAACCTGAAGCAGCACGGGGTGGAGGCGGAGGTCATCCGTCTCGACGGTGCCGTCGAGATCTCGATCCAGCTCGGCGTGGCCGACGCCATCGCCGACGTCGTCGAGTCCGGTCGTTCGCTGCGCCAGCACAATCTCGTGGCGTTCGGTGACCCGATCTGCGTGTCGGAGGCGGTGCTGCTGCAGCGCGCGGGCACGGAGCACACCCGGCCGAAGGACCAGCTGAAGGCGCGGCTGCAGGGCGTCGTGTTCGCCCAGCACTACATGATGCTGGACTACGACTGCCCGCGTTCGCTGCTCGACGCGGCCATCGCGATCACCCCGGGCCTCGAGTCGCCGACCGTCGCGCCGCTCGCGCACGACGACTGGGTGGCCGTGCGGGCGATGGTCCCGCGCAAGGAGGTCAACCGGATCATGGACGAACTCGCCGAGACCGGCGCGAAGGCCGTCCTGGCTTCGGACATCCGGGCCTGCCGCCTGTAGGGGCTGAAGGGGCCTTTCCCCTCATCTGACGCGGCGAAGGGCGCTTTCACCGCATGCGATGCGGGGAAAGCGCCCTTCAGCCCCGGGTCACAACCAGGATGAAAAGACGCCATGAAAGGTCCTTTCCTTGCGAAATTTGCAAGGAAAGGACCTTTCATGGCATGGGCTACCGAGGCCTGTTCGGCTTCTTGGGCATCAGGTCGTAGAGCTTCTTCCGCGCGCCGTTGTCGTTGGCGCTGCGGGCCACCGAGACCTCGGTGATGAAGTCCTCGAACACGAACTCTTCGTCCGCGGGCACGATCGCCGCCGCCGGGTGGTTCCGCAGATACCCGTCCAGCGTGTCCGCGATCTCCCGGAACGACAGGGCCTGCAACGTTTCCGGCGCGTAGGTCGTCACGGGGACACCGTGCGCGGCCGCCTCGTTCATCACCACACCCAGCGGGACGTGCGAGAGCATCGGGATCCCGAACGTGTACAGCTCCTGCAGTGCCGCCGCCGCGTAATGCGAGATCGGGCGGCGGTACAGCCCGGGAACGAGGCCGTAGTAGGCGATCGGCGGACGCCCGACGGTCTGTTCGACGTAACGGACCTGGTCCGAGAGCAGGCGCAGCGCGCGGATGCTCGTGCGGTCCGGCTGCACCGGAACCAGGATGCCGTGTGAGGCGGCGAGCGCGTTGTTGGTCAGCACGTCGAGGGCGGGCGGGCAGTCGATGATGATGTGGTCGTAGTTCGCGAACTGGATCACCCTGGCCAGCTGCCAGCCCGGTACGCGGAACTGGTCGAGCCGCCTGATCAGGTCGAACATGCCCGGCGACGTCGGGATGACGTCGAACGCGCCGCCCCGCCCGATGTTGCTGCGCGGATGCCGCACAGCCAGTTCCTCGATCGGGCCCTTCCACACCTTGGTCAGGGCTTTCGCCAGGCTGGGCGCGTCCGGGGCCACCTCGTCCAGGCCGAGGAGTTCGGTGGTCGCGTGCCCTTGTGGGTCGAGGTCGATCAGCAGCACCCGGCGACCGCGTTCGGCCAGTGCGGCCGACGCGCCCACGCTGAGTGAGGTCTTGCCGACCCCGCCTTTCTGGTTGACCACCGAGGTGATCTGCATGCCGAAGCGCTCCCTGCGTCTGTTGTTCCGGGAAGGCTATTGGAAACACGCCGAGAAAGCGCGTCTATCAGCCCGCCTGTCGCGGCCGCACCAGCAACGCCTGTGCTCCGGAGGCGAGTGGTCCGGACGTGTCGTGCAGCGTGGTCGTCGCCGTGCCGATGCCGTTCGGGCCGACCAGGGTGGCCGCGTCAACGCCGATCCAGTCACCCAGTGGTGGTCGCCGGAGGTGCACGGTCAGCTCCGAGTTGATGAACCACCACTCCCGTGGGTCGAGGAAGTTCGAGATCCCGTTGCCGGAATCCGCCAGGACGAACAGCCGCTGCAACGCGCTCGGTTTCTCCCCGTCCACGAGGGCGACGCGCTGACGTCCCCAGACCGTCGCGGGACCGGGTTCGTCGAGCGCGCCCCGGACCCGCCGCCACTCGACGGCGTCCAGATAACCGCCGTGCCAGCCTTCGGGCCAGTTCGACGCCGGGAGATCGTCCGGCGACGGCAGGGCCGGGCCCTCGGGGGTGGCCACCGGCGTGGTGTCCGAGGTCGCGATGCGCCACGCGGAGGCTCTCGCGACGGCCCGTTCACCGTGGACGAGTTCGGCTTCCAGCCACTCGACCGACCGGCCTGGCCGCTTCACCGACGCCCGCACCGAAAGCTCCTTCAACGGCGCCGGACCGAGGATCTCGATCGTCACCCTGGCGAGCTGGCTCGCGTGTGGTGCGTCGATCTCTTCGAGCGCGCGGACCAGCAACGCCGAGGGCGGCCCGAAATGCTGCGCGTCCGGGGACCACGGGCCCGCGGTGTGCTCGGTCGGGACGAACTTCCCGTCGCCCGAGGGAACGTAAAAGGCCTCTGTCACACCGGCACTCTAATCCGCACGGTCCAAAACGGACTCCTCACCGGGGTCCGGCTCGGGCCAGCCGGGATAGGGCGGGGGAGTGCCGCCGTACTGCGGGCAGAGCGCCTGGTGATCGCACCACGCGCAGAGTTTGCTCGGATTGGGCCGGAAATCGCCGGTCTTGCCCGCTTTGAGGATCGCCTGCCAGATCGCTTCGAGCGTGCGCTCGAACCGGACCAGCTCGGCCTCGTCAGGGGTGTACGCCAGTGACTGCCCGTCGGTGAGGTACATCAGTTTCAGCTGACGCGGCACGACACCGCGCAGCCGCCACAGGACCACGGCGTAGAACTTCATCTGGAACATCGCCTTGGCCTCGCCGATCTCGCGGGGCGCGGCGCCGGTCTTGTAGTCGACGACGCGGATCTCGCCGGTCGGCGCGACGTCCAGCCTGTCGACGTAACCCCGCAGCAGCACCCCGGAGCCCAGTTCGATCTCGACGTGCAGCTCACACGCCTCCGGCTCCAGCCGCCGCGGGTCTTCGAGCCCGAAATAGGTGTCGACGAGCTGCTCGGCCGAAGCGAGCCACGAGGTGACGGCCTCGGGATCTTCCTGGTCGAACAGTTCGATCCACTCCGGACGTTCCGCGGACAGCTCCTGCCACGCCGGCGCGAGCAACTCCTTGGCCTGCGGGGGAGTGCGATCGGCCTGCGGAAGGGAGAACAGTCGCTCCAGCACGGAATGCACCAGCGTGCCGCGCAGCTGGGCCTTCGTCGGGATCTCGGGCAGTCTGTCCACCGCGCGGAACCGGTAGAGCAGCGGGCACTGCTTGAAGTCGCTGGCACGCGACGGGGACAGGGCCGGCCGACGGCGCGGGACTTCGGCGCCGGGCGGCGGATCGGCGGTGACCGTGTCGGTGTCGGGCATGAGGGGAGGGTAGCGCCGGGTACCGACAGTTCCGTGGCCGCGACGCACCGGAGCGGGCATGACCGACACCACCCGGACGGGAAGGGCGGGTTACCGGCACCCCACACCTGGGCATCTACGCTCTGACACATGGCGGTGACGGGTGAGCAGGGCCCGCCTCGACGAGGCGTGGCACCGGAGGGCGGACTCCTGCTGTTCCGCGTCTCCGGCATCCCCGTGTTGCTGGCGCCTTCGTGGTGGATCGGCTCCCTGATCATCGTCGTGCTCTACACGCCGTTGGTCGGACGGCTCCTGCCCGGCGCGACGATGCTGACCTCGTGGCTGCTGGCGGCCGCGTTCGCGGTCCTGCTCGGACTGTCGGTGCTGGCACACGAACTCGGGCACTGCCTGGTGGCACTGCGCCTCGGCATCCCGGTCCGGCGCCTGCGGCTGTTCCTGCTCGGTGGCCTCTCCGAGGTCGCCAGGACGCCTCGCCAGCCACGGCACGAAGGACTCGTCGCCGCCGCGGGACCGGTGGTTTCGTTGCTGCTCGGCGGTTTCTGCGGGCTGCTCATGTTCGCCGTCCCGTCGGAAAGCGCGGCATGGCTGCTCATCGCCGAATGCGCCGTCGCGAACTTCGCCGTCGGGATCTTCAACCTCCTGCCCGGCTTGCCGCTCGACGGCGGACGTCTGGTTCGCGCCGGGGTGTGGGCCGCCACCGGACGCCGCGACAAGGGCACCCGCGCCGCCGTCGTCGGTGGCGGTCTCGTCGCGGCCGGACTGGTCATCTGGGCGTTGTGGGGACTGGCGGCCGGCAGCGAGGACCGCTGGCTCCGGCTCGGCGTCTGCGTCGTGACAGCGTGGTTCGTGATCCTCGGCGCGCGGAGCGAACTCGCCGCCGAAGCGCGCCGAGGCTGGCCCGAAGGCGTACGGCTGAGCGAACTCGTCCGGCCCGTTCTCCAGCTTCCCGCGGAGAGCCCCGTCTCGGACGCGCTGGCCGCTTCGGCAGGCCGCGGTGTGGTCCTGGTGCGTGCCGACGGCGTCGCGGCCGGGCTGCTCGACGAGACCGCCGCCGCGCAGCTGGCCGGGACCTCACCGCACGCGCCCGCGGAGATGGCCGCGGAGCCGATCCGTGCCGACACCGTGCTGCTCTCCTCGGAATCGGGGGAGGAGATCGCCGAGCGGGTCCGGGAAACCGCCGCGTGGCAGTTCCTCGTCGTGGACGACGAAGGCAGGCCCGCCGGGGTGCTCCGCCGCGAGGACCTGCGCGCCGCGATGACCCGGAGCCGACCCCCGGCGTAGCGCGATCCGGCCACCTGCGAGGATCGATCGTCGATCAAGTGTTTGCGGCTATGGAGGTTCAGTGTCGGTCCGTGGGCCGTTTCGTGTTGGTGACCGGGTTCAGCTGACCGACTCCAAGGGGCGGCACTACACCATGGTCCTCGCCGAGGGACAGCAGTACCACACCCATCGTGGCGCGCTGGCGCACGACGACGTGATCGGGGCGCAGGAGGGTTCGGTCGTCACTTCGGCGGGCGGCAGCCACTACCTGGCGCTGCGTCCGCTGCTGCCGGACTACGTGCTGTCGATGCCGCGCGGTGCGCAGGTGATCTACCCGAAGGACGCCGCGCAGATCGTGATGTGGGGCGACATCTACCCGGGCGCGCGGGTGCTCGAGGCCGGTGCCGGTTCCGGCGCGCTGACCTGTTCGCTGTTGCGGGCGGTCGGCTCGGAGGGCACCGTGCAGTCCTACGAGATCCGGGACGACCACGCCGAGCACGCCGAACGGAACGTGGAGAAGTTCTTCGGGACCAAACCGGACAACTGGTCGCTGACGGTCGCGGATCTTTCGACGCACACCGGCGAGGTCGACCGGGTGGTGCTCGACATGCTCGCGCCATGGGACCAGCTGGAAACGGTCGCCGCGCATCTGGTGCCCGGCGGCGTGCTGACGGTTTATGTGGCGACGGTCACACAGCTGTCGCGGATCACGGAAGCCTTGCGGGACCAGCAGTGCTGGACCGAGCCGGAGTCATGGGAGACGCTCATGCGGCCGTGGCACGTGGTGAGCCTCGCGGTGCGGCCGGACCACCGGATGGTCGCGCACACCGCGTTCCTGCTGACGGCACGCCGTCTCGCCGACGGAACCGTCTCGCCGCGGGTCCACCGCCGCTCCGGCAAGGGCTGACGCGGGAGATCACGGCACGCACCACTTCCCGTCCCGTTTCTTGAGCGGGAACGGGGTGTCCTTCCGACCGCCCGCGCCTTCGACGTGCACGGTCACGGTGGCCGAGTCGCCACCGACGGTCGGCGGATCCGGGACGGTCGCGCTCACCTTGCCCGCGGCCTCCCACTTCCGTTTCAGCTCGGCCAGGTCGGCCGTCGACTGCTGGACGCAGGTGAGGGTGCCGAACGCCGTCGCGTCGTGGTTGGCGATGGCCGCGGCGATCGCTTTGCCGACCACCTCCACCGCGGCCACGTCCGGATCCACCGGGACCGGACGGGACGAGTTCGGCCCCGGTGGGGCGGGCGCCGTGCTCGACGCGGCCGGGTCGGAGCCGGACGGGGCCACCAGCAGCAGCCCCACCACGACACCCACCACGACCGCGCCGCATCCGGCGAGAACGGCGATCAGCCTGCTGGACACCGGCTTCGGGTCAGCGCTTCTTCGCGCCGGTGAAGCACCAGAGGTCGGATTCCTTCTTGAAGGCGAGGATCCCCGATTCGGTCTTGCCGTTCGTGGTGGCCGTGATCGGGAGCGTCGCCGAGTCCCCGGTGGTCGCCAGCTCCCCGCTCTTCACGATCTTCAGGTCCTTGGCGATCGAGATGTCGTCCTTGGTGTTCACGCTGCGGCAGGCCGACTGCGCGACGGTCTTGCCATCGCCCGAGTTGTAGGCGTTGAACACGGCGTCCGCGACCTCTTCCGGCGTCGCCTTGCCCAGCGGAGCCGGGCCGGTGCCCTTCGGGGACGACGACGTGCTCGGCGAACTGGACTTGGTCCGGGTCGAGGAGCTGGAGGACTTGGGCGCGGACGAGGTCGGCGCCGCGCTGCTGGAGCCGGCGGGCGGTGCGGCGGTCTTGTCGTCGTCACCCGAGTTCAGCGCGATGACCAGCGCGGTGACCCCGCCGCCGACCAGGACGACCGCACCGATCGCGATACCGACGATCAGCCCGGTCTTCTTTTTCTTCGGCGGCTCACCGTAGCCGCCTTCCTGCGGGTAGGCGTTGTAGCCGCCCTGTTGCTGACCGTACGGATCCGGCTGGCCGAACTGCTGCGTGGCGCCGGGATAGCCCTGCTGGGGCTGGGGGCCGCTCTGCGGGTATCCGCCCTGCTGGCCGTACTGGTCCTGCCCGTACTGACCGGGCTGCTGGCCGTACTGGCCGCCCCCGGGGTAGCCCTGCTGCGGCTGGGGGCCGCTCTGCGGGTACCCGCCCTGTTGGCCGTACGGGTCTTGCCCGTAGCCGCCGGGCTGCTGCGGCGGGTAAGTCATGGCTGTTGCCCCCTAGCTGTTCTGCGAAAATGCTCAACACGACAGGCCGGTCCGCCGACCCGGCGAACGTCGGCCCGATGCTAGCCATCGACCCGGATCGCCGCTCGATTAGGGCCGAACTGATACCGGAAACCCGTTTGCACCCGTCCGGGGCCGGGTATTCCGGCGCAGGTCAGGGCAGGTGGACGGATTGTGACCATGGGAGTGTCGGACCCGGCACCGGGATGGCCCCTTGCGCGGCGGGAACGTACGTGCAGTCGGGTCGCCCAGAACGCGACGCGCCGATCTTGTGATGCGGAAAGGCCTTTTATTGTCGGTGATCGCCGGTACCGTGGAATGAAAAGCACTCCGAGGAGGTGCCCAATGCATCATGACCTTCCCGGAGGTCGGCGCGAGGAGGCCGACCCTTCAGAAACGACCGGAGCTGGAACAACGTCCGACGAGCAGGCACGCCAGATTCGCTTCCTCGAGGAGGAAGTGGCCTTGCTGCGCCGGAAGCTCACCGATTCGCCACGTCAGAACCGAGTGCTGGAGCAGCGACTCGCCGAAGCGTCGGAACGCGTGAGCCAACTCACCGAACGCAACACGAAGCTGGTCGAGACGCTCCGAGAGGCGCGTGGCCAGTTACTGGCGTTGCGAGAGGAGGTCGACAGGCTGGCCCAGCCTCCGAGCGGTTACGGCGTGTTCGTGACCGCGTACGAGGACAACACGGTGGATGTCTTCACCGCGGGCCGCAAGATGCGGGTTTCGGTCTCACCCGCGGTCGAGGTCTCGACACTGCAGCGCGGACAGGCGTTGCGGCTCAACGAGGCACTCACCGTCGTCGAAGGCGGCGACTTCGAAAAGATCGGCGAGGTCTGCGCGCTGCGCGAGGTACTGGCCCCGGACGTCGAGGGCGGCAGCCCCCGTGCGCTCGTGGTGGGACACGCGGACGAGGAGCGGGTCGTCCTGCTCTCCGATCCGCTGGCCGAACAGCACCTCAAGCCGGGCGATTCCCTGCTGGTGGACTCGAAAGCCGGTTACGCCTACGAGCGCGTGCCGAAGGCGGAGGTCGAGGATCTCGTGCTGGAGGAGGTGCCCGACGTCCGGTACGAGGACATCGGTGGCCTCACCCGGCAGATCGAGCAGATCCGCGACGCCGTCGAGCTTCCGTTCCTGCACGCGGATCTCTACCAGGAGTACCAGCTGCGCCCGCCGAAGGGCGTGCTGCTCTACGGGCCTCCTGGCTGCGGTAAGACCCTCATCGCCAAGGCGGTGGCCAACTCGCTCGCCAAGAAGGTCGCGGAAGCCCGCGGCGACAAGGCGGACGGGAAGTCCTACTTCCTGAACATCAAGGGTCCGGAGCTGTTGAACAAGTTCGTCGGGGAGACCGAGCGGCATATCCGCCTGATCTTCCAGCGAGCTCGGGAAAAGGCCTCCGAAGGCACTCCGGTGATCGTGTTCTTCGACGAGATGGACTCGATCTTCCGCACCCGCGGGTCGGGCGTGTCCTCCGATGTGGAGACCACGATCGTCCCGCAGCTGCTCTCGGAGATCGACGGTGTCGAGGGCCTGGAGAACGTCATCGTCATCGGCGCCTCCAACCGTGAGGACATGATCGACCCGGCGATCCTGCGGCCGGGCCGGCTCGACGTCAAGATCAAGATCGAGCGTCCGGACGCCGAAGGCGCGAAGGACATCTTCTCCAAGTACCTGTCCGACGGTCTGCCGATCCACGCGGACGACCTCGCCGAATTCGGCGGCGACCGCCGGGCGACGTTCGACGCGATGATCCAGCACACGGTCGAGCGGATGTACGAGGAGACGGACGAGAACCGGTTCCTCGAGGTCACCTACGCCAACGGTGACAAGGAGGTCCTGTACTTCCGTGACTTCAACTCGGGCGCGATGATCCAGAACATCGTGGACCGGGCGAAGAAGTCGGCCATCAAGTCGGTGCTGGAAACCCAGCAGCCCGGCTTGCGCGTGCAGCATCTGCTGGACGCGATCGTGGACGAGTTCGCGGAGAACGAGGACCTGCCGAACACGACCAACCCCGATGACTGGGCCCGGATCTCCGGTAAGAAGGGCGAGCGGATCGTCTACATCCGCACGCTCGTCACCGGCAAGAACCAGGATTCCGGGCGGGCGATCGACACCGCCACGAACACCGGTCAGTACCTGTAATAGACACCGAAGGGCCCTTCACCGCACGCCATGCGGTGAAGGGCCCTTCGGTGTGTCTTAGGCGGGCACGGGTTCCTGGACCTTCTTGCGCACGCTCAGCCGCCCGTGTGCGGCCAGGATCCCGAGAACGACGAGCAACGCGCCGACGGGCTGGTTCCACGCCAAGGGTTCGTCGAGGACCAGGACACCGAGCAGTACGCCGACAACAGGTGTGAGGTAGGTCACCGCCGACGCGTTCGACGCGCCCCACGCCGCGATGATCGAGGCGTTCCAGGCGTAGGCGAGGCCCGTGCCCAGTGCGCCGAGCGCGATCATGCTGAGGACGATCGGCGTGTCGAGGCGCACCGGCGACGTCGCGATGAACGGCGCCAACGCCAGCATCACCACGGCACCGCAGCTGACCTGTCCGAGCGCGATGGTCGGCGCGTCGAGGTTCCGCCAGGAGATGAACCGGCGGACGTAGACGAACGAGATCCCGTAGCAGGTCGTCGCGCCGAGGCAGGCCAGCTGCGCCGTCAGTTCGTGGGAGACGTCGATGCCTTGCCACACCCCGACGATCGTGAGTACGCCGAGGAAACCGAGGATCAGGCCGGCGGTGCGGGCCTTCGTGAACCGCTCGGAGGGCAGGGCCGCCGCGGCGATGAGCATGGTGATCAGCGGGGTCGTCGCGTTGAAGATGCTGGCCAGCCCGGAGGAGATGTACTGCTCGGCCCAGGAGAACAACAGGAACGGGATGACGCACAGCAGCACGGAGACGACCGCGAGGTGACCCCAGAGCACCGGATCACGGGGAAGTGGCTTTCGCCGCCAGGCGGCGATCGCGATCAGCGCCACCGCGCCGAGACAGACGCGGGAGAGCGCCACTTGAGCGGGCGACAGGCCGGTGAGACCGACCTTGATGAACAGAAAACTCGCACCCCACACGATCGCGAGTGCCGCGAACCGGATCGCGATACCGAAACGTCCCAATTGTCCTTCTCCTGAGTCCTGATCCCCGGCTCAGTGAATCGGGAATCCACTGTGTACTCCAGCGGTTTTCCGACGATGTGTTTCATCCCTCCGCGTGGCGGTCCTCTTCGAGGTGCGTATAACGACCTATACTCATCGGCCGTGAGCGAAACCTCCGGGCGCCCGCGCGCGCCGATCACCGAAGCCGATGTCCTGGCGTGGCTGGAAACGACGGCGGCCGCCGTCGGAGCGGGGGAGGTGAGCGCCCCGGAACTCATCGAACTGCTGGGGGAGTTACGGCGCGCCTCCGCGGCCTGCGCCGACGCGTCCGACTGGGCGCTGCTCGCCGCCAGGGAAGAGGGCGCCAGCCTCCGTCAGATCGCGCCGGTCTTCGGCAAGGGTTACGTTCGGGCCCCGGCCGCCCGCCTCGAAAAGCTCCATCGGCAGGCACAGAACTCGAGCCAGTGGCTCGCGATCCTCCGCCACAAGAACGAAGGAATCCGGTGACAGATTCGGAAATCCCCGTCGGCGAACGGATCGCCGTCGGACTGGCCGCGCTCGGCAGGCCCGCGTACATCAATCTCGGCCGGGTCGACGCGCTGCCGCCGGGGCGCGGGTTCGACGCGATGCGCGCGGCGACCTACGACGTGCTTGACGACGCGTACCGCGCCGGCGTCCGCTGGATCGATGTCGCCCGTTCGTATGGTTCCTCGGAGGAGTTCCTCGCCGGCTGGCTCGCCGATCGCGCCCACGCGGACGTCACCGTGTCGAGTAAATGGGGCTACCGCTACGTGGGGGAGTGGAAACTCGACGCGGAAGTGCACGAGGTCAAGGAGCACACCGCCGCCCGGTTCGCCGAACAGTGGGCGGAAACCGTTGGCCTGCTCGGGAAAGCGGTGTCGCTCTACCAGGTCCACTCGCTCACCGTGGACAGTCCGCTGTTCACCGACGAGCGGTTGATCGGCGCGCTGGCCGAACTGGCCGCCGACGGTGTCCCGGTGGGATTCTCCACGTCCGGGCCGGCACAGGCCGCCGCCGTCCGCCGCGCGTTCGAACTGGAAGTGGCCGGCACGCCGGTCTTCAGCGCCGTGCAGTCCACGTGGAACCTGCTCGAACCCTCGGCAGGCCCCGCGCTGGCGGAAGCACACGCGGCCGGGAAACGGGTCCTGGTCAAGGAAACCGTCGCCAACGGACGCCTCGTGGTCGAGCCGCCTTCGGTGCTCGCCCGGATCGCGCGGGAGCACGAGACCGGCCCGGACGCGGTGGCGATCTCGGCGGTGCTGGCGCGGGAATGGGGGCCGGTGGCGGTCATCGGTCCGTCGAGCACGGCCCAGCTCGCGGAGAATCTCCTTGCCGTCAAGGTGAAGCTGACCGCGGACGAGCTCGCGGAGCTGGGCGGACTCGCCGAAGAACCCGCCGCCTACTGGCGGCACAGGTCCTGCCTCGGCTGGCACTGACGGACTGGTCTAGTCTCGCGGCAAATCACTGGCGGGACACCGGGGAGGCTTGAGGGTGCGTCATCGGCAGGTGCTCGCGGTGGCGACGGTCGCGCTGTTCGGTTTGTCGGGATGCGCCGACCGTCCCAACGACCTCGACACCTATTACGACGACCCGGCGCCGACGCCGACGGTCGAACCCACGCAGCCTTCGGTCAAGCCGCAGGCCGCGCCGGTGCCGCCGTCGACCTCGGCCCCGGTGCCCGCGGCCGTTTCCGCCGCGCTGCTGACCGACGAGGACGTCGCCGAGGAAGAGGTCGTCCCCAGCGAGAGCAAGGTGTCCGGCTGTCTGACCGGCCTCACCCGCGGCACGAGCCGCTCGACGGCGTGGTCGTATCCGAGCGGCTCGACGCTGGAGCATCAGGTCACCGAGTACACCGACCGCGACGCCTCGGAGGTCGTCACCCGGGCGGACTGCGAGGGCAAGAAACTCACCTTGACGAGGCAGTCGGGCGTCGAAGCACAGCGCGCCTGGTGTGAAGGCACGACGTGCACGGTGCTGCTCGCCAAGGGGAAGCTCGTTTCCGCGCTCAGCGTGACCGCCGGGACCGAGGCGCGGGCGACCGACGCGGCGCGGCGGTTACTGCCGATCGTCGCGCAGCGCCTCCGTTCGGCCTAGGGCGTCTTCCCGCCGGAACCACTCCAACGCGCCGAGCCGTCCGTCCGGGACGAACCGGCTCTCCGGATCCTCGAGCCACGAACGCAACTCGTCCAGTGTCAGCCATCGTCCTTCGACGACTTCGGACGGCTGATGTACGAAGGGGCCGTCCCAGCGGGTCTCGAAGGCGAAGTTGTGGCACCGGATCGTGCCGTCGTCGGTGAGGTGGACGAAAAGCGGCTGTAGTTCCGCTCCGTGAACACCGAGTTCTTCAGCCAGTTCACGGCGTGCGCAGTCCTCCGGGGTCTCGCCCGCCGCGACGATGCCGCCGGCCCAGCAGTCCCAAGTGGAGGGATAGACGTCCTTCGTGGGCGTGCGCAAGTGCACGTAGACGGAGTTTCCGTCACTCGAACGGACCAAGACCACGCCGGCGGCGTGCCACAGGTTCTCGGCACGCACCCGGGAGCGGACGGCCGCCCCCACCGCGGTTCCGCCGAGGTCATAGAGCGCAACGAGTTCGTCACTGCCTGACATGGGGGGCATCGTCGCACGGCTCCGACCCCGTAGGGTGGTGGGTATGCGGCGGATCATGGGAACCGAAGTCGAGTACGGCATCGCGGTGCCGGGCGACGCGACGGCGAACCCGGTACTCACCTCGACTCAGGTCGTGCTGGCCTACGCGGCCGCGGCCGACATCCCGCGAGCGAGGCGGGCGCGATGGGACTACGAGGTCGAATCGCCCTTGCGTGACGCCCGCGGGTTCGATCTGACCGGGCCGAGCGGCCCCGGTCACGACCCGGACGTCGAGGACCTTGGCGCGGCCAACGTGATCCTGACCAACGGCGCGCGGCTGTACGTCGACCACGCTCACCCCGAGTACTCGGCACCCGAGGTGACGAACGCGCGCGACGCGGTCATCTGGGACAAGGCGGGCGAACGGGTCATGGAGGAGGCGGCGCGCAAGGCCGCCACCGTCCCCGGCCAGCCACGTTTGCAGCTGTACAAGAACAACGTCGACGGCAAGGGCGCGAGCTACGGCACGCACGAGAACTACCTGATGCAGCGGTCGACGCCGTTCACCGCGGTGATCGCCGGGCTGACGCCGTTCTTCGCCTCCCGTCAGGTGATGACCGGTTCGGGCCGGGTCGGTATCGGTCAGCAGAGCGAGGAAGCCGGTTTCCAGCTCTCGCAGCGCTCCGACTACATCGAGGTCGAGGTCGGCCTGGAGACCACGCTCAAACGCGGGATCATCAACACCCGCGACGAGCCGCACGCCGACGCGGACAAGTACCGCAGGCTGCACGTCATCATCGGGGACGCGAACCTGGCCGAGTACTCGACCTATCTCAAGGTCGGGACGACGGCGCTGGTGCTGGACCTGATCGAGGCTGGCATCCGGTTCGACGACCTCAAGCTGGACGAGCCGGTGCGGGCGGTGCACCAGATCAGCCACGACCCGACGCTGAAGGCGAAGGTGTCGCTGGCCAACGGACGGAAGTACACCGGGCTGGACCTGCAGTTCGCCTATCACGAGATCGCGTCGGCGAATCTGGAGCGCACCGGCGCGGACGAGGCCTCCAAGGAGGTCCTGCGGGTCTGGGGCGAGATCCTGGACGCGCTGGCGCGGGACCCCCAGGAATGCGCGGACAGGCTGGACTGGCCCGCCAAGCTGCGGTTGCTCGAGGGCTACCGCGCGCGGGACCAGCTGGGCTGGGGCGCGCCGCGATTGCGGCTGGTCGACCTGCAGTACTCGGATGTCCGGCTGGACAAGGGCCTGTACAACAGGCTCGTCACCAGGGGTTCGATGAAGCGCCTGGTGACCGAGGAGGAGGTGCTGGAGGCGGTCACGACGCCGCCTTCGGACACCAGGGCCTATTTCCGGGGCCGCACGCTGGAGAAGTACGCCAACTCCATCGCCGCGGCGTCGTGGGATTCGGTCATCTTCGACGTCGGCAGGGAGTCGCTGGTGCGGATCCCGACGTTGGAGCCGCTGCGGGGCACGAAGGCCCACGTGGGGAAGTTGCTGGACGACTCCGCGACCGCCGAAGAGCTGGTGGAGGCGCTCACCGGTTCGGACTAGCGGGTTTTCCTTTCCTCGGTGTTAAGCGATCACAGGTCCCACGGAATGTCGGGGCCGCTGGGTAGGCTAGGAAACATCGGCTAGACCGGGAGGCGAGATGGCTCAGGAAAAGATCGAAAAGCACGGCGGCGGCGACTCGGACGAAGAGTTCGAGGACGGCGGTCCGGCGGGCCAGGAGCGACGCGAGAAGCTCGGTGAGGACGTCGACACGATCCTCGACGAGATCGACGACGTGCTCGAGGAGAACGCCGAGGACTTCGTCCGCGCGTACGTGCAAAAGGGCGGCGAGTAGCTCGTCTTCCGGCGGCCCGCGCGGCCGCCGGTGCGGAGCCGGCGGATCACACAGATTGGAACTTTGAGCACGTATGGAACACACCTCGGGTAAGTCGGCGCTGCCCGCCGCGTACTTCTCGTCTGCGACCTCGTCGTTCTCGGATTTCCTTCGGGCGCAGGCGCCCGAGCTGCTCCCTGAGCGGCGGGTCGCGGCCGGGGCGGCCGGTCTCGACGCGCCGCACGGTACGACGATCGTCGCGGTCAAGTTCGCGGGCGGGGTGCTGATCGCCGGTGACCGGCGGGCGACGTCGGGCAACCTGATCGCTTCGCGCGACATGGAGAAGGTGCACGTCACCGACGAGTATTCGGCGGTGGGGATCGCGGGTTCGGCCGGGCTGGCGATCGAGATGGTGCGGCTGTACGCGGTCGAACTGGCGCACTACGAGAAGATCGAGGGTGTTTCGCTCTCGCTCGACGGTAAGACGAACAAGCTCGCCGGGCTGGTGAAGTCCAACCTGGAGATGGCGATGGCCGGCCTGGCCGTGCTGCCGTTGTTCGTCGGCTACGACCTCGAAGCGGAGGACGCCAAGCACGCGGGCAGGATCGTGTCGTACGACCCCACGGGCGGGCGTTACGAGGAGCGCGCGGGGTATCACGCCATCGGTTCGGGTTCGCTGTTCGCGAAGGGCGCGCTGAAGAAGCTGTACGACCCGGACGCGGATGCCGAAGGCGCGATCCGCGTGGCGGTCGAGGCGCTGTACGACGCGGCGGACGACGACAGCGCGACCGGCGGGCCGGATCTGGTGCGCCGGATCTTCCCGACGGTCGTCACGGTCACCGCGGAACAGGGCGCCGTCGCCGTGCCGGTGGAGCAGACGACGGCGGTCGCCGAGGCCGTCGTGGCCGCGCGGGCCGAGCGCGGGCGCTAGCCCTCTTCCCAGTCCCTTGCCGATGAGAGCCAGAAAGAGCGGAGCACCACAGTGACGATGCCGTTGTACGCCTCTCCCGAGCAGCTGATGCGGGAGCGTTCCGAGATCGCGCGCAAGGGCATCGCGCGCGGCCGGAGCGTGGTCGTGCTCAAGTACCGCGGTGGCGTGCTGTTCGTGGCCGAGAACCCCTCGGCGACGTTGCACAAGGTGTCGGAGATCTACGACCGGATCGGTTTCGCCGCCGTGGGCCGGTACAGCGAGTTCGAGAACCTGCGGGTCGCCGGTATCCGGCACGCGGACCTGAAGGGCTACCAGTACGACCGCCGGGACGTCAGCGCGCGTGCGCTGGCGAACGCGTACGCCGCGACGCTGGGCAGCATCTTCACCGAGCAGCTGAAGCCGTTCGAGGTGGAGGTCTGTGTCGCCGAGGTCGGCGCGACCGCGGCCGAAGACCAGCTGTACCGGTTGACCTACGACGGTTCGATCTACGACGAGCCGAAGTTCGTCGTGATGGGCGGTCAGGCCGACACGCTCACCACGAAGCTCAAGGACAGCTTCGAGCCGGACATGGAGCTGGCGGACGCGCTCGGGGTCGCGGTGAAGGCGTTGCGCGCCAACACCCCGGCGCCCACGAACGGCGACTCGGACCCGGTGAAGCTCGAGGTCGCGGTCCTGGAGCGGGAGCGGCGCGGCCGCAAGTTCCGGCGGGTCGCCGGAGCGGCGCTGGACGCGCTGCTGCCCCCCGAGCCGGAAGCGCCGGAGAAGGACGAGGCCGAGGGCGACAAGCCCGAAGGTGAGTCCAAGAAGGACTGAGCCGGCTAAGCCGTGAAGGCCTCCTTCCCTACTCTCAAGGTAGGGAAGGAGGCCTTCACGGATTTCGGGGCTTACCTGTCCTCAGAGCCGGTAGATGGTCAGCGCGCTGGGCCGCGACCGGAACCGGAAGTCCTTGCCGAGCGGTCCGACCTCGCCGTCGGTGGCGACCCGGCGGTTGCCGTCGAGCAGCCGGACGTGCAGTTCCGGCAGGTCGAGTTCCTGATAGACGTGGCTGGCGTTGAGGCTGTTCGTGATCATGGCCAGGATGAACCGCGCCCGCGAGTAGGGCAGGTCGGCGCGCAGGTAGCGGACGTCGAGCAGGCCGGTGTCGAGCGCCGGGCGGTGCGAGGGCGCGAGTCCCTTCGGCGCGTAGGTGCCGTTGCCGACGAACAGCAGCCAGATGCTGGCGTGCTTGCCGTTGAGGGTCACTTCCAGCGGTTTCGCGCGCCGGAGCGTGCGCGCGAGCGCGATCGCCGCGGACGGCCACTTGGGATGCCGTTTCTGGAGCTTTTCCCGTAGCCGCACCATCTCCGGGTAGCCGCCGAGGCTCGCGGTGTTGACGAAGTAGCGGTGGTCGTCCTGGTCGTTGATCTCGACTTCGCCGAGGTCGACGCCGACGGCGTTGCCCGCCTCGGTGGCGGCGTCGGCGTCGGGCATGGAACGCATGCCGACGTCGCGCGCGAAGTGGTTGAGGGTGCCCGCCGGGATGAGCGCGAGCGGCAGGTCGTGGTCGGCCGCGACGGCGGCCACCGCGGCGACCGTCCCGTCCCCGCCCGCGACGCCGAGCGCCCGCACGGTGTTGTCACGGGCGGCGATCTCGTCGCAGAGCTGTTCGCGCAAGTCCTGTTTGGGGTCCGGATACAGCAGGGTGGCCTTGGGCCAGGCGAAGCGGACGTCGTCGGTCGGGTCGCGGCCGTCGATCCCGGAGAGCGGGTTGACCAGGACCAGCATGTCCTCGCCGTCGCGCATTTCGGGGGCTTCGGCGGTGTGCGCGGTGCGCCCGGGGACGTCGGGATTCAACGGCCACCAGTGCCGGGTGAGCAGGCCCGCGCCGATGCCGACGCCGATCCCCACGCCGACATCACTGGGCCAGTGGACGCCGGTGTGGACCCGGGAGTAGGCCACGGCGGCGGCCAACGGGACCAGCGCCGCGCCGGTTTTGGGGGATTCCATCGCGACGGCCGTGACGAAGGCGGCCGCGGACGCCGAGTGCCCGGAGGGGAACGACGACGAGGTCGGACGCCGGACGAGGCGCCGGTGCATCGGCACCTCTTCGGCCGCGGGGCGGCGGCGGGGGAACAGCGGCTTGCCGACCAGGTTCGCCGCGGCGCTGGCCCCCGCGATGGCGGCCACGCCACGGAGCGCGCCCCGGCGGGTCGGCCCCTTCTTCGCCGCGAGAAGGACGGCGACACACCACCAGAGTTTGGATTTGTCCGCACTTTTGGAAAGTGCCGTGATCACGTCGTCGGCCTTGGTCCTGGGTAGTGCCGCACTCCGGGCCATCAGCCGCCGGTCGGTCCGGCCGACCTTGCGGAAAGGGCGTTTGAGCTGCTTTAACACGGTTTCACCGCTTCCGGGTCAGGTCGACATGTGCGTGATACCCGATCGGGACTTTCCGCACACCTTTCACCGAATGCAACGTACCGACCGCGTGTCGACGCCCGAACGGCGCACCGTCAGCGGGGCCTCACCGCCTACTCTGGTGGGATGCAGCGGCGGATCTTTGGCATCGAGACCGAATTCGGGGTCACGTGCACCTTTCACGGGCAACGCAGGCTCTCCCCGGATGAAGTGGCGCGTTACCTGTTTCGGCGTGTCGTGTCCTGGGGACGTTCGTCGAACGTCTTCCTGTCGAACGGCTCCCGGCTCTATCTCGACGTGGGTTCCCACCCGGAATACGCCACGGCCGAATGTGACGACCTCGTGCAGCTCGTCACGCACGACAAGGCCGGGGAGCGGATCCTCGAGGACCTCCTGGTCGACGCCGAGCGGCGGCTGGCGGACGAGGGCATCGGCGGCGACATCTTCCTGTTCAAGAACAACACCGACTCGGCGGGCAACTCCTACGGCTGTCACGAGAACTACCTGGTGACCCGTGCCGGGGAGTTCTCCCGGATCGCGGACGTGCTGCTGCCGTTCCTGGTGACCCGGCAGCTGATCTGCGGCGCGGGCAAGGTGCTGCAGACTCCGCGCGGCGCGGTGTACTGCCTGTCCCAGCGAGCGGAACACATCTGGGAAGGCGTGTCCAGCGCGACCACGCGTTCCCGGCCGATCATCAACACCCGCGACGAACCGCACGCCGACGCCGAGCGCTACCGGCGCCTGCACGTGATCGTCGGCGACTCGAACATGGCCGAACCGACCACGATGCTGAAGGTCGGGTCGGCGAACCTGGTGCTGGAGATGATCGAGGCGGGTGTCCAGTTCCGCGACTTCACCCTGGACAACCCGATAAGGGCGATCCGCGAGATCAGCCACGATCTCACCGGCCGTCGCCAGGTGCGGCTCGCCGGCGGCCGGGAGGCGTCCGCGCTGGACATCCAGCGTGAGTACCACGCCCGCGCCGTCCAGCATGTCAAGGAGACCGGTTCCTCGCCGCAGTCCGAGCGGGTCGTCGAGCTGTGGGGCCGGGCACTGGAGGCCGTCGAGCAGCAGGACTTCAGCAAGATCGACACCGAGATCGACTGGGCGATCAAGCACCGGCTGGTCGAGCGCTACCGCAACAAGCACGACCTCGACCTGTCGAGCCCGCGGATCGCGCAGCTCGACCTGGCCTATCACGACATCCGGCGCGGCCGCGGCATCTTCGACCTGCTGCAGCGCAAGGGGCTGGTCCGCCGGGTCACCGACGATGGCGAGATCGAATTGGCCAAGGACACCCCGCCGCAGACCACGCGGGCGAAGCTGCGCGGTGACTTCATCGCCGCCGCGCAGGCCGCCGGGCGGGACTTCACCGTGGACTGGGTGCACCTCAAGCTGAACGACCAGGCGCAGCGGACCGTGCTGTGCAAGGACCCGTTCCGCTCGGTCGACGAGCGGGTAGAGCGGCTGATCAGCTCACTCTGATTGGTCCGTGAGGGCCACCTCGAGGGAATCAGAGTCCCTTAAGGTGGCCCTCACGGATCTTCGAGGGAGAGGTGCGCCGATGCGCCGTGCGTTGCTGGTCCTGCTGGGAGCCATCGTCCCGTTGGCGTTCACCGGTGTCGCGCAGGCCGCGCCGGACTGTCCCGATCCCGTCTGGACGGAGACCCCGACCGGCACGGACGCCCAGCTGCGCGGTCTCTCGGCGGTGGATTCCCGTACGGCGTGGGTCAGCGGCAGCAAGGGCACCGTCCTGCGCACCACCGACCGCGGCCGCACCTGGCAGTCCGTCGCCCCGCCCGGCACCGCGGCGCTCGACTTCCGCGACATCGAGGCCTTCGACGCCGATCACGCCGTCGCGCTGTCCATCGGTCCTGGGGACGCGTCGCGGATTTACCGCACCGACAACGGCGGCAAGAGCTGGCGACTGTCCTTCCAGAACGCCGAACCGGCCGCCTTCTACGACTGCCTCGCGTTCTTCGACCACCGCCGTGGCCTCGCGATGAGCGATCCGGTCGACGGGAAGTTCCGCCTGCAGTCCACTTCGGACGGCGGCCGCACCTGGCAGCAGGTGCCCGCCGAAGGCATGGTCCCCGCGCTGGAGGGCGAGTTCGGCTTCGCCGCCAGTGGCCAGTGCCTCACCACGTCGGGCCCGCGCGACGCGTGGATCGCCACCGGCGGCGGTGCCCGTGCCCGGGTCCTGCATTCGGGCGACGGCGGGAAGACCTGGGAAGCGGCCGACACGCCGTTGCCCAGTGGCGCCTCCGCCGGGGTCTTCTCCGTGACGTTCCGGGATCCGCGGCACGGTGTCGCCATCGGCGGTGACTACGCGGCACCTAACGCGCCCGGACCCGCTGTGGCGTTGAGCGCGGACAAGGGACGCACCTGGCGGACGCCGTCAGAGGCTCCCGTCGGTTACCGCTCGGGGCTGGCCTGGCTGGGGAACACGGTCATCGCCGTCGGGCCCGGCGGCAGCGATCTGAGCCCGGACGGCGGACGGCACTGGAAGTCCTTCGACACGGGCTCGCTCGACTCTGTCGATTGCGCTCGCGGTGCGTGCTGGGCGAGCGGCGCGAAGGGCAGGGCCGCAGCCCTCCGCTTTTAGTCCTCTAAACGCGGTCAGTGGAGGCCCAGGCCGCCTCGATCATCCGGAAGATCTCGTCCACCGCGGCGTCCGGATCGCCCGCCTCGCGGGCCAGCGAATGAGCGTCGACCACGAACCGCGCGATCGTGCGGCAGGCCGTCGTGGGCCGCGGCGCGCCGATGTCGGCGGCGATGGCCGCCGCCAGCGACTTCGCGTGGCGGAGCCTCATCAACTCTTCGTACTCGCGCAGCGCGGATGACCCGTCGATCATGCGCCAGACCGGGGCGGCGTCGGCCGAGGCGCAGTGGCGCACCTGGGTCAGGATCTCGCGGCGCAGCGCGGCGATGAGCGGCTCGCCCGGAGCGCGGTCGGTGACCGCCTTGGTGAGGCCGTGCTCGAAGTCCGCGTCCAGCTCGAACACGAGTGCCTCTTTCGAGGCGAAGTGGGAGAAGAGCGTCGTGACGGCCACGTCGGCCTCCGTGGCCACGTCGCGAATGCCGACTTCGTCGTACCCGCGTTCCAGGAAGAGGCGTAACGCGGTTTCAGCGATCTTCTGACGCGTCGCGGCCTTTTTGCGCTCACGGCGCCCCAGCGGCTCTGTCATGACCGAACACTATCAGATACAAAACAGTAGCTGTTTCAAAACCCTAACCGTTAGTGCTACGGTCGATCGTATGAAGAGAGTGAGTTTCGCCGAGTTCGGTGGTCCCGATGTCTTGCAGCTCCTGGATACGGAGGAGCCGCACGCGGGCCCCGGCCAGGTACGTGTCGCGGTGCGGGCGGCGGGGGTGAACCCCGTCGATTGGAGACTGCGCGAGGGGCAGGTCCTGGGCGCTCATCCGATCAAGTTGCCGTCCGGGGTCGGACTGGACGCCGCCGGCGTGGTGGACGAGATCGGGGAGGGCGTCGAAGGGGTGGAGATCGGGGACCCCGTGTTCGGCGAAGGTTCGAGTACTTATGCCGAGTTCGCCGTGCTGACGGCTTGGGCCCGGATGCCCGAGGGGCTGACGTTCGAAGAGGCTGCCGGGTACCCCTCCGTGGTGGAAACCGCGCTCCGTCTCGTCCGTGAGGTCGGGGTCGAGCCGGGGCAGACGTTGCTGGTCAGCGGCGCGTCCGGCGGCGTTGGATCGGCGGTGCTGCAGATCGCCCGCGACCGCGGCGTCAAGGTGATCGGGACCGCGGGCGCGGCGAACCAGGACTACCTGCGCGGCCTTGGCGCCCTCGCCACGACGTATGGCGAGGGCTGGGTCGAGCGGGTGCGCGAGCTGGGCCGGGTCGACGCGGCCCTCGATCTGGCGGGCTCAGGAGTGATCCGTGAACTCGTCGAGTTGACCGGGGACCCGCGGAAGGTCGTCTCCATCGCCGATCTCGGTGCGCCGGACCTCGGCGTCCGGTTCTCCGGCGTGGCCGGGAGCGTGCCGGACGCGCTCGCCGAGGCCGCCGATCTCATCGCGCGAGGAAGACTGCGCATCCCGGTCGAGAAGTCGTACTCGCTCGCCGAGGCCGCGCAGGCGCAGATCGACAGCCAGGCGGGGCACACGCGCGGACGCCGGGTCATCCTCGTCTGAAGGGGACACGGCCTAAGCTCGGAGGATCATGACCGCACACGCAGATCCCGACCCGGACGCCGCCGAGCACCTGGTCGAGGTGTTCAAGGCGCTCGCCAACCCGGTCCGGCTCCAGGTGCTCGGCTGGTTGCGCGAACCGGACCGGCACTTCCCGCCGGAGCGGGCGATAGCCGATCAGAACGAGGTCGGGGTCTGCGTGAGTCATCTCCAGGAGAAGCTGGGGCTCGCGCAGTCCACCGTGTCGGCGTACATGGCCTTGCTGCAGCGTGCCGGGCTCGTCCGATCCACCCGGGTGGGGAAGTGGACGCACTACCGGCGTGACGAACAGCGGATCGCGCAGCTCGTCGACCTGCTGGGACGCACCATCTGAACCTCGCCGGGAATAACATATCGAGAATCTGCGATACTTCGATATGTAGGACTCGAGCTGAGGAGAGACAGATGGAACTGGGGCGTTTCGGGATCTGGACGTTCGACTTCGAAGAGCAGCCTGCCGCCGTGCTGCGGGATTCGGTGCGGGAACTGGAAGAACTCGGCTGGCCCGCGATCTGGATCCCGGAGCGGGACGGCCGCGAGGCGCTGACCCACGCCGGATTCCTGCTGGCGTCCACCGAACGGATCTCCGTGGTCAACGGGATCGCGCGGATCGGCTCGCGTGGGGCGCGCTGGGCCCATGGCGCGGCGCTCTTGCTGGCCGACGCCTATCCGGGCCGGCACGTACTGGGGCTCGGCTTCGGTGGTGCGCAGGCCGGGGTCAAGCCGCTGGAGGCGATGAACGGCTACCTCGACGAACTCGACACGGTCACCAGCGCCAACCCGCTGCCCGCCGCGCCGATCCGACGGCTGCTGGCCGCGTACGGGCCGAAGATGCTCGAACTGGCCCGGGACCGTTCCGAGGGGGCACACACCTATCACGTGCCCGTGGCGCATACCGCCCAGGCGAGGGAAGTGCTGGGGGACAAGGCCTTCCTCGGCGTCGAGCACGCCGTGCTGTTCGAAACGGATCCGGCGAGGGCGCGGGAGATCGCTCGCGAGCACCTGCACGTGTATCTGACGTCGAAGTACAACGTCGCCAAGTACCTCCGCCTCGGCTACACCGAAGCCGACATCGACGGAGGCCGCGGCAGCGACCGGCTCGTCGACGACCTCGTGTTCTGGGGTGACCTCGACACCGTCGTCTCGAAACTGCACGCTCACCTCGACGCCGGTGCCGACCACGTCGGGGTCCAGGTCATCGGTGTCGAACCCGGTGAATCGGCCATGCCGCACTGGCGGCGGCTGGCCGAGGCGCTGCTTCCCCAGACCGCGGCCGCGCGCTGACGCTCCTGTCCGCCTGGCCGAAGGGCGCTTTCCCCGCATCACATGCGGGGAAAGCGCCCTTCACCGCGTGAGATGCGGGGAAAGCGTCCTTCAGCTCTCCTCGCCGGTCAGCACCAATCGCCCGCGGAGCCCGCCTGCCGCCAGTCGTTCGTGGGCTTTCACCGCGTCGGCCAGCGGCAAGGTCTCCGCGACCCGCAGAGCGAGCACGCCGTCGTCGACCAGTGCGGCCAGCTCACCGAGTGCGGCGCCGTCGGCGCGGATCCAGACGTGCTCGACCTTGATGCCGCGCAAGGGAATTGGCGCCGCACCGGCCGCGAACACCACGAACCGTCCACCGCCCTTCACGGCGTCCAGGGCTTCGAGACCGAGCAAAGCCGTGTCGAGGGCGGCATCGGCGCCGCCAGGGACTTCGGCGCGCACTCGGTCGGCCAGGAAGTCGCCCCGGGGCACGAAAACCTCCGCGCCGAAGCCCCGGACCAGTGCCTCGTCGGCGGAACCGGCGACGGCCACCACCCGGAAACCGCGTGCCTTGGCCAAGGCGACCGCGTACCCGCCGACCGCGCCCGCCGCTCCCGTCACCAGGACCGTCGCTCCCGTCGGGAGATCGACCAGATCGACCGCCTGGAGTGCGGTCAGGCCGTTCAGGGGGAGGGTCGCGGCCTCCACAGTGGACACCGTCGCCGGGGCGGCGGCGATGGCGTCCACGTCGAGCACGACGTACTCGGCGTAGGTGCCGAGCGCGGTCGCCGGCCGGTCCCGCAGGCCGATCACGGCGTCGCCCACGGCGAACCCGGTGACGCCGTCGCCCGTCGCGTCGACCGTCCCGGCCACGTCCCAGCCGATCCCGATCACTTCCCGGGGCGGGATGATCCCCGCTTCGGTCAGGAAACCCGACCGGGTCGCGGCGTCGACCGGGTTGACCCCGGCCGCGGCCACCTTCACCCGTACCTGACCGGTTCCCGGTTCGGGCACCGGGACCTCGGTGAACTCCAGGGCCTCCGGGCCACCGAACCGGGGGACCACCACTGCGCGCATCGTTCTCCTCCAAGGGCTCGTTCGGAGCGAACGTATGGGGAGTTACTCTCCATCGGGAAGTACGCACTTCGAGGTGCCCAACTCACGCGGAGGTACGGCGAACCGTGGTCACGCGCACGGCGCAGGAACGGCGGAACGAGGAGAAACGGGCCTACGACGCCTACCTCGCCGCCTGTCCGGCCCGGAAACTGCTCGACGAGGTCTCGGGAAAATGGGTCAGTCTGGTCCTGGTCGCCCTCGGCGACGGGCCCCAGCGCTACAGCGACCTCTCCCGCCGGATCGCGGGCGTCAGCCAGAAAATGCTCACGCAGACACTGCGCACCCTGGAACGGGACGGTCTGCTGACCCGCACCGTCACCGCCTGTGTACCGGTCCGGGTCGACTACGAACTGACCGAGCTCGGCCGGAGCCTCCGTGAGCTGCTGGCCGGGATCAAGGACTGGGCCGAGACGCGGTTCGACGAGGTCGAGTCCGCGAGGGATCGTTACGACGCGCGATCGGCGGCTCTCACCATCGGGTCGGACGGCGCGGGCTAGGGTAGCCGGGTGTCCACCGCACGCGCCGAACGTCTGGTCAACCTGGTTCTGGCCCTCCTGTCCACCCGGCAGTACCTCACCGCCGAGCGGATCCGGGGCATCGTGCCCGGGTATGCCGACGCGGCCAGCGACGAGGCCTACTTCCGGATGTTCGAGCGTGACAAGACCGAACTGCGCGAACTCGGCATCCCGCTGGAGACCGGACGCAACTCCGCCTTCGACGCCATCGACGGCTACCGCATCGCGCGCCGCGACTACGAGCTCGGCGAAATCGACCTCGCGCCCGACGAAGCGACCGCCGTCGGGCTCGCCGTGCGGTTGTGGGATTCCCCGGAACTGACCGGTGAGGCGCAGGGCGCGTTGGTGAAGCTGCGCGCCGCCGGGGTCGAAGTGGACGACAACGCCCCGACCGTCGTCGAGCCCCGCGTGCGGGCCGAACCGGCGTTCGGCCCGCTGCTCGCCGCGGTCCAGGCGGGGCAGGTGGTCCGCTTCGAGTACCGGCGCAGTGGCTCCGCCGAACGCAAGATCCGCACCCTCGAACCCTGGGGTGTCGTGTCGTGGCGTGCCCGCTGGTACGTCGTCGGGCACGACAGGGATCGCGGCGCGCCCCGCTGCTTCCGCCTTTCGCGCGTCACCGGGAAGGTCGAGACGGTCGGGAGGCCCGGCGTCGTCGAACGCCCGGAAGGGGTCAACCTGCTGCGGATGGTGTCGTCCAGCAGCGGCGAGGACCCGTCCGCGCCGACCACCGCCAGTGTCTGGGTCGCCGACGGCCGCGCCGCCGGGGTCCGCCGCCGTGGCCGGGTCGTCGGCCGCAGTGACGCGGGAGGAGAAGAAGGCGACCTCGTGGAGATCGACCTGTATTACCCGGAATCCGCCGCCGACTGGCTCACCGCGCACGGCCCGGACGTCCTGGTCCTCGAACCCGAAGTCCTCGCGAAGTCGGTCCTCAGCCGCCTGGAAGCCATCGCGCACGCCGGTGGTGCCCGATGAGCGCCACCGGACGGATGCCGCGCCTGCTGGCGCTCGTGCCGTACCTGCTCGCCCGGCCCGGTATCAAGATCACCGACGCCGCCGCCGATTTCGACGTCTCGCCCAAACAGCTGCGCAAGGACCTCGAACTGCTGTGGATGTGCGGGCTGCCCGGCTACGGACCCGGTGACCTGATCGACCTCTCCTTCGAAGGCGACACGATCGTCGTCACCCACGACGCCGGGATGAACCGCCCGTTGCGGCTCACCGGTGGCGAGGCGACGGCCATGCTGGTCGCGCTGCGGGCGCTGGCCGAGACGCCCGGCGTACTCGACGCCGACGCCGTCCGCCGCGCCATCGCGAAGATCGAAGCGGCCGCGGGCCAGGCCCAGCCGTCGGGAATCGTGGTCAGCGGGGGAGTCCGCGAAGGCAAGAAGACCGCCCGCACCCGCGAAGCCGTCCGTGCCGCCCTCACCGCGAAGCGCGCGCTGCGGATCCGGTACTACACCGCGTCCAAGGACGAGATCACCGAACGCACCGTCGACCCGATGCGGCTGCTGATCGTGCAGGCCGTCGGCTACCTCGAAGCGTGGTGCCGCCGTGCCGAAGACGTCCGGTTGTTCCGGCTTGACCGCATCGACGAGCTCACCGTGCTCGACGAACCCGCCGTCCCGCCCGCGCACGCCCGGCCGACCGACATTTCCGACGGTGTCTTCCGCCCGCGTCCCGATCAGCAGGAAGCCGTTCTCACGCTCGATCCCGACGCACGCTGGGTAGCGGAGTACTACCCGTGCGAGGAACTCGACGAGCTCGACGGCGGTCGGCTCCGGATCCGGATGCGCTACGCCGACGAGTCCTGGATGGTCCGGTTGATCCTCGGGCTGGGCGGAGACGCGCAGGTGGAGAGCCCCGCCGCGCTGGCGGAGGCGGTTCGTCGACGGGCGGCCGACGCGCTGGCGCGGGCACGTCACCTTGCGTCAACCTACGAGCAGTAGGGTGACGCCGTGTCGTACCTGCCGAGCATCGCGCTCGTAGTCGTCGGGCTGATCGCTCTCTTTGTTTTGCTAATCAAGTTACGCGGAGTCTTGCGCGTGCTCACCCATACGATGAGCATGGTGGCTACGAACACCCGAAAACGGACAGGGCTGCTCCGCGCCCGATCGGCCGCGCTCCGCGTGGCGATCGCGCAACGACGTGGGCTCGAAGACCGGTAACATCTCACCCAGAGACTCAAGAAGGAGGCCGCACACGATGAACGCGCTGCAGCCGTGGCACATCATCATCCTGGTGCTCGTCGTTGTCCTGCTGTTCGGCGCCAAGAGGCTTCCGGACGCCGCGCGGTCCATCGGCAAGTCCATGAAGATCTTCAAGGCCGAGACCAAGGACATGGCCGGAGACAAGGACAAGGCCGCCGAGACCGAAGAGGTCGAGACCAAGCAGCTGCCGCAGGCCACCACGCCCGCGCCTGCCGCGACCGCGCAGGACAAGCAGGTCGCCGACCTCCAGCGTCAGCTCGACGAGCTCAAGAAGCAGCAGGCCGCCACGCCCGCTCCGGCCGAGCAGGCGCAGAAGAACGCCAGCTGAGCGGTCTTTCGGCAAGCAGTTTCCAGCCAGCCCAGCGGAGCCTGTTCGCGGATGAGCGCGCCGAAGCCACGGCGCGCTCATGGTGGACCCTGACGAGAACGGACTGTCCAGTGGCGGATTCCGCCTCCGGTGAGGAGCGCCGCGGCACGAAGCGGCGCAAGCGCAGCCGTCGGAGCAACCCCGACGGCACGATGACGCTCATCGAGCACATCTACGAGTTCCGGCGCCGTCTGGGCTTCGCGCTGCTCGCCATCCTGGCGGGCGGGATCATCGGTTTCATCTGGTTCCAGACCAAGGTGGGCCCGATCCCGTCGCTGGGCGAGATCATGACCGGCCCGTACTGCGCCATTCCGTGGGAGCGCAGGCTCGGAGCCAAGCCGGACGGCCCTTGTCAGCTGCTCCAGACGGTGCCGTTCGAAGCCTTCATGATCCAGCTGAAGGTGGGTGTCGCCGCGGGTGCGGTGCTGCTGTCGCCGCTGTGGCTCTACCAGGTCTGGGCGTTCATCGCGCCCGGCCTCTATTCGAAGGAGCGCAAGTACGCGCTCACCTTCGTCTCCTTCGCGTCGATTCTCTTCGCCTCCGGTGCGGTGCTGGCGTACCTGCTCATCCCGCACGCTCTCGAGCTGCTGATGAACTTCGGTGGCGACCAGTTCATCACCGCGTTGACCGGTGACAAGTACATCTCGTTCATCCTGTCGCTGCTGCTGATCTTCGGCGTCAGCTTCGAATTGCCCCTGCTCGTGGTGATGCTGAACCGCGTCGGCGTCCTGAAGTACCAGATGCTGAAGAAGTGGCGCCGCGGCCTGATCATGGTCGTGTTCGTCTTCGCCGCGTTCGCGACGCCCGGTTCGGACCCGTTCTCGATGCTCGCCCTTGCCGCCGCCCTGGTGCTGCTGCTGGAACTCTCCATCCAGATCGCGCGCTTCCACGACCGCAAGCTCGACAAGGAACGCGGCACCGAGGGCTGGGACCAGCTCGCCGACGACGAGGCCGCGCCGTTCGACTACACGCCGAGCACGATCGACGAGGAGCCGTCCGCCGCCACCAACGGCAAGCGCACCAGCACCGACGACGTCACCTGATCGCCGGGATGCACGCGGCACTGGCCGTCCATCCCGCTTCCGGCAACGGGGCGGCGGGACGGCTGATGGAGTCGGTCGCGGCGCGGCTACGGCCCGCCGTCGACCGGCTCGACGTCCTCGTCGCCAACACCGTCGAGGAATCCCGCGCGCTGATGACCGACTCGCGTGCGGCCGGACTGGACGTCCTCGTCATCCTCGGCGGTGACGGCGCGGCGCACGAAGGCGTCCAGTTCTGCGCCGAATCCGGTGTCGCGCTCGGCGTCGTCCCCGCGGGCACCGGCAACGACTTCGCCAGGGCACTCGGCCTTCCGGAGAATCCGCACGTGGCCGTCGATCTCGTTGCCCGGTGGATCGCGGAGGGCAAGCGGCGGCGGATCGACCTCGGCCGGACCGGTGGCGAATGGTTCGCCACCGTTCTCTGCTCCGGGTTCGACGCGCTGGTCACCGAACGCGCCAACCGGCTGACCTGGCCTCGGGGTCCACGCCGCTACGACCTCGCCATCCTGGCCGAACTGGCGGCCTTCCGCACCTGGCCGGTCGTGCTCCGCACCGACGTCGAGACGATCGAAGTCGACGCCACCATGATCGCCGTCGGCAACACCCGGTTCTACGGCGGCGGCATGCCGATCTGCCCGGGAGCGGACCCCGAAGACGGCCTCTTCGACGTCACGGTCGTCGGGAAGGCCACCAGGCGCGACCTGCTCCGCATGCTGCCCGGCGTCCGCAAGGGCGAGCACCTCGCGCATCCGGCGGTCCGGACCCTGAAGGCCAGCGAGATCCACCTCGCCGGCAGTGATCTGCCGGTCTACGCCGACGGCGAGCCGCTGGGCGGGCTGCCGATCGACATCACCTGTGTTCCCGGCGCGCTCACCGTCCTCGGCTGAGCCCGGCGTAGCGCCGTCGCGGTGTAGACCCGGCCGCCGTTCCCGTGATCGTCACACCGAGTGCGAACTGTCGGTGGGGTATGGAACCCTGACGAAGTGGTCAACAGCCCTTCTCAGACCCCGGCCGAGGCGTACGCAGCCTCCCAGCGCCGCGCTCAATACCCCCAGCTGACCCGGTTCGCCGCGGAGTCGGCGTTCGAGTTCGACGATTTCCAGGTCCGCGGGTGCGAGGCGCTCGAAGGCGGGCATGGCGTGCTCGTCTGCGCACCGACCGGCGCCGGGAAGACCGTGGTCGGCGAGTTCGCGGTGCACCTCGCCCTCGCCGAGGGGCGCAAATGCTTCTACACGACGCCGATCAAGGCGTTGTCGAACCAGAAGTACGCCGACCTCGTCGGCCGGTACGGCGCCGACGCCGTCGGCCTGCTCACCGGCGACACCTCGATCAACGGCAACGCGCAGGTCGTGGTGATGACCACCGAGGTACTGCGCAACATGCTCTACGCCGGGTCGTCGACCATCGGCGAGCTCGCCTACGTGGTGATGGACGAGGTGCACTACCTCGCCGACCGGTTCCGCGGCGCGGTCTGGGAAGAGGTCATCCTCCATCTGCCCGAGCACGTCCGGGTCGTCGGTCTGTCGGCCACGGTGAGCAACGCCGAGGAGTTCGGCGAATGGCTCGTCGAGGTCCGCGGTGACACCACCGTCGTGGTCGACGAGCACCGTCCGGTGCCGCTGTGGCAGCACATGCTGGTCGGCAACCGGCTACTGGACCTGTTCGCCGGGCAGGAGGAGCACGCGCCCGGCACCGAGCTGCGGATCAACCCCAGCCTGCTTCGCCGCACCGAGGAGATCGGCGGACGGTTCGCCCCGGCCGGGTTGCGCGGGCCGAGGGGACGGCGAGGGGCGCCTTCGCGAATGCCGAGGTACCGGCCGCCGTCCCGCACCGACACGGTCGAGCGCCTGGACAACGCGGGCCTGCTCCCCGCGATCGTGTTCATCTTCTCTCGCGCGGGCTGTGACGCCGCTGTCGGCCAGTGTGTCCGGTCCGGCCTGCGGCTGAACGGCCCCGAAGAGGTCGAGAAGGTCCGTCGCATCGTCGCCGAGCGCACCAAGGACCTGCCCGAAGGCGACCTTGGCGTCCTGGGGTTCTGGGAATGGCGTGAGGCGCTCGAACGCGGTATCGCCGGGCACCACGCCGGGCTGCTTCCGGCGTTCAAGGAGACCGTCGAGGAACTGTTCGTCCAGGGCCTGGTCAAGGTCGTGTTCGCCACCGAGACGCTCGCGCTCGGCATCAACATGCCCGCGCGCACCGTGGTCCTCGAACGGCTGGTGAAGTACAACGGCGAAGCGCACGTCGACCTGACACCGGGGGAGTACACACAGCTCACCGGGCGGGCCGGGCGGCGCGGGATCGACGTCGAGGGCCATGCCGTCGTCGCCTGGCAGCCGGGCATCGACCCGAAACAGGTCGGCGGTCTCGCCTCGACCCGGACGTACCCGCTGCGGTCGTCGTTCCGGCCCGGCTACAACATGGCGGTGAACCTGGTCGCGCAGGTTGGCGCCGAGGCGGCCCGTGACCTGCTGGAGCAGTCGTTCGCCCAGTTCCAGGCCGACCGGTCGGTGGTCGGACTGGCGCGGCGGATCGAGCGGAACAAGGAGGCCCTGCGCGGCTACACCGCCGCCATCACCGGGGACTTCGACGACATGCTCGAATACGTCGAGCTGCGCGCCAAGATCTCGGCGCGGGAGAAGGCGCTCTCGCGGCAGAACACCTCCGCGCGGCGGGCGGGGACGGCCGAGTCGCTGGAGAAACTCCGCAAGGGAGACGTCATCGCCGTGCCCGCGGGCAGGCGCGCGGGGCTCGCGGTCGTCGTCGACCCGGGGCTCGACCCGATCCGCGAACCGCGTCCCGTCGTGGTCACCGAGGACCGCTGGTCCGGCCCGCTCTCGGTCTCCGACTTCCCGTCGCCCGTCGAGGCGCTGGGGAACATCAAGCTGCCGAAGCATATCGAGCTGCGTTCCCCGAAGACCCGTCGTGACATCGCTTCGAGTCTCCGCAACGCGGGAATCTCTTTGCCCGGCAGGCAAAAGCGCCGCGCCGGGGCCAATGAGGACGGTGAGCTGGCCGCGTTGCGGCGCGCGCTGCGGGCACATCCTTGCCACGGCCTGGCCGAACGCGAGGCGAACCTGCGCTGGGTCGAGCGGTATCAGCGTCTCTCGGCGGAGACCGAGCAACTGGAACGCAAGGTCGCCGCGACGACGCACTCGCTCGCGCGCGCCTTCGACCGCATCCTGCGGCTGCTCGGCGAACGCGGCTACCTCGGCCCCGAATCCAAGGGCGACGGCGAGGACCGCGTGACCGAACACGGCAAACGGCTCACCCGCCTCTACAGCGAATCCGACCTGCTCGCCGCCGAATGCATCCGGCACGACGTCTGGAAGGGGCTGGCGCCCGCCGAACTCGCGGCCGTCGTCTCGACGCTGGTCTTCGAGGCGCGCCGCGACATCGCGGGGGAGCCGCGGCTGCCCGCGGGCAAGGTGGTCGACGCCTGGCAGGCGACCACGCGGCTGTGGATGGAGCTCACCGAGGACGAGCGGCGGCACAAGCTGGACCGCACCCGTGAACCGGACGCGGGCTTCGCCTGGCCCATCTACCGGTGGGCACGCGGCGAATCGCTGGAGAAGGTCCTCACCGCCGCCGAGGCGAACGGGCAGGAGCTCTCCGCCGGGGACTTCGTCCGCTGGTCACGGCAGGTCATCGACCTGCTGGACCAGATCCGTGACGTCCTCGGGCGGGCCGACCCGGTCGGGGCGGCCGCCTCGGACGCGGTGAAGGCCCTGCGGCGCGGCGTCGTCGCGGCGGGCGGGGCGTAGCAGGCGGGCGTTGGGCTGACCGGCGGATTCGATGCCGCCACCGGTGTGGGTACGGTCTCGTCGAGTTGTCCCGACACCACCCCGGAACAGTGGGCAGGGGCGCCGACCTGTGGTTGGATCGCCCACGACGGCCTTGTGACTCGGCCGTGGACAATGGCGGAACAGCGGAGGCGAACGATGAGCACGCCGTATGGCGGCAACGACCCGCAGCAGCAGCCCCAATGGGGGCAGCAGCCGGGCTACGGGCAACAGCCGGGCGGCACTCAACCGCCGAGCGGCCCGCAGCAGCAACCCCCGCAGCAGGAACCACAGTGGGGTCAGCAGCCGCAGTACGACCCGTCGCAGACGCAGCAGCAACAGCCCCAGTGGGGCCAGCAGCCCGCGCCCTACGACCCGTCCCAGCAGCAGCCGGGATATCCGCAGAGCGGTCCGCAGCAGCAGCCGGGCTACGACCCCTCCCAGCAACAGCAGCCGCAATGGGGCCAGCAGCCGCAGTACGGCCAGCAGCAGGGTTACCCGCAGAGCGGACCCCAGCAGCAGCCCGGCTACCCGCAGAGCGGCCCGCAGCAGCAACCGCAGTACGGGCAGCCGCAGCAGCAGGGCCAGTACGAGTACGGCCAGGGCCAGTTCCAGGGCACCCCGGGCGAGGCGCAGGACAAGCCGAAGTCCAAGAAGGGCCTGTTCATCGGGATCGGCGCGCTCGTGGTGATCATCGCCGCGGTCGGCGTCCTCGGCTTCGTCACGCCGGGCTGGTTCAACACCCAGGTCTTCAACAACACGCAGATGCAGACCGACGTGCAGAAGCTGCTCACCGAGACCTACCAGATCCCGAACGTCACCGCGGTCTCCTGCCCCTCGGGCAAGGAGGTCAAGGACGGCGAGAAGTTCACCTGCACCGCCACGATCGACGGCAAGCCGCAGGACGTGCCGATCACCGTCAAGGGTGACACCGGCAACTACGAGGTGTCGCCGCCCGCCGTCACGAAGTAAACGGCGGGCGCGCGTGGCGGTCGTTCCTGCATGATCGTTCCATGAGCGACTTCTCAGTGCGGAGGTTGCGGTCCGACGAGGAGCGGGCCGCGACCGATTTGTTCAGGCGTGCGCTGCACATCAAGGAGATGACCGACGAGGACTGGTCGATCTCCGCCGCGGCATTGCAGCCCGATCGCGGTTTCGGGGCGTTCGACCCGGAACTGATCGGCACCGTCCGGTCCTTCGACACGGAAGTGACCCTGCCCGGCGGCGGCACCGCGCCGCTCGCCGCGGTCAGCCTCGTCGGCGTCCGCGCCGACCGCACCCGCCGCGGTGTGCTGACGGCGTTGATGCGTGCCCAGTTCGAGGATTTCGCCGCCCGTGGTTATCCAGCGGCGATGCTGCACGCGTCCGAGGGCGCCATCTACGGCCGGTTCGGGTACGGCGTCGCCGCGCGGGGCAAGTCGATCGAGGTCGACAGGCACCGTGCCCGGTTCCGCCCCGAGGTACCGGCGGGCGGGCAGATCACCCTGCTGGATCTGGAAAGCACCATCGAACAGTGGCCGTCGCTGTTCGACGCGCTCCCGCGGACGCGGCCCGGCATGATCGCCAGGAGCCCGAACCTGTGGCCGGGTTACGAGCGCGAAGTGCGCAGGGCGACGACCCCCACGGCGACAGCGGTGCACCGTGGCACGGACGGTGTCGACGGGTACGTCACCTATCACGTCGATCGGGCCCATTTCGGTGCCCCGGCGCTGCTGAAGATCCAGTCGTTCCACTACGCGAGCCCCGACGCGTTCGCCGGGCTGTGGCGGCATCTGCTCTCCGTGGACCTGGTCGATCGCATCACCGCCGAAAAACGTCCGCTCGACGAACCGGTCGAGTTGCTGTTCATCGACCCGCGGCACGCGGCCGTGCAGAAGATCCAGGACGAGGGCTGGCTCCGCCTCGTCGACGTCGCCTCGATGCTCGCCGCCCGCACCTACCTTGGCGGTCCGCTCGTCATCGAAGTCACCGATCCCTTCCTGGAACACAATTCCGGCCGCTACCGCCTGTCAGAGGACGGCGCCGTCCGCACCACCGACCCGGCCGATCTCGAGCTGCACGCCGATACCCTGTCGATGTTGTACCTTGGCGGCTGGCGCGCGTCGGAACTCGCGATCGCCGGACGCGTCCGCGCCACCGGCGAGGCCGCGCTGGAACGGGCGGACCTGCTGTTCAGTACGCGAGTGAACCCCTGGTGCGGTACGTTCTTCTGACGTTGGAAGATCACGTTCGGTGGGGGTGGAGAAGCTTGAGCGGGCGAGCCGTCGCGACGGTCGTTCTGTGTGGTGCCGCTTTCGCGGTGCTGGCGGCGTGTTCGGATACCCCGGTACCCGCGCCGGCGACGAAGACCGTCACGGTACCGCCGACGACGAGTTCCTCGTCGGGCGCGCAGGCCACCGGCGGCACGTCGGGCGGTTCGCCCTCCTCCGGCACCGCGAGCCGGGTCTTCGATCCGAGGACCATGCAGGCGGACGTGCGGAAGATCCTCACCGAGACCTATCAAGTGCGCGACGTCGGCGAAGTGCTCTGCCCGCCCAACCAGACCGTCAAGGACGGCAGCACGTTCAGCTGCACGGTCCAGGTCGGCGGCGAGGGCAAGACCGTCTCGATCACCGTCACCGGTGACGACGGCCGCTACGAAGTCGGCGCGCCCGGCTGAAAACCGGTTGGGTTCGCCATGGCGGGACGGCAGGATCTCGTGGCATGAGCGAATTCCACGTACGTGCCGCGGCCGAAGGTGAACAGCGGGCCTGTCTCGAACTGCTCGTAGAGACCTTGCACGGCAAGCCGGTCTCGGACGAAGTCTGGGCCAAGATGGCCGCGAGCTGGCCCGCGACAGGGAAGTTCGCCGCTTTCGACGACCACGGCACCTTGGTGGGCATCGCCAGTTCCTTCGACACCGAGCTGACCGTCCCAGGTGGACGGAAGCTCGCCACCGCGGCCGTCGACGGCGTCGGCGTCCGCGCGGACTGGACCCGCCGTGGTGTCCTCACCTCTATGATGGCCGCGCAGCTGGAGGACATCGCCGCGCGCGGTGTCCCGCTGGCCGCGTTGCACGCCTCGGAAGGCGTGATCTACGGCCGCTTCGGCTACGGCGCGGCCACCTATGGGAAAGGTGTTGTCGTCGAACGTCCCCGAGCCCGGCTTCGTGACGGCGTGGGGCGCGACGGCGTGGTCAGGTTCGTCACCCCGGCCGAGGCGGTCGAACGCGTTCCGGCGCTGTACCGGCGCTTCGCGGGCGACCGGCCAGGCTTCCTCGCCCGTCCGGACATGTGGTGGCCCGGCTTCTTCGACCGGCTCGTCACCGGGGACGACGGCTATCGCGTCGCGGTCCACAGTGGACCCGAAGGTGACGATGGTTTCGTGGTCTACCAGAGCGTCGACGTGCGCGACCGGCAGGCACCGGAGCGTGGCGCGCTGCTGCAGATCCGTGAACTCCACGCCGCGACACCGCGGGCCTTGGCCGGCCTGTGGCGCTTTCTGCTGTCGGTCGACCTGGTGTCGGCGGTCGAAGGCCGTGGGCGGCCGATGGACGAGCCGATCGCCGAACTGCTCACCGATCCGCGAGCGGTCAACACCACCGAGGTGATCGACGACCTGTGGGTGCGGCTCATCGACGTGCTCGCCGCGCTTGAGGCGCGCACGTACGGGGCGGCCGAACCCGTGGTGCTTGACGTGCTCGACAGGCAGCTTCCGGACAACAACGGCCGCTACCTCGTCGGCCAGAGCGGCGTGCACCGCACCACCGCCGAGGCGGACCTGCGGCTGGATGTCGACACCTTGGCGTCGCTGTACCTTGGCCACGGCCTCTTCAGCGACCAGGTCCTCGCCGGCCGTGTCGAGGTGCTGGACGAGGCGGCGGTCGTCCGCGCCGACACGTTGTTCCACACCACGCGGGCGCCGTGGTGCGGGACGTTCTTTTAGGCCGGGTTGCGCCGGGGTTTGATCCGCACCTGCGGCAACGTGGGTGCGGGCAGCCACGCCGTGGTGCCCTGGTAGCCCTCCACCCGGCCGAACCGGTCCGACTGGGCTTGCCACGCCTCGCGGTACTCGGCGATCTCCTCGTGGCTCCGGCCAACGAAGTTCCACCACATGACCAGTTCCTCGGTGAACGGGGTCCCGCCGAGGAGCAGCACCCTGGCCGGTTCGGTGCCCCGGTTGGCCAGCGCCAGCCGTTCGGCTCCGGGCGCGAGGTAGGCGAGTTCTCCGGTGTCCAGCGCCGTCCCGGCGACGGTGACCGAGCCGATGTCCTGCAGGACACCGTGTTCGTAAGCCGGGTCGACGTCGAGGGTGAAGGCGGCCCCGGGCTCCAGCGTGAGTTCGGCGCCTAGCAGGGGAGTGAACGCCGGGACCGGTGAGGTGGTCCCGGCGAGACTGCCGAGGAAGACCCGTGCGGTGGCACCGGACAACCGGAGCACCTGCGGGGCATAATGCCGGAAATCCCGGGCGGTGTCGCGATGTTCGTCCGGCAGCGCGATCCACAACTGGACACCGTGCAGCGTCGCGGTGTCCGGAGTGGACACCTCCGAGTGCGCGATGCCGTGACCACCGGTCATCAGGTTGAGCTCGCCCGGCCGGACCATGGCCCGGGTCCCGATGCTGTCGCGGTGCTCGATCTCGCCGCTGAACAGCCAGCTCGCGGTCTGCAATCCGGTGTGCGGATGCGGCGCGACGTCCATGCCGCCGGACTCCGACACGTCCTGCGGTCCGTAGTGGTCGGCGAAACACCAGGCGCCGATCAGCGACCGCCGCCGTTGCGGAAGCGTCCGGCGGACGCGGATCGCGCGCGGGCCGCCGAGCGGGACCTCACGCGGGGTCAGCACGGTGACGCCGTCGCCGGGCCGGTCCCGGCACAGCAGTTCGGCCGGGTCGGCCTCGGTGTTGCTCACGACTTGGGGAGCGCGGCCAGCAGACGCTCCACCGAACGGCCGAGATTCCAGCGTTCCGCCAGTTCCGCGACCTTGTCCGGATCGGCGGGCTCGGACGGGACGACGTCCGGCCGGGACTGCTCGATCGGCGCGTCCGCCGCGACCCGGACCACGGTCGGCGCGACCGCGAGATAGTCGGCCGCGTCGGTCAGCCGCAGCCGCGTCTTGAGCGGTACCCGGGAGTCACCGGCGGTCGACGCGTCCAGCAGCGCCTGCAGTGAACCGAACTGGGTGATCAGCTTCGCCGCGGTCTTTTCCCCGATCCCGGCCACCCCTGGCAGCCCGTCGGACGGATCTCCCCGAAGCGCGGCCATGTCCGCGTACGCGGCGCCGGCGTGCTCCACCGGGACGCCGTACTTCTCGGCGATCTCGGCCGGGCCGAGGATCTCGGCCTTGTTCCAGCCCTTGCCGACGTAGATGACCACCGTGGGCGTCGGCTCGTGGCGCACCAGCTGGAACAGGTCGCGGTCCCCGGTGATGACCTCGACCGGCGACTTCTTCTCGTGGGTCGCGAGCGCGCCGATGACGTCGTCCGCTTCGTATCCGGCCGCCTCGGCGGTCGCGAGCCCGAAGGCCTCGAGGAGTTCCAGGATGATCGGCACCTGCGGGGTGAGCGTGTCCGGCACCTCTTCGACGTCGCCGCCCTCGGGCACCTCTTCGGCCACCCGGTGCGCCTTGTAGCTGGGCAACAGGTCGGTGCGGAACTTCGGCCGCCAGTCCGCGTCCAGGCACGCGACGAGCCGGGCGGGGCGCCGGTCGGTGAGGATCCGGGCGACGGTGTCGGTGAACCCGCGCACGGCGTTGACCGGCGTCCCGTCCGGGGCGGTCATCGACTCGGGCAGGGCGTAGAACGAGCGGAAGTAGAGGCTCGCGGAATCGAGGAGGGCGAGAGGTCCGGTCACCCGGACAGCCTGCCACGTTCCGGTCCGGATGTCCGTGAAGGACCCGGCCGCCGGCCGGGTCCTTCACGGAAGCCGGTCAGGCGGCGTAGGGCCGCACCCGGCGCGCGTCACGCAGGGCGTTGGCCCACCAGCCCAGTTGGTTCAGCAGCGTGGCCGCCGCGAGGTCGACGTCTTCGGCGGCGTGGGGTTCGCCGTCGGGCCCGAAGCAGTTCCAGGCGTAGGGGAAGCTCACGGTCTCGCGGATCGTGGCGGCGTGCAGTTCGGCGAAGACGGGACGCAGGTGCTCGACCGCGCGCAGGCCGCCGGAGATCCCGCCGTAGGACACGAAGGCGACCGGCTTCCCGTGCCATTCGGGGCCGGTGGCGTCGAGGGCGGTCTTGAGCGGGCCGGGGTAGCTGTGGTTGTACTCGGGGACGATCACCACGACGGCGTCCGCGGCGGCGACACCGGGGGAGAGGCCGTCAGGGCTTTCGGCCAGATCGATGACGGACAGGTTGACGTCTTCGCGCTGTTTCGCGCGGTCGAGGAACCAGTTCGCGACTACGGGGCCGAAGCGGCCCTCGCGGACGCTGCTGATCACGACGGCGAGCTGGTAAGGCGTGTTCGTTGTCATGCCACTGACCGTAAAACCTGAACTTAAGTTGAGGTCAAACTCCAGAACCAGTTTATTTCGAGCAGCTAATCGCAGAGAACTCTTTGCAGAGAGTCCTCTGCGGTTGTAGGGTCGCGGCATGGGGAAGAACGAGCGATATCTCGCGCGGATCGACGGCCGTCTTCTGCGGGCGCTGGCGCATCCGCTGCGGGTGCGGATCCTGGAGCTGCTCCGGGCGGACGGCCCGGCGACCGCGTCCGGGCTGGCGAAACGGGTCGGGGAGAGTTCCGGGACCACGAGCTGGCATCTGCGCCAGCTGGCGGAGTACGGCCTGGTCACCGACGACGTCGAACGCGGCAACCGCCGCGACCGGTGGTGGAAGGCCGTGCACGAGGGGGATCAGCTGCACGCCAAGGACTTCATCGACGATCCCGACCTGGCCGGCCCGTTCAGCGCCTACGCGCATACGTTGATCGAGCAGCGCTACGCCGCCGAATCGCGGTTCGTCGGCGAACTGGCGGACTGGGCCGACGAGTGGATCGACAAGGTCAACTTCCACGACTCCTCGCTGTCGCTGACACCCGACGAGGCCGTCGCCTTGAGCGACGAAATCCTCGACGTGATCGCCCGCTACCGGCGGCCGGAAAAGGACGGCGACACCCCGGTCCGCGTGCACTGGGCGGCTTTCCCGAGACGAGCCCAGCCGGAACAGCCATGAGCAAAGTGCCACTGGGGGCCCTGGTCGCGGCTTCGGGGATCTCCTCGGCCGGGGTGATGATGACCCTCATCGCGATTCCCTGGTTCGTGCTGCAGAGCACCGGGAGCGGGACCAAGACCGGCCTCGTCACCGCGGCCGAGGTGCTGGGACTGACGGTCGCGGCGCTGCTCGGCGGGCCGATCGTGGACCGGGTCGGCACCCGGCGCGCCAGTGTCGGCGCGGATCTGCTGACCACCGGCACGGTCCTGCTGATCCCGCTCGCGGTCTCCACCACAGGGCTCGGCCTGCCCGGTCTGATCGTGTTGTCGTTCGTGATGGGCGTGTCCCGAGGGCCCGCGGACACGGCGAAACAGGTTCTGCTGGCGGGGGTCGTCGAACTCGGCGGAATCCGCCCGAGCCGCGGTGCCAGCGCCGTCGAGGCCGCCACGCGGACCGGCCGGATGGTGGGCGGACCCGCCGCGGGCGCGCTCATCGCGGTGATCGGGCCCATTCCGGTGCTGTTCGTCGACGCCGGCGCGCTGCTGCTGTCCGCCGCGCTGATCTTCGCCCTGATCCCCGCCGCGGCCGGGCCGCCCCGGGCGGCTTCGGACGGCTACCTCAAGGAACTGCGCGAAGGACTGGCGTACGTCAAACGCGACCGGGTGCTGCGCGCGCTCGTCGGCATGCTGATGCTCACCAACAGCCTCGACTTCGGCCTGCTCGGCGTCCTGTATCCGGCGTACGGCGATCAGGTCCTGCACAGCACCGCCCTCATCGGCGCGATGATCACCGCCGTCGCCACCGGAGGACTGCTCGGATCCGCGCTCTACGGCTGGGTGGGACACCGGTTCTCGCGCCGCTCGGCGCTGCTTGTCGCCGTGGGCGTCGAGGGGGCGCCGAGATTCGCCCTCCTCGCGCTGGAGCCCACGCCGCCTGTGCTGCTCGCCGGGCTGGTGGTGGCGGGCCTCGGCGCGGGCGCGCTGAACCCGATCCTGTTGCCGGTGGTCTACGAACGCGTTCCGGAAGCCGTCCGCGGCCGGGTGTTCAGCCTTCTTGTCGGCGGCGTGCTGGCGGCGATGCCGCTCGGCTCGATGACGGCCGGGGTGCTGCTGGACGGGGCCGGCCTCGTCACCACGCTCGCCGTGTTCGGGGGCCTGTACCTCATCGCCGGCACCTTCCCGGCGATCTTCCGGGTCTGGCGCGGGCTGGACGATCCCGCCCCGATCGAGCGCGACCGGCTGGTGAGCCAAGCGGCCCGGACCGACTAGGCTCGCCACCATGTCGCGCCGTTCCCTTCACAACCCAGCCCCCGACGCCGCCAGCCTCCGCGCCCGCCTCGACCGGGCCCGCGCCGCCGCGGCCGCCGCCGACACCGACGCCCTGCTGATCGCACCCGGCTCGGACCTGCGCTACCTCATCGGGCAGGCGGGTGGCTCGTTCGAGCGGCTGACCACGCTGGTCATCCCGGCCGACGGGGTTCCGGCGCTGGTGCTGCCGAAGCTGGAAGCGCCCGGCTACGCCGACGTCCCCGCCGACGAACTCGGTATCGAGGTCGTCACCTGGGTCGACGGGGACAACGCCTACGAACTGGTCGCCGACCGGCTCGGCAAGCCGGGCAGGGTCGCGGTCAGCGACTTCACCCCGGCCCTGCACGTGCTCGCCTTCCGCGGCGCGCTCGGTGACGCAGAGCAGACGCTGGCCGGGCCGATCGTGCGCGAACTGCGGATGCGCAAGGACGCGACCGAGATCCAGGCGCTGCGCGACGCGGGCGCGGCCATCGACCGGGTCCACGCCCGGGTCCACGAGTGGCTGCGGCCGGGCCGCACCGAGGCCGAGGTCGGCGCGGACATCACCGCCGCGATCGTCGAAGAGGGCCACACGCACGCGGACTTCGTGATCGTCGGCTCCGGTCCGAACGGCGCCAGCCCCCACCACGACGTCTCCGAGCGCGTCATCGAGCGCGGCGACGTCGTCGTGGTCGACATCGGCGGCCCGATCGCCGAGGGCTACAACTCCGACTCCACCCGCACCTACGCGGTCGGCGAACCGCGTGACGCCGACGTCGCCGAGACCTACGCGGTCCTGCAGCGGGCCCAGAAGGCCGCGGTCGAGGCCGTCCGCCCCGGCGTCACCGCCGAGTCGATCGACGCCGCCGCGCGCGACATCATCGCCGACGCCGGCTTCGGCGAGTACTTCATCCACCGCACCGGCCACGGCATCGGCCTCGACGTGCACGAGGAGCCCTACATCATCAAGGGCAACGCGCTGCCGCTCGAGCCGGGCATGGCCTTCAGCGTCGAGCCGGGCATTTACCAGCCGGGCCGCTGGGGCGCCCGCATCGAGGACATCGTCGTGGTCACCGAGGACGGCGTCGAGTCGGTCAACCAGCGTCCGCACGACCTGATCGTGCTCGACGCATGACCGGTCCGCTGGAGCCGCTCGACAAGGCCATCGCGCAGGAACTGGCGGCGGACGGACGGCGCAGTTTCACCGATCTCGCCGAGCGGGTCGGGCTGTCGGTGTCGGCGGTGCACCAGCGGGTGCGACGGCTGGAGCAGCGCGGCGTGATCCTCGGGTACACCGCGCGCCTGGACGGCGAACAGATCGGCCTCCCGCTCACCGCGCTGATCTCCCTGACACCGAACGACCCCGCCGCCCCGGACGACTATCCGCAGCGTCTCGAGCACATCAAGGAGATCGAGTCCTGCTACTCGGTCGCCGGGGACGAGTCGTACATTCTCCTGGTCCGGGTGGCCTCACCACTCGGCCTGGAGGATCTGCTCCGCCGCATCCGCGAGGCCGCCAAGGTCTCGACGCGGACGACGGTGGTGCTTTCGACGCCGTTCGAAGGGCGCTCACCGACCCTCTGAGCCCGCCCTTCCCGAGAAAAAGGGTGGGCTTGCGCGGCGCTGGTACGATAAAAGGTATGGCAACACGTAAGGTCACACTCTCACTCGACAGTGGTGCGCTCGAGTTCGCCGAGCGGGCCGCCAAGGCACACGGGATCTCGGTCTCGTCGTGGTTGTCCAAGGCGGCCCGGAGGGAAGCCGTCCGCACCGGATACACCCCGCAGCGCGCTCCGGTCGAACCGTCCGCCGAATCGGACGAGGCCGAGCTGACCGCCGCGGAGAAGGATCTGCGTGCACAGGGGTGAAGTCTGGACGTACCACCCCCCGACCGAACCGGCACGGCAGCGCACCGTCGTACTGCTGTCCTCGGACGGGGTGAACGAATCCGAGCGGCCGTGGCTGCTCGGCACCGAACTGCTGGACCGTGATCCACAGGACATCCTCGGTGTCGCCGTCGACGCCCGGTATTGGGTGTCCACGTTGAACCTCACGCGGTTGTACCGGCCGTGGTTCGACGAGAAGATCGCGGAGATCGACCAAGAGGTCCAGGAGCGCATCGACATCGCGTTGCGCGCCGCGCTGGACCTCTAGTGCGGCGTCAGCGGGCGATGACCTCGGGCGCGGCGTGCAGTTTGCCGTCGGGCCCGGAGAGGCAGGACGCGTTGCCGCCGCGGGCGGCGAGGAACTCGTTGAGGCAGTTCGCGACCTGAGCGTGCCCGTTCGCGTTGGGGTGGAACGACTCCTGCAGCGCGTGGCTAGCACGGTCCACCTGGCCGAGGTCGCGCAGTTGCAGCGTCAGCCTGCTGAACCATTCGTTCGCCGGGTCGCTGCTGCACGCCTCACGGCCCGCGCCCGCCCGCGAAAGGTCGAGGAACCGCGCGCTGGTCGCCCTCGACGCCTGCTTGAGCCCGTCCGCCAGGATGGGAACCCCGTCGCGGCGCATCCATTCCAGATCCTCGGTGCGGAACGGGCAGCCGTTGAGACTGCGGAGCGCTTCCGGGATCTGCGGGCCGACCGGCGAGGCGTAGGACATCAGCACGAGCTGGTAGTCCGCCGGGATGTAACCGGCCTGTGCCAGCACCTTCTTGACATCGGCGACGGCGTTGGTCACCTTCGGCACCATGGCGTCCACTTTGGACTTCCAGGTGGTGCGGAGTGCTGCACTGCACGGCGGATTCTGCGGAGAGAACCACGCCTTGAAGCATTCGCTGACCTGAGCGGAGAACTTCGGCTCGTCGTTCGCGCCGATCGCGATCACCACCGCGGCGACCCGGTGGTCCTTGATCAGGTTCGCGAGCTGCTGAGCCTGCGATGGTTCGGTCCACTGCTTGGCCTCGCCGAGCGCGACCTGCTCGGACGGCGCTCCGGAACAACCGAGGTTCACACGCGCGGTGACGTCGGGGATCTTGATCTGCTCGACGAAGGCGTTGGGGGAGCGGTGGCACCAGTTGCCGCCCTGCCCGTTGGTCGTGGGCGTGTAGTCGCCCGCGCCCTCCCCGGACACGGTGCTGTCGCCGATGGAGACGACCGTCAGCGGACCCGTCCCCGGCGGGCCTTGGCGAGGGGACGGCTGCCCTGGCTGGCTTTCCGACCCGAAGAAGGCAAAGAAGCCGACAAGGACCACCACGAACGTGAGCGCGAGAGCACCCCACCACCACCGGAAACGTCGCATCGTCACCGAAGTCTACGGATACCCGGCCCGAACAGGTGATCAAGCCGGGTGTGACGGTCGCTATGCCGGGTCAGCCCGCCTCCGTCAGATCTGTTCCCGCCGCCAGTTCCGACACGATGTCGAGCACGCCGGACAAGGCCGGCTTGGCGTTGCCGGGAGACCAGGCCACCACCGTGCGGGCCGTGTCACCCGCCAGCGGCACGAACACCACACCGCTCCGGCGGAGGCTGTGCGACGACCGCGCCAGCCTGGTCACGCCGACGCCCGCGGCGACCAGACCGAGCAGCCCCTGCACGGTCGCGGCCCGCTGCACCACCCTCGGGGTGAATCCGGCCGCCTCGAATTCGCTGTCGTAGCGGCGATGCCACGGCTCCCACGAACCGCGGGGCGTGAGCACCCAAGGCTCGTCCGCCAGGTCCGCGAGCTTCAACTCGCGGGAGCCCGCCAGCCGGTGCCCCTCCGGCAGGACGGCGCAGACCTCCTCGGTGATCAACGTGCGGGTCTCGAAGCCGTCGATCAGCGGCGGCCGGGTGAAGATCAGGTCGTAGCGGCCCCGGGTCAGCCCGTCGACGAGCGCCGCGATCTGGGTGTCGTCCGTGGTGAGGTTCAGGTCGGGGAGCCGGTCACGGACCGCGCGTACCACCGGCGGGAGGAGATAGTTCGCCGTGGTGGTCAGGAAACCGAGGTGGAGCGTGCCGATTTCGCCGCGTACCGCGCGGTCCAGCACCGCCAGCGCTTCGTCGTTGCGCGCCAGCACCGCGCGGGCCTCGGGCAGGAACAGCGCTCCGACTTCGGTGAGCCGGGTGCCGCGGCTGTCGCGATGCAGGAGGTCCGCGCCGAGGATCCGCTCCAGGACGGTGATCTGCTGGGAAAGCGACTGCTGGGCGATATGCAGGCGGCGGGCCGCGCTGGTGAAGCTCGCTTCCTCGGCGACGGCGACGAAGTACCGCAACTGCCGCAACTCAGGGGTCACAGGCTCAGACTGTAGCCGCACCAGGAAGCCGGTGTTGGCGGGCCGAACGCGAGCTTCGCACCATGGAGGACGGAAGCTCCACTGACGTCTTTGGAGCAGGGACGAATACGAAGGAAGATCCGGATGACACAGGAAACCGAGGGCCGCGTCTGGCTGATCACCGGTTGCTCGGCCGGGTTCGGCAGGCACCTCGTCCTGGCCGCCCTCGACGCGGGTGACCGCGTGATGGCCACCGCGCGGCGCCCGGAAACCCTGTCCGAACTGGAAGAACTCGGACAGGGCCGGGTGCGCACGGCCGCGCTCGACGTCACCGACCCCGCGCAGATCGAGGCGGCGGTGAGCGCCACCCTGGCCGCGTTCGGCCGGATCGACGTCGTGGTGAACAACGCCGGTCACGGATCTGTCGGGGCCGTCGAAGAACTGACGATGACCGAGCTGCGCTCGTTGATGGACGTGATGTTCTTCGGCGCCGTCGAGGTCACGAAAGCCGTGCTTCCGCACCTGCGTGCACAGGGCAGTGGTGCCATCGTGCAGATGAGTTCGATGGGCGGCCAGCAGAGCCCGCCCGGGTTCGGTGCCTACTGCTCGGCGAAGTTCGCGCTGGAGGCGATGTCGGAGTCCTTGGCCGCCGAGGTCGCGCCGTTCGGTGTCAAGGTACTGATCGTGGAACCCGGCGCTTTCCGCACCGAGTTCGGCGGCGCCCGCCTGCAGCGGTCGCGGCTGATCGAGGCTTACCGTGAATCGACCGGCGCGATCCGGGATTTCGTCGAGGGGATGGACGGCTCGCAGCCCGGCGACCCGGCGAAGGCCGCCGCCGCGATCGTGAAGGTGCTCGAAAGCGACAACCCGCCGCTGCGGCTCGCGCTCGGCGACGACGCTGTCGACGGGCTGCGGGCCACGCATGAAGCGAAGGCGGCGGAGTTGGCGGCTTGGGAGGACGTGAGCCGGTCTACGGCGTTCTGAGAGCGTCGACCCAGCGCTGGATCGCGGTGTCGAGCAGCTTCCGCGCGTAGTCGTCGGGGACTTCTTCCGTGTCGGCCCAGGCGATGATCCCATCCGGTCGCACGAAGAGGCTCGGTAGTGAGGCAGGGTCCGCCGTATAAGCGACCCTGTCCTCCAAACCGCGGATCGCTTCGGCGTACCGGCCCTCGGGCGAACGGTCGACGAGGACGAAGCGGCCATCGTGAGCATGGTCGGCGAGCCTGGACCCGGACCTCAGTTCGACGTCTCCGGCGATCGAACCGACCGGGGCGGTGGCGTCCTCGGCGACGTCGTAGTGCTGCAGGATCCCGGAGGAGAGCGCGATCATGTGATCGGTCGTACCGGGCACGGTGAACAGGTCTTCGCCGACGACCTTCCTCAGGTGGGCTGTGCGCTCGTCGCCGCGCATGAGCGCCACCTGCGCCCGCGTCCAGTCCAGGACCCACGCCCCGATGGGATGCCGTTCGGTCTCGTAGCTGTCGAGCAGCCCCGGCGGCGCCCAGCCGTTGAGGGTCGCGGCGAGTTTCCAGCCGAGGTTCACGGCGTCGCCGAGGCCGAGGTTCAGGCCCTGTGCGCTGAACGGCGAGTGCACGTGTGCCGCGTCGCCCGCGAGGAAAACCCTGCCCTGACGGTAATTTCGTGCCTGGCGCGCGTTGTCCGACCACCGGGTCGCCCGCCCGCGCAAACCCGTGATGGTCACCGGGATCCCGGTGACCTCCCGTACGGCGCTCTGTAGCTCTTCGAGGGTGACGGGAGCGTTCTTGTCCTCGGGCTGAGGTGCGAAGCGGGCGACGAGGATGCGTCCGGGAACCGGTCCGTAGCTGTAGATGCCGCGAGGTGTCCAATTCCACCCGCGCCGCAGTTCGCTCGGGTCGTCGAATTCCGCGATGGCCTGATAGCCCACCATTTCCGGCTCGGTACCCACGAAGTCGACGCCGAGTCGCTTGCGGATGACACTCCGCCCGCCGTCGGCCGCGACGACCCATCCGGCGGTGAAGTCGCCCGCGCTGGTCTCGACGATCACGTCGGCGTCGTCGCCGAGGTTCGCGCCGGTGCTCCGCAGTCCCCGCACTTCGACACCGCGGCGGATCTCGACGCCCAGCCGGGCGCAGTGTGCACCGAGCAGCAGTTCGAGATCGTGCTGGGGAACCACGATCCCGTTGGCGACCGCGGTGTGCGCGGCCAGCACCGGATCGTCCTGGTCGACCAGCTCGGGCCGGAACATGATCCCCGCGAAGTGTCCGAGCACCGGGAACCGGCGGGACGTCCGCGTTGCCCCTTCTACCAGCTCGCGCACCGTCCGGTTCGAGCGGCCGTCGGTGAAGGCGCCGGCGGCCGCCATGAGACGGCGCTGCACCTTCTCCGCGGCGGGCAGCAGGCCGCGCCGGTCCAGGATCTCGGCACTGGCGACGTTGATCGAACCGGCCTTGATCGTCGGATCCGGCTCATCGAGCCGCTCCAGTACGCACACCCGCACTCCGCGCAAAGCCAGCTCGCCGGCGAGGAACAGGCCGGTGGGCCCCGCTCCGGCCACGATCACGTCCAGCTGTCGCATGACCGCCTCCAAGGTTTACTCGGTAAGTTTACTTGGTAAGCTTAGCGAGTAAAGGTAAGGTTGTCATATGGCCAAACGGGATCGAGGCGGTTCGAAGACGCGGGCGCATATCGCCGAGGTCGCGACGGAGTTGTTCGTGGAACGCGGCTTCGACGACGTCACCGTCGCCGAGATCGCCGCGGCCGCCGGTGTCTCGAAGGTGACCGTGTTCTCGCACTTCGACCGGAAAGAGGATCTCGCGCTGGACCGGCTCCCGGACGCGGTCAGCGTCGTGCGGGCGGCGGTCCGTGAGCGCGCGGACGACGTCGGTGCCGTTGAAGCGCTTCGCAGAACGGCCCTCGCCCTCGCGGAGGAACAGCATCCGCTGTCCGGGTTGGGTGAGGGTGCCGAACCGCTCGCCCGCACGGTGGCCGGATCCCGCGCGCTCAGCTCCCGGCTTCGCGAGTTCGAGCACGAGATCGACGCCGAACTGGCCGACGAACTCGAAAACGACGTCCGGTTCACGGGCGACAGCGAACTGGTCGCCGCACTGGTCGTCGCCGCGTACCGGACGGTCGTCGTGGCGACGGTCCGGCGCCGCCTCGCCGGAGAGGACCTGGCGGATCTCGTCGCCGGACACCGTCAGCGGCTGGACTCCGCCTTCCGCGCGCTTTCCGCCGCTCTCCCGCAGTGACTCGCCCTGGAGGTCAGACGTCCATCCTGGAGGCGAGGATCGCCGCGCCGGGTCCGGAGAGTTCGTCGAGGGCCGGGCGCCGTCCGGCGATGGCCATCACGAGTGGCTCGCCGTGGCCGCGCAGTTCCGGCCCGGACCCGGCGGACCAACCGAGGTCGGTCGCGACGACCCGTAACCCGCGTGCCCGCTGAAAACCCTTGACCGGCGGGGCGAAGCGCGCGAACGCCAGGGCGTGGCGCAGCCGTTCGGGCGGCACCTCACGGGAAAGGCCCAGCGGGCGCCGGATGTCCTGCTGGTGGATGAGCCCGTCGAGCAGCGCCACCCGGCCGCCGAAAGCGGTGGTCAACCCGCGCGGGTCGAGCCGCTCTTCCAGCCGCGCGATCAGCTCGTCGGGGGTCCGCTCGGAACTCCGTTCGATACCGAGCGCGTTCATCCGCTTCAACCGCAGTCCACCGCGAATGGCCTGACCGAACAGCCCGCGGAAGCCCAGGTGGTCGTAGTCGACCACATGCGCGACGACCTCCCGGACCGTCCACTCCGCACACAACGTCGGCGCGTCCCACTGCGCGGGCGTCAGCGTTCGCAGGAAGGCGGCGAAATCCGCTCGTTCGGCCCGTGCGAGTCGTGCGACCGCCTTCACCTGCCACCTCCGGGTCTCATTCGCCGTCGAGCCAGCCGCAAACGTAGTAGTTCGTGTCCTCGTTCCGCTCGACGTACCAGGAGTAGACGACGTCGCCCGCCAGCCTGCCGGTCCGCGCGTTGCGCTGGGTGACCTTGGCCTGCACGGTCACGTACTCCATTCCGGGTGGGACGGAGTACGGCAGCAGCTCCCAGCGCTCGACATAGTGCCCGTTCAGTTCGAAACCGAGCAGCGTTTCGCGTAGACGCGGGCAGGTTCCGCTCCGCAACGCGGTCATGTCGTGGTTGGCCAGCCCGTTCATGTAAACCTGGAACACCCGGTCGATCGCCGCGGGTTCGAGGCTCGGAGCCGACGACGAGGTCGGCGCGGGCGGTGTCACGGTCAGCGTTCGGGTCTCGACCAGGGGAGCGGTGTACGTCGCGGACGTCGTGGGTGCCGCGTACGTTGTGGGTGCCGCGTCGGAACTCGATATCGGAAGCGCGCCTCGGCACGCCGAGAGTGCCGTACCGAGGCCGAGCAGAAGCACGCCCACCCGGACACGCGAAGTCAGAGGTCTCACGCCGACGACGCTAAGCGGGCTTCATGAAATTCGGATGACGCGAGGGGGAGGTGCTTGGTTGTGGTGATCGCGCTCTGGGCTCCAGGTTGTTGGGGGTAAAGGTGGCTTCGCGTGGGTGAGTGGGAGGTTGCGGTGCTGGCGGCTTCTGTTTTCGAGGGACCGCGGCCCGCGGGGGCACCGGCCGCGACGACTTTGCCCTAGCCCCTCGATCAGGGTTCCGTTCTCCGATGGGCAGGCCGAGGGGACGTTCTCTGAGGGGGCAAGGTTGTCGTTGGGGTGCGCGGGGTGGCGGGCCGAAGGTGGTGTAGCCGCCGTCGGCCCGGACCCAGGTGGTGCCGCGGTAGGCGGTGTGCAGCGCCGAGAGCAGGTCTCGGGCGGCGGCGCGGTCTTGCACGCCGGCCGCGGTGATCAGGACTACCAGTGGCAGTCCTTGGGTGTCGGTGGCGATATGGCGTTTGCGGCCGTCGATCTTCTTTCCGCCGTCGTACCCGTGGCTGGGTTTGCCGACGGTTTCGGCGGCCTTGACCGACTGGGAGTCGGTCACCGCCGCTGACGGTGCCGGGTTCTTGTTCGCGCGCAGCCGGATTATCTCCCGCAACCGGTCCCGGATCTTCTCGAACACCCCGGCTTTGCTCCACCGGGTGAAGAATCCGTGCACCGTCTGCCACGGCGGGAAATCCGCTGGCAGCGCCCGGGCCCTCGCACGCGGGCCGGGCAGCAACGGCTCGAGCAACGCCCACTTGGCATCGGTGGTGTCCGAGGGATAGCGGCGGGTACGAGAGCCCACTGACGTGGACCGATCGACTTAGGGACCTACTCGTGGCCTGCGGCCTGGGGCGCGGCGAAGTACACGAAGGTCGAGTTTCTTCGGCTGAGCTGAGGGAAGAGGGCATTCACACGCCGCTGTCGCTCCTGTTGGTGCTGCTTCGCGGCCCGGCCGCTGCGGTCTTGTCGGGCATGGTGTTTGGCGGGCTTGCGTCGTTGTGGGCAGCGCCGGGATGGCACTGTCCACAATCGCGCGGCTCCAGTCGATGAAGCGCTGGCCGCCCCGTCTGCAATTGCCGATCCTCCGGTGATCAAGGCCCCAGGGATGGTATGGGGTGATGATGGAAGGATCGGGTCGTCGAGTTCGGTGCGTCGGTCTATGTCCTGAGGTGCATGGTGTTGCGCCTCGGAGCCCCGGTGGGGTCGAGGTAAGCGGGTGGGGTGAACTCCGGCAGACCGTCTTGGGCGATCTGGACTTTCCATTCGCTGTGGTGGATCAACCGGTGGTGCTTCGTGCAGAGCAGCACGAGATTGTCGATCTTCGTTTCGCCGTGGTGTCGCCAGAAAACGATGTGATGGGCCGTACAGCGCGGCACGGGCATGTCGCAGCCCGGGAAGGCGCAGCCCCCGTCGCGGAGGGTCAACGCGTACTTCTGCGCCAGCGACACCGTCCGTTTCGATCGGCCGATATCCAGTGGTTCGCCCGCGGTGCCGAGGACGCCGGGCCGGACGCGGGCGTCGCAGGCGAGGATGCGGGCGTCGGTGGCGCTGATCGGTCCGACCAGGTCCAGGTGTGCTTCACCGAGGTCGTTGATCAGGTCGTCGTAGGACATGGTGACGAGGATGTGGGTGGCTTCCCCGGCCTGGCCGGGGAGGTTCCGGCTGGTGGTCTTCAACCGCACATAGTCGGTGAACGCGTCCCCGTAGCGTTCGTCCTGGGTGCGGGAGTCCCGGACTCCGTCGATGGCTTTGTGGGGTTTGGCCATCGGGTCGAGGTCGGACTTCAACCGCGCATACGTTTCCAGGTCGAGTCTGGCTTTGAGCCCGAGGGTGCCGTCACGGTGCTTGACGAACCGCAACTCCGGCCGGGTGTCCTTGGGGTCTTCGTTGCGGGGTTCTTTCCCGTCGGGATCCAGCTTGTCGAGCAGGCGTCGCCCGGCACGGGCGATCTGCCGAGGACCAGCACACCGGGCCAAGTCGACCAGGATTTTCTCCCCACCCCGCACCGCCTCCTCCGACAAGGTGGAGGGGATGCGGGCGAGGGCGCGGATGATCGCGTCGATCTGCGCACCCCCGATCGCGCCCTCGGCGGCGGCCGCCGCGGTCAACGGCGCCAGTGGTGGCTGGGGGTCTCCACCGATAGACGGCCCGGGATGCAACGCCAGAACCCGGTCGGCGCGGGCCCCGGCTTCCTGGTCCGTGACCTGGAAGTCCTCGAAAATCATCGCCGCCAGCGTGGAATGGCCCGAGCAACCACGGACACCGCGGGAATTGATTTCCGCGAGGATCGCGTACTGCTCCGCCTCCAACTGCCGCTTCAACACCTCGATTTCCTGCTTGCGGGCATGCAGCGTCGCAGTATCGGCACGCCACCACTCGGAGCGCACCACCTGGGGACTGTTTTCGCTGGCCACGACCCCAACAATACCCGTGCTCGAACACCTGTGCTATCACATATTCAGACTACTGCGGCAACGAAAATACACGGAACGCCAAACTTACAAAGACGCGTAGGCGCCTTCGCTGCGAAACTTCCGAAGGCACGTTTAGGCGGTTGTGAGTGGCGATTCGGATCAAAGCCGAGATGGACGCTGGCGTGTCCGGTCGCCTTTCCCCAGTACATGTCGGCACCGGCAAACGCCGGACATTCGGGCCCCGCAAACCATAAGCCACAAACCACGAGACGCGTCAGCAGTTCTCCAGGAAGTGCCGCAGCACCCGCGTGCCGAACCGCAGCCCCTCGACCGGGACGCGCTCGTCGACCCCGTGAGCCATGGCACGGTACGGAAAACCTTCCGGCAGCCACAACGGCGCGAAGCCGTAGCAGTCGATCCCCAGCGGGCTGAACGCCTTCGCGTCCGTGCCGCCGCCCATGCAGTAGGGGACCACGACCGCTTCGGGGTCCTCCGACCGCAGTGCGGCCGCCATGGCGTCGAACCACGGCGAATCCACCGGGGCCTGCACCGGTGGCTGGTGCGCGACGAACTCGCGGGTGACGCCCTCGCCGAGCATCGCGTCGATTTCGGCGAACAGGGCGGGTTCGGCGCCGGGCAGTACGCGCACGTCCACCTGTGCCTCGGCCGAACTCGGGATCACGTTCACCTTGTAGCCGGCGTCGAGCATGGTCGGGGTCGTGCTGTTGCGGACGGTCGGCACCACCAGGGCCCCGGCAGGCCCGAGCCGCGCGATCGTCCCGTCCACATCGGACAGATCGACCGGGACGCCGAGCGCTTCCCCGGTACGTTCCAGGAAAGCCTGCACCGTCGGGGTCAGCTGGACCGGCCAGCGGTGCGCGGCGATCTTGCCGAGCGCGGTGATCAGGCGGGTGACGGCGTTCTCGTCGTTGGGGCGCGATCCGTGTCCCGCGCGGCCCTTGGCGGTCAGCCGCAGATGCGCGGTGCCGCGTTCGGCCGTGGCCACCGGATAGAGCCGCACGGTCCGGCCGTCGGCGGCGGGGACGTGGTAGGTGTAGGCGCCCGACTCGCTGATCGCGGCCGCGCAGCCGTCGAACAGGTCCCGGTGCGTCGCGGCGAGCCAGTGCGCGCCGTACTCGCCCTTGTCCTCCTCGTCGGCCACGAAAGCGAGGACCAGGTCCCGTCGCGGGCGCGCACCGGTGGCGAGGGCGGCGAGCACCATCGCGCAGAAGTCTTTCATGTCGACCGCGCCGCGGCCCCAGAGGAATCCGTCGCGGATTTCGCCCGAGAACGGGTCCACCGACCAATCGGCGGCGTCGGCCGGGACGACGTCGAGATGCCCCTGAACGAGCAGCGCGGGCAGGCTCGGGTCGGTTCCCGGGACCCGGGCGATCACGTTCGCGCGCCGGGGCGCGGATTCGATGATCTTCGAGCCGATCCCCATCCCGGACAGCAGCGACGCGACGTACTCGGCCGCTTCCCGCTCGCCTTCGGAATCCCCGTTACCGCGGTTCGTGGTGTCGAACCGGATCAACCGCGAACAAACCTCGACAACATCCAGCTCAGCCATAGATACCTTGCACCGCCCCGGCCGCGATCGCCGTGACGATCTTGAACGCCTTCATCGCTTCTGTCATGTCCGGCGCGTCGAAGCCGACTCGCCGGACGCCGATCTGTTCCACCGTCGGGATCACCGCCGCGGCCTGCGCGAGGTGGCTCGCGTCGAACTCGACCTCGATCCGGTGGCCGGTGGTGAACCTCTCGACCCGGCCTGCCCGGTTCATCGAGTCCGCCGCGGCCGAGGCCAGCAGCTCCGAGGTCCTCGCGGGCGGAAGACAGATCGCGGCGTAGCGGCTGACGCATTCCTTCACCGTGACCAGTTCCGCCTCCGGCGTGTAGTCCTGGGCGTCGTCGCAGGCCTTGTCGTCACCGGAGACGACCAGCACCGGGACGCCGTACTCGGCGGCCATCGCGGCGTTGAGCCTGCCTTCGCTGGCGGGGACGTCGTCGAGCCACACCCCGGTGATCTGATTTTCCAGGTAGGTGTGGGAGAGGACACCGTCGAATCCGGCGCCGGCGTGATAGCCGAGGAAGACGACCCCGTCCACCCCGGTGTCGATCCCTTGCATCATCGAGAGCGGCTTGTGCCTGCCGGTGAGCATGCGCGCCCGGCCGTCGAGGTCTTCGAGCAGGAGATTCCGCTGTGACGAATGCGCCTCGTTGACCAGTACGTCGGTGGCGCCCGCGTCGAACAGGCCGGCGATGGTCGCGTTGACGTCACCGGTGAACAGACGCCGGAACCGTTGCCACTGTTCGGTTCCGGGGATGACGTCCTCGGTCCAGGTGACGCCGGTGGCGCCCTCCATGTCCGCCGAGATCATGATGCGCATGCCGGGCACCCTAGCCGAGGCGCTTTGCCCTCGCCGCCGGGATCAGGGCCAGGAACCGGAACGTGGATGAACCGCCCACGCGCGCTCCCACGCCGCGGCCCGGCGCCGGTCCAGTACCAGCCGGACGACCCGGTGGAGGACGACGAGCGCGGCGACCACCGCGAACCAGAGCCAGAGGCCGACGAGCACGGAATCGAACACGGCCGTGGACGCGGTCTTCGGGGCGGAGGTGAGGTCACCGCGGGCGTCGACCCAGATCGGCACCGGCGATCCGGCGGGGCTGCCGGGCGTGGCGAGGACGCCGCCGGTGTGCCGGACTCCGCGTGAGTCGGTCCAGGCGGCCTCGGTGGTGGCTTCGCCGGTCCCCACACTCTCGCTGTCGGCGATGCGGAGGGGCGCGGCCTTCAGCAGATACGCGGTGGTGGCCTGGCGACCGGTCGCGTCGGCGGCGGCTTCGGCCACCTGCCTGTCGTGATTGGCCGAGCCGACGGCGGCCGCGACGGGGATGGCGAGGAGCGCGGCGAGGATGGCGAGCTTCAGGAGCAGCGCCTCGATGCGGTCCGAACCGCGCGCCAGCGAGTTGCGGCCGGGAAAGAGCCGTCGCCGGAACCGGGCGATCGGACCGCTGGACCCGTGCACGAGCAGCTCCATTCCCTCCAGAACACGAAACACTCCGTTTCGATTGTCGGTCACCGGCGCGGCGTTGTCCCGGTAGGGGGACACAGACCACTCTGTGAAGCGATACACAGCCGTTAATTCGTTTTGCCCGTCCGCGCTTCCCGGCTACCGTCGTGGCCATGGGAACTTTGTCCTTCCTGTGATTCTCGCCTTCGACGCGGCCCTGGCGTAGAGCCTTCGCTCCGCCGGGCCGCGTCCTTCCGCGCGCTCTTCTTCCTTCCGAGAATCCAGGAGGACGCCCATATGCGTACCCCGTGTCAAAATCCCGGAACACAACTCGTGCTCTCCGGTGTCACCAAACGTTTCGACGACCACGTCGTGCTGGACGAGGTCGGCTTCACCGTCAAACCGGGGGAGAAGGCCGGTGTCATCGGCGACAACGGCTCCGGCAAATCCACCTTGCTGAGGCTGATCGCCGGTCGGGAGGAGGCGGACAACGGCACGGTGACGGTCACCGCGCCAGGTGGCCTCGGATATCTCCCGCAGACGCTGGACCTGCCCGGCACCGCCACGGTCGGAGAGGCGATCGACCTCGCGCTGGCCGACATCCGGGAACTGGAATCCCGGCTGCGGGCGGCCGAGGCGTCGCTGGAAACCGCGGAGGATCTGGCCGCCTACGGCGATCTCACCGCCGCGTTCGAGGCCCGCGGTGGCTATGAAGCCGACGCCAGGGTGGAAGTGGCGCTGCACGGACTCGGGCAGCCGGGCCTCGACCGCGGGCGGCCGTTGGGCACGTTGTCCGGCGGGCAGCGATCCAGGCTGGCGCTGGCCGCCACGCTGGCGTCTGCGCCCGAACTGCTGTTGCTGGACGAGCCCACCAACGATCTCGACGACGAAGCCGTCGCCTGGTTGGAGGACCACCTCCGCGGGCATCGCGGCAGGCTCGTCGCGATCACCCACGACCGGTTGTTCCTCAGCCGCGTCACCACCACGATCCTCGAGGTCGACGCCGACCGCCGGACCGTGCACCGGCACGGCGACGGCTACGCGGGTTATCTCGCGGCGAAGGAGGCGGCGCGGGCCAGGTGGGTCCGGGAGTACGAGGAGTGGCGGCTGGAGAAGGCCCGGCATGAAGCGTTGGCGGACGCCAACATCGACCGGTTCTCGGCGATCCCGCGCAAGGCCCCGGCGGCCTTCAGCGGGGCAGGCGCCTTCCGTGCCCGTTCCCGGGCACACGGGGCGATGAGCCGGATCCGGGCGGCCCGCGAGCGGATCCAGCGGCTCGAAGCCGATCCGGTTCCGCGTCCCCCGCGGCCATTGCGGTTCACCGCGCGGATCGCCGCCGGGGCGGCGGAGGCCGGTCGGCCCGTGGTCAAGGTGGACGACGTGTCGGTGGCCGGCCGGTTGCCGCGGACGTCGCTGTGCGTGCGGCCAGGTGAACGGGTGCTCGTGACCGGTCCCAACGGGGCGGGCAAGACCACCCTCATGCGGGTACTCGCCGGTGAGCTGACGCCGTCGACCGGGTCGGCGGAACGGGCGGGCCGGATCGGGTTCCTGCGGCAGAACGGCGGCCACGCCGGCGACACGCGGACAGTGCTGCGGGCGTTCGCGGCGGACGGCGACGAGGAAGAAGCCGCGGAGACGTTGCTGTCGCTGGGCCTGTTCCGGGCACCGGATCTGCGCAGGCCGGTCCGGGACCTGTCGGTCGGGCAGCGCCGCAGGCTGGAGCTGGCACGGCTGGTGACGGCCGGGACCGACCTGTTGCTGCTCGACGAGCCGACCAACCACCTCGCCCCGGATCTGGTGGAGGAGCTGGAGCAGGCGCTGGCGGGGTACACCGGCGCGCTCGTCGTCGTCACCCACGACCGGCGGATGCGGCGGACGTTCGAGGGCAGGCGGCTCGAGCTGGCACCCGAATCGGTCGCCGTCTGAGGTGGGCGCGGGAGTGTCGCGCATAGTGAGACGGTGAACACCGAGGCGAGCACTCGGCGTAGCCTTCTTCGACGATGACGTTGGGGGGATGATCGACTTGACCGGCAGCACGGTCCGCCATGCCGTCTACTTGCCACCGTTCGGCCCGTTCGGCGAGCCCGCGGTGCTCGTGGACCTCGCTGTCCGCGCGGAGGCGGCGGGCTGGGACGGCTTCTTTCTGTGGGACCACGTCGTCGCGGACACGATGCCCATCGCGGATCCGTGGACGACGCTCGGCGCGATCGCGCACGCCACCACCGGACTGCGGTTCGGGCCGATGATCACCCCGCCCGCGCGGCGCCGTCCGTGGGTGGTCGCGCGGCACGCGTCGACGGTCAGCAGGCTTTCGGGCGGGCGGCTGATCCTCGGCACGGGTCTCGGCTCGGACGAATCCGGTGACTTCAGCCGGTTCGGCGAGCAGACCGATCTGCTGACCCGGTCGGCGATGTTCGACGAAGGTCTCGACGTCATCCGTGCCATCTGGTCCGGCAGGCGGTTCGACCACGACGGCGCGCACTATCAGGTGGCGCTGGCCGAGTCGCCGCCCGAGCCGTATCCGATTCCGATCTGGGTGGCGAGTTCCACCGACAATCCACGGGTCGTCCGGCGGGCGGCGCTGTGCGACGGGATCTTCCCCAACCCCGAGGATCACACGCCGACGGCCGAAGAGATCGCCGAGACCCACCGTGCGCTCGGCATGGCTGGGCTGGAACCGGGGCGGCCGTTCGACGTCGCGGTCGCCGGGAACGCGAGTCCCGCGTGGGAGGAGCCGATCAAGGTGGATCTGCCATCGCTGGCGCAGGCGGGGATGACGTGGTGGATGGAATCGCTGATGCACCTCGATCCGCTGGAGCTCTCGCAGAAGATCGTGGACGCCGGCCCGCCGCGGTGGTGATCGCCCTCTGTCCTCAATGGACACTTATGCCATCCTTCGCGGGATTCCGCTGCTCCGAATGACTTCACCACCCTTGTGGTAGGGCTCGCCTTTGGTAGCGTCACCGTCGGCATCCGGTGAACCGGTGATGCCGGGGGAGGGACCGATGGCTGACGGGCAGGACGGGACGAAGCTCGACGGCCACCACGCGATGCACCTGGAAACCGCGGTCGCGCTGATCAACACCCTGACCGGGGAGCACGTCCACGGCAGGCCGAAACCTCCGCTCCAGGGCCGCGATCTGGTCCGCGCCGCCACGGAGGCGCTCGACGGCGCCGGGCCGGGAAACCACCGGGTCGACCTCCTCGCGGCGGAACGGTTGCGGGACATCGCGTCGAGGCTGCGAGAGGTCATCGTGGCGCTGTCCCGGAACGAGCACGACGACGCGGCCGGGCTGCTGAACCGGATGCTCGTCGACAGCGGGGCGCGCCCGCATCTGCGTCGGCACGACGATCGGTCGTGGCATCTGCACTTCCACAGTCCCGAAGCCGACCTCGTCCAGCAGTGGGCGGCGGGTCTGGCCGTCTCCGTGGCCGCGGTGCTCGGCGAGCACATCTCGCATCGTGTGGGGCTGTGCGCCGCGCCCCGGTGCGATCAGGTGTACATCGACGCGAGTCAGGCGCAGATCAAACGGTTCTGCGGGCTGGCCTGCCAGAACCGGGTGAAGGCCGCCGCGTACCGCGCCCGGGTGCGCCGATCTGGTCCGTGAACCTCCGGCGGACTGAAACTGTCGGTGGTCAAGTCTTGACCGTCCGTCGATCCCGTGGGTAATCTCTCCTTTACTTTCCGATAGTAAGGAAAGTTTCCTATTTAATCCCGCCGCCCTGACCGTCGGCGCGCCGACGCCGGTGCCGCCGACGCGAGAGGAGAAGCCGAATGCGTTGGGACAAGATCCGTCTCCGGGTGACGGCCGCGCTGGCCGCCGGACTGCTGGCCCCGGTCGCCGCCGCGAGCACGTCGATGGCGACCGAGGCCGCGGGAGAACCCGCAACGCGGACAGCGGCCGCACTTCCGCCGGGCAGCCCGGCCGCGATCAACGGACAGCTGAAGGTCTGTGGCCTCCAGCTCTGCAACTCCGCGGGCAAGCCGATCCAGCTGCGAGGCATGAGCACCCACGGAATCCAGTGGTACAGCCAATGTGTGAAGACCGCGTCGCTCGACGCGCTCGCGAACGACTGGAAGGCCGACGTCCTCCGGATCTCGATGTACATCCAGGAAGGCGGGTACGAGACCAACCCGCGGAAGTTCACCGACATGGTGCACTCCTACATCGAAGAAGCCACCAAACGCGGGATGTACGCCCTGGTCGACTGGCACCAGCTCACCCCAGGCGACCCGAACGCCAACCTCAGCCGCGCCAAGACGTTCTTCACCGAGATCGCCCAGCGGCACAAGGACAAGACCAACATCATCTACGACATCGCCAACGAGCCCAACAACGTCAGCTGGGACCGCGTCCGCAGCTACGCGGAGCAGATGATCCCGGTCATCCGCGCACAGGACTCCGACGGCGTCGTGCTCGTGGGCACCCACGGGTGGGGCTCGCTCGGCATCTCCGACGGCCGCGACGAGACCGACATCGTCAACAACCCGGTGCGCGCCACCAACTTCATGTACACGTTCCACTTCTACGCGGCGTCGCACAAAACCGAGTACTTCAACGCGTTGACCCGCGCCGCGAGCAAGCTCCCGCTGTTCGTGACCGAATTCGGCACCCAGACCGCGAGCGGCGACGGCGGCAACGACTTCACCAACTCGCAGAAGTACCTGGACTTCCTGGCGTCGAAGAAGATCAGCTGGGCCAACTGGAACTTCTCCGACGACAGCCGTTCGGGCGCGGTGTTCAAACCGGGCACCTGCTCGGGCTCCTCCTTCACCGGCACGGCTCCGCTGAAGCCCGCCGGTGTCTGGATCCGGGACCGCATCCGCACCGCGGACGACTTCCCGACCTCCTGATCCCGGCAGCGCGCACGGCATGAGGGGTCCCCTTAGGACGAAAAGTGTCCTAAGGGGACCCCTCATGACACTTCAGCCGAGCGGCTCGAAGTCGAGCGAAGCGAGCCGGTCCGGGTCGGCGAGGATGTCGATCTCCGCGATCTTCCCGTTCACGACGGTGAAGGCGAAGAGCGTCTGCGGCACGCCGTCCTTGGTGACGAGCATGCCTGCCGCGCCGTTGACCAGCACGGGCAACGGAATCGCGCCGACGCCGGTCTGCCGGAACATGAGCGCCTGGCTCGCGACCGTGGCCGCCCCGCGCACGGAACGCGAGGTGCCGGCCGGAGCCGCGCCGCCCTCCGCGCGGAGCAGGACGTCCGGGTCGAGCACGGAGACGAGGGCGTCGAAGTCGCCGTCCCGCGCGGCGGCGAAGAACGCGTCCACGACTTCCCGCTGACGGCTCAGGTCCGAGTCGGGAACGGTCGGCGAACCCTGCAGGCGGCGGCGGGCACGGCTGGCCAGCTGCCTGGTCGCGCCCGGCGACCGGCCCACGATCGGCGCGATCTCGTCGAACGGCAGGGCGAACATGTCGTGCAGCACGAACGCGAGCCGTTCGGCCGGGTCCAGTGTGTCGAGCACGACCAGGAGCGCGAGCCCGACCGAGTCCGCCAGCAGGATCTCGTGTTCCGGGTCGATCCCGCCCTCACGGCCGACGATCGGGTCGGGGAGCTGCGCGCCCACCGGGTCCTCGTGCCGCGACTTGCGCGAACGCAGCATGTCGAGGCAGATCCGGCCGACGACGGTGGTCAGCCAGCCGCCGAGGTTGTCGACGTCCTCGCCGCCGTCCCGGCTGAGCCGCAACCAGGCCTCCTGCACGGCGTCGTCCGCTTCGTTCAGCGAACCGAGCATCCGGTACGCCACCGCCCTCAGATGCGTCCGGTGCCCTTCGAAGCGCCGCGCCAGCCAGTCGTGTTCTTCCACGGTCCCCATCCTTCTTCCCTGTCCGTCGTAACCCTGACGGATGGGAGACCGCGGATGTGACAGGGCCTCACCGGGACATCCGGTAGCCGCCGTCGACCTCCTTCACCGGTTTGTGCGGGAACCGGCGTTCGGCGTAGGCCTTCGCCGCCGAATCCGGGCGCACGTACAGCGTCTCCACCTTGTCCTGCAGTGGTTTGACCACGGTCCCGAGGAAGCCACGACGGTCGTCGAGGTAGGGGCCGAGCACGTCCTCACCCGCCGGGCAGACGGCCATGCAGTAGGCGGCCTTGTAGTTCGGTTTGAACGCCAGGCTCTGCCACATCGACACGTTCTCCGAGTCGGTCACCCTCGACCGGAAGTCGGCGGCGTCCTCGCTGTCGGCCACGGTCTGCGCCCAGTCGGTGAAACCGCTCATGAACTCGCGGTAGTTGTGGGTCGAGCAGGCGAGGAAATCGAACTCGCCGGTCTTCGAGATCGCGCCGATCGGGCAGGCCGCGACACACAGCTTGCACTCCAGGCAGGGGTTGTAGTCGAGGGCTTCACCGTGGGTGGACACCTCGGCGTCGAGCAGCAACGTCGCCAGGAGCACGAAGTTGCCGAACTTCGGGTGGATGACGTTGCGGTGCAGTCCCATCGCGCCGAGTCCGGCGGCGACGGCGACCGTCTTGTGCGCGACCACCCAGATCCGGCCGGGATAGTCGTCCATCTCCATGGGGAAGGTCGCCGACGGGTTGATCGCGCGGTAGCCGGCGTCCTGCAGCGTCCGGACGATCGTGTGCCCGGCCTCGTTGATGATCTCGCCGGTGCGGTGGAACTCCTGGTTGGCGACGCTGCGGGCGGGGGAGCGGACGTCGTCGCGGTTCATCCGCACCACGAGGGAGACCAGGGTCTTGGCGCCTGGCAGCGCGCGCAGTACGTGCTCGCGTTCACCCACCAGATCCGGATGATCCAGAGAGACCGCGGCCGCGTCGTCGGCGCCCGCGGCGAGACAGATCTCCTTGAGCCAGGCTGCGTCGATCACCGGTGACGGCTTGTCGCGCGGTTTGGCGAGGACCGCCTGTACCGACGGATGGGCCGCCAGTTTCTTGGGCAGGCGGTCGGTCACAGCGCCTCCACGATGGTCGCGTTGGCCTGGCCGCCGCCTTCGCACATCGCCTGCAGGCCGTAGCGCGCGCCGTGGTGGTGCAGGGCGTTGACCAGGGTGCCCATCAGCCGGGTGCCGCTCGCGCCGAGCGGATGGCCCAGCGCGATCGCGCCGCCGTGGACGTTGACCTTGGCCGGATCGGCCCCGGTCTCCTGCTGCCACGCCAGTACGACGCTGGCGAACGCCTCGTTGATCTCGAACAGGTCGATGTCGGCCAGGCGCAGGCCGGCGCGCCGGAGGACCTTCTCCGTCGCCGGGATGACACCGGTGAGCATGAGCATCGGGTCGGAGCCGGTGACGGCGAAACTGTGCAGGCGCGCACGGGGCCGGAGACCCAGCCGGGCCGCGGTCTCGCCGGAGGTGATGAGCACGGCGGAGGCGCCGTCGTTGATCGGGCTGCTGTTGCCCGCGGTCACCGACCAGTCGATCTGCGGGAAGCGCGCGGCCATGGCCGGATCCTGGAACGCCGGGCGCAACTTGGCGAGCGTTTCGAGGTCGGTGCGGGGCCGGACGGACTCGTCGGTGGAGACCACGCCGGACGGTGTCTCGATCGGCACGAGCTGGCTCGCGAACCGGCCGAGCTCGTGCGCGCGGGCCGCCTTCCGGTGCGACTCCACGGCGAATTCGTCCATCGCCTCGCGGCTGAGTGACCATTTCGCGGCGATGAGTTCGGCGCTGATCCCTTGCGGTACCAGGCCTTCCGGATAGCGTTCGGCGACGCCGGGGCCGAGGGGATCGGTGCCGGGCAGCACGTTCGACCACATCGGGACGCGGCTCATGGATTCGACACCACAGGCGATGACGACGTCGTAGGCGCCGGCCAGCACGCCCTGCGCGGCGAAGTGGACGGCCTGCTGGCTGCTCCCGCATTGCCGGTCGACGGTGGTCGCGGGCACGCTTTCCGGCAGTCCGGCGGCGAGCGCCGCCCACCGCGTGACGTTCTGGGCCTGTTCGCCGACCTGGTCGACCGCGCCGCCGATGACGTCGTCGATCAGCGCCGGGTCGAGTCCGTTGCGCTCGACGAGTGCCCGCAAGGTGTGGGCCAGCAACTGGACCGGGTGGACCTCGTGCAGGGCGCCGCCCGGTTTGCCCTTGCCGATCGGGGTGCGGACGGCGTCCACGATGACCGCGTCGTGCACGGCTGCCTCCAGGGAGAGTTGGGATTTCCAACTCACTGTGGCATCGAGTGGGTTGGAAATCAAGACTCACTGGGTTTACGCTGGTCGCATGACCGAAGGACCGAGGGACTGCTCGATCGCCAACGCGATGGAGGTGATCGGGGAACGCTGGAGCCTGCTCGCGCTGCGCGAGGTGTTCTTCGGGGTGCGGAGGTTCGACCAGATCGTCCGCAACACCGGGGCGAGCCGCGACATCCTGACCGCGCGGCTGCGCAAACTCGTCGAGGCGGGAATCCTCGAAAAACGGCTCTACGAGGAGCATCCGCCGCGGTACGAGTACGTGCTCACCGAGGCGGGGCACGCGCTGAACCACGTGCTGCTGAATCTCATGGCGTGGGGCGACAAGTACGTCACGGATGGGCCGCCGCCGACGGTGTGGCGGCATGCGTGCGGGGAAGAACTCGCGCCGGAGACGGTGTGCGCGCATTGCCGCGAACCGGTGCGGGAGAAGGACATGACGCTGGTGCGGAGCACGCGGCGCGTCCGGGCCTCGTGAGTGGTGATGATGGTTGGAGCGAGTTCGGGCACTCGGGGTGTCCACAAAAGACACCTTTCCGGATACCGGTCCAACTTGAGCGGTTTGCGCGGTTTCGGGATGTGGTCGTGCCTCCTCGCCTGTCGTCAGTAGCGAAGGCCTCCTTCGCCACCTTGAGGGTCAATGCAAGGAACTTATTGAGGGGTAAGGCAAACATGGCGTGCCGCGGCGCGGGACCGGGCTGCCTGACGGGAGCCGGGCCGGGCCCTAGTGTCCACAAGGGACTCTTTTCCGAAGAAGGTTGTCCGACTCGGGTTGTTTGTGCGGTTGTGGACGGGGTCGTGAGTGGCAATGAGGGTTCTAACCCGAATCGCCACTCACGACCCCCATGCGGAACCGCGCACAGCGTCATCAATCGGACACCCAGTCCTCGAAAGGTGTCCCTTGTGGACAGTTGCTCCCGCGCCTCAACGGGAGTTCCTCGCCTGCCGCCAGGCGGCGAGCGGCGAGCCGGTCACGCCACGCTTGGCTTATCCGTCAAGAGAACCATCACCACTCGCGAGGCTTCAGGAGCGAGCCTTCCACTCCCGTTCGATCATGCGCATCAGCGCGGGATAGACGAACAGGTACCGGAACGGCTTGATGAACCCCATGTACGCCCGGCCGAACCTGCCGTTGGGTTTGACCAGCACCGCCAGCTGGCCGCGATACCGCCCCGGCCCGTCCTCGATCCACGCGAGATGCAGGACGCCGTGCATGGTCCGGTTCGCCATCTCCGCGGCGAATTCGTCGTCCAGCCGGTAGACCGGGGTGAACGGCAGCCAGTCCTCGTCGGGGCCGGTGGGGGTGTCGCGGAGGTCTTCCGGTAGCCGGTCGCGGAGTGAGCCGACCCGGGTGTCGAGACCGGAGTCCCGGTCGTCCAACCGGAACAGCGCGCCCAGCTTCCACCGCAGCGACCACAGCGCGCGGACGATCGCCGGGGCGCCGTCCGGGAAATTCCCCGACGAGAACTGCTTGACGAGCTTGGGGAAGTCGTCGGGACCGCCGGGGGTGCCGAGCGCCCAGACGTCTTCGAGCTCGAAGTCGCCGGCGATCTCGTGGATTCGCCACGAGCGTGTGGTGTGGGCCGTGTTCGCGAGTTTCATGCCGACACCAGCTGGACGATCTCGCGAGGGCGGACCTCGCGGTCGTCGAAGGCGACGTCCACCTCGGCCGATCCCAGTGCGCGCATCGAAGCGGCCTGTGCCGCTTCGGATTCCCAGCGAGCGATCGACACCACGGCGTCGCCGTCGGCGGTGACCCAGCATTCGGCGCCGAGACAGCCCGGGGTGGAGCGCAGCACCTCGGCGACCCGCCGGACCCGCGAGACGAAGGCGTCGTGATGGTCGGTGTGCGGGTAGTGCGTTGCTACGAAGCCGACAGTCATGTCGTTGTTCCTCCCAGTGCGTTCCGCCATCTATACGGTAGCGTATATATCGCTGTCGTAGTGATGGCGTGACGGGAGATACGGTGATCACATGGCCGCAGAGACCCGGACACCGCCGCAAGCGTGGATCGACGCGGGGCTGCGCGCGCTGGCCGCCGGAGGCCCCGGCGCCGTCCGGGTCGAGGCGCTCGCGAAGACGCTGGGAGTCACCAAAGGTGGCTTCTACGGCCATTTCGCCGACCGCGGCGCGCTGATCGAGGAAATGCTGGCCAGCTGGGAACGGACGAGCACCGGCGAACTGATCGCGAGCGTCGAACGCGAGGGCGGCGACGCGAAGGCGAAGATCCGGCGGGCGGGCATGCTCATCACCGAGCGGGTCCTGGCGGTCGACCTCGCCATCCGCGACTGGTCCCGCCGCGACCCCGAGGTCGCCGAACGGCTCAGGCGGGTCGACAACGAGCGGATGGACTACCTGCGGTCCCTCATGCGCGAGATCTTCACCGACGAAGACGAGGTCGAAGCCCGCTGCCTGCTGGCGTTCTCACTGCTCGTCGGCAAGCATTTCATGGCCGCCGACCACGGCGGCCGCAGCCGCGACGAGGTCACCGAGCTCGCCGGTACCCTGCTGCTCAAGGGCTAGTACGGGCGCCACTAGGGTGATCGAATGGCGTCGGTCAAACAGTTCCAGGTCACCTTCGACTGCGCGGAACCCGAGCGGGTCGCGCGTTTCTGGTGCGAGATTTTGGGTTACGTCGTGCCGCCGCCCCCGGAGGGGTTCGCCACCTGGGAAGAGTACGAGCGCACCCTGCCGCCCGAAGAGCGGGGCGCGTCGTTCGTCTGCAGTGATCCCACCGGGGTGGGCCCTCGGCTGTACTTCCAACGCGTACCCGAAGGCAAGGTCGTCAAGAACCGGGTGCACCTCTGTGTGCGGGCCGGCACCGGGCTCGTGGGTGACGAGCGCCTCGCCGCACTCGAGGCGGAGCGCGATCGCCTCGTCGCACTCGGCGCGGTATGCCAGCGGGTGATGCTCGCCGATGGTGTCAACGAATCGTGCATCGTGATGCAGGACATCGAGGGCAACGAGTTCTGCCTCGACTGAGCCGCCTACTCGTCGTCCTCTTCGGGAGTCGTCGGGACCTGCTTGCGCGCGACGTAGATGAGCAGCCCGATGATCACCACGGGGCCGACGAAGATGAGGATCTCGTCCCAGCCGCCCTGGTGCATCATCATCACCCGCGCCGCGATGGTCATGAGCCGGAGACCAGCGCGATCCCGAGTGCGGTGTAACCGATCATCAGTGCCAGCATGGGGTATTGGCCCACCTTGACGTAGTTCGCGCGCAGCACGCCGACGGAGCGATCATGGGCCGAGGTTACGGCCAGCACGTGCCCGGCGACGATTCCGGCGATCTGCACCAGCGCGATCACGCCCGTCGAGACGATCGTGTAATCGATCGCCCGGCCGAAGCCCTGCTGCCCGGAGAACACCGCGAACGAGAAGTAGTGCGCGACCGTGTACCCGACCATGATCGGGATCAGTGACGGCGCGAACGCGGGATACGGGTCGAACCCGCGTCGCAGATAGGGCCTGGTCAGGCTGATGGCACCCGCGTAGGCGCCGTAGGTGAGCGCGATACAGGCCGCGAGCCCCGCGGTGCCGCCGAGAACGCCGGCGTCCAGCGACGTCCAGAACGGGAGCCGGGTCAGACCGTCGAACGCCGTCGAGCCCAGCACCACGAGAACCAGAGCGGTCAGCCAGGGCGCGGGGGAGAGGGTGAGCAAGCCGTCCAGCGGATTCCGGAGCACGAGCCGCCCGTCGGATCGCCTGCCGAAGGGGGAGAGGCCCGCGATCAGGCGCGCGTAGACCTCGAAAGCGTCGCCGCGGTCGAACCAACCCGGACCGAAGACCACGCCGAACGCGATGTGTATAACGGCATACACGGTGCCGAACAGGGCGATCGCGCGAGGTGAGTCGGAGTGGGGAAAGACCAGTTCCAGCCAAAGAAACGCCAGGAGGCCGACGATCGCGGGCAGATAACCCCATCTGGGCGGAAGTTCACGATGCCGGACGGGGATGAGCGACGCGATCGTCCTCAGTGGATTGAGTCGCTGCCAGACCGGGCCGAACACCAGTGAAAGCGGCACCAGGCCGACCCAGAACCAGACGTAGAACCAGGCGGGAGCGGGGTTGTCGGCCGAACTGGCGGGACCGGCCCACGCCATCGCGAGAAAGCCCGCGAACAGCACCACGCCGAGCACTCGTGACGCCACCCTGAGCGACGCGCTGTCGACGAACCGTTGCAGGGCAAGGGGAAGCGCGCGGCCGGCGTCGGCACCGCGGAGTTTGGGTTCCTTCCAGAGCGCGGTGAGCGCGAAGAAGGAGACCACGACGGCCGCCGCTCCCGCGTAGAGCGCGAGCCACAGCGGGACCGGCAGATCGGACCGGCCGCCGAGACCGTGCGCCAGGATCATCCGCTCACCCGGAGCCTGGTCACCGCCGCGCCGCTCTTGTGCAGTTCCACCTCGAAGATCCCGTCGATGTTCGCGGTGAAGGCGACGGTCCCCGGCACTCCGGGGGAAAGCTGGGCGGCCTTGTCGTAACCGTGGACGTGCAGCTCGTCCGCCTGGTCGGAGGTGACCACCAGTGCGACGTTCTCGCCGGTGCGCACCGCGACCTCTTCCGGGCCGGCCGTGCGTTTGCCCTCGGTGATCGAGAATTCGACGGTCCGGGTGCCGGTGTCCGGGGCCGGATCCCGGCCCGGTTCGGAACCGGTCGATCCCGAACAGCCGGTCACGGCCAGCAGCGCGGCCACGGTGATCCCGCAGATCCCGCCGATCCTCCGCATCGAGGTCCCTCCAAGTCGTACGCCCCGGCTTGCCTGCCCGGGACCTTGCCCCTATCGTGTTACCCCAAGGTAACAGTTACTCAGGTTAGCAGGAAGGCGAGCACGGTGTTCATGGCTCAGGAGAGCCCGCCTGCCGGCGGCGCGCAATTCGGGCAGATCGTCATCGCGGGCCTGATGTTCACCGCGGTCTTCCTTCCCTTGGCTGTCTTCGTCCTCCGTGAGCGCGCGGGAAAGCGCACCGTCGTCGGCCGCGTCGCCGACTGGATGGGTGAATTCAGCGGGCTGCCACGCTGGGCGGCACTGCCGATGGTCGTCGCCTTCCTCTCCGGGATGTCGGCGCTGATCGGCGTCTACTGGGACGTGCCGATCCACATGGAACTCGGCCGCGACGAAGGACCGCTCGCGAATCCGTCGCACTACCCGATCTACTTCGGACTGATGGGCATCTTCGCCAGCGGCGTGCTCAGCGCGACCCTGGCGACCAAGGACCTGCCGAAGCGGACCTTCCGCATCGGCCCGCACTGGCGCGCACCGATGGGCTCCATCCAGATGATGGCGACCGGTCTGGTCGGCATCGCGGGCTTCCCGCTCGACGACGTCTGGCACCGCCTGTTCGGCCAGGACGTCACCGAATGGGGACCCACCCACGTACTGATGATCGGCGGCGGCGTCTGCGTCGTCCTCGGTCTGCAGCTGCTGCTCGGCGAGGCCCGCCAGGTCGGCGCGACCGGACCGATCGTGCGCCTGCTCGGGCCGGTGCTCGCCGGCGCCTGGATGATGGGCGCGTCGGCGTTCCTGATGGAGTTCGACCTCGGCGTGCCGCAGTTCCCGATGTTGTCGCAGGTCGTGCTCGTCGGCCTGATCGGCGCCTGGACGCTGACCTACGGACGGCTGTCCTGGGGCCCCGGCGGGGCGCTGATCGTGGTCGCGGTCTTCCTGGCCTCGCGTGCGTCGTTCACCGTCATCCCGCTGTTCGCCGACCTGCACGTGGCGTCGTTGCTGCCGTACGTCGCCGAAGCGGTGATCATCGAGGTCGTCGCCCTGGTGCTGCGTGGCAGGCAGGGATACTCCTTCGCCGTTGTCGCCGGGCTGCTCGTGGGGACGGCCGGGATGCTCGCCGAGGCGGCGTTCACCCAGTGGCTGATGCCGAATCCGTGGCCGACCGCCCATCTGCCGTTGTTCGTCCTGTTCGGAACCGGCGCGGCACTCGCGGGCGCGTTCATCGGCGTCTGGCAGCACGAACGGGTGGAGGAGACGGCGACCCAGGTGCCCGCCACCGGGCCCCGGCACTCGATCGGGCTCGTCGGCGCGCTGGGCGCGGTCGTCCTGATGTCGGCGGTCGCCGTCCCGCAGGACCCGGAAGCGGGCTTCACCGCCGACGTCCGGCTGACCGAGGCCGCCACCGGGCTGCCGATCTCGAACCCGCACGGTGGCGGTACGCCCCGATGGGTCGACGCGACCGTCACGATCTCCCGGCCCGACCTGGCCGACGATTCCGTCTGGTTGAACGGCTTCGCTTGGCAGGGTGGCGACTTCTTCACGGCGCCGCTGGAGAAGATCGGCGAGGGCGTGTACCGCACGGCGCAGCCGCTGCCGGTGTTCGGCCAGTGGAAGACCGGGATCCGGGTGCACGTGCCGAACCGGGTGATGGGGCTTGCCCCGATCTACGCGCCGGCCGACCCCGCCGCGAACGCGCCGTCGATCGACGCGGCGTCCGGCTCGCGTCCGTTCATGTCCGAGATCGAGTTCCTCCAGCGGGAACGGAAGTCCGAGACCCCCGCCGTGCTGTGGACGGTCGCCTACGCCGTCGTCGGCCTGATCTTCGCCGGGATGTGGGCGTTGTTCGCGTGGCTCTACGCGGCCGCGGCCGGCGCGCGGCGGCGTGAGGTCTCCGTCGGCTGACGAACCGCTTTGCTCGCACTTGGTCGCCACGTATCGATTGAGCATCATCCGGCGCAAGCCTTTTGCAAGCACGGTTCCCTTGAATACCCAGGACACTGCACGTGTTCCCGCTTCACGGGCCGAGCCGGTGACTCAAAGCTACTGAGCTCGAACGCAAAGTAGCTGCCGACCACGCGATGACGTCCACCGTGCACGATCGGTATTGGCGAGTCATTGCGCGGTTACCGCGACATGTGGTTACTTTTCCGCCTCGGGGGTTGGGACACAGCGAATTTCGATGGGGTGGTCTTCGTGCGCACAGAGCGTTTTCCCAGACGACGCGGTCTCCGCGTGGTCGCGGTTCTTGCCGCTTCGGCGGTCGCGACGGTGCCTTTCGCGCCGGTCGCGACGGCGCAGCAGCAGGGCAAGGTACTGCGGGTGGCGCTCACGACCGGCATCGACCACCTGAACCCCTTCACCGCCACGCTGTCGGCGGCGACGCAGGTCGGCCGGTTCAACTACGAGTTCCTCACCCTGCCTTCGGCGGAGGACACGCAGCCGACGGGCGGCGTCGCGGAGAAATGGTCGACTTCCGACGACAAGCTCACCTGGACCTTCACCATCCGACAGGGGATGAAGTGGTCCGACGGCAAGCCGGTGACCGCCCAGGACCCCGCGTACACCTTCCAGCGGATGCTCGACGACGAGAACGCCCGCACCGCGAACGGCAGCTACGTCACGAACTTCGCGTCGGTTTCGGCGCCGGACGACAAGACGCTCGTCATCAAGACGAAGACGCCGCAGGCGAGCATGACCGCGCTCGACGTCCCGATCGTGCCCAAGCACATCTGGGAACCGATCAAGGACCTCAACGCCCCCTCGACCGACGAGATGGCCGTCGTCGGCGTCGGCAGCGGCCCGTACCTGCTGACCGAGTACAAGAAGAACGAGTTCGTGAAGTTTAAGGCGAACAAGGACTACTGGCGTGGCGCGCCCAAGGTCGACGAACTGCAGCTGCTGCAGTTCAAGGACGCCGAAGCGGCGGTGAACGCGCTCAAGCAGGGCGAGGTCGACGTCATCAACCGGCTCACCCCGACGCAGTTCGACGCGCTCAAGGGCGAGAAGAACATCACCACGAACAAGGCGCCCGGCCGCCGGTACAACGAGCTCATCATCAACTTCGGCGTGAAGAACGTCGCCGACCAGCCGATCGGTGACGGCAACCCGCTGCTGAAGGACATCCGCGTCCGCAAGGCGATCGCGCAGGCCATCGACACCGAGTCGATCGTCCAGAAGGTGATGAGCGGCTACGGCCAGCCCGGAACCGGTGTCGTGCCCGCGATCTACAAGGCCTACACCTGGAGCCCGTCGGAGGCGGAGAAGACCAAGTTCGACATCGCCGCCGCGAACGCCACGCTCGACCAGGCGGGCTTCACCAAGGGTGCCGACGGCATCCGGGTCGCCCCCGGTGGCGCGAAACTGGAGTTCCGCCTCGCCGGCCACGCGAACCGCCCGTTCGACCAGCGGACCGCCCAGTTCGTCTCCGGTTGGCTTAAGGACGTCGGCATCGGCGTCAAGCAGGAACTCGTCTCCGACGACGAACTCGACGACCGCACCACCGCGGGCAACTACGACCTCGCCATCTCCGGTTACGGCACCTCGCCCGACCCGGATTACGCGCTGTCGCTCAACACCTGCGCCGCCCGTCCGAACGCGCAGGGCAACGGCGGGACCTCGGCCACCTTCTTCTGCGACCCGCAGTTCGAAGAGCTGTACAAGAAGCAGCTGACCGAGTTCGACCCGGCCAAGCGCGCCGAGATCGTCAAGCAGGCCCAGGCCGTGCTGGCGAACCAGTACGTCGACGTCGTGCTGGACTACGACAACGTGCTCGAGGCCTACCGCTCGGACAAGTTCGCCTCGTTCACCAAGCAGCCGCAGCCCGATGGCGCGATCCTCGAGCAGTCCGGCTACTGGGGCGTCTACGGCGCAACCCCCGCCGACGCGGCCGCCGCGAGCTCCGACGACGGCGGAAGCAACACCGGACTGTGGATCGGCATCGGCGCGGTCGTGCTCGTGGTGCTCGTCGGCGGCGGGGTGCTGCTCGGACGGCGCGGCAAGTCCGCCGAAGACCGGGAGTAAAGGACAGCGTTGAGCGAGGCACTCAGTTCTCTCGACCAGACCTCGGTGCTCGTCGACCCCGACGAGCACCGAGGCGGGACCGGCACCACGCGGTTCGTCCTCTCCAAGATCGGCGGCGCGCTGGCGAGCCTCGCGCTCGTCGTCGTCCTCGGCTTCTTCCTGTTCCGGACGCTGCCCGGTGATCCCGTGCGGTTCATGGTGCGCGACCGGCCGACGGATCCGGTGCAGATGGCGGAGCTGCGGGAGCAGTTGGGCGTGGACAAGCCCCTGCTCCGGCAGTTCTGGGACTACGTCGTCGGCTTGTTCCACGGCACCATGGGCGATTCCTATCTGCTGAAGCGTCCGGTCATGGACCTGATCGGCGAGCGGCTGTGGCCGACCATCCTGCTCGTCGGCAGCGCGACCGTGCTCGCGATCGCGCTCGGCCTGTGGCTCGGCATCCGGGCGGGCTGGCGCCGGGGGAGCAGGTTCGACAAGGTCCAAACAGGACTCGCGCTGACCCTGTGGTCGGTACCGCAGTTCTGGCTCGGGCTCATGCTGCTCGTCGCGACGAACGGCCTCTTTCCCAGCCGGGGCATGCATTCCCCGGACGCCGAGCCGGGCTTCTTCAGCGAAGGGCTCGACGTCCTCCACCATCTGGTGCTGCCGTGCGTGACCCTGCTGGTGGTGTTCTACGCCCAGTACATGCTGGTCATGCGCTCGTCGTTGATCGGTGAGATGAATTCGGACTACCTCACCACCGCACGGGCCAAGGGACTGCGGGACGACCTCGTGCGCAAGCGGCACGCGGTTCCCAACGCCCTGCTCCCGACGGTGACGCTGGTGTTCATGCAGTTCGGCATGGTGGTCTCGGGTGCGGTCTCGGTCGAGGCCGTGTTCAGCTGGCCAGGTCTCGGGCAGCTGCTCTACGAAGCGCTTCGCGGCCCGGACCTTCCTGTGCTGCAAGGCGTCTTCGTCACGCTCGCCGGCGCGGTGGTGCTGATGAACCTGCTCGCGGAACTGCTCTACCGCGTGCTCGACCCCAGGGTGCGGACGGCATGACGACAGCGGAAAAACCCGGTTCGATCGTCTGGCGCCGCCGTCGCGCGGCCGTGGCGAAACACTGGCACGAGTTCACCACCAACAAGGCGGGTGTCTTCGGGCTCGCGTTCCTCGCGATCATCACGGTGCTGGCCATCCTCGCGCCGGTGATCTCGGACGAGTCCGGCCTCGACGTCACCAAGGCCACCGGCGGTTCGCTGACCCCGCCCAGCGCGGAGTTCTGGCTCGGTACGGAGATCGACGGCCGCTCGGTGCTGCTGATGACGTTCTGGGGCGCGCGGATCTCGCTGCTCGTCGGCTTCTCGGCGGCGTTCCTCTCGGTACTGATCGGCACCGTCGTCGGGATCGCGGCCGCGCATTTCGGCGGCTGGCTGTCGGGACTGTTGCTGCGGTTCACGGACTTCTTCCTGGTACTGCCGTCGCTCGTCCTCGCCGTGGCGCTGGCCTCGGTGCTGGAGCAGGGCACGGCGACGGTGATCGTCGCCATCGGCGTCACCGCGTGGCCGAGTACCGCGCGGCTGGTCAGGGCCCAGACCCTGACGATCGAAGGCCGTCCGTACATCGAGCGCGCGAAGGCGCTCGGCGGCGGTCATCTGCACATCGTCGGCAAACACGTCCTGCCGGGCGTCATGCCGCTCGTGCTGGCCAACACGACCCTCGTCGTCGGCAACGCGGTCATCGCGGACGCGACGCTGGCCTTCCTCGGCGTCGGCAACCCGAACAGCATCTCGTGGGGCGCCATGTTGCAGGCCGCGCTGAACAACGGCGCGATCAGCAAGGGCGCCTGGTGGAACCTGCTGCCGCCGGGTATCGCGATCGTCGTGATCGTCCTCGCCTTCACCCTCGTCGGACGCGCGCTGGAGACCGTGCTGAACCCGCGCCTGAAGGGACAGCACTCATGAGCCCCTTGCTGGAACTGAAGAACCTCGGTGTCACCTACACGACCGGCAGTGGCGAGGTCGCCGCCGTCCGGGGCGTCGACCTGGTGCTCGAACCCGGCGACACCCTCGGGGTGGCGGGGGAATCGGGGTCGGGGAAGTCGACCGTCGCGATGAGCGTCCTGCGCCTGCTCCCGCGGTCGGCGAAGATCAGCGGCGAGATCCTGCTGGACGGCGAGGACGTCACGGCCATGAAGTGGGGCAGGCTGCGCGCGGTGCGCTGGGCCGAGGCCTCGGTCGTGTTCCAGGGCGCGATGCACGCGCTCAACCCGGTCCGCAAGATCGGCGAGCAGATCGCCGAGCCGATCCGCCTGCATCCGCCAGGCGGCAAGGCACCCTCGGACGCCGAGGTCCAGGCCAAGGTCGCCGAGCTGCTCGAACAGGTCGACCTGCCGCCCGGCCGCGCCGGGGCGTACCCGCACGAGCTGTCCGGCGGGCAGAAGCAGCGCGTCATGATCGCGATGGCGCTGGCCTGCTCCCCGCGGCTGATCATCGCGGACGAGCCGACCACCGCACTCGACGTCGTCGTCCAGGCCCAGGTGCTCGCCCTGCTCGGCAGGCTGGTCGCCGAGCAGGGGATCGGGCTGATCATGATCAGCCACGACCTGTCGGTGCTCGCCGCGACCTGCCGCCGGATCGCGGTGATGTACGACGGCGAGATCGTCGAAGAACGGCCGAGCGCGGAGTTGATGAACGCGCCACGGCACGAACACAGCAAGGCGCTGGCGGCCGCGTTCCCGACCGTCGGTGATCCGGCGTCGCGGTTCGCGCCCGCCACCAGCACGCCACTGCCACCGGAACCGGAACGCGCCGGTGACCAGCCCGCGCTCCTGGAGGCCGAGGACCTGCGCGTCAGCTTCCGCGACCGCACCGGCAAGCGGATCAACGCCGTCGCCGGAGTGAGTCTCCAGGTGCGGAAGGACGAGATCGTCGCGCTGGTCGGCCAGTCCGGCTCCGGTAAGACGACCCTCGCCAGGACACTGCTCGGGCTGCAGAAACCCGACTCCGGGGCGGTGCGTTACGACGGCAAACCCGTCCCGCTGGGCGGCGCCGGGCTCAAGGCGTACCGGCGGCAGGTCCAGCTGGTCCTGCAGGACCCGACCAGCGCGCTGAACCCGAACCACACGGTGTACGAGGCCGTCGCGGAAGGCCCGCGAATCCACGGTATGGGCGCGACCGAGCACGATATCGTCATCAAGGCACTCGAAGCGGCCGAACTGCGGCCGGCGGAGAAGTTCCTCGACCGGCTCCCGCACGAGTTGTCCGGCGGGCAACGGCAGCGCGTGGTCATCGCGGGCGCGCTCGCGCTGAACCCTGGCGTGGTCGTGGCCGACGAACCGGTGGCGTCGCTCGACGCGTCGGTGCGCGGGGAGATCCTCGCGCTGCTGCTGCGCCTGCGGCGTGAGCTGGGTCTCGCCGGGCTCGTGATCACGCACGACCTGGGACTGGCGTGGAACATCGCCGACCGGGTCGCGGTCATGTACCGCGGGGAGCTGGTGGAGGTCGGTACCGTGGAAGAGGTCCTGCTGGACCCGAAGCACGAGTACACGAAGTCGCTGCTCGCCGCGTTGCCGGGAGGTACCGCTCAGCGGGCGGCGGCGGACCGCTGACCGACGGGAATCCCGTGTCCGACGCGGGAAATACCCATTGCCGCGCACACGCACAGGCGCGGTGTGTAACCTCCAATCTCGAAATGGTGACCACGACAGACCCCCAGCAGACGCCCTCGGCCGGTTCGCTCGGCGAGCGGCTCCGGGTGCCTTCCCGCTTCCCGTACCGCACGATCGCGATGGGAACCGTGGGCAGCACGCTGCTGATGCTGGCCGCGCTCGGGGCGGGCGGCATCCTCGTCCGTGACCCGATCCTGGGCCACGGACCCTTGTCGTGGATCCGTTACGGCCACGGCCGTCTCCTGGCCAACGCGATGCTCTACCTCGGCTTCGGGCTGATCATCTGGGCGTGGGTCCGGCTGGGCCGCTACGCGCTCGCCGGGCGGATCGGCAGCCGTCCGATCGTGATCGCGGCGGCCTGCTGGATGGCGCCGCTGCTGGTGTCGCCGCCGCTGTTCACCCGCGACGTCTTCTCCTACCTCGCGCAGGGCGCGCAGCTGCTGAACGGCCTCGATCCGTACGCCAACGGCCCGGCCGAGCTGGTCGTGCTGCCGGACGTCGTGCAGAACGTGCACCCGCTGTGGCAGACCACGCCCGCGCCGTACGGCCCGCTGTTCCTGCTGGTCGCCAAGGGCATCGTCTCGGTCACCGGCAACGACATGATCGCCGGGGTCATCGCGACCAGGCTCGTGCTGATGATCGGCCTGATCGGCATGCTGTGGTCACTGCCGCGGCTGGTCAAGCATCTCGGCGGGAAACTCCCGATCACGCTCTGGCTGGCCATCGCCAGCCCGATGACGGTCATCCACCTCGTCGGCGGTCCGCACAACGACCTGCTGATGCTGGGCTTCCTCACCATCGGCGTGCTGGCCGCGCTGGAACGCAAGCACGTCCTCGCGATCGTCCTGGTCACCATCGGCATGCTGATCAAGCCGACCGCCGCCTGGGCATTGCCGTTCCTGGTCTGGGTGTGGGCGAACCACCTGCCCGGTGACCGGAAGGTGGTCAACTTCTTCCGCGCCGGCGCCGCGTCGGTCGGGATCTTCCTGCCGGTGTTCGTCGCGGGAACCTGGATTTCGCTCGGTTCGGTGAACCTCGGCTGGCTCACCGGCCTCAAGGCGCCGACGCTGATCGCGAACTGGATGAACTTCCCGACCGGGATCGGCGAGATCGTCTACTCGCTGGTGAACCTGGTGATCGACGTCGAAGTGTCACCGTTCGTCACCGTGTTCCGGGCGATCGCGATGGTCGGCCTGTTCGTCTTCGCCGGCCGCCAATGGTGGCTCGCCCGCAACGGCGGCAACCCGGCGATCCACCGGATGGCGATCGTCCTGCTGGCCGGCGCGATCGTCCCACCGCCGTCGCTGCCGTGGTACCTGACCTGGGGCTTCGTGGTTCTTTCTGCCTTCGAATGGCGTCGTCGGAACCTTGCCGTCGTCGTCGCGGTCTCGGTGTTCGTGACGCTGGTGTACTACCCGACAGGGGAGCAGGCGCTGTACGACTGGTGGTTCATGGCGGGTGTCGTCGCCGCGAGTGTCTACGCCGCCGCCTCGCTGCTGCGGCCGGATCCGCTGGGGATCATCGCCGCTTGGCGGGGGAAGCCGGTGGAGCAGTTCCTGCCCGCCGAGGCGCCGCGCTCTTGATCGCTTGAAAGCGCGTGTAGGCCCTCTCCACTGACTCGTTGTCTGATTGCGGAGTGGATGCCCGGTGGCGTGTCCCGCGCGGGACCGGGCTGCCTGACGAAAGCCGGGCCGTGCCTCCAGTGTCCATAAGGGACACTTTTCTGGAGATGGGTGTCCGGCTTGTGTGGTTTGTGCTGTGTTGCGCGCCCACCTCAGCGGGGAGCTCCTCGCCTGCCGCCGGGGCGGTCGGGTGGGGAAGATTCCGGTCGTTGAGCGTCCGGAATCTTCCCCGCTCGGTCGCCGGTCCACCGGTCGTGATCAAGGGGTGAGACCGGGCGACGATGCCCGCGGAACCACCCTCGTCCAGGTCAGGCCAAGCACGGCAGCGAGCCGATCGCGCCAGCTTCAGCACCCACGACCCCCTTCACAAAACCGTGAGAAGTGCCCTGTATGGATGATCGCAAGAGCGTCAGGTCACTGTGATGGGTCTACGGCCGCCTCCCAGCGTATAATGACCTATACGGCGTGGCGCTGGCTTTGTTGACGTAAAACGGCAACAAAGCCAAAAAAGCTCAGGAAGCCCGCCACCCTCGCCAAGCGTGGACGAGAGTGCTCACCACGGCATGCGGAGCAGGCTGCTCTTCGTACTGCGGATACTTCTCCCGCAGCAGCCGCACCGGCAGCGCCTGCTCGTCGGGATCGGTCAGCACCCGGGCGACCCCGTCGGCCCGTGCCCACCACAGTCCGGCCCAGTCCTCGTCGTAGTGGTCGGTCAAGAAGCTGACCTTCGGGTTCTCGGCGATGTTCTTCAGCCGTCGCAGCGCTGTCGTGCTCTTCGGCTTGTGATCGATCGCGAAGGCCACCGAATCCCCTTCGACGACGAAGGTCACCGGGACCAGATGCGGCACGCCGTCCGCCCCCGTCGTCGCCAGCCTCGCGATCCGCTCGCCCTCGAACCGGGCGCGGGCTTCCTCCGGGGACAAGCGCATGCCTAGACGCTACGCCGTACCCGGAGCACGTTGTCCGAACGCGTCCCCGGTTGCCCCTCCGGCCCCGGGTGGTCGTGCGTGATCAGATCCTGCAGTTCCACGGTCCATTCGCCTTCGTCCAGCGCCAGCGCTTCGAGTACCTCGGCCGGCGTGGGGAAATGGACGTCCTTGTGGGGCGGGTCTTCCATCCAGGTCGGCCAGCCTGCGTGGCCTGCGACCAGCAGTGTGCCGCCCGGCGCGGTGGCTTCGGCGGCACGGCGGAGCGCCTTGTCCCGGCCGCCGTCCTCCTCGACGGGGGAGTGGAAGAACTGCGCCGAGACGAGGTCGAACCGCCCCTCGGGGAACGAGACCGCGAGGTCATGGCGTTCCCAGGTGATGCCTTCGGCACCGGCTTCGGCCGCGTGCGCGGCGGCACGCTCCAGAGCGGTGTCCGAAATGTCGACGGCGGTGACGCGCCAGCCTTGCCGCGCGAGCCAGATCGCGTCGCCGCCTTCGCCGCATCCGAGGTCGAGTGCGGTGCCGGGGGTCAGATCGGCGGCTTCGCGTACCAGCAACGGGTTCGCTTTCCCGCTCCAGACCTGGTCCTTGTCGCGGTAGAAGTCTTCCCAGAACTGTCGTGTGGAATCCATGCCGGAAACGATGCCCGCGATCTCGCCGAAACCGCCAGTCCTGTTGCCGTTATGGCAAAATCCGCAGTGTTCCCCGGTCCGCGTCGAGGGTGGCCCGCGCGCCGAGGGGGATGGTCGGCGATGCCGGGACGTGGCCGAAGCCGAAGTTCCACACCGCTGGCACGCCGAGCGAGCCCAGGCGGTCGAGCATCAGGTTTCGGATCGCTTCGGGCTCGCCGCACGCCTTCCACGAGCCCAGTACGACACCCTGGACGCCGTCGAGCCAGCCGGATCGCAGCAGTTGGGTCACCATCCGGTCGATCCGGTACACCGGTTCGGTGACGTCTTCCAGCAGCACGATCGCGTCTCGCGCGGAGCCCTGCTCGGGAGTGCCGAGGCCCGAGACGAGCAGGGAGAGGTTGCCGCCGATGAGCGTGCCGGTCGCGGTGCCCGGCACCAGCGGCGACGCCGTCGGCGAGGCGATCGTCCGCACCTCGTCCGGTTCGAACAGCGACAGCCGCAGGTGTTCGGCGGCCACCGCGTCGAACAGGGTGGTGGCGGGCAAGGGGGAGAACAGGGTTTCCAGTCCCAAGTGGACATTCACCGCCCGGTGCAGCGCGGTCACGTCGCTGGATCCGGCGAACATCTTCGGCCCGGCCGCCCGCAGCGCCGTCCAGTCGACCAGGTCGAGCATCCGCTGGGAGCCGTAGCCGCCGCGGGCGGCGAGAACGCAGGTCACGCCCGGATCCAGCCACGCCCGCGTGAACTCGGCGGCCCGCGCCTCGTCGGAGGCGGAGAGATAGCCGTCGCGGACGGCGCGCACGCACTCACCGACGCCGACCTCGACACCCCAGCCGCGCAGTACCGGCAAGGCCTTCTCGACGAGGTCCGCCGGGACCGGACCCGCGGGAGCGACCAAGGCGATCGTGTCACCCGGCCGCGTCTTCGGCGGCCTCACCGGCTCAGCCGGAGCTTCGGCACGCCGGGGGTTTCGAAGCCGAGAACCTGGCCGTAGAACGACAACTCCGCTTCGAGCGCGGCCACGATCGTCTCCGCCTTCCGGAAACCGTGCTGCTCGCCCTCGAACCTCAGGTAAGCGTGGTCGATGCCCCGCCCCGCCAGTCCTGCCACGAATCGGTCCGCCTGTTCGGGCGGGCAGATCTCGTCCTCCAGGCCCTGCAGGAACAGCAGCGGCCCGGCGACCGTGCCTGCGTTGTGGATGGGGGAGCGATCCCGGTAGCGCTGCTCGGCCTCGGGCAGCGGGCCGATCAGCCCGTCGAGGTATCGGGACTCGAAGTCGTGTGTCTCGCCGCCGTCGCCGGTCCACTGATAGAGGTCGAGGATCGGGTACATCACGGTGCCCGCGCGGTAGGTGGTCGTGGTGGTCAGCGACGCGGCGGAGGTGTACCCGCCCGCGCTGCCGCCGCGGATCGCCATCCTGTCGCCGTCGACGGTGCCTTCGGAGGCGAGGGTTTCGGCGACGGCGACGCAATCGGCGACGTCGACGACACCCCACTGTTCACGGAGCCGTTCGCGGTAGGCGCGCCCGTAGCCGGTCGAGCCGCCGTAGTTCACCGTGACGACGGCGAGGCCGCGGCTGGTGAAGTAGGCGATCTCGAAGTCGAGTACCGCGCTGTCGCGGCCGGTCGGCCCGCCGTGCGGGTAGACCAGCAGCGGTGGCCGTTCGCCTTCCGGCGCGGCGAAGTCGGCGTTCGCGGGAAGGTAGACGAAGGCGGGGACCCGGTCGCCGTCGGCGGTTTTGAAGATCCGCTCCACGGGCGCCGAGAGGTAGTCCGGCGACGGCGGTTCGGGTGCCGACGCGAGTTCGGTCATCGTGCCGCCCTCGAGATCGACCTTGACCACGGCGCCTTCCCGGTCCGGTCCGGCCGCGACGCCGACGATGCCACCGTCGTGGACCGCGAAACCGTTGATGGACCACGCGGTCAGGCCGGCGGCCGCCGCCACCGGCGTCACGTCCCGTGTCGCCTCGTCCAGGATGGCGAGCTTGCCCGACGCGATGACGGCGAACCGGCCGTCGCCGAGCGGGGTGAACCAGCGCGCGCCGAGTTTCCACATCGCGCCGCCGATCTCCGCTTCGGCGGGCGCCAGATTCGTGATGCCGCCGTCGAGTCCGACGCGGTGCAGATTCCACCAGCCGTCGGGATCCAGTAGCGCCAGCAGGCTGTCGGCGGATTCCCATTCGACCTGGCAGACGGCGACGTCGGCCGCGCCGGCGAGTACGTGATGGGGGCCGAACGTGCCGTCTTCGCGGACGTCGGCGACGCACAGTTCCGTGCCGTCCCATGGCATCGCGGGATGGTTCCAGCCGATCCACGCCGCCCGCGCGCCGTCTGGCGAGAGTTGCGGCGCGGTGAGGAAGTGATGGCTCGCGGTCAGGACCCGTTCCGGGCCGCCGCCGAGGGGGAGCGCGATGAGGTCCCTGTCGATGTCGACGCGCCTGGGGCCGGTGCTGCGTTCGCGGACCAGCCACACCTCGCCGGGGCGGCCGGGCCGGAGGTCGCTGTAGCGGATCCCGTGCCGGGTCGGGGGTTCCGGCGTCAGTGGAGTGGTCTCGCCGGTGGTGAGATCGCGGCGGTAGACCCGCTGATCCGCCCAGTGGGTGAACACGAGGACGTCGCCGTCCACCAGCCAGGGGCGGCCGCCGTACTCGTGCACGCGGTTCCGGACGTTCCACGGAGCGGGAAGGACGTCTTCGGCCGTGCCGTCCGCGCGTGCTCGCACGAGGGTGACGCGGCCGCCGTCGCCGGTGCGCGGTTCGGCCCACCAGACCTCGTCGCCGACCGTCGCGAGCCATTGCGCGTTGACTCCCGAGGCCGCGACATCGGCGGCCGACAGGGGGGATGTCCAGGTGCCGTAAGGGGCGATCTCAACCACAGCTGAAGACTAGGATCGCCGCTTTGCCCGGGGTGGCCCGGGGCACACCCACGACCTGGCGATCCGTCGCGCCGTTCGCCCACGGCTGAACGGTGGGGCGGCGGATGCCGATCATGTGGCTGTGGCCTAGGGTCAAAGGTGCCATGTCTCGCGTAATCCACGTCTTCCGCCAGCCCGACCGGTTCGTCGCAGGAACCGTCGGTGAGCCCGGCGACCGCACCTTCTACCTCCAAGCGTCCGAGGACGTCCGCACGATCAGTGTGACGATCGAAAAACAGCAGGTCGTGGTCTTGGCCGAAAGGCTCGGTTCGCTGCTGGAAGAGGTCGCCAGCCGGTTCGGCGCGGACGTACCGGACGACGCGCCCGACGAACTGCTCGACGTCGACCCCCTGACCGTCCCGGTCGAGGAGGAGTTCCGCGTCGGCACGATGGGTCTCGGCTGGGACGCCGAGAGCAGCGCCGTCGTCATCGAGCTGCTCGCGATGACGGAGGGGGAGGTGGACGAAACGGTCGTTCTGGACGACACCGAAGAGGGGCCGGACGCGGTCAGGGTCTTCCTGAGCCCCGGCGCGGCGCGGGCGTTCGCCGAACGTGCCGACCGGGTGGTCAACGCCGGCCGCAAACCGTGCCCGCTGTGCGCCGAGCCGCTCGACCCGGCGGGGCATATCTGCCCGCGGCAGAACGGGTACCGGCGCGACGTCGACGTCCTCGAGGACTGACCAGGTGGCGGAGACTTCGCGGGAGCTGGTGACACGCGGCAAGATCGATGTCGAAGGCAGGCTGGTCGACGCCTCCAACGTCACGCTCTTCTGCAAGATCGAGCTCGACGGTGTGACCGGCAACGCCGTGTACAAGCCGGTGTCGGGTGAACGGCCGCTGTGGGACTTCCCGGACGGGACGCTCGCGGGCCGCGAGGTCGCGACCGCCATGGTCTCCGAAGCCGCCGGGCTCGGCGCGATCCCGCCGACGGTGCTGCGTGACGGGCCGTTCGGGCCGGGCATGGTGCAGCTGTGGATCGAGACCACCGAAGAGGAATTGGTCGACGTCCGGTCCCCGGAGAGCCTGCCGGAGGACTGGCGTGTCGTGCTGCACGCGCACGATCGCGACGGCGAGCCCGCGGTGCTCGCGCACGCGGATCGGCCGGGGATGCGGGAACTGGCCGTGCTCGACATCGTGGTCAACAACACCGACCGCAAGGGCGGTCATGTGCTCGCCGGCGCGGACGGCCGGATCTACGGGGTGGATCACGGGATCTGCCTGCACACCGACCCGAAGCTGCGGACGGTGCTGTGGGGCTGGATCGGTGAACCGCTCACCGAGACCGAGATCGGCAAGCTGCGCGGGCTGCGCGAGCGGATCGACGGTGAACTCGGTGAGGCGCTGAGCGAGCATCTCACCGGTTTCGAGATCCGTGCCTTGGCCGAACGTGCCGATCTGCTTCTGGCGGAGGGTGTGTTCCCGGAGCCGGGTGACGACTGGCGCGCCATCCCGTGGCCGCTGTTCTGACCGACTGATCGCTGGGGGCGATGTGGCCGAGGTGCTGGACGACGAGGCTCGCGCGCGTTTGATCGCGCGCTTCGGTGAAGAGGTCGAAACGTGGTGTGACGAGCTGCCCGCCGTCGTCGCGAAGCTGGCGGAACAGTGGGGTCTCACCGTCGTCGACGCGAAGCCGGGCAACACCGGCCGCACCCTGATCTGCAGGGGGGACGACGGTGCCAAGAAGGTCCTGAAGCTGACCCCGGACCGCGCGATCGCCGAGTCCGAGGCCGCCGCGCTGCGCGCCTGGGACGGCTGTTCGCGGGTGGTGCAGATCCTCGCCACCGAACTCGCCGACGGCGCTGTCCTGCTGGAAGGCATCGATCCCGGGACCCAGTTGCTGGAGTCGGGCGCGAACGTCCCGTGGGCCGAGGTCGGCGACCTGATGACGCAGATCCACTCCGTGCCCCCTCCGGCCGGCTTTTCGACACTCGAAGACCGCGTCGTCTTCATGTACGGGCTCGCCGAGCGAGGGCTGCGCGGGTCCGTCGCCGAAGCCACGCTGCCGATGGAGACCCTCGACCGGGCCCGGCGGCGCGCGCTCGCCCTCGCGACCGGCGGGGGAGGGAACTCGCTCGTGCACGGCGACCTGCATCCGGGCAACGTCCTCGACGGTGGGCCAGGCCGTGGCGCGGTCGCCATCGACCCGCGCCCGAGCGTCGGTGATACGGCCTTCGACCTCGCCGATTGGGTCACCCTGCCGATGATCGACGGCGGCACGCTCGAAGACGGGTTCGACGCCATCGCGCCGCACCTGCCGGGATTCGACGCGGAGCGGGTCCGGGCGTGGTGCGTGGCGCTTTCCCCGCTGTTCGTGATCCGTCCGCTCCAGCGTGGTGAACGGACCCCGTTCGTCGAAGCGATGCTGTCATTCTGTCGGTGAACCTGAGTCCGCGATCACCTCCGGTCAGGCGACGGATGGCGGCCTGACCGGCGTGGCGGGGCGACGTCGGCCCCGGGCGCCGATAGCGTCGTCCGCCGTGCGCTCTCATTCGTATGACGACGTGCTGTCCGGGCCGCGCAAGCGGAAGATCCCCGAGGTGCCCGCCGAACCGGGGCTCGTGGTCGAGGACCCGGCCAGCGGGTATTGCGGCGCCGTGGTGAAGATCGAGTACGGCAACGTCGTACTGGAAGACCGGCACGGCAGGCATCGCGTGTTCCCGCTGAACCCCGCGGGTTTCCTGCTCGAGGGCAAACCCGTCACCCTCGTGCCGGCGAAGGCCGCACCGAAGACCCCGGCCCGGCGGATCTCCGCGTCGGGGTCGGTCCAGGTCCAAGGGCTCAAGGCGCGGGTCGCACGCGATTCGCGGATCTGGGTCGAGGGCAAGCACGACGCCGAGCTCGTCGAGCGGGTCTGGGGGCACGACCTCCGGGTCGAAGGCGTCGTGGTGGAACCACTCGATGGTGTGGACGTGCTGTCGGACCGCATCGGCGAGTTCGGCACCGGCCCTGGGCGTCGTCTCGGGGTGCTGGTCGATCACCTGGTCGCGGGGAGCAAGGAGTCCCGGATCGTCGACGGGATCCGCGACGAGAACGTGCTGATCACCGGGCATCCGTACATCGACATCTGGGAGGCCGTGAAGCCGTCGGTCGTCGGCATCCGCGCCTGGCCGAAGATCCCGCGTGGCACGGAATGGAAACAGGGCGTCTGCGCCGCGCTGGGCTGGGGCGAGCCGTACGAGGGCTGGCAGCGGGTCCTGGCGGCGGTCGGCAGCTACCGGGATCTGGAAACGCCGCTGATCGGAGCGGTGGAGCGGCTCATCGACTTCGTCTCCGATCCCGGCGAGGAGTTCTGAATGACCGGTTTGCGCGGGGTCACTCAAGGTTACGCGTCGGTCACGTCGGTTTCGCTTCTTCGGTATGAATCGGCGCGATCTGGGAGCATGAACGCATGACAGGCGCTCTCATCTGGCTGATCGCCGGGATCCTTTTGATCATCGCCGAGCTGCTCTCGGGTGACCTGTTCCTGCTCATGGTCGGCGCCGGAGCCCTCTTGGGGGCCGGTTCCGCCGCGCTGACCGGGAACCCGTTCATCGACGTCGCGGTGTTCGCCGTGGCGTCGGTCGGAATGCTGGCCCTCGTCCGGCCCGCCCTCAAACGCCGGTTCCTCGCTGGACCGGACATCAAGACCAACACCGAGGCGCTGATCGGCGCGCGAGCGGTAGTAGTGTCCACAGTGGACATCGAAGCCGGGCAGGTGAAGCTGGCGGGTGACGTCTGGTCGGCCCGGTCCGTGAGCGAAGGGGAGCCGATCGCCCCTGGGACATCGGTGACCGTGGTCGAGATCTCGGGCGCCACGGCGGTCGTTTCCGCCGAGCTGTGAGCCGTACGGCTGAACAGCAAAGGGTTTCTACGTAAGGGGAAGGTAGTTGTCAGAGACAGTGGTGTTCATCGTTGTCGGGCTGCTGGCGTTGTTCGTGGTCGTCGTCGTGGTCAAGGCGATCATGGTGGTGCCTCAGGCGCAGTCCGCTGTGATCGAACGGCTGGGCCGGTTCCGGACGGTGGCTTCTCCCGGCCTGACGTTTCTGGTGCCCTTCCTGGACAAGGTGCGGGCGCGTATCGACCTTCGCGAGCAGGTCGTCTCGTTCCCGCCCCAGCCGGTGATCACGGAGGACAACCTGACCGTGTCGATCGACACGGTCGTGTACTTCCAGGTGACCGATTCGCGGGCCGCGGTCTACGAGATTTCGAACTACATCGTCGGTGTCGAGCAGCTGACCACCACGACGCTGCGAAACGTCGTCGGTGGCATGAGCCTCGAGCAGACCCTGACCTCGCGTGACTCGATCAACAGCCAGCTGCGCGGCGTGCTCGACGAGGCCACCGGCCGCTGGGGCATCCGTGTCGCGCGAGTCGAACTGAAGGCGATCGACCCGCCGCCCTCCATCCAGGACTCGATGGAGAAGCAGATGCGCGCCGACCGTGAGAAGCGCGCGATGATCCTGACCGCCGAAGGTCAGCGTGAGTCGGCGATCAAGACCGCGGAAGGTCAGAAGCAGAGCCAGATCCTCGCGGCCGAAGGTGCCAAGCAGGCCGCGATCCTGAGCGCGGAGGCCGAGCGGCAGTCGCGGATCCTGCGGGCACAGGGTGAACGTGCCGCCCGGTACCTGCAGGCGCAGGGTCAGGCGAAGGCGATCGAGAAGGTCTTCGCGGCGATCAAGGCCGGACGTCCCACTCCCGAGGTTCTCGCGTACCAGTACCTGCAGACGCTGCCGCAGATGGCGCAGGGCGACGCGAACAAGGTCTGGATGATCCCGAGCGACTACGGCAAGGCGCTGGAAGGCTTCGCCCGCGCACTCGGTGCCCCCGGCGACGACGGCGTGTTCCGTTACGAGCCGCCGAAGGAAGAGCCCGTCGAGAAGCCGGACCTGGAGGACGAAGAGGTCCAGGGCTGGTTCGACACTTCCAGCGACCCGAAGGTCGCCGAGGCCGTCGCGGCGGCGGAAGCCGTGGCACGCAAGGAGGTTCCGGCGCTGGGTGTCGCGACGCCGCGACAGGAGCCGCCGGCTCCCCGGCCGATTCCGAAGGCTTTTCCCACTCCGGAGCCGGAGCCGGAGGCCGCACCGCAGCAGCAGACGCAGCAGCAGACGCCGCCGCCCTCGCAGCTGCCTCAGCCTCAGCCGCCCGCCGCTCCGCAGGGAGGCCCGTACCAGGGTCCTCCGGGACAGGCGCCGGGTGGCAGCGGTCCGTTCCCGCAGCAGGGTCCGTTCGGCGGTCCGCCGCAGCGCTGAGTTGATTCGAGAGAGGGCCGTCCCGTCCGGGGCGGCCCTTTTCGTTGGTGCCGAGTGCTGGACCTCCAGCGCGCTGGAGGTCGCATAGTACCGGTCATGAAGCGACCGGGATTCGACGTAAGGGCATTCCTCGACGAGCGTGGGCGGCCGGCCAGCGTCGCCACCACCACGAAACGTGGCAACCCCGCCTTGGCGATGATGTGGTTCGTGGCCGAGGAAAACCGGCTGTGGTTCCACACGCCCGCGACCGACGATCGACCGACACCGTTCCTCGACGCGGCCCGCCTCGGCCGGGACGTCGCGGTCATGATCGCCACGTTCGCACCGCCGGACGATGTCCGGCAGGTGCGCCTGACCGGACCGGCGAGGCTCGAACGGAAAGACCTCCCGCGAATCCGCCGGATCTATGAACGCTATATCCCCGAATGGACCGGGTCCTGGGCTGCCCACGCGGCGGCGCCGGACGCGCTGCTGTGGTCCATGTTCCCGGAACGCGGGATGGCGGTGGAGTACCCCGGACTGGAAAACACACCGGTGGTTCGCTGGTCCGGTATCGCCGAGTACGCCCGGATCAGCGCCTGAACGTAGTGGCCATGCCCGCGTATACCCCGTCCGTGTCGCCCGAAACCGCACGCGATTGGACGCTTCGGCGACCGGGTACCCGGGGAGATCAACATGACCACTGGCGCGAGGAGGATGCCGCATGCGGCGGACGGACCCGGAGACCGTGGACGTGCTCGGCGTCCCTTTCCCCAAACCGATACCGGCCATGGGCCGGGTCGCGCGGGGACTGGCCGGATTGGCACTCGTGCCGTTCGAAGGGCTTCCCGGCCGAGGTCCGCGGCGGGCGGTCTGGGCGTGTCCCGGCAGGCTCTACATCGAGACGCACGGTGTCAAGGGTCCGGACGGTGCCCGCGTCGCCCGGCGGGTCGAGCGGGCGTTGACGGAGATCAACGGGGTGCGGTGGGCGCAGGTGAACGCGCCGACGTCACGGGTGGTCGTGGCGGTCGGGGAGCCCGCGCCCCGGCGGCTGGACCTGGTTCGCGCGGTCGAACGGGCCGAGTCGGAGCCGTCTTGTGAGGCCGAGCGGATCGAGGAGGACGAACTCCACCATCCGGCCGACGGAGCGCGCGCGACGCGGCTTCCCTCCATGATCGCCGCCGACGCCGCCGGTCTGGTGCTCTCGGCGGCTTCGAAACTGATGCCGTGGGCGCCGTTGCCGACGGAGGTGGCCGCTCTGGCCTCGCTCGTCGATCTGCATCCGCGGCTGCGCGCGCTGGCGAACCGGAAGCTTCGCGGGCACGAGCGGGCGGATTCGGCCACGTCGATCGGGGCGGCGCTGGCACACGGTTTGGCGGCCCGGAGCGAGGGCACGGTGCTGGACATCATGGTCCGGAGCACCCAGTGGCGGGAGGCCAAGGCGCACAAGCGTGCCTGGTGCGAGGCGGAGTCCCGGCTGGTGCGGCAACGCGATCACGCCGGCGCGGATCCGGTGGTGGGTGAACGACCGCGGCCGCTCCCGGAAGGGGCGGCGGACCGTCACGCGCGCCGGTCCATCGCGGCCGGGGCGGTGGCGGCCGCGGCGACCCTGCCCTTCGCCGGTCCGCGCCGGGCCGCCGCGGTCGGGATCTCGGCCATGCCGAAGGCGCCGTCGAATGGCGCGGCCGCCTTTTCCGCTCAACTGGGCCAAGTTCTCGCCAGGCGGGGAGCTCTGGTGATGGACCGCTCGGTGCTGCGGAGGCTGGATCTGCTCGACACGCTGGTCATCGACACGGCGGCACTCGGTGCCGGGGCGAACGTGCTCAGCGATCTGGTTCCGTTGCCGGGCAGCGAACCGGTGGAGATGACCGCCGCCGCGTTCGCCTTGTTCGACGAAGAGAAGCCACAGGTGGTCCGGCGCGACGGTGACTGGGTCCTCGGGCCGGTCGACGACCTGGACCTCGACGGGCGCAAGGGAACACGGGAACGGCAGCGGTTGCTGGACCAGGGCGCGCCCCTCGTGCTGGGCCTTGCCCGTGACGGGCGGCTGCAGGGCCTGCTGGCCGTCACGGAAGAACTCTCGCCGGAGGTCGACGCCCTGTCATCGGCGGCCGAGTCGGCCGGTATGCGGGTGGTGCGCGGCGACGGCGGTGAAGGATTGCTCGACGGCGTCCGCGAACTCCAGGCCGAGGGGCGCGTGGTCATGCTCGTCTCCGGTGACCGGCGGGCCCTGGGCGCGGCCGACTGCGGGATCGGCGTCCACGCCGAGGGAACCCCGCCACCGTGGGGCGCCCACGTCCTGATCGAGCGGGACATCGACACGGCCATCCTGCTCGTCGAAGCGATCACCGCGGCCAGGACGGTCGTGCGCGACTCCACGCTGTTCGCGACCGTGGCGAGCGGTATCGGCGGGGTCACCGCCCTCAGCGCCCGGCGCAAACCGGCCGCGAGCGGCCTTCGCGCGGTCAACGCGGGGGCGCTCATGGCCTTCAGCGACGGGATCTGGCGGGCACGGAACCTCACCGGCACGCGGAAGGCGGCTCCAGCGGGCCGCGTCGCGCCGCCGTGGCATCTGATGCCGGCGGACCTCGTCCTCGACCGGCTCGGCTCGGACCCGCGTGGTCTCGGCGAACACGAGGCGCGACGGCGCGCTCCCGCGAATCGCGTCAGGGGAGCAGGCGGTGCGGGCACCGGTATCGCCAAGGCGTTCCTCGCCGAGCTTTCCAATCCGCTGACCCCGGTGCTGGCGGGCGGCGCGGCCGTGTCCGCCGCGGTGGGTTCCCCGGTCGACGCCGCGTTGGTCGCCGGGATCGTCGGGGTTTCCGCCTTGATCGGCAGCGCCCAGCAGGTCCACACCGAACGCGCGCTGGCCGGGCTCTTCGAGCGGTCCGCCACGGTGACCACCGTGGTGCGGGACGGTACGGAGCAGCGCGTCGTCGCCGACGACCTGGTGCGCGGCGACATCGTCTCGTTGCGTTCCGGTGACGTCGTACCCGCGGATTGCCGGGTGCTCGAGGCCACCGGCGCGGAACTCGACGAATCGTCCCTGACCGGCGAATCGTTGCCGGTGGCCAAGGATCCGGCCCCGGTGGTGGCCGCGGACATCGCCGACCGGGCCTCGATGCTCTACGAAGGCACCGTGGTCGCCGCGGGGAAGGTGACCGCCGTGGTCGTCGCGACCGGCGACCAGACCGAGGTCGGCCGCGGTTTGGCGGCGGCACGGGGCGCCGCACCCGAGACCGGGGTCGAAACCCGGCTGGCGTCACTCACCAAGCAGGCGCTGCCGGTCGCGGTCGGTTCGGCGGCCGCCGTCGCGGGTGCGGGCCTGATCCGCGGTGTACCGCTGCGCGAAAGTCTCGGCGCCGCGGTGAATCTCGCGGTCGCGTCGGTGCCGGAAGGCCTGCCGTTCCTGGTGAACGCGGCGCAGCTGGCCGCGGCCCGCAGGCTCGCCGACCACGGCGCGCTCGTCCGCAATCCGCGCACCATCGAGGCACTCGGCCGGGTCGACGTCCTCTGCTTCGACAAGACCGGCACGCTCACCGAAGGAAGGCTCAGCGTCACCCGGATCGACGACGGGCACAGCAGCGCCGCCGTGTCGCGGCTCGGGAAGAGCCATCGTGCGGTGCTGACGGCCGCCGTACGCGCGACGCCCCGGGCGGAGAACCCGGAGGAACTGCCGCATCACACGGATCAGGCGGTCCTCGAAGGCGGTCTTGCCGCGGGTGTGGACGCGGACGGCTGGGAGAAGACGGCCGCGGTCCCGTTCGAGCCGTCCCGGGGGTTCCACGCCACCAACGGCCGGCTCGGCGACCACAATCTGTTGTGTGTCAAGGGCGCGCCGGAGGTCGTCGTGCCGAGGTGCGCTCGTCACGGCGGTAAGCCGATCGGCCCTGGTGCCCGGAAACGGCTGGAAAAGCGGATGGAACGGCTGGCCGCCTCCGGACATCGCGTACTCGCCGTGGCCGAGCGGACCGTGTCCACAAAGGACATTTCCGAGGACGACGTCGTCGATCTCCAGCTGCTCGGCTTCGTCGCATTGGCGGATCCGGTGCGCGACAGTGCCGCCCCCGCGGCGGAAACACTGCGCGAGGCCGGGGTGCGGACGGTGATGATCACCGGCGACCATCCGGCGACCGGGGAGGCGGTCTCCGAGGAGATCACCGGCCGCAACGGTGACACCAAGGTGCTCACCAGTGCCCGGATCGAAGAACTCGGCGACGCCGAACTCGATGCCGAACTCGCCGACGTCGACGTGATCGCCCGGTGCAGCCCGGCGCAGAAGGTGCGGATCATCCAGGCGTACCAACGAGGCGGCCGGGTCGTCGCGATGACCGGCGACGGCGCGAACGACGCACCCGCCATCCGGCTCGCCGACGTCGGGATCGCGCTCGGGCAACGGGGCACCCCCGCGGCGAGGGCGGCCGCGGATCTCGTGGTCACCGATGACCGGCTGGAGACGATCGTCGCCGCGCTGATCGAAGGCCGCGCGATGTGGGCGTCGGTGCGGGAAGCGCTCGGCATCCTACTCGGCGGGAACCTGGGGGAGATCGCGTTCACCGTGCTCGGGTCCGCGGTCACCGGACGGTCCCCGCTCACCGCCCGTCAGCTGCTGCTGATGAACCTGCTCACGGATCTGGCGCCCGCGCTGGCCATCGCCCTGAGCAGGCCGGATCGCGAGGCGGTGCCGGAACTGCTCCGAGAGGGGCCCAGCGCCTCGCTCGGTGACGCGCTCCGGCGCGACATCACCACCCGTGCGGTGACCACGACGCTGGGGGCGACCACGGCGTGGACCCTGGCCCGGCTGACCGGCAGGCGGCGGCGTGCGAGCACCGTCGCGCTCGCCTCGTTGATCGGGACACAGCTCGGGCAGACGCTGCTGATCGGCGGACGCGACGGCACCGTGCTGGCCGCGGGTCTGGGTTCCGCGGCCCTGCTCGCGGTCCTGATCCAGACGCCCGGCGTCAGCCAGTTCTTCGGCTGCACCCCGCTCGGCCCGATCGGGTGGGGGATCGCGCTGGGTAGCGCCGGTGCGGCGAGCGCTGTCGGGCTGCTGGTCGGGAGGCGCGGTGTTGACACGTAGGAAATCTCCTACGTATTGTCGCGGCATGAACGTCAACCGGATCCAATTCCTCACCGTGCCGGTGTCCGACCAGGCCAAGGCGCGGGACTTCTACGTCGGCAAACTCGGCTTCGAGCTGATCGTCGATGTCAGCGGTCCGCACGGGCAGTTCGTCATGGTCGGCCCCCCGGGGGCGGAAACCGGGATCGTCCTGGTCGACCGGCCGGTCGGCGGAATCGATCACGACGCGCGGGTGCACTTCCAGCTGAACACCACCGACGTCGACGCCGACATCGCCGAGCTTCGCGCCCAAGGCCTCGACGTCGAAGACGCCGAGGAGATGCCGTGGGGTCGCGTGACGTCGCTGAAGGATCCCGACGGCAACGCGATCGGCCTCCTGGAGGCGTCGGGCTACGGAAACTGGCCACGCTAGTGCCGGTCAACACCGATGTCTTCGCCGCCCTCTCCCACCCGGCCCGGCGGGAGGTGCTCGGCATCCTTCTCGACGGCCCGCGAGCCGCGGGGGATATCGCCGAACGCTTCGACATGCGGCGGCCGAGCCTGTCGGAACACCTTCGAGTGTTGCGGGAGGCCGGGCTCGTCCGCGAAGAGCGACGAGGCCGCAACCGCGTCTACTCGCTGGAAGCCGCCCCGCTGCAGGAGGTTTCCGACTGGCTTTCGCCTTACGAGCGGTACTGGCGTGGCAAGCTGGCCGCTCTGCGCGATCTGCTCGACGAGGAGGAGTTCTGAACGGCGAGGATCCGACGGCTGTCCACGTCGACCAGTTCCTGGCGCATCCGCCGAGGAAGGTGTGGCGTGCGCTCACCGAACCGAACCTGCTGGAACGCTGGCTGCGGATGCCGAACGACATCAAACCCGTGGTGGGGCACCGGTTCGAGCTGCTCGCGGATCCGGTTCCGGCCGCGGGGTTCACGGGCGGACCGGTCGCCTGCGAGGTACTGGCCGTCGAGCCGGAACGGTTGCTCAGCATCAGCTGGGGTCCGGAGTGGACGGTCACCTGGCGGCTGGTGCCGGAGGGCGAGGGCACACGGCTCTTCCTCAGCCACGAGGGCTTCGACCCCGACGACGAGTTCCAGCGGATGTCGCGCCGGATCATGGGCGGTGGCTGGCGCACCGCCGTCCCGAAAGCACTGGCGCGGGTGCTGGCCGAGATGCCGGACTAGGGCACTCGCGCATTCAGTCCTCTCAATGCATTCGGTCCGCCGGACCGGGTCTGGACACCGGGTCTAGGATCCCCGCTTGTGACGGACGAGAAACCGCTCCGAGCCGATGCCCGCCGTAACCGGACCCGGGTGCTGGAGGCCGCGGAGCGCGTCTTCACGGCCAAAGGCACCAGTGCGCCGACCGAGGAGGTCGCCCGCGAGGCAGGCGTCGGGGTCGGCACGGTGTTCCGGCACTTCCCGACGAAGGAAGCCCTGCTGGAGGCTGTTCTCTTCGCACGTCTTCACCGCTTCGCCGACGAAGCCGAGGCCACGGTGGCCGCGGACTCACCCGACCCGGGCACCGCGTTCTTCGGCTTCCTGACCGGCTGGATCGAGATGGCCGACGCCAAGAACGCCTACTTCGAGGCCCTGTCGGCGGCCGGGGTCAGCGTTCCGGCGACGGGTGCGGTGATCGGCGCCCGGCTGAAGGGCGCGCTCGGCGTCCTGCTCAGCCGTGCGCAGGACGCGGGCGCCGTCCGCAAGGACCTCATCGTCGACGAGCTGATCCCGGTGATCATCGGGACGGCGAAGGCCGCGGAATACGCCGGTCCCGAGTTGCGGAACCGAACGGTCTGCCTCCTCTTCGACGGGCTTCGGCCGCGTCAGGCGTAAGGATCCATCGTCGGCCGCTTCGGTGCCAGCGCGTCGCCGGAGGACTCACCGCGCAGCCTGCGCCTGATCCACGGGACGGCGTGTTCCTTGCCCCACTGGAGGTTCTCCGTACGTCGCGCCTGCGGGCTCAGCACCGGCCGCGGTCCGAGCTCCGCTGGCGTGAGCTTGTGCGGCTCGCCGAGCACGTCCAGCACGGCGATGGCGATCTCGTTGTGCCCCAACGAGTTCAGGTGCAGGCGGTCGGGTGCCCACAGCCGCCGGTCCCGCAGCCGGCGCATCGCCCACATGTCCACCAGCAGCGCCCCGTGCCGCGAGGCGATACCGCGAACATGCTCGTTGTAGATCGCGACGCGGCCCCGGATCCTGCGGAACAGCGCGTCTTCGACCCCGTCGACGCCGGTGAAAAGGACGACGCGCGCGCCGGACTCGACGATCTTGCCCACCGCGACGTCGTAGTCTTCGCAGAGGGCGTCGATGTCGACCTTCGGCCGCATCAGGTCGTTGCCGCCGGCGTACAGGGTCACGAGGTCCGGGTTCAGCGCGAGCGCCGGTGAGAGCTGCTCGGTGAGGACCTGGCCGAGGAGCTTGCCGCGGATCGCGAGGTTCGCGTAGCGGAACCCGGTGTGGTTACCCGCGAGCTGGCCGGCGACGCGGTCGGCCCAGCCTCGGACGCCGTTGGGGGACGACGGGTCCTCGTCGCCCACGCCTTCGGTGAAGGAATCGCCGAGACTAACTAAGCGCTTAGTCATGCCTTGATGTTACCCAGCGGGGTGTGCTTGGCCTGGTCACCCCTGCCGATCAAGGGTTGATCCGCTCCGCGGTCAGTGACCAGGCGGGCAGTTCGTGCCGACCGTCGTTGTCGACAGGCGGCCGTTCGGTCGTCCCGAAAACGTCGAACATCCGGTCGGGTACGCGGGAGAGGTATACCGTCGGGTGAATGTCTACACAGGACCAGAAGGGCGCGAGAGAAGCGAGAAGGGCTGCCTTCGTGAGGCCGGGAAGCGGGCTGAGATCGGACATGCACACGATGTTCAACAACGCTCCGGGGCGCCCCGCCCGATGTGTCGCGGCCAGGTAGTCCCGTTGCCGGTCTTCGTCCAGGACGTGGAAGAGCGCACTGTCGACGATCGTGTCGAATTCCCCGGTACGCCCGTCCAGGCTGAGCACGTTCTCGACCGCGAAGTGGACGTCAAGGCCTCGCTCGCGCACCTGCTTCCTTCCGCGGGCGATGGCCACCGCCGACAGGTCGACCGCTGTGACCCGGTAGCCGCGCCCGGCGAGATAGAGCGCGTTGCCGCCGGTTCCGCATCCGGCGTCGAGCACGTGCCCGCGCACCAGCCCGGCTCGTTCCCAGGCCATCACCGCCGGCTGCGGGCCGCCGATGTCCCAAGGCGCGTTCGGCGTCGTGATCCCCATCGCGGGCACCTGGCCGAGATAGGCCCGGTCGAAATCCATTGTCGGCGATTCAAGCGTGCCGTCGTCGGTCATGGTCGCTCCGTTCGGTCGGGTTCGGTCGCTGCGGCGAAGGTGAGGCCGTCCAGCAGCCCGGTGTCGTGGCGGGCCTCGACGAAGCGGGGATCGGCCAGTACCGCCGCGAGATAGCCCGCGGTCGTGTGCACGCCGGGCCCGCTGATGCGGAACTCGTCGAGTGCGTGACGCAACCGGGCCAGTGCGGTCGGCCGGTCCGGGGCCCAGGCGATCACCTTCGCCAGCAACGAGTCGTAGGCGGTGGGCACGCGGTAGCCGGTGTAAGCGTGAGTATCCACCCTGACGAACGGGCCGCCAGGCGGGACGAATTCGGTGAGCGTGCCTGCCGCAGGCGCGAAGTCGCGCGCCGGATCCTCGGCGTTGACACGGCATTCGACGGCGACGCCGGAGAACCGGACGTCTTCCTGACGGTAACCGAGAGGTTCCCCAGCCGCGATGCGCAGCTGCTCGGCGACCAGGTCGAGTCCGGTGACCATCTCGGTCACGGGGTGCTCGACCTGGATCCGGCAGTTGACCTCCATGAAGCTGCACCGGCCCGCTTCGTCGACGAGGAACTCGAACGTGCCGGCGCCGACATAGCCGGTGGCGAGTGCGCCGTGAAGGGCGCCCTCGGTCAGAGTTCGGAGCAGCGGCGCGGGCAAGGCCGGGGCGGGGGATTCTTCGATCAGCTTCTGGCGTCGTCGCTGCACGGAGCAGTCGCGCGCGCCGAGATGAATGCCGTTCCCGTACGCGTCGCAAAGGATCTGGACCTCGACGTGACGGGCACGGGAGAGGTACTGCTCGACGTAGACCCGTCCGTCGTTGAAGAGGGTGCCGGCGGTAGCGGTCGTCTCGGCGAACGCCTCCGCGAGTTCGCCATGATGCCGCACGACACGCATGCCGCGGCCCCCACCGCCCGCGACGGATTTGATGATCACCGGATAGCCGATCTCTTCGGCGAGCTTGGCCGCCGTGGCGGCATCTCGCACCGGCTCGACCGCGCCGGGCAGTAGTGGTAGCCCGGCCGCCGCCATCGCGGCGCGGGCGGTCGACTTGTCCCCGAGCCGGCGCATGACCGCGGCGGGCGGGCCGACGAACACCAGGCCTGCCGTGGCGCAGGCGTCCGCGAAATCGGCGTCCTCCGAGAGGAAACCGTAGCCGGGATGGATCCCGTCCGCTCCGGCCAGCAACGCCGCCTGGATCAGTGCCGGGGCGTTGAGATAACTTTTCCGTGCCATGGCGGGGCCGATCCGGATGGTGCGATCCGCGAGCCGGGTCACGGCCGACTCGCTGTCGGCGCTGGAACAGGCCGCGACCACCCGGATCCCGGCGGCCCGGCAAGCCCGAGCGACCCGGAGGGCGATCTCCCCGCGGTTGGCGATCAGGACGGTGGAAAGCTTCCGCTCGTCGGTCATGGCTCCGCGATCTCCATGAGCGCGTCGCCGTACTCGACCTCGGCGCCGTCGTCTTTCAGGACGCGCGCGACCGTGCCGGTCCGCTCGGTCTCCACCGGGATCATCAGCTTCATCGCCTCGATGATCCCGACCTGCTGGCCTTGCCGGACCACGTCACCCTCACGGACGAAAGGGTCCGAGCCGGGGGAGGGCGCGCGATAGAAGATCCCGACGGTCGGTGCGCTCACCAGCGTGTGGTCGGGCTCGGGCTCGTCCACAGTCGGCCATTCCGCGGTTCGTGGCATGGCGGGCGGGCGGTGCTCGTAGTCGCGCCAGCTGACCTCGATGGCGACGTCGCCGGCGCGGACGGTCATCCGGTCCGGGGGCGGGCCGGTGGCGACCAGCGTGGCCACCACCTCGGCGGCTTCGCGGAGTAGCACTCCTGCGGATGATCCCGGGGCCTGGGGGAAGAGCAGGTCACGGCCGTAGTCCCAGTCGCCACCGGGTGCCGCGCCGTTGCCAGGGGAGATGTCGATATCGGTCACGATCGTGCCTCCTGGGGGTCTGGCGCACCGAAGCGGCGGAATCGTGCCCGCCGCCGGATGCGCAGGTCGGCGGACGACGACTCGCCGAGATCGGCGAGCGCGCCGGTCAGTGCGTTTCGCAGGGCGAGGGCCGCGGCGTCGAGGTCACCGGTGGGAACACGGGGGATCACGCCGTCCACGATGCCGAGCTCGAGTGTCTGCCGGGCGTCGACGCGCAAGGCGGTGGCGGCGCGCGCCGCCGCCGCCGGATCCTGCCAAAGGATCGCCGCGCAGCCTTCCGGGCTGATGACCGAATAGACGGCATCGGCGTTCATGAGCACCCGGTCGGCGACAGCGAGGGCCAGCGCACCTCCGCTGCCGCCCTCGCCGAGGATGACCGCGACCACCGGCACAGACAGGCCGCCGAGCAGCTTCAGGTTCTCGGCGATCGCGTATGCCTGACCGTCGGTTTCCGCTTCCAGCCCGGGATGCGCGCCGGGAGTATCGATGAGGGTGACGACAGGCAGCCCCAGTTTCTCGGCCAACCTCATCAGCCGTCCCGCCTTCCGGTAGCCGGCAGGCGAGGCCATCCCGAACGAGTGCGCGGCCAGTTCGGCCGCGGTGTGCCCCTTCTGCGTGCCGATGACCATCACCGGCACCCCGGCCAATAACGCGACGCCACCCACGATGGCAGGACAGTCCTTCGACAGCCGGTCGCCGCGCAGTTCGAGGAAATCGTCGAAGGTGCGCTCAAGATGGTCCCGCGCGGTCGGCCGCCGCAGGTCACGGGCCGCCTGTACGGCCTGCCAGGCATCCATGGCGGGCAGCAGCCCCGCATCTGTCACCACCGCCGAGTCCCACCGCGCCGGTCCAGCCCCTTTCACCGGGACGGGAGAGGCGGCGGCGAGCAGCGTGCCCAGGGTTCGGCGGAGTTCACCACGCGGGCAGAGCAGATCGATCATCCCGTGTCCGGCAAGGAATTCCGCGGTCTGGAAGCCGGGTGGCAAAGGTGCCCGGATGGTCTGCTCGATCACTCGTGGCCCGGCGAAACCGAGGCGCGCTCCCGGTTCCGCGATGATCACGTCGGTCAGCGTGGCGAAGGAAGCGGCGACACCGCCGAAGGTCGGATCGGTGACCAGGGACACCGTGAGGATCCCGGCTTCGTCCAGCTGTCGCAGCATCTGTGCTGTCTTCGCCATCTGCATGAGAGCCAGCGTCCCCTCCTGCATGCGCGCGCCGCCGGACGCGGTGACCAGCACCAGCGGTACATGCCTTCGCAGCGCCAGCTCTCCCGCGGCCGTGATCGCCTCGCCCTCGGCGGCGCCCAGACTGCCGCCGAGGAACCGGAAGTCCATCACGGCGACCACCAGCGGCCTGCCGTGCACGGAGCCGGTCGCGCAGACCACGGCACTGTCCAGTCCGGTCCGCTCGCGAGCGGCGGCACGTCGTGCGGGATAACCGACCGTGTCGGTGAACCCCAACGGGTCCGAAGCGACCCCGGGTACCGCGATCGCCGCCGCGGACCCTTCGTCCAGCAGCGTTTCCAGCCGCTGCCCGGCGGTCAGGCGCAGATGATGACCGCAGTCGGGACAGACTCGCGACGCGCGGTCGAGACTCTTCCGGTAAAGCACCGCGCGGCACCCGGGGCACAGTTCCCAGTCCGGCAGGCCCGTCGGTTCGGCTCGCGTTGCCAAAGTGGTCATCCTGTGCGTCCCGTCGTCGAAACTCGATACGTCGCCGCCGATCCTGAGCGGGTCCGTTCGTCCGCTGATCAAGCCGCCATGGACGCCCGGGGGTTGAATCCGGGTCAATACCCGCTCCAAGCCGGACGGTCACGCTCGACTGGACAGGCGACGCACATCCTGACGGGCCGCGCCGCACCATGGGAGCGCCGAAAGGCAGGGATCAAAGGGTGGCAGGGAGACGGGAAACCCGGCGCGTCGCGGTGACCGGAATCGGCATCGTCGCGCCCGGCGGTATCGGCACGAAGGCGTTCTGGGAACTGCTGACCGCAGGACGGACGGCGACCCGCCGGATCTCGCTGTTCGATGCCGCGCAGTTCCGTTCGCGAGTGGCCGCGGAATGCGACTTCGACCCGTTGGCGGCCGGGCTGAGCAGACGACAGATCCGGGCGTGGGATCGGACCACCCAGTTCGCCGTGGTGGCCGCCGTCGAGGCGCTCGCCGACAGCGGCGCGGCGGACGACGTGGACCCGGCTCGCACCGGTGTGATGGCGGGCACGGCGTGCGGGATGACCATCAGTCTGGACCGGGAGTACGCGGTGGTCAGCGACGAAGGCCGGAAGTGGCTGGTCGACGAACAGCACGGCGCGCCGTACCTCTACGACTATTTCCTCCCGTCCTCGATGGCGACGGAGCTGGCATGGCTGGTGGGCGCGGAGGGCCCCGTCGGGGTGGTGTCGACCGGCTGTACGTCGGGGATCGACGTCGTGGCGCACGCCGCCGACCTGATCCGGGACGGAGCCGCGGACGTGATGCTCGCGGGTGCCTCGGACGCGGCCATCTCACCGATCACGGTGGCCTGCTTCGACGCCATCAAGGCCACCACGCCGCGCAACGACGAACCGGAGAGCGCCGCGCGGCCGTTCGACCGCACCCGCAACGGGTTCGCCCTCGGGGAAGGCGCGGCGTTCTTCGTACTGGAGGAGGCAGGCCGTGCGCGGCGGCGCGGAGCACACAGCTATGCGGAGATCGCCGGCACCGCCGCCCGCTGCAACGCGTTCAGCATGACCGGACTCCGAGACGACGGGCGGGAGCTGGCCGCGGCGATCACCGGCGCGCTGGACCGGGCTCGGCTCGACCCATCCCGGATCGACTACGTCAATGCGCACGGCTCGGCGACCAAACAGAACGACCGGCACGAGACGGCGGCGTTCAAGACCAGCCTCGGCCGGCACGCGTATACGACACCGATCAGTTCGATCAAGTCCATGATCGGGCATTCACTCGGGGCGATCTGCGCGCTGGAGATCGCCGCGTGCGCGTTGACCATTGAGCATTCGGTCATCCCGCCGACGGCCAACCTCCACGAACCGGACCCCGAATGCGACCTCGACTACGTGCCACTGGTCGCGAGGGAACAACCGGTCGACGTCGCCTTGAGTGTGGCCAGCGGGTTCGGCGGCTTCCAGAGCGCGATCGTACTGACCAAACCAGGGGCAGCGGGATGACCGCGCCGGTGGTGACCGGGCTCGGCGTTGTCGCGCCGAACGGTGTCGGGACCGAGGAGTATTGGTCCGCGCTGCTGCGCGGCGAATCCGGGCTGGGTGTGCTGACCAGGTTCGACCCGTCGGGCTATCCCGCGAAGGTCGCCGGTGAGGTGAATCTCGATCCGGCCGGACTGGTCCCCGGCAGGCTCATCCCGCAGACCGATCACATGACCCGGCTCGCCCTGATAGCGGCGGAGGAAGCGCTTGCCGACGCCGAGTTCGATCCCGCGCGGATGGCCGAATGCGGCGCCGGGGTGGTGACGGCGGCGTCGGGCGGTGGCTTCGAGTTCGGCCAGCGTGAGCTGGAAGCGTTGTGGAGCAAGGGCGGCGCGTACGTCAGCGCGTACCAGTCCTTCGCCTGGTTCTATCCGGTGAACACCGGCCAGATCTCCATCCGGCACGGGCTCCGGGGAGCGAGTGGCGCACTCGTCGCCGAGCAGGCCGGAGGGCTGGACGCGATCGCGAAGGCCCGGCGCCATCTGCGCGACGGCGCCGACCTGATGGTGGCGGGTGGTGTCGACGGCTCGTTGTGCCCGTGGTCGTGGTTGTGCCTGATCCGGTCCGGCACGCTCAGCACCTCGGCGGACCCCCAGCGCGCCTTCCTGCCGTTCGACCGGGAGGCCAGTGGTTCGGTGATCGGGGAGGGCGGCGCTCTTCTGGTAGTGGAGCCGGGGGACGCAGTTCGACGGCGCCACGGTGACATCTACGGCGAGATCGCCGGGTACGCCGCCACGTTCGATCCACGACCCGGACGCGGTCGGGGGCCCGCCCTCGGCCGGGCGATCGAACTGGCACTCGACGAGGCCCAGGTACGGCCGGCGGACGTCGATGTGGTTTTCGCCGACGCGTCCGGCGTACCGGAACTGGATCGCGTAGAGGCTACGACCCTGGCGGGAGTGTTCGGGCCCGGCGGGGTGCCGGTCACCGCGCCGAAGACGATGACCGGCCGATTGCTCGGCGGAGGCTCGGCCCTCGACCTCGCGTCCGCGTTGCTGGCCTTACGCGACGGCGTCATCCCGCCGACCATCCACAGCGGAAACCAGAGGGAACCGGGGTTGCTCGACCTGGTCGGGCCGGAACCGAGAGAGCGGCCGTTGGCCACCGCGCTCGTCGTGGCGCGAGGCTTCGGCGGGTTCAACTCGGCGATGGTGGTACGGCGTGCCTGAGTCGACGACCAAAGCCGGAGACGGAAGAGAAGGAGAAGCCCGAATGGCGGAATTCACGATCGAGCGCCTGGTCGTCCTGCTGCGCGAGTGCGCCGGTGAGGAGGAGGGGGTCGATCTGGACGGTTCGATCCTCGACGAGCCTTTCGAGGATCTGGGCTACGACTCGCTGGCCTTGTTCAACACCGTGAGCCGGATCGAGCGCGACTGGTCGATCAAGCTGCCGGAGGACGTGGTCGCGGAAGCGAAGACGCCACGCGCGTTGCTGGCCGAGATCAACGACCGGATCGGTCAGCCCGCCTAGCGGGCCGGACCGGAAAGGAGCGGCCGCGGATGTGCGGAATCGCCGGCTGGGTCGATTTCGAGCGCGACCCGGACCAGGAGACGGCAGGGGCCATGACCGGCACGATGAAATGCCGGGGACCCGACGACGAAGGGCTGTGGCTGGACCGGCACGTCGCGCTCGGGCATCGCAGGCTCGCGGTGATCGACCCCGCCGGCGGCCGCCAGCCGATGGTCGCCGAACCGGAGGGAGTGGCACTGACCTTCTGCGGGGAGGTCTACAACTTCCGTGAACTGCGTACCGAGCTGGCCGCGCGGGGGCACAGGTTTCGTACCCGCAGCGACACCGAGGTGGTGCTCCGGGCTTATGTCCAATGGGGTGAGCGGTTCGTCGAACGGCTCAACGGGATGTTCGCCCTCGCCATCTGGGACGTCCGCCGCGCCGAACTGCTGCTGGCACGCGACCGGATGGGGATCAAGCCGCTCTACTACTTCCCGACCTCGCGCGGAGTGCTGTTCGGTTCGGAACCGAAGGCGCTATTGGCGAACCCGATGGTGCCACGCCGGGTCGGGGCGGAGGGGCTGTGTGAAATCCTGGACATGGTGAAGACGCCTGAGGTGGCGGTGTTCACCGGAATGGCCGAAGTCCGGCCAGGCACGCTGGTCCGCGTACGGCGGAGCGGCCTCACGAAACAGCGGTACTGGACGCTGGAGGCGGTCGAGCACAACGACGACCTGCCCACCACCATCGCCACCGTGCGAGGGCTACTGGAAGACATCGTGGCCAGGCAGCTGATCGCCGACGTCCCGCTGTGCACCCTGCTGTCCGGCGGACTCGACTCCTCGGCGGTGACGGCGCTCGCGGCGGGACACGGGCCGGTCCGATCGTTCTCGGTCGACTTCGCAGGCTCGACCGACCGGTTCCAGCCCGACGCGGTACGTGCGGAGGCGGACGCGCCGTTCGCCAGGGACGTCGCGCGGCACGTGGGCGCCGAACACACCGAGATCCTCCTCGATGCCGCAGACCTCGCGGATCCCGGCGTCCGCTCGTCGGTACTCGCCGCCACCGACCTGCCACCGTCCTTCTGGGGCGACATGTGGCCGTCGCTCTACCTGCTCTTCCGCGCCGTCCGGCAACAGTCCACAGTGGCCTTGTCCGGGGAGGCGGCGGACGAGCTCTTCGGTGGCTACCGCTGGTTTCGCAATCCCCGTGCCGTGAACGCCGAGACGTTCCCTTGGCTCACCTCCGGTTCCGCGCGGTACTTCGGTGGCTCGGCGTTGCTCGACACAGGACTCAAGGAGAAACTGGACATCGCCGGTCACCGGCAAGCGCGTTACCGGGAAGCGCTCGCGGAAGTGCCTCGGCTGCCCGGTGAAGACGTCACCGATCGCCGGATGCGGGAGGTCACCTACCTGAACCTCAGCCGGTTCGTCCAAACCCTCCTCGACCGCAAGGACCGCATGAGCATGGCCGTCGGGTTGGAGGTTCGGGTGCCGTTCTGCGACCACCGGCTGGTCGAGTACGTGTTCAACGTGCCGTGGGCGATGAAATCGTTCGACGGCAGGGAAAAAAGCCTGTTGCGGGCGGCGGTCGAGGATATCCTCCCGCGGTCGGTGGTCGATCGGGTGAAGACGCCGTACCCGGCGACCCAGGACCCCGCCTACGAACGGATGTTGCGGGGCAGGCTGGCCGAACTGGTCTCCGGACATGACGCGCCGGTGCGCCCCCTGCTCGACCTCGACCGGACCCGCCGGTTCGCCGGAGGCGAGGTCGGAGACGTCAGCCGTTCCTATGACCGCGGCAGTCTGGAGCTCGTGTTGTGGCTCAACGAATGGCTCACCCGATGGGACGTCACCATCGACGTATGAGGCGTCCCATCGGGCGCCGATCTGGCTTCAGTGTCCACAAGGGACACGTTGATGGCAGATAGAGTTATGGAGGGGTAAGCCAAACGTGGCGTGCCCCGGCGCGGGTCCGGACTGGCTGACGGAGGCCGGGTGTCCACACGAGACACATTCCCGGATGCAGGTGTCTGACTTGAGCTGTTTGCGCGGTTTCGAAGTGTGGTCGTGCAAGTAGTGGTCTGGGGCCGGTCGGTGGAAGGCGTCTGGAAGGCCCCCTTTGAGACGTTGAGCGTCTCAAAGGGGGCCTTCAGGACACTGCCGTTTGACCCGATTGCCGCCTGAACCGCGCAGGTGCTACCAGGTCACCGGTAGTTCGTGCAGGCCGAAGACGGTGGCGTCCTTGTACGGCAGTTCCGCGGCGGGGACCGCGAGCCGCAGGCCGGGCACCCGGGTGAACAGCGTACGGAAGACGATCTCGAGTTCGACGCGGGCGAGATTCTGACCGACGCATTGGTGGATGCCGTAGCCGAAGGCGAGGTGTCCGCGCGCGTTGCGGTGGATGTCCAGCTCGTCGGGGGCGGGGAACATTCTGGGATCCCGGTTCGCCGCCGCGTTGACCCCGATCACGCCGTCACCGGCGCGGAGCAGGGTGCCGCCGATCTCGATATCGGCGGTCACGACGCGCGACGTGAGCTGGTCGGCGATGCTGAAATAGCGCAGCAGTTCGTCGACCGCGGGCTCCGCCAGCGCCGGATCCTCCCGGATCGCGGCGAGCTGTTCGGGATGCTCCAGCAGGGCAACCGTGCCGAGCGAGATCATGTTGGACGTGGCTTCGTGCCCGGCGACGAGCAGCATCCTCGCCATTCCCACCAGTTGTTCGTGGTCCTGGGGTTCGTCGCTTTCGCGGTTCTTCACGATCATGCGACCGATGAGGTCGTCGCCCGGATCGGCCTCCTTCGCGGTGACCAGCCGGTCGAAATACTCCTGCAGTTCGGCGTTCGCTCGCCCGCTTTCCTCCGGTGTCGTGGATCTGCTGATGATCGCGGTGGTGGCGTGCTGGAAGAACTCACGGTCGGCGTAGGGAACTCCGAGCAACTCGCAGATCACCAGGGCAGGCACCTTCACTCCGACGGCTTGGACGAGGTCCGCGGGCCGGTCTCCGGCGAGCATGGCCGACACGTGTTCATCGACGATCTCCGTGATGCGCGGGCGCAGCGCCCGCATCCGCCGCAGGGTGAACTCCGGAACGACAAGCCTGCGTTGCGCGGCGTGGGCCGGCGGGTCCAGCGAGACGAGTACCGGTCGCAGCTTGGCCAGTTGTTCCGGTGGGAGTTCGAAGAAGAGCGGGAAGTTCGGGTGACGGCGGTCCGACGTCATCGCTTCGCTCACAAGCAGCTTTCTGACGTCTTCGTAGCGGGTGAGCAGCCACGCCGTACGACCACTGCCGAGCAGGACCCTGCTGACGGGTTCCTCCTCGCGCAGCCGGGTGTACTGCTCCGGGGGAGAGAAGGGACAGGTGCGCGGCATCGGAAAAGGACGCGCCTCGGTCTGCTTTTCGGACAGGGACACGGGAATCTCCTCAAGACCGGGGGTGCACGGGTCAGCCACCGACCGGAGCGGCGGCGGGGGCGAGGTAGTCTCGGATCTCTTGGCGCGGATGGTTCCGTGCCCAGTCCGCCAGCCTGCGCATCCGGTCCACCGTCGGTTCGATGAACCGCACTTCCGGCCGGTCGAGGTCGAGAGCGGGCAGCATCCAATCGGCCGCCCGGATCTTCGCCAGCAGGCCCTTCGCCGCTTCGTCGGCGGAAATCCGGCCGGCATGGACGTCTTCGCAGCGCGCGTTGACCTCTTCGAACAATTCGGCATAGGAGTCGACGGGCCACCACAGTCCGGGATGCTCGACGTCGTCGAGCCGGCGGCAATAGGTGTCGTCACCGGTTTCCTTGGTCCTGGCGAGCGCGGTGAGGTAGCGCTTGCCGCCGATCATGCTACCCGCCGACCAGATCCGGAACACCGCGTTCCACAGGTCGTAGGTGGCGAACGCGATGAAGGAGCTGTTGACCAGCTTGTCGTTGTAGTCGAGCAGCCCCTGTTCCAGCCGTTCGACGTGCGCGAACCTCTCGAGGGAGAAGTCGTCGTCGCGCAAGGCGTCCATCAGCCGCCAGGACAGCGTGTTGATGATCTCGCAGGTGTTGGACAGGCCACGGGAGAACAGTGGGTCGATGAACCCGGCCGCGTGTGACATCAGGCACCACCGGGGGCCGACCGTTCGGGTCGACGAGTACTGCATCCGGTCGGTGCGGACCCACTCACGGACGCTCCGTGCGTTGGCCAGCTGCCGCTCCACCGCGGGGAAGCGGCGTGCGTGGGCGAAGAACTCCTCTTCGGCCGAGAGATCGGCGCGCAGCGGGTATCGACGCGGATCGAGCTGGATCCCCACACTGCACAACGGGTTCGTGGCGCCCGCGTGATTGTCGAACGGGATGATCCACATCCAGCCACGTTCGAACATGTGGTGCAGGGTGCCTTCGCTCCACGGGGCAGGCGGGCGGTCACCGCCCCCGAAGCCCAGGTGGTCGTCAGCCGGGTCGACGCCGATCATATGCGTGAAGATCGAGCGCGCGTGGTGGTTCAGCCTGCTCGGCTGCTCGCGCAGCCCCAGCTGCCCCGCCAGCGGCGAGCGGAAACCGCTGGCGTCCACCAGATAGCGGGCGTGGTGCGTGCTCCCGTCGGCGCCGACCACCGAGACCCCGTCGTCGGCGAGGTCGATGCGTTCCACCCGGTAGTTCTGCTTCGCCTCGCAGCCGTAGCGGATCGCGGTGTGGAACATGTAGGCGTCCGAGTCCTGCCGGAACAGGTGAGCCGCGTTGCCCGCGATGTCGAGCAGCCGCAGTTGGTTGGTCTCCCGAGGGTCCGGTTCCTGACCGTCGCGGTGCAGAACGAACCCGAAGTTGCTCTTCTGGCCGTGTGATCCGCCGACCTTCGCCATGATGTCGGCGAAACTGCCCAGGTAGCCGATTTCGGGCACGCCATAGCGTTCGGCGATGAGCCGCAGCAGGAACAGCGTCTGCCCGATGGTGGACTCGCCGACCGCGAACCGTGGGTGCTGGGTTCCGTCCAGCAGGAGGACACGGAAACCGTGCCTCGCCAGAATCGACCCGAGGATGGTTCCGGACAGGCCAGTCCCGATGATGACCACGTCGTGGCCGCGTTCTCCGTTCCGCACAGGGCGAGTTCCTTCCGCTCAGTGGGGTTGTCTCCGACGCCCTTCAGTGGAGTCCCGCCGGGTATAGCCGCGTTCGAGCGGGCGCGGGGGACGGCTTGTGGCCTCGAACTCCGCTGGATCGGCGCTGCCTAGCGTCTGGCGGCGATCCTCGTTCCCGACCTGACCGGGGGAGTCATGACCGAGACCGTCACCACGTCCACCGCCGCGGCGCCGAAGTTCCCGGAAGCACGCACCTGTCCTTACGATCCGCCACCCGGTTACGTCCGTATGCGCGAGCAGGGACCGCTGCACCGGGTCACGCTCTATGACGGCTCGATCGGCTGGCTGGTCGCGAGGCACGCCGAGGCGCGACGGCTGCTGGCCGACCCGCGCCTGTCTTCGGATCGAACGCGGCCCGACTTCCCTGTGACCACACCGAGAATGGGCCGGATGCGGTCGCAGAGCCCGGCTTTCATCGGACTGGACCCGCCGCGGCACACCACCCTCCGGCGCACCGTGCTGTCCGGCTTCACCGTGCGCCGGATCCGCGCGCTGCGGCCGGACATCGAGCGGATCTACCGCGAGTTCGCGGACCGGCTCGCCGCCCGGAAACCACCGGTCGACCTGCTGGCGAATTATGCCCAAATCGCGCCGACCCAGGTGATCTGTCTCGTACTCGGCGTGCCCTACGCGGACCGGGAATTCTTCGAGGAGGCCGGTGCGCGGCTCGCGCTGGCCACCGACACCGAACAGTCGAAACAGGCAGGCATCGACCTGAGCAAGTATCTCGACGGTTACCTCCGGAAGCTGGAAGCCCGCGAGAACACCTGGACCGGTCCGGGACTGCTCGGCAAGGTCGCGGGGCAGGTCTCCGCCGGTGTGCTCACCCATGACGAGGCCGTGCGGACGGCGTTGCTGGTGCTGCTCGGCGGACACGAAGCCCTCGCGTCGATGATCGTGCTGGGCGCGCTCACCCTGCTGAACCACCCCGGACAGCTGGCCGCGCTCCGAGCCGATCCGTCGGGCTATCCCACCGCGGTCGACGAGCTCCTGCGCTACCTCTCGATCGGGGACACCATCGTCCGCGTCGCGAAGTCCGATGTGGACATCGACGGGGTGCTGATCAAGGCAGGGGAGGGGATCGTCGTTCCCCATTCGGTGGTGAACCGCGACGGAGCCGCCTTTCCTGATCCCGACGTCCTCGACGTACGGCGACCCGCCAGGCACCACCTCGCGTTCGGTTTCGGCGTCCATCAATGCGTCGGACAGAACCTGGCGAGGCTGGAACTGGAGGTCGCACTGTCCACTTTGTTCACTCGGCTGCCGGATCTCCGGCTCGCCGTGCCCGCCGAAGACCTGCGGCTGCGCCACCCCTGGCAGGTGCAGGGCGTCGACGAGCTGCCCGTCACCTGGTAGGAGGAGAAACTCATGCACATCACCGCTGATCGGCGGCTCTGCGTCGGGGCCGGGCTGTGCGCACTGGTCGCGCCGCGGGTTTTCGACCAAGACGAGGAAGGGCTCGTCGTCGTCCTCGAGCCGAACCCAGGCGCGAACGAACAAGCCGCGGCGAAGGAGGCGACCGTGCTCTGCCCGTCGCGCGCGGCACGGATCACTTCGGAGCAGGCCAGGGAGGAGGTGTCATGACCGCGATCCAGATGTCGCCCGAGTCCGGTGTCCAGGAGGACCGGCTGCCGTCCTTGACCGGCTTGCGGTTCGTGGCGGCCGCCATGGTCTTCTTCTTCCACGCCGATGACGAGTCCTTGTTCGCCGACAAGGCGGCGGGTTCGGTCTTCACCGGAGTGGTCGACCAAGGCGGCTGGACGGGCGTCGGGTTCTTCTTCGTCCTCAGTGGTTTCGTCCTGACTTGGTCCTCGCGCCCGCATGACCAGCCACGCCGGTTCTGGCGAAGACGATTCTTCAAGATCTATCCGAATCATCTCGTCACGTTCGTGCTCGCTCTGCTGATCCTGCCCGTGCTCGGACTGACCACGAAGCCGGGCAACGCGGTCCTCAACTTCTTCCTGCTCCAGGCGTGGTCGCCGAATCTGAAAACCGAGGCCAGCGTCAACCCCGTCGCGTGGTCCTTGTCGGTGGAAGCCCTTTTCTATCTCGCTTTCCCGTTCTTGCTGAAGGTGGTGCGCCGGATTCCGCTTTCGCGGCTGTGGCCCGTCGCCATCGGCATCATGGCCGTGGTGTGGCTGGTCCCGTTCGTCGCCCTGCTGTTCCCCGGTGAGCCGCACGTGTTCCTTGGCCCGATCTCCGAATGGCGGTACTGGTTCATCTACATGCTGCCGGCCACCCGGCTGCTGGATTTCGCGCTGGGAATGGTGATGGCGCGCATCGTGCTGACCGGACGCTGGGTGCGGATCGGTGTGCTCCCCGCGGCGTTGCTCCTGGTGGCCGGCTATGCGATGCCCGGACTGCTGCCGTGGTCGTTCCGGCTGGTCGCTTGCACCATCATCCCGTTGGCGCTGCTGATCCCGGCCGTCGCCACCGCGGACATCGCCGGGCGTTGGACCCCGTTGCGGAATCCGTTCATGGTGTGGCTCGGCGACGTTTCCTTCGCGCTGTACCTGCTGCACCCGGTGATCGTCAGTCTGCTCTACCGCTGGCTCGGCGGAGGCGGCTGGACCACGCCGATGGCGATCGCCGCGCTCGTGTTCGAACTCGTGGCCACTTTGGTGGTGTCCTGGCTGTTGTTCAGTTTCGTGGAGCGGCCGGTGATGAAACGCTGGAGTTCGCCACGGTCCCGGCAGGAATCGCGGATGCGCACCGCCGTCTCCTGACCCTGGCGGTGGTCGTGAGGGGCCGATTCGTGCGCCGGCCCGAATCGCCACTCGCGACCACCGATACCGAGGCGGGACTCGCGCTCCTTCGGCGAAAGCTCGAAATGGTATCCAACGGGCGATTCTAATCTGGTTCGTAGATCGGCTGATGCCGCGTGTCCTGGTGGAGAAGTCGGCCGGCGAATCTCTCGAGGAGAGCCAAGATGACTCGCAAGGAAAAAGTCTCCGTCTTCCTCGTACAACAAGGCGTCTGGGATATGCCGTTGGAGTCGATGCCGCTGGCGTCGGGATACCTCAAGGCCACGGCGCTCGCCGACGAGCGAATCGCGCAGGAGACCGAGATCAAGATCCAGAACTTCCGCGGCAAGGTCACCCTGTCCACGATGGCCAACGAGCTCTTCGGCGGCAGGGTGCCGGATGTGCTCGCGTTTTCCGTATTGGGCTGGAATTTCCGGTCGTTCGGGGTGCTGGCGGAGACCTTCAAGCAGCTCAACCCGCACGGGTGGGTGGTGTTCGGCGGCACCCATGTCGCGAACCAGGCCGAGCGGGTGTTCCGGATGTTCCCCGAGGTCGATGTGGTGGTCAACGGAGAGGGCGAATTCGTCTTCCGTGATTTGCTCGCCGCGTTCCTGGACGGCGTGCCGCGTGAAGAACTGTCCGGCATCACCGGAATTTCCTATCGCGACGCCGACGGTGTGACGGTGACGACCGAGGACCGGAAGCGGATCGAAAACCTGGACGAGATCCCGTCACCGTTCCTGAACGAGGCGATCGAGATGACCGGCGCCGACGGCCGGTTCCGGTACGACGTGGCGTTGATGGAAACGAATCGTGGCTGTCCCTACAAATGCGCTTTCTGCTACTGGGGTGGCGCCGTCGGGCAGAAGGTCCGCGCGTTTTCCCGGAAGCGCCTGCGCGCGGAGCTGGAGATGTTCGCCAAGCTCCAGGTGCACACGATCGTGTTGTGCGACGCGAACTTCGGGCTCTTGCCGATCGATGTGGAGTTCGTGGACGACCTTATCGAGGTCCGGCAGATCTACGGGTTCCCGCGCGCGCTGGAGACGTCTTGGGCGAAGAACAAGTCGAAGACGTTCTACGAGATCGTGGGCAAGCTCAAGAAGGCGGGCCTGCGCAGTTCGTTCACCTTGGCGCTGCAGACGCTCGACAAGGGGACGCTGGACCTCATGAACCGGCGCAACATGAAGGTCAACGACTGGGAGGATCTCTCCGAGCGGCTGGCGAAGGAAGGGCTCGACTGTTACGCCGAGCTGATCTGGGGCGCGCCCGGAGAGACGGTGGAGTCCTTCATGGACGGTTACGACCAGCTCGCCCGGCGCGTGTCGCGGATCGCCTGCTATCCGATGCTCATGTTGCCCAACACCGACTACAGCGACAAGAAGGACGTGTACGGCATCGTTTCGGTGCGTGGGGACAACGACGACTTCGAGTACGTCCTTGCCACCAACAGCGTCACTTTCGCCGAGAACCAGCAGATGCAGCGGTTCCTGTTCTGGGCGCGAGCGGTGGCGGAAATGGCCGTGCTGCGGCACATCTGGGTGGCGTTGCGTGAACTCGCCGGCATCACCCAGACCGAAGTGCTCCGCGACCTCGACGAATGGACGAGGGAGACCACCGACCCGGCGGCGGAGCCCCTGCGGACCGCGGTCGACGAGGTGGTCACCCATATGGCCGGCCTGGGTTCGGCGATCGCCTACCTTTACATCGATCCGGCGGCCAAGGAGATGTTCCGGCACTGGTGGGCCGAACGCATCCGGCCGCGGGTGCCGTCGGAACTGGCCGCGCTGCTGGATTCCGTGCTGGAGTACGACCTGCTCACCCAACCGGTCTGCGTCGAGGACAGCGACGGCCCGGATCCCGCGTTGACGGTGGTGCGGGTCCGCGGCGAGCGGTACTACCTGCGCGCCGGTGTGCGGCTCGACTACGACGTCCCGGCGGTGGTCGCGGCGCTGAACGCCGGCACCAGGCCGGATCTCTCGCCGTCGCCGACGGAACTCGACCTGTACTACCGGACCGGTGCGGAGAACGCGGTCCGCTCGACGAACCACGAGACGATCGTGCACTACATGGGCATGACCGCCGCCGACGTACGGGTGAGCGCCGCGGTCACCGAGTCCGCGACGGCCGCGCTGACCGGTGAGAAGGGCGGCTGCGGATGACCGCGGGCGGGCCGTCGGTGAAGCGCCTCGCCGGTCCGCCCGTACCCAGTGACGAAGGTGTCCCGCCCGCGACCGGAGTCGCGGGCGGGACACTGGGTAGCGGGCGCGGACCCCGGGCTGGGGGACCATCGTGGTGCCGAGCCCGCCGGCTCAGTGGTGCCCGACCTTGTCCGGCTTCGGAGCGTTGATCAGGAGGAAGCCCACGATGGCACCGAAGACCAAGAGCCCCGCCGCCCAGCCTGCGGCCACGTTGTAGCCGTGCACGGTCGCCGTCACCTTCGCCTCGTCGCCACCGCCAGGGTGGGCGTCGAGGTAGTTGCTGGTCACCAGCGTCGCGATCGTGTTGGCGAGGGCCAGTCCGATCGCCGAACCCATCTGGCGCCCCGTCCCGACGATGCCACTGGCGGAACCGGCGTCACCGGGGTCCACGCCCGCGGTCGCGGTGCTGTAGACGGACGCGACCATGCAGCCGACCCCGAGACCCATCACGAGCATCGCCGGAAGGAACGAGGACCAGTAGCTGTCTTCCGCGCGGACCTGGGTCAGCAGACCGAACGCGAGCGCGTAGACGAGCATGCCGACGAGGACGAACATCCGGGGCCGGACTTTGGTCGCGATCTTGCCCGCCACCCAGTTCGTGAGCATCAGACCACCGGTGAGCGGGAGGAAGGTCAGCCCCGTCTCGGCGGGCGTGAAGTGCTTGATGTTCTGCGCGAAGTAGGTGAGGAAGAAGTTCATGCTCAGGATCTGCATGGAGATCAGCAGCATCACCAGGTTCGCCCCGCCGCGGTTCCGGTCGAGCAGCAGCCGCAGAGGCATGAGCGGATGGGCGACCTTGGTCTGGACCACGATGAACGCGACGAGGAGCACCAGCCCGCCGACGAGCAGACCCACGGTGGTGCCGTCACCCCAGCCGTTCTTGCCCGCTTCGGAGAGTCCGTAGACCAAGGCGAGCATGCTCGCGGTGACCAGTACCGCGCCGGGCACGTCGAAGGGCTTGCGCTCGCCCGCAGGGCCTTCCTTGAGTACGGTCATCGCGCCGAACAGCGCGATCAGGCCGAGCGGCACGCTGAGGAACAGGCACCAGCGCCAGCCGAGAGTGTTGGTGATCAGCCCGCTGAGCAGGAAACCGACGGTACCGCCCGCCATGTTGATCAGGCCGAAGTAGGAGAACGCCTTGCCGCGTTCCTTGGGGTCGGTGAAGGTCGTGGTGACGATCGCGAGCTGGGCGGGACTCTGCACGGCGGCGAAAACACCTTGTGCGGCGAGCGCGATGATCAGCATGAGCGTCGTCTGGGACGCGCCTCCGACGGCCGAGGCGACCACGAAGCCCGCCATGGCGAACACGAGGGTTCGCTTACGGCCGAAGCGGTCGACGATCCGCCCGCCGGCCATCAGCATCCCGCCGAAGGCGAGTGAATAGATGCCGAGTACCCAGGCGCGCATGGAATCCGGGATGCTCAGTGTCTGCTGGGCCGAGGGCAGGGCGATGATCACGACGCTCGCGTTGAACTGCAACATCAGCTGTGCGAGGCCGACGAACGCGAGCGCGATCCAGCGCGTCCGCGCCGCACCCGCCGTATCCGGCGACTCGGTCGCCTGGCCGGTGGTTGTTTCGGTCATGGAGGGGCACTCCTCGGTGCGTGATGGGTAGTCGGGTGGTTTCCGCCGTCGCGGAGTTCAGGCGGATTCGCCGGCGAGCATCAGATAGATCTCGCGGCGGAGTTCGGTGAGCCGGGTGGCGGCGGTGGCCTTGTGGCCGGGGGTGCCGACCCTGCCGAGTTGAGCGACGGCTTCGCCGAGCTGCTCGTAGTTCTCCTGCAGGCGGCTCGACGCGGTGTCCCGGTCCTCGATCAGGTCGGCCCAGGGCACTTCCCCGGCAGCGGAAAGCTTCTCCGCCTCCAGGCGTCCGGCTTCGGTGAGCGTGAACGCCCGCCGTCCGGTGCGGCCTTCGCCGACGATCAGACCTTCCTCCTGCAACAGGGAAAGGGCCGGATACACGGCGCCGGGACTGGGCCGCCAGGCACCGTTGGTGCGCTCAGCCAGTTCCTGCATGAGTTCGTAGCCGTGCATCGCCCGCTCGGTCAGCAGTACGAGTGCAGCCGCCCGGACCGCGCCGCGGCGGGCGCGGTTCGAATTGCGGCCGCCGCGACGGGCGGCTTCGCCACGTTCGGCCGGCCTGCGGGATCCATCGTCTTCGGTTCGGCGCGTGTCGTGCCGGGTGTCGTCCTCGTCCCGGCGGCGTTCTCGCGGGTCGTCTTCCTCGGCGAAGGGACGCCGTTCGCGTCCATGAAGTTCGTTGTTCTCGAGCGCCTCGAGCAACTCCTCGCGGGTGAAAGTGGTCTCCCGCCGGGTCCGGCGCTCCTCGTCCCCGTTCTGGCCGGCGTCGGGGGAAGTCATCGTGTCTCCTCATACCTGACTGGTCGAGCTCTTTCGTAAGCCCTGATGCAGTCAAGTTATATCGTTAACTATCTCGATACAAGGTGACGTGGGTCACATGTCTGAGTTATCGAGCATCCCGATTTGCTGGATAAAGCCGCTTGAGCTGCAACTTTCCCGCAGAACGCAAGTGTCTGACTGATGCGCAGAGCGCGCTAGCGCTATATCGATACCGACCATAACGATATAGATGGCGATACTCAGCCTTCGGTGGCCATCGTCAGTGCGGTGGCGGAACCGTCTTCGCCGACCGGCCAGCGGCCATACTGCCGTCGCCAGTACATGAGCGGTCCGAACGTCTCTTCACGAGCTTGGCCGCCGACGATGGCGCAGAGCAGGACCGTGTGGTCGCCCGCTTCGACCGCACCGACGAGCGCGCAGTCGGCGTAGGCGATCGTGTCCTGGACGAGCCACGGAAGCCCCGACTCGGGAGACGGCCGCCAGGTCACCGACGAGAAGCGATCGTCGTGCCGGGTGGCGAAGCGGGTGGATGTCGCTTCCCTGTTGTCCCGCAGGAAATTGACGATCAGCCGATGCCTGGCCAGGATCGCGCGCAGCACACGGCTGCCGCTGTGCAGGCAGGCCAGCAGCAGCGGCGGGGTCTGCGAGACGCTGCACGTGGCGCTGCAGGTCACTCCGAGCGGCTCGCCCCGCTCGTCCAGCGTGGTGACCACCGTGACCCCTGAGGGGAACGCGCTCATGATCGAGCGGAACCGGTCCTCGCCGATGCAGGAATCGAGGACGGCGGAAGAGACGTCGAGCCGATCCGGGTTCATGGTCGCTCCTCGGGGCCCTGGCTCTCGTCCAGCAGTGCCACCGCGCGGGCCCAGCCGGCGCCGGCCCTGGCCAGCTTGACCGGGAAACAGCAGACGGTGAACCCGGTCGGCCGCGGGAGCGCGCCGAGGTTGGCGAGCCTTTCGATCTGGCAATATTCGCGACGGCGGCCCGCGAAATGGGCGGGCCACAGCACCGAGCGGTCCTGAGTGAGGCGATAACGCTCGATCATGTCGGCGAACGGCGCGTCCAGGCTGAACGCGTCGGTACCGATCAGCCGTACGCCGAGGTCCAGCAGCAGGTTCGTGGCCGCGGCGGCGAGCCCGGTGAAGTCGGTGAAGTACTTCTCCGTACCGGCAAGCCGGTCGGCACCGGTGTGCAGCAACACGATGTCGCCGGGGGCGGGGGTGGTGCCGATCCGGTCGAACGCGGCGCGGAGCCGGTCAGCGCCCGCCGCGCCGACCGGCTCGCCGGTGAGGTCGAGGACGATGCCCGGACCGGTGAACCAGTCCAGTGGCATCTCATCGATGTGGCGAGGGACGCCGTAGTCGGCCTTGGACCCGTAATGGGAGGGCGCGTCCACATGTGTCCCGGTGTGCGAGGTCAACGTGAAGGTGTCGAGGGAGAGCAATTCTCCTTCGGGAAGAACCGAAACGTCGAAGTCGATCGAGAAGTTTTCCCGCATCTGCCTTGCCATGTGCTCGGCGCCTTCGGCGGGGGAGAGGACCCGGTGTTCGACCGGGTTCGCCTCCCACTCCACCGAGGCGTCCACTGTGGACGAGAGATCTACGATCCGCACGGCGGCCTCCTCGTGCTCAGGCCGGTAGCCCGGCGTCGCGGTCCGCTGGGATGAGGTGCCGGGCGGTCAGGACGGCGAACAGGACGCCGTCGTCCTCATAGCCGCCTTTGGCGGCGAGGTAGCCGTCCGGGCGCACGAGCGCGTAGCTCCGCGCGGGCAGAGCGAACGCCTGCCGCACCATGTCGCCGGGATCGGGGATCGAGCGTTCGCCGTGCGGTGAGGCCGAAACGACCCGCACCGACACCGCATCCTCGAACCGCTTGACCGCCGACGGCACGGGATCACTCCGATCGTCACAGAACAGCAGCAGGGTCCACCGTGGATCGGTCAGTTCAGCGCAGAGCTCCCGCCAGCCTGCCGAAGCACGCTCTTCGGCACTGTCGCAGGCCACACGCGCACCGGGGACGAACCGTCCGGTTCCCGCGTCCGGCTCGCTCAGCGGACTGTCCGGGTAGCTCAGGGTAAGTCCGCAGAAGCCCTGGATCAGCTTGCGCTCCAGCCGGCCCTTCAGTGGTTTGACCGCGTTCACCATGCCCAGCCCCGGTGGCATGAACACCAGCGCGAGCGCGTTGCGCAAGGCCACCAAGGCGGTTGCGGTGCGCGTCGAACGCAGCAGCTTTTCGCCGATCGGGACCCGCTCGGCGCCGTAACTGTCGAGCAGCTTCTCGTCCGCATACCCCCGGACGACGTCAGCGAGCTTCCATGCCAGGTTGTACCCGTCCTGGATTCCGGTGTTCATCCCCTGCCCCGAAGCGGGGCTGTGCACGTGGGCGGCGTCGCCCGCGACGAAACAGCGTCCCCTCCGCATCCGTTCGACCTTCCTCTGCTGCACGGTGAAGACCGAAAGCCAACTGGGCTCCGGCACCGCGACGGCGTGGCCGAGCGCACGGGAAAGCTTGTCCGCCAGCCTGGCCCGCACCACTTCCGGTTCACCGGCGTGGTCGGAATCCTCCGTGTCGACCACCCGCCACTTGCCCGGCTCCGGAAACGGAACCAGCAGCAGGGTCCCTTTGCCGTGGTGCACCAGATGGTTGCTGTCTCTCGGCAGGTCGACGTCCAGTTCGACGTCGGCGTTGAGCCAGGTCTGCGTCGAGTCGCCGAGCAGGCGGATACCCAGGGTGCGGCGTACCAGGCTGTGTGCCCCGTCGGTGCCGACCAGCCAGGGCACCGCGATCTCCTCGGTGTGCCCGTCCGCCTGGCGGAGCGTGGCCGTCACTTCGGTGTGATCCTGGTGGAAGTCCGTCAGCCCGACACCCCATTCGACCTCGACGCCGCGTCGGCGCAAGGTGTCGCGAAGCACCTGCTCGACCACGACCTGATCGACCATCAGGCTGAACGGGAACCGCGTCGGCATCCGGGAGTAGTCGGCGTCGAAGGCGATCAGCCGTCGTCCCTTCAGATGAATGGTGAAATGCCGCACCCGCTGGCCCCTCGGCAGCAGATCGCCGAGCACCTCCATCTGGTGGCAGATCTCCAAGGTGCGCGGGTGGGTGGCGAGCGCCCGGCTCGACGTCGCCGGTCCGGTGGCCTTGTCCACCACGCGCACCCGTACCCCGCGGCGGACGAGTTCCAGCGCCACGGTCAGCCCCACCGGGCCCGCGCCCGCGACGAGAACTTCGGGATCAGACATGGCTCGCCTCGGCGAACTTCTTGGCCAGTGCCAAGGTGTCCCGGCTGTTGCCCCCGGCCGCGCGACGCACGAAATCACGCGCGGTCGCGACCGTCGCGTCGGCGCCCAGCACCGGTTTGATCGTGTTCTCGTTGAGGATCACCGTGTGTCGCGAGGTGACGATGACGCCGAGGCCGCTTCGCTCGAACCGCCACTCCCCGGTGTGCGTGGTCATCAGCGAAGGCGTGACCAGCTGCTTGTACACGATCCGTTCGCCGGGGAAGCAGATCCGGATCGACTCGGTGGTGTGCGTGCTGCCGTCCTTGGTGCGGGTGTCCATGGCCATCCGCTGGACGTTCCGGACGTCCTCGACCAGATCGAGCCGGGCCACGTGGGGCAGCCGGTCCGGCCATTCGGACGCGGCGTAGAGGAAGTCGTAGACGACGTCCAGCGGCGCGCGCACCAGTACCGCGTCGTCGAAGGTGAACAACAGCTCGTTGGCCCGTTCCCAGTGCTCTGCCAAGGCGCGGATGTTCGCCAGTTCCTTTTCACTGTTGGAGTTCGTGGCTTCGGTGATCCAGGCGACCGCGTCGGGATCGTCGTCGATCGCGTCGAAGTCGTGGTCGAGCACCAGGAGCGTCCCGCCGCCGTCGCGGGGCAACACCTGCCACTCGCCGCCCATGTTCGCCACCGGTGGGCTGGAGACCTCCTGCCGGAACCGGATCCGGCGGGCGTCCGGATTCAGGTGACGGATCGACGTCCAGCTCTTCACCGCTTCGTTGGCGATGGCCCAGATGTGCAGCCGTTCGCTGGCGCGGTCCACTCGCGACCGTTCCACATGGATGGTCGGGGCGAAATGCTGTGGCCAGGTCGTGGCATCGGTGATGATCCGGTAGACGACGTCGGGCGGCGCGTCGATGTCGATCCGGTGCTGGGTGCGGTGACATCCGATGAGGGTCGGCACTGGCCGTCCTTCCTGTTCGCTGGAAAGATTCAGTAGCTGCCGAGGCCGCCGCAGACGTTGATCGCCTGTGCGGTGACGGAAGCGGCGGCGTCGGTGACCAGGTAGCCGACCATGCCGGCCACCTCGTCGGGGGTGGCGTAGCGCCCGAGCGGGATCTTGGCGTTGAACGTCGCGAGCACTTCTTCTTCGCTGACCCGCCAGGTTTTGGCGTAGGCCTGCCGGACCCGTACCGCCATCGGGGTCTCCACGTAGCCGGGGCATACCGCGTTGACGGTGATCCCGCTCGGCGCCAGCTCCTTGGCCAACGCCTTCGAGAAGCCGATGACACCGCCCTTCGCCGCGGAATACGGCGCGCCGAGTGGGACGCCTTGTTTCCCCCCGGTCGAGGCGATGGTGATGATGCGGCCTCGGGCGGACTCGGCCAGCCCGCCGGTGGTCAATGCTTCGCGGGTGACGGTGAAGACGCTCGTCAGATTCGTCGCGACGACGTCGTTCCACAGTTCGTCGGTGATCTGTGCGGTGACCCCGCCACCGTTGCGGCCGGCGTTGTTCACCAGCACGTCAAGGGGGCCGAACCGCGAGACCGCGGCTTCGACGACCCGGTGGACGGCCGCGCGGTCACGTACGTCTCCCTCGATCCCGTCGACGGTCAGGCCTTCCTCACCCAGCTGTTTGACCGTCGAGGCGACGTTCTCGGCGGTCCGCGCGCAGAGGAAGACCCGCAGACCCTGCCCGGCCAACAGCCGGACGATCGCCAGGCCGATCCCGCTCGTGGCACCGGTGACCAGCGCGACCTGTTCGTTCGGCGTTGTACGCATCGGCATCCCTTCTCCCGCTGTCGCTCCACGACGAACCGAGGCTGACGGACCTCGTTCGATCCGGGGCAGAACGGGATTCGAGCGCGGCGCGCTCTATCGGCGGTCGAACGGCCGGTGCGACGGTCGTCGTCACCGGCGGATCCGTCGAAGACCCGAGCTCCGAGGAGGACCACTCATGTCGTCGTTCGCCCCACCCGCGGGACTCGCCGGGACCACTGCGTTGTACGTGGAGATCCAGCACTTCTACAGCCGTCAGATGCGGTACCTCGACGAAGGTGAGATCGACGACTGGGCAGGCACTTTCACCGAGGACGGCGTCTTCACCGCGAACGCCCATCCGAAGCCACAGGAAGGTCGGAAGGCGATTGTCGAAGGTGCCCATACCGCACACCGGAAGCTTGCCGAGCAAGGGGTCCGCCGCCGTCATTGGCTCGGCATGCTTCAGGTCGCCGAGCAGCCGGACGGCACGATCCACACCCATACCTACGCGACCGTGCTCGCCATTCCCCAAGGCGGCGTAGCGGCCGTCGAGCTCAGCTGTGTCTGCGAGGACGTCCTCGTGCGGGACGACGGCGAGCTGCGCGTCCGGCACCGCCGTGTCCGCCGCGACGACCTGCCGGAGAAGTGACCGTGTCGACGGTGCGGCAGGAAACGTCCGGGCTGGTGGCGGTGGGTGCCCCGCTGGCGTCGATCGAGTCCCTGATCGGCGGGCCGAGGATCGACGACCTGCTGCGGACCGCGGCCGCCCGCGTACCGGACCGGTGGGCCGTGCGGGCGCCGGGACTCGACCTGACCTACCGCCGGCTGGACGGGCGGGTGTCTTCCTGCGCAGCGGCGTTGCGTGAGCTGGCCGGGCCTGGCGGCGTCGTGGCGCTGGCCGCGGTTCTCGATCCGGTGTTCCCGGTGACGTTCTTCGGCGCGGTGCGGGGGGCCACCGTGCCGGCCCTGGTGAATCCCCTGCTGCGAGGGGAAGGGCTCTCCCATGTCCTGAGGCTGTGCGGGGCTCGGGTCGCGGTCATTCCGCCCGAGGTGTACCGGCGGCTCTTACCTTTCCTTGGGGCACTTCCGGACCTGCGGACGATCATCCTCACCCGGCGGGACCCCGGTCTCGAATTGTCCACTGTGGAGGATCTGCTCGACTCGTCGGCGCGTCCGGCCCCCACCCCCACCGCCGCGCCGGAGGACACGGCCTGCCTGCAGTTCACCAGCGGGACCACCGGACCGCCGAAGGCCGTCCGGCTCTCCCACCGCAATCTACTGGTGAATGCGGCACAGACCGCCGCCGCGCACCGCCTCGACGGCTCGTCCGTGCTCTTCGACTTCCTGCCGACGTTCCACCTGATGCACGCGACGATCAGCGTCGCCGCCGCGGGCACCCTCGTGCTCTGGCCGCGTGACGACGAGGTCGAGGCGATCGGCGCTGCGGACCGGTTCGGGGCCACCCACTTCTACAGCCTCCCGGTGCGGATGTCCCGGCTGGCCAAGGATCCCCGGCTGGCGGGGTTGCGGGTGCCGAGCCTGCGGGCCTTTCTCTGCGGCGGCTCGGCGTTGCCGCCCGCCACCACCCGCGCGCTCGTGGGACAGTTCGGTGTCGCGGTGGCGCAGGGCTACGGCCTGCAGGAGACGTCGCCGTCCACCCACTTCGACGACCTCGACGCGCCGACCGTCGGTTCGTCGGGCCTGCCGGTGGCCGGGACCGAATGCCGGATCGTCGAGGTCGGCGGCCGGACCGTGCTCCCGCCGGGGGAGCGCGGCGAAGTCCAGGTACGCGGTCCGCAGGTGATGGCCGGTTACCTCGGGCGCGCCGACGGGGCGGACGTCGACGCGGACGGTTGGTTCGCCACCGGCGACATCGGCCGTCACGACGACAGCGGCAGGCTTTTCGTCGTCGACCGCATCAAGGACGTCTTCAAATGCGACAACTGGCTGGTCTCGCCGACCGAGATCGAGCGCGTATTGCTCCGCCATCCCGGTGTGGCCGACTGCGCTGTCGTCGACTATCCGGACGAGCTCAGCGGCGCCGTCGCGTACGGGCTGATCGTCCCGGCCGCGCCAGGACTCGACGTGGCCGAGGTCGCCGAGTATGTCGCCACCCGGTTGCCCTACTACGAACATCTCCGTCACGTCGAGCTGGTCGACGAGATCCCGAGGTCACCGACCGGGAAGGTCGCTCGCCGCGAACTGCGCGAGCGACTGGTCCGCGCCGGGAACGGAAACCCCCACCAGGAAGAGGAGCAGAGAATGTACACGTTCATCAACCGCTTCACCGTCAACGGCGACAGCGAAGAATTCGAGCAGGTGCTGCAGGAGATCACCGAGTACATGGCCGCACAGCCGGGTTTCCGGTCCTATCACCTGTACCGCTCGGCCACCGACGCCAAGGTCTACGTGGAGACCGCGGTGTGGGAGGACGCCGCCGCGCACAAGGCCGCGATCAGTGGCGAAGGCTTCCGCGGTCCGGTCAAGCGGGTACTGGGGCTCGCCAAGGCCGACGCGGCGCCGTTCGAACTGGTCAAGCGCACCGAGGCGGTCGCCGCGAGCTGAGCCCCCCGTTCCGGAGGAGAAGGGAAGCCCATGACCAGCACGGTACCCACACTGCCGCCCGCGGTGAGCCGGATGCGGGAGCTCGCGCACAGCGCCGCGTGCGCGGCGGCGATCCGGGCCGCCATCCGCCTCGGCCTGCCGGACGCGCTCGGCGACACTCCGGCCACCGCTGAGGAACTCGCGACGGCGGTACGTGCCGACCCCGGCGCGTTGCGGCGGCTGCTCCGGGCCTTGACCAGCCACGAGATCTTCGCCGAGGACAACGGCAGGTTCGTCCACACCGAGACGTCGAGGCTGCTGCGCGAGGACGCGCCACGGGGGGTGAAGTACAACGCCCTGTGGGCGACCGAACCGTGGACGTGGGAACTGTGGCCCCGGCTCGACGAGGCGATCCGCACCGGCCGCAGCGTGTTCCCCACGCTGCACGGGAAGGACTTCTTCGCCCATCTCCACGCCGAGGCACCCGAGTCCGCGGCGGTGTTCGATCGGGCGATGACGCAGTCGAGCAGGCTGTCGAACGTGGCGGTCGCCGACGTGCTCGACGTCGGCGGTGTCGGTGTGCTCGCCGACATCGCGGGCGGGCAGGGACAGGTACTGGCCACCTTGCTGGAGCGGCATCCCGGACTGCGTGGTGTGCTGTTCGACCTGCCGGGCGTGGTCGCGGGCGCGGATCCGCGACTCGCGGAGGGCGGCACGCTGAGCGAGCGCGCCCGGCTGGTACCGGGCGACTGCCTCGAATCAATCCCTGTCGAAGCCGATCTGTACCTGTTCAAGAACATTCTCGAATGGAGTGACGAGAGCACGGTGCTCGCGCTGCGCAACGCCGCGGCCGCCGCCCGCCCCGGCGCGCGGGTGGTGATCATCGAGAATCTCGTCGACGAAAGCCCGGAACCACGGTTCACCACCGCGATGGATCTGTTGCTGTTACTCAACGTCGGCGGCAAGAAGCATACGAAGGAGGGACTGCTCGGTCTGGTCCGTGAAGCCGGGCTGAGTGTCGCCGGCGTCCGACCGGTCAACTCGTACCTGCACCTGATCGAGACGATTGTCCCGGCGTGACCCGGATCGCCCTGCTCCTGCCAGGGCAGGGCGCGCAGCAGCCGGGGATGGCGACGGAGCTTTACGGTACCGAGCCTGTCTTCACCGCCGTGATGGACGAGTTCTTCACCGAACTCGGCGCCGACGGCGCCTTGTTACGCGCCGACTGGCTGGCCATCCGCCCGGCCGTCCCGATCGACGACGCGTCCCGCGCCCAGCCCCTGCTGTTCGCCATCGGCTACGCGGTCGGCCGCACGTTGCTCGACCGCGGACATCGGGTTTCGGCGCTGCTCGGGCACAGCGTGGGTGAACTGGCCGCCGCCGCGCTGGCAGGCGTCTTCGACCTGCCAAGCGCGGCGGTGATCATGCGGGCAAGGTCGGCGGCGCTCCGCGGTGCCGCCGCCGGCGGTCTGCTGGCCGTCGCGGCGAAGCCGGAGCGGCTCGCCGGGTGGGTGAGGGAGACCGACCCGGTGATCGGGGCCGTCAACGCACCGGGCCAGACGGTGCTGTCTGGGTCCGAACCCGCCTTGCGTGTCGTGGAGGAGTCGCTGAGGAAGGCGGGGATCGGCTGCCGACGCGTCGGGGCCCTGCAACCGTTCCACAGTCCGGCCCTCGCGGACGCGGCCGAGGTCTTCGAGAAGGGGATCTCGGCGGTGCCACTGAGGGCGCCCCGGATTCCGATCTGGTCGGCGAAGACCGGCGAACTGCTCCAGCCCGGCCAGGCTCTCACACCGGGGTTCTGGGCGCGGCAGATCGCCGAGCCTGTCCTGTTCGACCGCGCTCTCGACGCCCTGCTCGGCGCGGGAACGGATGTGATCGTCGAATCCGGGCCGGGCAACACCCTCTCGATGCTGGCCCGGCGGCATCCGCTCGTCCGGGGTCGCCGGATCCCGGTGATCCCGTTGCTGCCACCTGCCGCGCATGGATGGCCCGAAGCGATCGGCGAGCTCTCGGATTTCCTCGAACAGCGAGACAAGGAAAGGGAATGTCATGACGATGAACGGTGACCGGGTGACCGACGCGGTGTCGATCTTCCGGCTCAATCACGGTTTCGCACAGTCGAAGCTGCTGCACAGCGCGGTCGAGATCGGCCTGTTCGAACTGCTCGCCGACGGCCCGGCGGCCGAACCGGAGATCCGGGCCCGGCTCGAACTGCATCCGAGGCTGACGCGCGATTTCCTGACCGCGCTGGTCGCGCTCGGTCTGCTGGAACGGAAAGGTGAGCGCTACGCCAACACCAAGGTGACAGCGGACCATCTGGTGCCCGGCGGGTCACTCTACCTCGGGGGCCGGGTGAAGGCGGCCAGTAAACGGCACTTCCCAGGGTGGGCCAAGCTCACCGAAGCGTTGCGCGACGGCGAGCAGAAGGCCGGTGTCGAAGATCCGGACCTTTTCGAGGCGCTCTACACCGACCCGGTGAAGACCAAGGGACTGCTCGACCACATCGACGCGAACATCTCACTCGTCGGCCCCCAGCTGGCGGCCTTCGTGGACTGGTCGGCGTACAAGTCCTTCGTGGACGTCGGGGGATCGCGAGGGAGGCTGGCCTCCCACCTGGTCACCGCGCATCCGCATCTGACGGGAACGGTCTTCGAGCTTCCCGCCGTCGAACCGTACTTCCGGGAACTGATCACGGAACTCGGGCTGACGGACAAGGTCCGCTATCACGCGGGCGACGCCTTCACCGATCCGCTGCCCGAGAGCGACGTGATGATCTTCGGTCACGTGTTGCACGACTGGCCGGTACCGCAGCGTCTGGAACTGTTGCAGCGGGCCCGTCAGGCGGTCCGTCCCGGCGGGGTGGTGATGGTCTACGACCAGATGCTGGACGAGGAGAATCCCGATCTGCACTGTTTCATCGGCAGCCTGAACGTCGCGCTCAACACCACCGGCGGTTCGGACTACACCGTGGCCGAGTGTCGCGAATGGATGGAGAAGGCCGGACTGACCTATGTGGCCGCACAGCGATTCCCGCGTGGCACCAGCACCGTGGTGGTGGGCCGCCGGGAAGAAGGGGACAACTGACCGTCGGTCTTCGGCAACCTGGGGCCGACGTGAATGAGCGGGGAAGATTCCGGACGTTCAACGTCCGGAATCTTCCCCGCTCGGGGTCTGTCAGAGATCCGTGGCCGACCTGGGGTTCATCAACGGAGGATCGGGGACGCTGACGTCCCCGATCCTCCGTCGTCGATACCGGCATCCGCCCGTCAGGCTGGGTCCACTCAGGACAGACGATAGGTGAAGAAGTCCACCTGCATCCCGGCGACATACCTGCTGTGCTGGGACACCGTGTCTCTCCGGAACCCCTCTTCGTCGGTGAGTTTCCGTAGGTAGTCCAGGTCGCCGGCGGTGCCGAAGAAGATCAGCATCCGCCCCTTGTCACTGAGGTGCGCGCGAGCCTGGCGCACGAACCTCGTCAACGCGGCGTAGTTCTCGTCCGTGGTGGCGGATTCGAACACGTTCCGTGCGGCGAACCAGCGGAACGGCGGGTTGAAGATGATCAGATCGAACACGCCGTCGACATCGTCGAAGATGTCGCTGTGGCGCACCTCGACCCGGTCTCCCACACCGTTCCGGTCGGCGTTGTCCCGGGCGGCCGCCAGCGAATGCGGGTTGATGTCGACGGCGAGGACCCGCGACGCCTTGCTCGCCGCGAGAATGCCGTTGACCCCGCAGCCGGTGCCCATGTCCAGTACTCGGTCGCCTTCCTGGACTTCGGCGAGAATCGCCTCACCGAGCAAGTAGGAGACCGGCCCGATACCCAGGACCTGTGGCGGGACCACCAGATCCAAGCCGAGAAACGAGAAGGTCTGCTCACATTCGGCCGCCGCGCTGCCCCGGTCGACCAGGGATTTGTGCAGCTCCCAGATGTGTTCGGCACGTTCTTGCGGCATCAGTGGCCGGTAGGCGTCCGGTTTGGCCTGTTCCAGATCCATGGTTCTCCTGAGTCCTCTCGCGGAACACGAAGCGGCGAGTCAGGCCTTGGCGGCGAAACGCGCGACGATCTCCTGCAGGTTCTTCTCCGACTTGCCGGCGACCTTCCTGCCGGTCTTCTCCACGAGGCCGGGGTCAAGGTCCACCGGAAGCACGATGGTGTTGCCGACCAGGACCTCGACCTCGGAGCCGTGCTCGGTGAGCCGGTATTCGCCGGTGAGCGAATACAAGTCACCGGGCAGTCCGGCCCGCCATTTGTGCAGGATGCGGTTCGGCGCCTTGAGCACCCGCGCGTACTTCGACTCGTCGGCGGTCTCGCCGAGGAGGTACTCGTACACCTCGTCGATCGTGGCCTTCACCCGTGCGGTGCGGTCCGCGGTGAAGGTCCGGTCCCGCAGTGTCGCGATGTTCGCCGCGAGCCAGCGGAAGTGCTCGAGCACTTCGGGAACGTTGCGATCCATGTGCTCGGACACCTTCTTGACGGCCGTGGCGTCGTCGTCGGCGATCTCGAAGCCGTGACGGGTGCGGACCAGCGTTCCGTCTTCACCGTCGGGTAGGAACGTCCATTCGGCGACCATGGACCGGATCGGCGCCGCCGGATCGACGTGCGCGTAGGAGATCTTCCGCCCCTCGCGATCGAGCGAGCGCCGTACCCGCCACGATTTGACCTGGTCGCCGTCGATGACCCAGCGGTCGATCAGATCGTCGCCACCCTCCTGTCCGACGGTCTCGGCGAACAGATGCGTCGGGTAGTACAGATGGTTCTGCTCCTGGGCGGCGAGAAGGTCGAACAGGTCGCCCGCCGGGGCAGGCACGTGGACTTCATGGATCAGCTCGGTCATTTCTCCTCACTTCTCCCCGCGATCGGGGTCGGCGACGCGGGGCGGATGCCCCGCGCGTGGGTACCGTCTTGCCAAGGGGCCTCGATGCCCCACGAGACGATCCGGTGTGGGGTGATCCGGATCATCTCGTCGGCGACGACGTCGTTGAACCGCTTGCCGCCGTGGGCGAGTGCTTCGGCGGTGCCGCGGATCTCGATGCCCCGCGGGGTCCACGGGTCGATCGGATCCACGTCGTCGACCACGAACGCGACCAGCGCGTTGCGCCGCACGTCGCGGTATTTCCGGCTGGCCCCCATGCCGAGCCCGCCGATGTCGATCGTCCCGAGTGCGGCGTTGTAGTGGACGCCGACCGGAACGTTGTGCGGCTCGCCGTTCTCGCCGACGGTGGCGAGCCTGCCGAGGCGCTGGGAGCGCAGGTAAGCGATCTCCTTTTCGGTGAACACCGGCCTTCTCCTCTGTCCTCAGCGAAGCCGCGAGGCCGGCCCGAGCGGGTCCCTGGTCAGGACGGGATCTCGCCGGACGACCGGTTCCACCACCTCGTCGATGAGCTTCAGAAGGTCGTCGTCGAGCTTCACCGACAGGGCCCCGACGTTGTCCGTCAGCTGCTCCGGCCTGGTCGCGCCCAGGAGGGCACACGACACGGCCGGGTTCTTCAGCACCCACGCGATCGCCAGTCGCGGCAGGGTGAGCCCCGCTTCGGAGGCCAGAGGTGCGAGACTGCGGACCGCGGTGAGCACGGCGTCGTCGAGGTAGTTCCAGCGGTTGATCGACTGGGCGCCGATCGGTGACCGGGCGGCCCTGCTGTCCTGGGGGGCCGGGGTTCCCGGCGCGTATTTCCCCGTCAGCACACCGCCGGCCAGTGGCGACCACACCAGCTGGCCGATGCCCAGTTCCGTGCAGGCAGGGATCACCTCCGCCTCGATCACGCGCCACAGCAGCGAGTACTGGGGCTGATTGGAGATCAGCGGAACACCGAGCTCGCGGGCGAGGGCGGCGGCTGCCTTGATCTCCTCCGCCGGCCACTCGGAGACCCCGACGTAGAGCACCTTTCCCGCCGTCACGAGGTCCGCGAAGGCGCGCATGGTCTCCTCAAGCGGTGTGTCCGGGTCGAATCGATGTGCCTGGTAGAGGTCGATGTGGTCGGTGTTCAGCCGCCGGAGTGAGCCGTGCAGCGATTCGGAGATGTGTTTGCGGGACAAGCGACCCGCATTCGGATCGTCCCTTTTGGACCGGCCGACCTTGGTGCACAGCACCAGATCGTCACGCCGGTTCCGGCCGAGCGCCCGGCCGAGGATCTCCTCGGCCCGGCCCGCGGCGTAGGCGTCCGCGGTGTCGAAAGTGGTGATACCGGCGTCGAGGGCCGCGTGAACACAGGCGAAGGACACCCGTTCGTCCACTTGTTCGCCGTGCGTGAGCGCGTTGCCGTAGGCGAGCCTGCTCACCATCAGGCCGCTCTTGCCCACTGAGGTGTACTCCATCAGCCGATCCCTTCGCTGGCAACGGATGTCTGCTGGGTGGCGACAAGGACCCGGACCGGGAGAGAGCCGACCGGCAGGACCTCGGGTTGGCCGAACCCGGTGGTGGCGAGTAATTCCCGGTAGGTCGCGACCGAATGTGCCTCGCCGCCGGTGGTCCAGGCCAGCATCAGCAGCGACAGCAGATGTGCTTCTGCCTCTTCCGACGGCGGCCGTTCGCCGGTCACGAATCCCGTCAGCACCAGCCGCCCACCGGGCGCGAGGACCGCGGCGAACCGGCGCAGCAGCTCCGCGCAGCGTTCCGGGGAGAACAACGGAAGGAGGTTGGCCGCCACGACGACGTCGTAAGGCCCGCCGAGTGGCGCGGTGAACGCGTCACCGGGCAGGAACTCCGCACGATCGGCGACATCGAGCTTCTCCGCCTGTGCCCGCGCGGCGGGGAGTACGTCCGCCCAGTCGATCCCGGTCATCCTGGCGTGGGCGAACCGTTCGGTGAACAACAGCCCGAACAACGCGTGACCGCAGCCGGCGTCGAGCAAACGCGGTGCGGCGCGGTCCATGACCCAAGGTGCCAGGGCGTCGAGGACGACGTCGATGGTGCTCTTCGTGACGAACGTGGCCTGCGCGGCGAAGTCCTGCCAGTAGGCGAAGCCGGGGTTGGTGGCCAACGGCGGCCCACCCGTCCGCGTCAGCGTCGCGAGATCACGCATCGCGTCCCATTCCGCGTCACTGACGAGGAGTTTCACGGCTCCTCCTCGGAACGTGGGGCTGGTGCTCACCAGCAGTTCGCCCCCTTCGGGCAGGACGAACTCGTCACCTTCGCATTCGAGGAGACCGGTCGCGGCCAGAGCGCCGAGCAGGATGCCGGTCCGCCGTTCGTCGGTGCCGAGGGACTTCGCGATCGAACGCGCGTCGGCAGGCCCGTCGGCGACAGCGTCGAAAACCGCGAGTTCGAGCGCCGCCTTGAGAAGACTGGTCCGCTTGTACGCCTGGAGTGTCTCGACGAGAGAGCGTTGGGTGAAGGTGGTCATGCCGGCTCCTTCCGGGCCGTCGAACGCGCGGTGGGAACGCCGAACCAGCCGCGCAGGGCGCGGTCGAGTCCGGCCGGTGTGCCGTGGTGATCGCCGGTGGTGGCCGCCCACGCGGTGTAGCCGTCGGGCCGGATCAGCAGCGCTTCGACATCCGCGAGCACACGGTCGTGCTCTTCCGGTTCGGCTGTGACGACGTCGACCCGATCCGCCCAGCCGGCGGCGTACTCGCCGTACCGGTGGGGGTTGCCCAACTGCAGGAGAACCGCGCGGCCGGTGTGGAGCAGCTCTGCGAGCCGCCGCGAACCGGCCTCGGTGAGGAGCCGGACGTCCGGGGCGAACCGGCCGACGAGCGGTGAGGTCGCGTCCGGGAACTCGTACCGGACCCGGTACCCGCTGGAGAGCTCGGTCATGTGCAGCCTGACCTCGTCGAGTTCCATCAGCTCGGCGAACACCTCGCGGAGCGGATCGGTTCCCTCGTCCGTCCGCATCAAGGCGAGCTGTGCCCGCGTGGTGCGCAGGACGGCCTCGGCGACGGGACGCCGCTCGGCGGGGTAGGTGGTGAGCAACTCGCCGGTGGCGTGGCCGCCGATCACCGTGGCGAGTTTCCAGCCGAGGTTCACCGCGTCCTGCAGGCCGATGTTGAGGCCGGGCCCTCCGGCGGGGAAATGGATGTGCGCGGCGTCGCCCGCCAGCAGCACCCGGTCCGAGATGTAGTCGTCGGCGATCCTGGAGGCGTCGCTGAACCGGGAGATCCAGGTCGGCTCGGCCATCGGCACCGGGTGGCCGAGAATGTCCTCGACTTTTCGCTCCAGGTCGCGGAGCGTCGGTTCGGCCGCCCCGCCGGTTTCGGGCCCGGCGAAGTCGAGGGTCACGACCCGGGTGAAGGCGGACTTCGGGTAGGGGAGCATCAGCGTCCAGCCGCGCCGGGTACGCCGCCAGCCCTTCGGTGCGTGTTCGGGGTCGCCCAGAACCAGCTCGCCGGTCATCCCGGCCACCGTCGCCGGGGTGCCGGGGAACCCGATCCCGGCCAGCTTCCGCACCGTGCTGGCGCCGCCGTCACAGCCGACCAGGTACCGCGCCCGCAAGGTGCGTGCCCTGGCGCCGGTGGAATGGACGATCACCCCGTCTTCGGTCCGGGTGAACCCGGTGACCTCCTGACCGCGGTGCAGGACGACGCCGAGCTCCGCGGCCCGTTCGGTGAGCAGGCGCTCGGTGACGGTCTGCGGCATGAAGGCCAGGTGCGGTACATCGGTGTCCAGCAGGGCGAAATCGATCCCGGGGATCCCGGCGAAATGCGAACCGGTCCGCCTGCCGTTCGGGCCGATGCCCAGCACTTCCCGTTGCGCGGCCAGGAAGCGGTCCAGCAGGCCACGCCGGTCCAGGGTCTGCGCTGTCCGGACGTGGAGTGACAGCGCCCTGGACTGCCGTGTGGGTTCCGGTAGCCGTTCGAGCACGACCGTTCCGACGCCGTACAGCCTGAGTTCGCAGGCGAGCATCAGCCCCACCGGCCCACCGCCGGCGATCACCACGTCTGTGTCCACGGTTGCCCGCCCCTCAGGCCGCGGTGGTCTTCTCGACCATCGCGACCAGTTCGGTGAGCTTCCCGTTCGCCGCGGCAAGGGCCAGGTGGTTGTGGTAGTCGCGGGACGAGACGATCAGACCGTCGCGGACGCGCATGACGACCAGGTTCGGCAGCCGGATGGTCATCCCGGTCTCGGTGTCGAGCAGGTCGTAATCCCATTCGGCGACGATCACCTCGGGATCGGTCGTCTCATGCACGAAAGTGTTGTGCGCCTTGAGTTTTATCCGGTCCGTGACCCGGCGGTCGAAGAACGCCCGCAGCTGTTCACGGCCCTTCCACTTGCTCTGCCCGACGCCGAAGACGTGCTCGACTTCGGCGTCCTCGGCGTAGAAGTCGGCGACCTCGCCGCGGCCGCCGTTCTGGATGCTCTGCTGGACCTTGGCGAAGATCTCGCGAGGAGAGGGTGTCGCGGGCATGATGGCTCCCGGGAAGTGGGGACGAATTCGCTTATGTCGCTTTCAGAGCCGCGATAGAGGAATCTTGCGACAATTCTCGACCGGTGCTCGAAGGTCGACCGTACGGAAGCGCGGAAGCGTCCGTCAAGCCGCGTCGAGCGCCTGGCGGGACTTGACTTTTCCTTGCTTATAAGGCAATCCGGGGTGACAGCGTGCTACGGAGGAAATAGCTCGAACGTTCTCGATGTGCTGTACTGAATTCGCTTCACGGTCTTTTGGTTCGGTTCGCCGATTTCGGCGTTTCCGGTCGTCGAAGCTCGTGCAGAAACGGAGATGCGGATGGAATTCAGGCTATTGGGGCCGTTGTCGGTCATCGATCAGGGCCGGGTGCGTACGCCGACGGCGCCCAAGGTCAGGCAGATCCTGGGGTTGCTGCTGCTCCGGGTCAATCATGTGGTCACCATCGAGTCGGCGGTCGAGGAACTCTGGGGTGACCACCCGCCGAACAGCGCGATTCTGACCACGCGAACCTACGCCTACCTGCTCCGGAAGGCGTTTCCCGATTGGGCCATCGAAACGGTGCCGCTCGGGTATGTGCTCCACCTCGACGATTCCGGTCTGGACTTCAAACGGTTCGACCGGTTGTTCGCCGAGGCGCGGGCTTGTCATCAGGCAGGCCAGCTGGAAAGAGCGCGGCGCCTGCTCGACCAGGCGCTCGGTCTGTGGTCCGGTCCGGCACTGTCCAATGTGCCCTGTGGACGTGTGTTGGAAGGCATGCTCACGGCCTTGGAGGACAAGCGGATAGCCGCGCTGGAATTGCATGTCCGGTTACAGCTTTTGCTGGGGCGTCACCGCGAGGTCATCGCCGAGCTCCGGTCGCTCGTCGCGGACCACCCGTTCAACGAATGGTTCCACGCGCAGCTGATCTTCGCGCTGCATCTGGCGGGCCGCCGTGGCGAGGCGTTGCAGGCGTATCGCGATGTGTGCGGCCTGCTGAGCGAGGAGCTGGGCCTGGCGCCGTCGGTGGATCTTCAGCGAGTGCACCAAGACGTGCTGACCGCCACCGTGCGGCAACCGGCCTGATCCCCGGCCAGGGCGGCCGGCCGGGGATCAGGCCGGCCGCCCTGTCGCCCTGGCCGGGGCGCTCAGGTGCTCCCGTCCCGCCGCAGGAGGAATTCGAGCTGTTCGGCGAGCTGGTGCCAGTTATCGGCGTAGTCGCGCGCGAGTCCGGCGATCGGCGCCCGCCAATGCCCTGGGATCTGCCTGGCGAGAGCGTCCCATTCGTCTTCGTCGACGCTGTGGCTCTGCAGCAGCCGCACGAGTGTCCGGCCCGTCTCGGTGTACCGCACGGAGGGATCGTTGAGCAGGGCGCGGATCGTGGCCGTCCGGTTACGACCCGGCGGAGTGCCCGAGGCGGTGCCGATCCGCCGCGCGGAAGACTCCCGAAACCCGTTCTCGGCCTCCGGCGGAGGTTCCTTCCGCTGTCTTGGCGGAATCGGGTCGTCACCGCGGCGAAGCCGGTTCCGGACGTCTTTGGCCGTGGATACCGAAATCCCGGCGTCCTCCGCCACTTGCCGAATCGGCGCACTCGGATCGCGGCTGATCAGGTCGCTCGCCCGCCGTCGGCCATCGTCCTGCTGTACCGGCCGTTGCTTGCCATCGCGTCCTATTCGGACGGTCGACTGGGGAATATCCCCACTAGACCGCCGTCGCATCGCGCCAACGGTTTTGTGTGAGAGTCCCGTTCTCGACGCGATAGCGCGATCGGACCAATGCGGATGCGACCGAACGATCCGGTACGCCGCGGCCTTGCGGTCAGCCAGGGACAGCGGGAGCCCGTGCCGGACATTGGACTCGACGGCGATGACGAACGCTTCCGGTTCGGTGCCGTCGAAGAAACGTACTTCGATGTGGTCGTCGCCGCGCAGGCGCGCCGCGTGAAGCCGGTGCATCCCGTCGATGATCCGCATGGTCGGCCGGTGCACGATGATCGGCGGCAGGACCGCTCCGCTTTCCGCCAACGCCCGCGCGTGCTGGACGTCTTCGCCTTCACTGCGCGGCGAGTCCGCGGGGAGAAGGCGATCGATGCGAACTCTGGACGTCGATTCGTCCATCCCGTCTTGGGTGTCGAGACCGCAGTTGGAGCAGTCCGCCGGGTCGGTACCAGCCGCCGATTCACAACAGGATCCGGCTCGCCCTGGCATCCGTTAACCCCGGGTGGGTGTGATGCCGACGACCTCAGGTCGTGTTGGCGTGGACCGTGGATTCGCGGTCCGGACTCGGATTCCTGAAGTGGTTTCGAAGCGAGTACGTCTTCTGAACGCCATTGCGGTGGCTTTCCGCGAAAACACAAACCTACGCCCCCTTGATTCCCCAGTAACCGGGCAGGTCGCGCGGATTCGGGCGGTCGGGTGTGGTGCAGGCGCCCGTATTGGTCGCTCTCCCGGTTGGCCGAGCCGATACCCCAGTGGCGATCGACCTCTTCGCTCATGCCGAAAGTAGTGCGTTGGTCAAGTTACCTGGTTTCGGCGCGCCCGGTCAATGGTTTACCGGGCCAGGGAGTTCCCTGGTCGAGGCCAACTTTGGCGGAATGTCAAAATCTTCGGATTGCGTGCAATGTCCGATATGTGACGACTGGGTGGAGATGACTGTCCACGGTGTTACTTTGCGCGATATTCCTTTGCGTCGGTATACCCCGATTGTCGCAAGCGCGCTGTTTTACGGCTCCTGCGAGGCAATGTTTACTTGCGCTTTTACATCCAAGTCGCGGATATATTTTTGCGCAGAATCCGGTGTCGCGGTCTTCGCCGCCGTCAAGATCCGATGTCCTGGCCGTCGTGATTGGCGAAATCCGGTGCACCCGCGCCGAACCAGGTATCCAACGCGGTCCGAAGTGGCGTGGCGGGGGATCGGCCGGGACTTTTCGCCCACGCGACGATGCCGTCCGGCCGGACGAGCAGTGCGGTCGACCCGTCGAGGTCGGTGAACCGCACGGTGTGGCGCTCGACGTCCACTGGAAGGCCGGACATCGTCTCTTCGAGCGGCACATCTTGTCCCGCAAGGAAAACCGCGCGTCCGGCCCTGGTCAGGTCGCTGAGCCTGCCTGCTCCGTTCGGTGTGGTGAACCGGAGATCGGGACAGGGGCGGCCGATCAGGGGATGTCCGGACGCCGGATAGGGGAATTCGTGACGGAGGTCCAGACCGGTCAGCATTCCGGTGAAATAGCGGTTGACCTCAGGCAGGTCCATCAAGTCGCCGAGCAGGGCGCGCAGCGCGTCGACATGCGGTCCCGGGCGCATCAGTACCGACTGGGCGAGCGTGTTCGCCAGCACGGCGGCGGCGACCGGATGTCGTTCCGTCGTATAGCTTTCCAGCAGTCCGGCGGGTGCCGTGCCGCGGACCGTCGCGGCCAGCTTCCAGCCGAGGTTCGCCGCGTCCAGCAAGCCGAGGGTCAGCCCCTGGCCGCCATTGGGGGAATGGACGTGTGCCGCGTCCCCGGCGAGCAGCACCCGTCCGCGGCGATACGTGCTCACGTGCGCGGCGTAGTCGGTGAACTGCTGCGGCTCGCTCATCGCGGTCACGACGACGTCGTGGCCGCTTACCCGGCGGATGCTCTCCTGGAGGCCACGCGCGGTGAGCGGAGCCCGATCGCGTGCCTGCCCGTCGAATTCGAAGGTTCCTATGACGCCACGCTCGGCGTCATAGGAGTAGATGCCCGCCTCCGTTCGCCTCCGCCCGCTGGTCAGGGGCGCGCCTTCGGTCTCCACCTTGGCGATCCGGCCGATCAGCATGGGTTCGATCCCCGGGAAGTCGAAGCCGCCCAGGTTCCGCACGGTGCTGCGCCCACCGTCACAGCCGACGACGTACTCCGCGCTGACCTGCCGTTCGCCGTCCGGAGTTTCGACGGTCACCACGACGGAGTCGCCGGTGTCCGCCAAACCGGTGACCGTGTGCTCCCACAGCGGGATGAGGTCAAGCTCCGCGACGTACGCCGCGAGGACACGCTCCAGATCGCGCTGCCAGATCAACGCGCCTCTGCGCTCGGGTTCATCCGGAAGTACCGGTTCCACGCGGTGGATCCAGCCGAAGTGAAGCTTCTGAGCGGCGCCGCCCAATCCCGGCCGGTCGCGGCGAAGGTCTTCGAGTGCGGCTTCGTGGTACTGCGCCACGGCGTCGCCCAGGCCGCGGCGGGCGAGGGTCTCAAAAGCGACAGGGCCGATACCTCGTGCTTTGCGTTGGCCGGTCGGGCCGGGCAAGCGATCCAGCACCAGCGGCCGCAGGCCGCCCAGTCGTAGTTCCGCGGCCAGCAGCAGGCCGACCGGACCGGCGCCGACGACGATCACGGTGGCGTCCACGAGTTCCCTCCCCCGAGCATGGCGGACCTTGGCAAGGTCATCTTACGACCGGATTTGGTGCTCCTAACGGGTTCACGCCGTCGTAGCGGGGTTCGAACCCGACGCGAACGCGTCTCTTTACGGTTCGGCGATACCGGATCTCGTGCTGGAGGGAGCTCGTCCCGATGACCGCGTCGCAGATCGTCGCCCTGTTCCTCGACCTCGTGGTGGTGCTCGTGCTCGCCCGGGGGCTGGGAGCGCTGGCCAGGCGATTCGACCAGCCCGCGGTGATCGGGGAGATCCTCGCGGGGATCCTCCTCGGGCCGACGCTGTTCGCGGGAGCGGTGGCACGGGTCGTGTTCCCGGTGGACGTCCGGCCACTGTTGGGTTCGCTGGCGGACGTAGGTGTCGCCCTGTTCATGTTCCTGATCGGGCTGGATCTCGATCAGCGTGCGATGCGCGGCAAGATCAAGGTGACCGTGGGGGTTTCACTCGGTTCGATGCTCCTGCCCTTCGCGCTGGGTCTTCTCCTGTCACTGGGCATCAGCGAGCATGCCGGGCAGGGAAGCAGGCTCGGCTTCTCGCTCTTTTTCGGCATCGCGATGTCGGTGACGGCGTTTCCTGTACTGGCGAGGATTCTCGAAGATCGAGGTATGTCCCAGACCGCCGTCGGCAGGCTCGCGCTCTCCAGCGCCGCGTTGTGCGATGTCTTCGCCTGGGCGGGTCTCGCGGTGGTCGTCGTGCTGGCAGGTGGCAGCGGCCGGACGTCTTGGCGGGTCCTGCTGTTGTTGCCGTTCGTGGCCGTCCTGTTCTGGCTCGGGCGGCCGTTGCTGCGAAGACTTCTCGCCAGAGTCGAGAATTCACCGAAGAATCGGCTCGCCGTCGTCCTCGGCGGGTTGCTCGCCTGTGCGGCCTTCACCGAGTGGATCACCCTCCATTTCCTTTTCGGCGCGTTCCTGTTCGGACTGGTGATGCCCAGAGACGACGGCCTGCGGCGCACCATCACCGAGCGGATCGAGCCGGTCTCGGCAGTGCTCTTGCTACCGGTGTACTTCCTCGTGGCCGGGCTGAACGTGGACCTGACGACCATGGGGGCGGGCCGGCTTGTCGAGTTCGCCTGCATCCTCTTGGTCGCGGTGAGCGGCAAGGTCGTCGGCACCTTCGCCGCCGCACGGCTGAACCGCGTCGACACGCGCCAGGCGGGAACCCTGGCCGTGCTGATGAACACGCGTGGCCTGACCGAACTGATCATCCTCTCCGTGGGGCTCGAGCTGGATGTATTGGACAAGCCCCTGTACACGATGATGGTGATGATGGCGGTCGTGACGACCATGGCGACCGGCCCGATGCTCAGAGTCGCCTATCCCCGGAGTGAGTTCCTCGGAGCCGCGGGTCAGGGCCCTTTCCTTGACCGTGCTCGCCGGCCGAGGGCCGATTCTTCGTGGCCGACCGAATGAGGTCGACGCTCCAGAGGTGTCCGCTTCCGCGAATCCGGCTCTGATCGGTGGTCGCTCCCTGGCGAGCGGCGCGGAACCGGTTGTACCCGCCGCGCTGATCCGGAAGTCAACCTGTGCGGTAGGGATGTCGTCCCGGAGCCGGACGCGCCGTGGTCGTTTCGACGGCTATCGTTCCGTGTGCGCCCACCGACCTGGTTGAGAAAGATCGCCCCCGAGGTGGCCGACGCGGTACTCGCCGTGTTCATGATCGGGTTCACGGTCGAGGCGGGCTTCGCCGTCCATCTCCCGGGGTTCAGGCCGTTCGACGCGCTCGGTGTCGTGCTGAGTGTGCTGTTCAACGCGCCGCTGGCGGTTCGGCGCCGCGCGCCGCTGGCGGTCTTCGTCCTGCTGCTGGCCGGATGGGCCGGTTTACTCATACCCGGCTACTGGCCGGGCGTCACCGCGCTGGCACTGCTGCTCGGCCTGTACACCGTCGCCGCGCATCGGTCCCTTGCGGTGACCGCGGTATGCGCCGCGGCCACGCTGGCGGGCGAGATCTACGCGGCCTGTCATACGCAGCTGATCGGTTCGACGTGGACGGCGGTGTTCCAGAGCCTGCTGCTGACCGGCGTCGCGTGGGGTTTCGGCGCGAACGCGGGTCGGCTGGCCCAGCGCAACGGCCAGCTGCGCGTGCTGACCGGGCAGCTGCGCCGCGAGCAGGAAGACCGGGAGCGGCGGGCCGTCACGGAGGAGCGGGTCCGCACGGCACGCGAGCTGCACGACGTGGTGGCCCACCACATGTCGGTCATCGCGGTGCAGGCGGAAATGGCGCGATACGTGTTCGAGTCGGACCCAGCGGCCAGCCGGACGGCGCTGGAGGTCATCGGCCGCACCAGCAGCGAGGGCTTGGACGAACTGCGGCGCATGCTGACCGTGTTGCGGTCCGGCGAGGACGACGACACCTACGTACCCGCTCCCGGGTTGGAGGGACTGGAAGAACTGGCGGCGAGGGTCGGCGCGGCAGGGGTGCGCGTCGAGATCTCCGTGCGGGGGAAGGCGCGCTCGCTGCCGGACGGGGTGGGACTCTGCGTCTACCGTGTCGTGCAGGAGGCGCTGACCAACGTGGTCAAGCACGCCCGTCCGGCCAGGGCATGGGTGTCGCTGACCTACGGCGCGGAGGAAGTGTCGGTCCGGATCGCCGACGACGGCCGCTCCGAACGGTTCCAGGAGAGCGCCGGACACGGCATGATCGGCATGCGTGAGCGCGCCGAACTGTACGGGGGAACACTCGTGGCCGGCGCGGGCGCGGAAGGGGGTTTCGTGGTGACGCTGGTGCTTCCGCTGGCGGCTGGGGGAGTCGGTTCATGATCGAAGTGCTGGTCGTCGACGACCAGGATCTGGTCCGTGCCGGATTCGTCGCGCTGTTGCGGGTCGCGCCCGGCATCACGGTCGTCGGCGAGGCCGCCGACGGACAGGAGGCGGTGGATCTGGCGGCGCGGCTGCGGCCCGACGTCGTCTTGATGGACATCCGGATGCCGGGCACGAACGGGGTGGTCGCGACCGAACGCATCCTCGCCGCGGAAAGCGACCGTCCGACCCGTGTGCTGGTGCTGACGACGTTCGACCTGGACGAGTACGTGTACGCGGCGTTGCGGGCGGGGGCCTCGGGCTTCCTGTTCAAGGACGTCCGTGCGGAACGGCTGGTCGCCGCGATTCACACGATCGCGGCGGGGGAGCAGCTGTTCGCACCGTCCGTCATGCGGCGGCTGATCGAGGCCTACGCGAACCGGCCGGACCGGCCGGCCGCTCGCGGACCTGAACTGGACTGCCTCACCGCACGGGAGACCGAGGTGCTGCGCCTGGTCGGCAAAGGGATGACCAACGGCGGTATCGCCGGTGAGCTGGTGGTGAGCGAGTCCACGGTGAAGACGCACGTGAACCGCGCGATGACGAAACTCGGCCTCTCCAGCCGCGCGCAGATCGTCGCACTGGCCTACGAATCCGGTCTCGTCAAGCCGGGGGCCTGAGGCTTCCGGAAGGCGGTCCCGGAAGCCTCAGTACGGTTCATCGCCCGGCTTGCAGGGCCCGCCAGGTGTTCGCGCCGGCGATCCCGTCGGCGTCGAGACCCCGCGAGGTTTGGTAGCCCTTCAGGGCCGTGGTGGTCTTGGCACCGAATTTGCCGTCGACGGTCAGCTTCGCGGCGGTGGCGGCGTTGAGAGATCGTTGCAGCCGGAAAACGGCTTCACCGGACGAGCCGTCCTGAAGCTGCGGAGTGGTGCCGCGGGCGAGCAGCGCCGTCCAGGTGTGTGAGTCCACCGAGTCCGCCTCCGCGAGTCCCACCTGTGCCTGGAACCGCTTCACCGCGGACACGGTCGCCGGATCCAGGACACCGCTGGGGTCACCGGCGCCCGTGTCCTGTCCGGCGGCCCGGAGCAGGCATTGTGCCGCCTTCACCTCGGGCCGGGTGACGCCGGGCTCGAGCCGCGGATAGGGACCGTCGAGGCCGACGCTCGCGCAACCGCGGGATCGGGACACCAGCTCGGTCGCGGCGCGCTTGCCCTCGGTGGCCGCGTCGACGGCGTCCTGGATGGGCGAAGCCTTGACGCCGGGGAAGAGGATGTAGTCGACGACCCGGCCGGACACCCCGCCCGAGCGCGGATCGGGGTTGATACCGAGCGCCTTGGCCAGGGCGTAGGAGCCCTCGCCGATCGCTCCCGCCGGGCCGACGTCGCCCACGACGGCATAGGCGACCCTGCCCTGATAGACGACCGCGGCGACGGTGCCACCGGTGATGCCGGAGCGGGCGTAACTCCAGGTCGAGCTGATCCCGGGGACAACGATGTAGGGCAGTTTCTCGGCGTTGAGCGGTTTGCCGTCCGACTGCGACCACGCGGTCTGCCCCTGCCAGGAGGGATCGGTCGCAGCGTTGCACTTCTCGGTGCGCTGCCCGTCGCAGTCGACCGTCATCCCGGACCGCCAGTGCACCGCGCCGCCGGTCGCGCAGACGGGAACCGTGCGCGTACCGCCGCTGCGCTCGGCGTATTTCCCGGCCGACACCTGCTGCGCGCAGGTCGCGACCACCGCGCTCAACTCGGCGCCGGTCGGATCAGCGGCCGTGACCGCGCTCGCCTGGTTCGCCGTCGCGAGGCCGCCGAGGACCATCATGGCCATTCCCAGTGCTGCCGTCGTCAGCCGCATCACGCCTCTTCTCTGTCCACAGTGGAGTTTCATTTGCCCGCCTGCAACGCGGCCCAGGTCTTCGCGCCGACGATTCCGTCGGAGGTGAGGCCTTGCGCGGTCTGGTACCGCTTCACCGCCGCGGTGGTGTTCGGGCCGAACCGGCCGTCGAGTTCGAGGCCCGCGTCGAGAGCGGCGTTGAGCGCGCGCTGGAGGCGCAGCACCGCGTCTCCGGAGGCGCCGTCCTGGACCTGCGGCGTCGTGCCCCTCGCCAGCAAAGCGGTCCACGTGTGCGAATCCACCTTGCCGAGTGACGGCAGGCCGACGCTCGCCTGGAACTGTTTCGCGGCGTCGGCGGTCGTCGCGTCGAAGGTGCCGGTGGGGCCGTTCGCCCCGGTGGGGAATCCGGCGGTGGTGAGCAGGCACTGCGCGGCCTTGACCAGGTCTCCGGTCGCGGCCGGTGCGATCTCGGGATAGCGCGGGTGGTCCAGGTTCACCGCCGCGCAGGTCTTGGCGTCACCTTCGACGACGTTGCGGTACCGGATCGCGGTGAATCCCGCCGTCCGGTCGGCCGACCACGTGCGCTGTGACGCCACCGTGCCGGAGCGGTACTCCTCCCACACCACCGCCTGGGTCTTCGCGGTGTCCGCCCACCGGATGAACAGCGCCATGTGCTGGTGCGCACTGGAATGCACCCACAGGCTGTCACCCGGTAAGAGGTTCTTCTTGTCGATCCGGGTGGCGACCTGCATGATGTCGCCGGTCCAGCGCGGGGTCTTCAGCCCCCAGGCCATCGACACGTAGCCGGAACAGTCCTGCCGGTAGGTGCCGTACTGATTGGTGTGCTTCGCTTCCTGACTGTAGGGCACTCGCTCGTCGATCCAGCTCTTCGCTCTGGTCAGGATGTCGTCGCGGGTCAGTTTCAGATCGGCGGCGGGATGTCCGGCCGACTGGAGATCCGGTTCCGCGTAGGCGAGCCGGGGTATCGGCTGGAGAAGTCCACAAAGGACCAGGACGGCGGCGAGGACACTCGCGGCTGTGGTTCGCATGGACTCAGCATCGAAGGACCCGGCGGGCGTGGCAAAGGTTTTCGCCTACCCCAAAGGGTGGCTGAAAAGGTCAGGCGAATCTGGCGTGATCGGCCTGCGGTGAAGGTCTCGAGTGCCCCCAATGGCAACCCGCATTTGTGTACCTACGCCTGACCTGGACGAGGGTGGTTCCGCAGGCATCGTTGCCCGGTCTCACCTCTTGATCAATGGAAGATCCGGGACACTCAACGTCCCGGATCTTCCGTTGATCAAGCTCGTGCCCGCTCACGACCGGTGGACCGGCGATCGAGCGGGGAAGATCCCGGACGCTCAACGGCCGGAATCTTCCCCACCCGAACGCACCGCCAACCCGCACAAGACCGCATTCAGAGGACGAAACGCGGTGGAGTGCGGGTCAACCCTGGCGGTAGGTGGACCAGTCCTGCGCGGTATTTGTGCCTTCGGCGGTGTCGGGGAACACCGTGGATCCCCTAGCATCGAGCGTCGCAAGGGGGTCTGCCAGGCGCCGTGGTTCCATCCGGTCGCCTGCCGGCATGAGGGTTCGTTTCAGGGGGATGTCATGTCGCTTGTGCTTGTTTTCGATGACCAGGAGCGCGGTTCCCACGGGGGACGGCCGTGCTGAGGATCCATTTCACTCCCGAAGATCTGGCCAGGACCCGGATCAGCGCGGCACCGCAGCCGATGTGGGAGATCCTGCTCAGCATGTACCGGCTGCGAGGCCGCGAAGGCGGGGTCATCTTCGAAGAATGGCGAAGATCGGTGGCGCGGGCGGCACATGTCACGACTCGGCCGCTGGCCGACCTTGCCGCCCAATCCGGTTACGCGGTCGATTTCCTCACCCCGACCCTGCGGGACCTCTCGCTGGCGGAAGGGCTCGAAGCGCTGCGACGCACCCCGAAGAAGCGGCTTCGGGCCGATCTGGCCGTGCTGGCCGGGAGCCGTCGGCTCCCTTCGTGGACCGCGGGCCTCGCCGAAGGCAGACCGGAGACGCTCACCCGGCTCGCCGACTCGGTGGAGCGGTACTTCACGGCCTGCCTCGCCCCGTACTGGGTACGGGTGTGCGGCCGGGTCGAGCAGGAACGGGCCAGGCAGGTGAAGACGATGACCGAGGAGGGGTGCGAGTCGCTGCTCGCCAGGGTCCATCCCACGGCGCGGTGGAACTATCCCGTGCTGGAGCTGGACTATCCGGTCGAGCACGAACTGCGCCTGAACGGGCGGGGACTCTGTCTCGCGCCGTCGTTCTTCTGCTGGGGACTGCCGACGACCTTTTTGGACGGTGAGCTGGAACCGACCCTGGTGTACCCGATCGAGCACAAGGTGGGCTGGTCGGACATCCAGGCGACGCACCGGCCGCTGACGTCCCTGCTCGGCCGGACACGGGCGCGGGTCCTCGAGACCATCGGGGAGCGCCCCGGCACCACCACCGAAGTGGCTTCCCGCACGAAGACCAGTCTCCCGACGGCGAGCCAGCAGGCCGCCACCCTGCGCGCGGCCGGGCTGATCACCAGCAGCCAGAACGGTCAATCGGTGCTGCATTCGATCACCCCGCTCGGGCTCGCGCTCCTGGCGGAAGGCTGAGCGTCCGGGGCCCGGCCGCGAGTGGTTAGCGGCCGAGCCCCGGACTCCGGTCACGGGGTCTGCAGGCCCGGACGGCCTTCTTCGATCACGTACGAGCGCAGCGTCGTCACGGGTTCGCCGCGGACGGTGACCTTCTTGACGGCCCGGAAATCGACGTCCATCTTGGTCTGGCTCAGCTTCGCGCGGACGTAACCCCGGTGCTGGGAGTAGAACTTCAGATGCGGGTTGCCCGCCTGGTCGGGCACGCCCGTGGTGTCCGCGCCGTTGCCGCCGGAGGAGACGGAACTGGTGACCAGTTCGGTCCCGACCACCGGGGAGCCCGGATTGGTGTAGTCCACCTTGAGTTCGTTCGCCCAGGCGCGGTGCACGTCACCGGTGAGGACCACCGGGTTGCGGACACCGCGCTGGACCCAGCCCTTCTGGATGCGGTCACGGGAAGCCGGATAGCCGTCCCAGCCGTCCATTCCGGACGCGCCGTTCGCGTCCGCCCGCCGGGCGAAGAACACCTGCTGGCCGATCACGTCCCAGGTTCCCTGCCGCTGGGAGAACCCGTCGAGCAGCCAGTTCTCCTGCGCGATGCCAGGCAGGCTCCGCGACGGATCACCCGCCTCCGGGCAGTACTTCCAGCCGTCGCCGCAAGCCTGGTCGCTCCGGTACTGGCGGGTGTCGAGCATGTGGAAGGTCGCGAGCCTGCCCCAGCGCAGGCGCCGGTACAGCTGGATCTTGTCCCCGTTCGGTTTCGCCCCGCCCCGCAGCGGCATGTTCTCGTAGTACGCCTTGTAGGCGTCCTCGCGGCGCTTGGCCCAGCCGTCCGGCAGAGAGGGTTTGTCGTTGTCCCGCTTGCCCGCGGCGTAGTTGTTCTCGACCTCGTGATCGTCCGGCACGACCAGCCAGGGAGCGACGGCGTGCGCGGCCTGGAGGTCCGCGTCCATTTTGTACTCCGCGTACCGCAGCCGGTAGTCTTCGAGCTTGGTGAGTTCCGCTTTGTTCTCGTGACGCCGGGGGACCTGATCGTTTGGTCCGTGGCTGGTTTCGTAGATGTAGTCACCGAGGTGCAGGATCAAGCCGGGACGCTCCTCGGCCATGCGGCGGTACACGGTGTAGAAGCCGTCCTCGTAGTGCGCGCACGAGGTGAACGCCATCAGCAGGTCGCGCCCGAAGGTGTCGAACGCGGGAGCGGTGCGGGTGTGGCCGACGGGGGAGATATGCCCCGCAGCACGGAACCGGTAGTAGTACTCGTAGTCCGGCTGCAGCCCGTTGACCTCGACGTGCACCGAGTGCGCGTCGGCGTACACGGCGGTGAACTGGCCCTTCTTGACCACGTTCGCGAACTTGTCGTCGGTCGCGACCTCCCAGTCCACCGCGGTCGACGTGGTGGGCATCCCACCGTTGCCGTCCTTCTTCGGGTCCGGCGCCAGCCTGGTCCACAGCACGACACCGTCGGGCAACGGGTCGCCCGACGCGACGCCGAGCTTGAACGGGTAAGGCAGTGCGGCACTCGCCCGGCCACCGAGTGCCACCGCCCCCACGGTGACCGCGGTACCGAAGACGAAGGTCCGTCGGTTGAACTCGCTCATTTCCCCATCCCTACTTAGGTGTTTCCAGGTTGTCGTCCAGTACGGCGGAGTTGCCCGCGAACGGGGCCCCCGGCCCGAAAGCGGTGGGCGTGCCGATCTGGGCGCGGCCGAGCTTGTGTGCCGCGGTCACCGTGAGCGCGTTGCCCGCCAACGCGGTGTTCAGCACGAACATCGCTCCGGTCTGCGGGCTGCCGTCCTCCCACGGAGCCGAGACGGTCAGTTCCGGTTTGCCGTCACCGGTGATGTCGAGGATCCGCAGGCCGTACCCGAAACCCTCGCCCGCGGCCGCGACGGCGTTCACCGGCGCGGTGTTCTCGCCGACCGTGGTGGCGGGGAAGGACGACAACCCGGTCGCGCCGCCGCGCAGCAGGCACAGCGCTCCGGTGCGGTTGTCCTCCTTGAGCACGCCGACGGCCAGGTCGTCGAAGGTGTCGCCGTCGAGGTCGCCGACGGCGAGGGAGCCGCCGAACTGGTCGTTCGCCTCGGGGCTGCCCGGGATCGCGTCACCGGACTGGTCGATTACCTCGACCGCGGTGGTCAGCCCGGCGTTGCCGCCGCGTACGGCGACGAGCGCGCCGGATCCGGCCGGGCCGCCACGACGGCGGTCGGCCTGGATCACCAGGTCGGCGTTGGCCCCGCCGTGGAAGCGGCCGATCACCGCGCCCCGCCATTTCCCTTGGGTGGCCGCGTTGCCGACGCTGACGTAGGAGGACGCCTTGGCGGAGAGCCCGCTCGCCGAACCGTGCAGCAGGTGGACCGAGCCCCAGGCGTCGGCGGTCCCGGTGATCACCTCACCGGCCGAGACGACGGCGAGATCGTCCCGCTTGTCGCCGGTGACGTCACCGGCGGCCAGCGCCCAGCCCATCAGGTCGCCAGCCTCGGCCGCCCCGGCCAGATCCGGATCGTCCTGGTTGAACGCGATCGCGTTCCGTGCGGTGAGCCCGGCGCTACCGCCGTAGAGGATCCACACGGCACCCGCGCGTGCTTTCGTCTCGATCGCCTCACCCGGCGACCCGATGCCGAGGTCGGCGTAGCCGTCCCCGTTGAAGTCGCCGGTGGCCAGACTGGCGCCGAACTGGTCGCCTGCCTCCATCACCCCCGGCACGTCCGCGGTGTCCTGGTTGATCGTCCCGAGCGCTCCGGGAAGGGCACGGAGGTAGGGCGCTGTGCGCTGCCCGTAGAGGATGCTGACCGTACCGGCGTTCGCCAGGCCGTTGACCGACTCGCCCGGGTTGCCGATCGCGACGTCGGCCAGCCCGTCCCGGTTGAAGTCGCCGGTCGCGAGGGCGGCGCCGAATTTGTCGGAGGCCTCCATGCCCAGCCCGACGCCGGCGGTGTTCTGGTTGACCAGCGCCGAGGGGGCGCCGGGGAGGGTGGCCCCGCCGGGCACCACCTGCACAGAGCCGCCGAGGTCGTTGGGCTTGAGGGAGGTGTCGCCGCTGTAGGTCAGCCGCGCTCCAGTGGACAGCACGAGGTCGGCGACGCCGTCCCCGTTCACGTCCGTCTGCGGAGTGGCCGCGAGTGCCGCAGGCATCGGCGCGGCGGCCACCGGGGACGCCACGAAGGTCAGTGCGGCCGCGGCCGCCAGTACGGGAAACCATTTTTTCGCCACGATCGACGACGGTAGGAAGCCGGAACAAGGGTGGACAATCGTTTTCGCCTGAGTGAAAAGGTCCGCCACGGTGCTCACCGCCCCGCCTGCAGCGCGGCCCAGGTGGCCTGGCCGACCACACCGTCCACGTCCAGTCCGCGGGCGCTCTGGTAGTCGCGGACCGCCTTTTCGGTGTTCGGCCCGAACGTGCCGTCGATGGCGAGGGTTTTGCCGGACGCGGCGGTGAGGGCACGTTGCAGCCGGTTCACCGCGGCTCCGGTGGCACCCTGCCGCAGCGTGGGGGTGTCCCCTGTGGACAGTAACGCGGTCCAGGTGCGCGCCTCGATCTCACCGGTCGCGGAGAGTCCGTGAGCCTGCTGGAACGCCTTCGTGGCGGACACCGTGGGTTCGTCGAAAGTTCCGGTCGGCCGGTCTTTGGGCGTCAGCAGGCATTGTGCCGCCTTGACCAGGTTCCCCGTCGCGCCCGAGGCGATTCTCGGATAGGCGGCGAAATCGAGGCTCACGGAGTCGCACGGCAGTGTCGTGCGCGGCCCGACGTCGAGGTAGTCGCGGTCTATACCGGAAATCCGCACCCCGCCCCAGGTTTCCGCGACCTCACCGGCGTACTGGTGGATCCGCTGGTGACTCGCCCAGTACGTGCTCGGCGCGTAGGAGCCACTGTCGGTGTCGGCCTTGTCGTTCCACCAGGCGAACCAGATGTGGTCCGGTCTGGTGTACGAGGTGTTCGTGTAGGCGCTCGCGAGATCCTTGATCCCGGATCCGGCGCTCGTGTAGACGCCGGAAAGCCAGCCCTTCGCGTGGAGCGCGTCGGTCCAGCCGCTGACATAGGACAGCACACCGGCCTTGCACGCCGCCGTCGACGAGTAGCCTTCGATGTCGCTGTAGATCACGCTGCCCGGACCGAAGCCGAGCGCGGTGTTGGCCGTGATCGCGCTCGCCGCCGCGTCGCGGCCCTGTTGCCGGGCGACCGAGGGGTCACTGGACATCTTCAGCCGGAACCCGGTGCACGGCGCTTGTCTGCCGACGTCGGTGAGGATGAAGCGCCAGCCGCGGGCTGCCTGGTTCGCGACCCACGCCGGGGTGAGATTGGGCTGTGCGCAGGCACGCAGGTCACCGCTCGAATAGATGCCGACGGCGCGATACGGAGAGGCACGCCAAGCTTCCATCGTGGCCTGTGCCGGTGCGGCGCAGGCTTCGAATCCCTTGCCCTGGAAGCTTCCGGGGGCCACGATCGGCGCCGCCGCGGCCGCCTTCGTCGGTCTGGCGGGCAGGACGGCACGCGCGCCACCCGGTACCAGACGTGCTCCGGACAGCGCCGCCCGCACGGTCTGCTCGGTCTTCCCGGTGTGCCCGGCGGTGACGAGGACACCGGCATCGGGGACCGCGACCCGGATCGTGTTCTCACGGGACGGCGTCCCGGGTGGTGGGGTGGCCGTCCCCGGCGGCGCGGTCACCACGCCGTCGGGGACCTGCTCGGGCGTCAGCTCCGCGAGTGGTTCGATCACCAGCCCCGCGGTGCGGTCGACGATTTTCGCCGGACAGTCGGGTTCTTCGGCCTGGTGTCCCAAGTAGACGGTCTTGCTGTCGAACCGGACGCAGGCGGTCGGCGTGGTGGCCAGATCGACCACCCGCCAGCCGGCGGGAACGTCGAGCTGATAGCCGTGGTAGGTGACGGTGCGCGAGCCCGTGTCCGCGACGGCTGCCGGGGTGGTCGTGGTCGCGGCCGCCAGTGATGCGAAGGCGATCGCGGTGACGCTTGCGCGCCAGGTGGGTTTCATCGGTTCTCCTCCCGGAATCGAGGGCGGGAGGTTATCGGCGCGTGACGAAGCGCCGGAAGCGTTTTGGCGCCCGTGGAAAGGCTTCCGGCGCAAGGAATCCGCGTTCTACGGTTCCGGCTCCGTACCTGGACGAGCAAGGAGTGTCATGCGGCGCCTACTGACTTTTCTCGCCACCGTCGTGGCCATGGTGATGATCGGGGCGGGATCCGCGCACGCGGCGCCCGCCCCGGCGTGGCCGTTGGTGGGCGGTGATTCCACCGGGCCGGAGGTGACGTCGGCGCAGTATCTGCTCCGCCAGCGCGGCGCGCAGATCGACGCCGACGGCATCGTCGGCCCGAAGACCCAAGCGGCGGTGAAAGCGTTCCAGACCGCTCAGGGGCTGACAGCCGACGGCATCGTGGGTCCCAAGACCTGGGGCAAACTGGTGATGAACCTCGACAGCGGCGCGACCGGCGAGGCGGTGACAGGCGCGCAACACCAGCTGGTGCGCCACGGTTACCAGGTCAAACCGGACGGCACGTTCGCGGCGAGCACCGCGAGCGCGGTCACGGCCTTCAAGACCAAGCACGGCCTCCCCGCGACGTCGCTCATCGACGCCACCACCTGGCAGTGGCTCATCGGCGGGACCCCGTCCGTCACGGGCTGGTCACTACCGGTCTCGCGCGCCACGCTGCCGCGCAGTGAGTACGACGATCCGCACCACGACTACCCGGCGATCGATCTGCCGGTCGGCACCGGCACCCGGGCCCTCGCGGTCACCGCGGGCACGGTGGCGCTGGTCAACGACAGCACCTGCGGCAGGGGCGTGGTGCTGAGCGCGAACGGGGCCCGGTTCGTCTACTGTCACTTCTCCCAGCACGCCGTGGCGTCCGGGGCGACGGTCCAGGCGGGCCAGCTCATCGGTTACACGGGGAACACCGGGAACTCGACCGGGCCGCACCTGCACTTCGGCGTCAAGATCGGCTCGACCAGTCATTGCCCGCAGCGGTTGCTGCTGGCGATCTACGATGGCGTCGCCCCGCCCGCGCCGTCGAGCCTGCCCACCTCGGGCTGTTCGTACTGAAACCACCGCGAAACCCGGAGAATCCCATGCGCAGATTAGCGGCGGCACTCGCCGTCTTGGTGCTGTCGGCCGGTACGGCGATCCTCACCGTGGCACCGGCCCACGCGTACGGCAACGCCTTCTTCCACACTCAGAGCAGCGGAAACCGAGGCGTGGAGGTGCTCGCGATACAGCATCTTCTCGCCCAGCACGGGCACGCGGTCCCCGCGACGGGTGTGTTCGATTCCGCCACGGTCGCGGCCGTGCGCGCCTTCCAGACCGCCGAAGCCCTCGGGGTGGACGGGATCGCGGGCCCGAAGACCTGGGCCGCGCTGGCTCCGACGGTCCGGGCAGGCGACAGCGGCGAGGCGGTCAAAGCACTTCAGGTGGAACTGAACGCCAAACGCAGGCTGAGCCTGCCGGTCAGCGGGCGGTTCGACGCGGCGACGACCACGGCGGTCCGCGGCTTCCAGGAGCACGCGGGTATCGCGGTGGACGGGATCGCCGGACCGGCCACGTGGAAGAACCTCGTCTGGCACCACGACTATCCCGACTTCGGCCAAGGGCTGTGCGATCAAGACCCAGACGGGAACGGTGCGGCGGCCAACTGGGGCACCGGCGCCGCGGTGGCCCAGCTCGAACAGGCGGCGAAGACGTTCTCGGCCACGGGCCACGGAAAAGTCCCGATGGGCGACTTCGGTTTCGAACACGGCGGCGCGATCCCCGGGCACGGCAGTCACCAGGTGGGACTCGACGTCGACCTGTGGCCGGTGCGGACCGACGGCGCGCAGTGCGGTGCGGGCCGGATCACCTGGCGATCGGCCACCTACGACCGAGCGGCGACGCGCGAACTGGTCAAGGCGATCCGGGCGGCCGCGCCCAGGCACGTGAAGCTCGTCTTCTTCAACGATCCCACGTTGATCGACGAAGGACTGACGACCAGCTATCCGAACCACGACAACCATCTGCACGTCCGCTACTGCGAAGCGGTGCATCCGAACAACCTGTACGCCTGCTGAACCGGCCAGGCGGGTGTCTCGTGCGCTTGAGTGCGAGACACCCCCAGGTCAGGGCCAGGTCAGCTCGCCGTCGGCGATGACGGGATGCCGTTCGCCATAAGGCAGTTCACGGTCGTGCAGGTAGTCGTCGAGGCGCTCGGCGATCTCGTCGAGGATCTCGGCCACGCTCGCCCACTCGGATCGGTAGATCCCTTCGCCGGCATACCATTCCATCACTCGGCCGTGGTCTTCGCCCGGCCGGAGGTCGACGCACAGCAAACCTCCGTCGATCGCCCTGCCGATGGGAAGAACTGCGGTACAGAACGGAAATCCGTCCTCACCGGCCTCCTTCCGGTGTGTTCCTCCGGGAGCGCAGCAGGCCGGGTCGGGGTACCGCGACTGCCTGACGTACTCGTCCTCGGCCCGCGTCACCGACAGAGGTAAATAGCCCTTCGGGATGAGGTACCCGGATCGGTTCCCGCCGCCGTGATCGCGCTGATCGTCGACACCGTCCATCGCGCCCCACCAGGCGACCAGCTCGGGTGGCAGGTCGAGACCGACCTGCTCCCGCAGACGCGCGACCTGTGCGGTCGGCGCCGGGGGCCGGATCTCCCGCGCGGTGGCGGGTGCGTGTGCGGACAGCGAGGCCGCGATCCGCTGCCAGGTCTGTGCCACCGGCGTGCTCATCAGTGCCCCCTTTTCTCGATGAACCACCGTAGCGAAAGCCGGCGCGGACTCCGCGGTGCGGCACACGGATCACCTCAAGAGGCTGCTTCCGTATCGAGGGATTCGAGGAACTCGCGCACCACGTCGGACTCTTCACCGTCGAGTTCGACGAAGATGTTCAACGCTCGGAGCGCGTATTCCCTGGCCGGGTCGTGCCGGTTCCTGCGGCGGTACAGTTCCGCGGTCCCCAGCAGGGCGAGGGCTTCGTGATACCGATCGCCCAGTCTCGTGCACAGCTCTAGTGTCGCTTCGTATTCGCGCATCGCCGTCGCCATGTCACCCATGTCCCGGTACGCGTGGGCGACGTTGACCATCATGTTGGCCTCGAGCAGGACGGCGTCGCAGGCGCGGGCGGCTTCCAGGCCGATTTCGGCGTAGGGCAAGGCCTGTTCCGGTTGCCCGGACTCGACGTACAGTTCGCAGAGGGCGTCGATACTGCCGGCCTTCTGGTAGTCCGATGATTCGGGCTTCGCCAGCTGGACCGCCTCGCGGGCGTAGGCGATGCCCTCTTCGTACCGTTTCATCTCGCGCAGCGTGGAGGCCAGATTGGCCAGCATGCTGGAACGCAGGTGATCGTTGTCGATCTCGCGGACCGCCGCGAGCCCGCGCTCCAGATACTCCACGGCGACTTCGTTCCGGCCGATCCGGGAGTTCCCGATGCCAAGGAACATCAGAATCCGGGCCCGGGGCCCGGGTTCGGTCAGCTTTTCGGTGGAGGCCAGCGCGATGGTGAGGACCTGGATCCATTCCGACATCAGTCCCGTCGAATAGAAACTGTTGTAGGTGCACCAGGCCAGTTGCCAGACGATCTCGTGTTCACCGAGTTCCGCCGCGTGTTCGATGAGGGCGACCACGTTCTTGGTCTCGTCTTCGTACCAGCTCAACGCCGACTCGCGGGTGTCGAACTCCGGCAACGAATGAGTCGTACACGGAATCCGGAGAGAAGGTAGCGGGTAGTCCTTGATCAGGCGGCTGAGTACCGCGCGCATGGCGTGCAGGTACCAGACCATCAGCTCTCGGCTCGCTTCGCGGCGTGCCGCCGGGGACTCTTCGCTGCTCACCCTTTCGCCGGCGTAGACCTTGATGAGGTCGTGGAATCCGTACCGGTTCCCGTCGGGTTCGAGCAGATGCTGTTCGCTCAAGGTACGGAGGAGTTCTTCGGTTTCGGCGACGGGACGGTCGATCAGGGCGGCGGCGGCGTAAGCCCCGATGCTCGGGGCCCGTACCAGGCCAAGCAGACGGAAGGCCCTGGCCAGTTCGGTGTCGAGGGTGGTGTAGGACCAGGAGATGACGCTGCGCACGGAGGTCATCTCGTCGTCGTCGACATGGAGGTTGTCCAGCCGGTCCTGTGCGGCGTGCAGGTTCTCGACGAGTTCACGCAGGCTCGTGTCCGGCCTTCCCGAGATCTTTTCGGCCGCGACCCGCAGGGCCAGCGGAAGATGACCGCACAACCGCACGAGTTCGGCCGCTTCGGCCATCTCGTCGTCGATTCGACGGCTGCCGATCGTGTTACGCAGGAGATCCAGCGCTTCGGCCTCCGTGAGAAGACCCAGGGTCAGCCGGCGTGCCCCGTCCCTGGCGACCAGGCCACTGAGGCGGTTGCGGCTGGTGACGAGCACCAGACTGTTCGACGTACCCGGCAGCAGATCGCGAACCTGTTCCGTCGATACCGCGTTGTCCAGAAGGATCAGCACTCGTTTGTCGGAGAGCAGGGTCCGGTACAGCGAGGCCAGCGCGTCCGGCTGGGACCGCTGGCGTGCGCCGCCCAAAGCCCAGAGCAGCTGACCGAGCGCGTCGTCGGTGCTGAGCGGTGCGCGATTGGGGTCGAAACCGCGAAGGTCCAGGTACAGCTGACCGTCCGGGTAACTCTCGACGACGGTCCTGGCGAACCGTACCGCGAGGGTGGTCTTGCCGATTCCCCCAGCGCCGTCGATCGCCGAGATGACGAGGGCCTTGCCGCTCGCCCGCGTCGCCGAACACCACTGTGCCAGCTGTTCGAGCTCACCGGTACGGCCGACGAAGTCCGGCGCCTCGTGGGGCAGCTGCGCGGGAACCCGGGAACGTCCCTGCGCCGGTGCTTCCGACGGCGCGTCCAGTTCCGGTTCGGAGCGCAGCATGCGCAGATGCAGATCCGTGAGCGCCGCGCCGGGGTCGAGGCCGAGTTCGTCGGCGAACAAGCGGCGCGCGGATTCGAATTCGGTCAGCGCGTCCGCACGCCTGCCGCTCCGATAGAGGGCCAGCATCAGCTGCGCTCGCAGTCCCTCACGGAAAGGCTCCGCTTCCACGGCCTCGCCGAGCTCAGCTACCAGTTCACGATGCCTGCCGGCGGCGAGCATCAGTTCCGCCCGCTCTTCGACGAGCTGGTAGCGCAGTTCCGACAGGCGGGTCCGTTCCGAATCCGCGAACGGCCCCGGCAGGCCGGACAGCGGAATTCCCCGCCACAGCGCGAGACACTGTCCGATCAGGTCGGCCGACGCCGACTTCTTCCCGGCGCGCGCCAGCCCGCGCGCGTCAGCGAGCTTGGACTCGACCACGGACACGTCGAGCTCCTGCGGGCCGAGGACGAGTTTGTAGCCCGCTCCTGAGCGCGTGAGCACGACCTCGCCCGCGACGGCCAGCGCACGGCGCAGGCCGTGGATGTAGGTGTGCACACTGCCTTCGACCGAAGCCGGCGCCGCATCGCCCCAAACACCGTCGATGAGCTGCGCCCGCGAAACCGTCTGGTTGGCCCGCAACGCGAGAATGGCGAGGACGGCTCGCTGCCGGGGCGGCCCCAGAGCGATCTCCTGTTCTCCCGCGCGGGCCTTCACCTCACCTAATAGCTCTACCCACATGATCTTCTCGACACCGGCCACGACACTCCAACCTCCAGCCGGGACCAGAATCGCGCACTCCGGGTGACCAGGCGTGCCGGAGCCGGGCCTGTCTGCCCTTTCTTACCCTGAATTCTGGATTTTTGTCCCTTGGCGGTCTTGTCGGTGACAGCGCTCGCCCGCCTGGGGCCTGATCGTCCGGTCATCCGGTGAAGAAAGAATGAAGACCTTCGTCACAGGCTGAGGCCATGGAAAAATGACCCGGCTGGGACGGTGATCGTGATGACCGGTATCCGAATCGAATTGAGCCGACGCGAGCGGGCGATACTCCGGGCCGTCGCGGCCGGGCGCGGTGTCCTCATCTCCAGCTGTGAACCGGCCCTCACGATCGACGGCTGCTGGTGTGACCACGCCGCGGTGCACAATCTCGTCGAAGCAGGTCTCATCGAGGAAGAACGGCAGGTGGCGTACGGTCTTGCGACGCCCGCGGTGATCACCGGCGCGGGAGAAGCCGCGCTTGCCGAAGCCGCTGAGACCGCCTGAGCGGACGGTTCCGCGGTTCCGGTGCCTTTCTTGACGGTTTTCACCGTTGGCGAATCAACGCGAACACGTGCATTTTCGGTGAACCGTCACGATCCTGGAAGCGGGTGGACTGGCGACGGAGCTCCCCGGCTGAGGCGGGGTGTGTCGCGCGACTGTCCACAAGGAACAGCTCTCGAAGCTCGGTGTCCGATTGATGACGCTATGCGCGGTTCCGCGTGGGGTTGTGAATTGAGGGACTCGTATTTGTCTACCTACTGGTGTGGAGCTTGTGCGGGTTGCCGACGCGGTCCGGGTGGGGAAGATTTCGGACGTTGAGTGTCCCGGATCTTCCGTTGACCAAGGGGCGAGCCGGGCGACGATGCTCGCGGAACCACCCTCGTCCAGGTCAGACGTAGGTACCCAAATGCGGGTTCCCCTTGGGGACGCTCAGTGTCTCCGATGCCACATGGGGACATGCCCGGCTCCCGGAATCTTCACCGAGGTGTCGCGAGAGCCACTTTCGCGACATGACTATCGCGCGCCAGGCACATCCGTTGATGGCGCATGGTCCGAACGGCCCGCGGCAGTGCCCTTTTTTCGGTTCTTCGTGCCCGTTCGGTCCCTTCGAAAGGCAGTGAACAGACCCCAGTGCGAACCTCGATAACCACGCGAAGCCGTCCTTGACAAGGGTATTTCCGCCTATCACGAAACGAACTTCGCTGTGTTATCGTGCCAGGGAACCGATGGGGGTTCGCAGCTCTTCGCCGAAGCTATCGGCAATGTTCGCGCCGCCTGTGACGGCTTCGGAATCCGTCGGCTCCGCGCGATACCGAGGGGAGTACCGGTGAGCTTGGCGAGTTTCGTTTCGCGTGGCGCGACCGGCGTGTGAAAGCGATGGGTATCCAGCACGGCTTGCCCGCGATGATGCGGGCGGTCCGGTTCGATCCCGTCACCGGGAGACCGGGACTGGCCGAAGTCCCGGTCCCGGCGCGACGGCGCGACGAAGTCGTGGTCAAGGTCGTCGCCTGCGGGATCCGCAGGTCCGATTTGGCCTGGCTCGACGGTGGCGCCGACCCTCGCGGACCCGTCTACACACCCGGGCACGGAGCGGCCGGGGTCATCGCGGCGGTCGGGGAGGACGTACGGTCGTGGGTCCTCGGTGACCGGGTGGTCGTCGCGGCGGGCCGGGAATGCCGTGACTGCCCCGAGTGCCGGGAAGGGCTCAGCCCGGACAACTGCTCCGACCTCCGGTTGATGGGCGAGCACTACGACGGTGCGTGGGCCGAATACCTGGTCACGTCGGCGACGGCGTTGGTCGCGGTTCCCGGGGCCATCCCGCTGGAGCAGGCGGCGGTTCTCTCCGGCGCGCTGTCCACCGCGTACGGCGCCATCGACGCCGCGCGGCTGCGGCCCGCCGAAGCCGTCGGTGTCTGGGGATCGGGTGGCCTCGGCAATCATCTGGTCCAGTTGGCCCGGATTTGCGGTGCCTCGCCGATCATCGCACTCGACCGGCGCCCGGAAGCCCGCGAGAGAGCGCTCGAACAGGGTGCTGACGTCGCTTTGCATCCGGCGAACAAACGCGTCGCCTCCTATATCGGGGAGATCACGAAGGGCCGGGGACTCGACGTGGCCTTCGATTTCGGCGGCCGCGATTCGACGTTCGCCCAGGCGTATGCGGCCCTCGGCGCGCGAGGACGTCTGGTGCTGGTGAAGGCGGCTCCGGAGGGATCACTGGTCACCCGGAGGCTCGCCGAGGGCGAGGAAGGCCGGACCGTCATTTCGCATACCGGCTACCGCGTCCGCCACCTGAGGGATCTGATCGAACTCACCGAACGCGGACGGCTGGACGTCTCCGCCTCCATCAGCGCGATTCTTCCGCTGACGCGAATCGCGGAAGGACTCGCCAAGGTCCGCGAGTACGAGGACGATCCGCACCGGTTGCTGCTTAGGCCCTGAACCGGGATCAAAGCTGTGCGGAGCGAGCACCTGACCTGACTGCCCGTCTTCGTCGCGTTCGGCTTGCCGGAGCAACCAGATCACCTGCCCGAGCGAGGTCCACAAAGGATCCCTGTCGACGGCTTTCCGTTCTTCGTCCGGCAACAGTGGCGCGGCCTGTCGGTTTCGAGCCGGGTTCGGTGTCGAGGCAGAAAATCCGTGACTTGCAGGACTTGACCTGGCGCGTTCGGACACCTTCCGCGACGGGCCTCGTGTTGCCCGGCGCGTCTGGACTCGTGCCCTTCTGTCCCGACTTTCCGGAAAGCGCTTTGCTTCGGCCTGTCGGGAAACGCAGTGTGTCGGCGTACTCGTTCTCGATCGTGGCGTATGGGAGTGTTTTGGAGCAACGGAAAGGAGTGGCGGCGAGAACGTGGTCGGGTGAGATAGCCGAATGGATTCGCCGCCGAATCGGGGAGGGTGAGCTGAAGCCCGGCGACCGGGTGCCGTCGATCCGGACGATCGCGGCGGAGTGGCGGGTGGCGCATGCGACCGCGACCAAGGCCCTCGCCATCCTCCGCACGGAAGGGCTCGTCGAGGCCATCCCCGGCGCGTACACCATGGTCGCCGGTGGGCCGGGCAGGAGGAGCGGACGCGACAATTCCCGTGAGCGCGTCGTTCTCGCCGCGATCGAAATCGCGGACGAGGAAGGTCTCGACGCGGTGTCCATGCGTGCCGTCGCGGCCAGACTGGACGTCGCGACGATGTCGCTGTACCACCATGTGAAGGGCCGTTCCGAACTCATCACCCTGATGGCGAAGACCGCCTTGACGGCGATCGCGCCCGTGGACGCCGCCCTGCGTGGACGGTCGCGGCTCGAGTCGGCCGCACGATCGCTGTGGGCGGCCTACCGGCGCCATCCGTGGTTGACCAGGATCGATCTGGGCACCTCGCGGGCGCCGTCGTGGCAGGAAGAAGGCCCGCTGAGCTCTTGTCACCACCGCGTCCTGCTGTCCGCGCTCGTCCGCGGCCTGGCGGCGGACCTTTTCGGCGACGGGACGGCGTCCGGTGCGCCGGGGTGCTTCGAGGGGGTTGGGGAGGACTTGGTGAACGACGCGGACGGCCTTTTCGATTTGGGCCTGCGTGGCCTGCTCGATGGGCTGTCCGACGGTGATCCGCAAGGGCGCTGGTGACCCGCCCACGCTTCGAGCAAGCGGTGGGAAAGGCGCTGGCCTGCGCATTGAGAGATCGTGAAGTCCGGTTCCGCATTCTCGTGACGCACGGGGTACCGAGCGTGGGAAGGACACATGATGGAACCGGTACGTGTTGCGGTGCAGGCGACCGACACGATCATGCAAGCGGGCCTCGCGAGCTTTCTGCGAAGCCGCCCTGAGCTGGTGTTGGTGGATCGAAACGAGCTGACCGAGCGAGACGTCCTGGTCGTCCACATCGACCGGATGACCCAGCATACGGTCGCCGATCTCCGGGGTGACGCCGTCACCGGCCAGGTGTCCAAAGTGCTGATCGCGGGTGAACTGCGGGAGAACGACATCCTGAGCGCTGTCGAGTGCCGGGTGGTGGCGGTACTGGCCAGGGCGCAGACTTCCGGTGACCGTCTGGTCGAAACCATCCTGTCCGTCGTGCCTGGACGCGGTCTCCTGCCGACCGACCTGCTCGGGCAGTTGCTCGACGGGGTGCGGCGGCTGCAGCGCGACGCGCTGGTCCCGCGTGGACCGGACTCCGCCGGCCTCACGCCACGCGAAGTCGACGTCCTGCGGTTGATGGCCGAAGGCCACGACACCGTCGAAATCGCGGACAAGCTCTGCTATTCGGAGCGAACCGTGAAGAACGTGATCTACGGGCTGACCAACCGCCTGAACCTGCGGAACCGTCCACACGCGGTCGCTTACGCGATGCGTGCCGGAGTGATCTGACGTTGTTTCGGGTGGCGTCGCGGGTGGCGTCCTGAAGGGAAGGACCGGAATGATTTCCGGCTTGCGCAAACGTGTTCTCGCGATCGTCGTCCTCGCGGGCATGGTGGGTGCCGGGTGCGCCCCGGCCGCGGACGAGGGGATCGAGCTGAGCATCGCCACCTTCGGCGAGTTCGGCTACAGCTCGCTTCTCAAGGAGTACGAGGCGGCTCATCCCGGGATCCGGATCCAGAACCGGGTCGCCGATTTCGAGACACATCACAAAGGCATCGCGACCCAGCTGGCCGCGGGTCGCGGCGCCGCCGACGTCGTGGCGATCGAAGAGCAGTACATGCCGCAGTTCCGTCAGTCGGTGGACAAGTTCGTCGACCTCGCCGGATTCGGTGCCACCGACCTCCGCGACCGGTGGCCGCGATGGAAGTGGGAGCAGGGGCTCGCGAACAGCGGTGGCACCGTCATGGGGCTCGGCACGGACATGGGCGGGCTCGCCATGTGCTTCCGCAAGGACTACTTCGCCCAGGCCGGCCTGCCGACCGAGCGTGCCGCGGTGGCCGCGTTGTGGCCCACCTGGGAGGACTACGCGAAGACCGGGGATCTCTTCTCGGGCAAAGCCCTTCCGGCCAAGTTCGCGGACTCGGCCGGCGGTGTCTACACCGCGATCCTGAACCAGTCACCGGAGAACTTCTTCTCCGCCAAGGACGACTCCTTCATCGCCGACCGGAATTCCGCCCTGCGCCGGGCTTTCACGATCGCCGGGCAGATCGGCGCGAAGGGGCAGACCGCCCGGGTGACCCCGTTCACCCAGCCGTGGAACGTCGCCATCAAGCAGGGTTCCTTCGCCACCATCGCCTGCCCGGCGTGGATGCTCACCCAGATCCAGGAAGCGGGCGGACCGGAGAACGCGGGGAAGTGGGACGTGACCGCGGTGCCCGGCGGCGGTGGCAACAACGGCGGCTCGTTCCTGACCGTGCCCACCCAGAGCAAGCATCAGCGTGAGGCCTACGAACTGGCGAAGTGGCTGACGGAGCCGGCGCAGGAGGTGCGACTGTTCACCGAGTCCAACATCCTGCCCAGCGAACCGGCCGCCTACGGTGCGCCGGAGGTGCTCGGGAAAACCGACGCGTACTTCAGTGACGCGCCCATCGGCCGTATCTACGCCGCGTCGGCCGACAGCCTGAAACCCAACTACCGCGGCCTGAAGGACGCCAAGGTGCGCCCGACGTTCGGCACGGCGCTCGGCCGGGTGGAATCCGGCAAGCAGGCACTCGACGCGGCCTGGGACCAAGCGGTCACGGAAGCCCGTGCCGCGGCTTCGTGACCGGGGGCTCTCGGCTCGATGGGATCGGCGGGTCACGCCGTTCCTCATGGTCATGCCCTTCTTCGCGCTCTTCGCGGTGTTCGGGCTGTTTCCCCTGTTGTTCACGCTCTGGGTGTCGCTGCATGACTGGCAGTTGATCAATGGCGACGAGGGTTACGTCGGACTGGGCAACTACTTCGCCCTGTTCGGCGACCCCAAGTTCTACAACGCCCTCGGCAACACCCTCACCTTGCTGACGCTCGCCACGGTGCCGCAGATCGTGCTCGCGCTGGGTGTCGCCGCCCTGCTCGACCGTCCGTTGCGCGCCAAGACCTTCTGGCGCTCGGCCGTCCTGCTGCCGAACGTGGTTTCGGTGGCGGCGGTGGCCTTGGTGTTCGGGCAGTTGTTCGGGCGCGACTTCGGCGTCATCAACTGGCTGCTCGGCCTCGTGGGCCTGCCACCGCTCGACTGGCACGCACAGGGCTGGTCGGCGCAGGCGGCGATCGCCTTGATCGTCGTCTGGCGCTGGGCGGGCTACAACGCGCTGCTGTACCTGGCGGCGATGCAGAGCGTGCCCGCGGAACTGTACGAAGCCGCGGAACTCGACGGTGCTTCCCGGCTGCGGCAGTTCTGGTCCGTCACGGTGCCGTCGATCCGGCCGACGATCCTCTTCACCACGGTCGTCTCGGCCATCGGTGGAACGCAGTTGTTCGTCGAACCGCAGTTGTTCGACACCAACGGCGTGGCGGGCACCGGCGGCGACGACCGCCAGTTCCAGACCATCGTGATGTACCTGTACGAGAAGGGCTTCGGGCAGTTCGACGCCGGTTACGCGGCCGCGATCGCGTGGGTGGTGTTCCTCGTCTGCGCCGCGCTCGCGGCGGGCTGTGTCGTCCTCGCCCGCCGGATCCCCGGGAGAGCGTGATGGTGCGACGACGGCGCCGGCCCGGCTTCGTGGTCTACGGTGCGCTGCTGGCGGTCGTGATCGGGTCGGTCTTCCCGCTTTACTGGTCGTTCGTGGTGTCCACCAGGGACGGATCCGCGATCGCCGAGCGGACCCCGCCGCTGATCCCCGGCGGGCATCTCCTGGACAATGTGCGTGAGGTCTTCGACAAGGTCGATTTCTGGCTCGCCATGCAGAACTCGCTCATCGTCTCGAGCACGGTGACGGTGTCCAACGTGGTGTTGGCGAGCCTCGCCGGATTCGCCTTCGCCAGACTGCGTTTCCGGGGCCGCGACACGCTGTTCCTGCTGCTCGTCGGTACGGTGATGGTGCCGGCCCAGTTGGGGATCATCCCGCTGTACATGGTGGTGAGCGAACTGGGCTGGTACGGCGAACTGCCCGCGGTGATCGTGCCCGGCCTGGTGAGCGCGTTCAGCGTGTTCTGGATGCGCCAAGCTTGTGAAGAGGCCGTCCCCGCCGAGTTGCTCGACGCGGCCACCATGGACGGTTGCTCCATCCTCCGGTCCTACTGGCACGTGGGCCTGCCCGCGATCCGGCCACAGGCGGCCGTGCTGGCGATGCTCACTTTCATGGCGGCCTGGAACGACTTCTTCTTCCCGCTCGTCGTACTGGACCCCCACGACAGCCCGACCGTCCAGGTGGCACTGTCGACGCTCGCCAGCGGTTACTACACCGACTACGCGCTGATGCTCACCGGCGCGACGCTCGGGGTGACCCCGGTGATCGTGCTGTTCGTCCTGCTGGCGCGGCACATGGTCCAGGGAGCGCTGCCCGGTGGGCCGGGTTCCGGTTTCAAGCGATGAGAGGAACGTGATGGACGTGGCGCAGCAGTACCGTTTCCCGCCCGGTTTCCGTTGGGGAGTGGGTACTTCGGCCTTCCAGGTCGAGGGTGGTGTCGCGGAGGGTGGGCGGGGCCGATCGGTCTGGGACACCTTCGCCGGAGTCGAGGGCAAGATCCACTCCGGGCATACCGCGGACGTGGCCTGCGACCACTTCCATCGCTACGAGGAAGATTTCGCGCTGGTGGCCCGGATCGGCGTCCCCGGCTACCGATTCTCGGTCTCGTGGCCACGCGTGATGCCGGACGGGCGCACGCTGGAAGTACGCGGCCTCGGGTTCTACGACCGCATGGTGGACGCTCTGCTGGACCGGGGGATCACCCCTTCGCTGACGCTCTACCACTGGGATCTTCCGCAGGCGCTCGAAGACGAAGGCGGCTGGCCCGCCAGGGACACGGCATACCGCTTCGCCGACTACGCGGCGTTGGTCCAGGAGTTGCTCGGCGACCGGGTGGATCACTGGACAACGGTCAACGAGCCGTTTTGCGCGGCGTTCCTGGGCTACGGGACCGGGGTGCACGCTCCCGGGCGCACCGACGAGGTACTCGCGATGCGTGCGGCGCACCACCTGATGCTCGCCCACGGGCTCGCCATGCAGGTGCTGCGCGCGGGCGCCAGGCCGGGACAGGAGTTCGGCCTGGCGCTGAACTTCGCCCCGGCGCTGGCCGACGTCGACGATGAACGGCATCGCGAAGCCAAGCGAAAATTCGACGGCCTGCACAACCGCTTCTTTCTCGACCCCGCCCTCGGCCGGGGCTACCCGGAGGACGTCCTGGCCGACACGCGGCACCTCGGCGACTGGACGTCGGTCATCCACGATGGCGATCTCGAGACCATCGCCCAGCCGATGGACTGGCTCGGCGTCAACTATTACGCCCCGGCCAGGGTGATCCCGCTGGAAGACACCGATGCCGTGAGCAACTGTGGGTTGCCGAGCCTGCGCGGGATGGACGTGACCCCGCCGCGAGGACCGCTGACCTCGTTCGGCTGGGAGCAGGCACCGGATTCGCTGACGGATCTTCTCGTCTGGCTGCACAGGCACACGGGAGGCCTGCCGACGCAGGTCCTGGAGAACGGTGCCGCGTTCGAAGACCGCGTCGAGGAGGACGGCCGGATCCGGGACAGCGAGCGCGAACGGTACCTCCATGAGCATCTCCACGCGCTCCTCGTCGCGATCGACGCGGGGGCGGACGTGCGCGGATACGTGGTCTGGTCGCTGCTGGACAACTTCGAATGGTCACTCGGGTACACGCAGCGGTTCGGCCTGGTCAGGGTGGACTTCGCCGACGGACTGCGCCGCACCGTCAAGGACAGCGCCCGCTACTACGCGCGTGTCATCGAGAGGAACGCGCTACCTGCCTGATCGAAGTGTCGACGGGGAGCCCGGCGAGACCGTTGCGCGACTCCAGGCCGAGTTCGGCGAGCACGCGGGTGACATGCGCCTGCACGGTGCGACGGGGCAGCGCCAGCGCGGTGGCGATCTCCGGATTCGAGCGTCCCTGTCCAGCCAAGGTCGCGACCGCGCGCTCCATGGCCGACAACGAGGCCCATCCCGCCGCCGCCACGGCGTTGTCCGGCCGTCCCGGGATGATGCCGTACTTCCGTAAGCGCTGTTCGAGCGCCTCGACGTCCCATTGCGCGCCAAACCGGTCCAGCCCGGCGACAGCGTCGTTCGCCGCCGCCCGGGCCTCGTCGAACCTGCCTTTCCCGGCGAGCAGGACCGCGGCATCGCCCAGCGCCGAGGCCAGCTCGATCCGGCGGCCGACCTTGTCGTAATGGTCGACAGCTTCGAGCAGGGGCTCCGGCTCGCCGGACACGAGAGCCTCGCACCATCGCGCGGCAGCGGTCGCTCTCGCGGGTCTGATTTCCTTCGCGGCCTCTTCACGGCAGACGTCGAGGGCCTTGGTCGCGATGTCGTCGCCGCCGTGGTCCTTGGCCAGCCGGATGAGCCACGGAAGCCATTGGTGACGCAGCATCATCGCGGCGTACGTGGGGTCCACGACCGGGCTGAGCAGCGCGACGGCCTGGTCCGGGTCGCCTTGTTGTTCGGCCTGCAGAGAACGGGCGACCAGGAGGAAGTCGCAGCTCTCCCGCTCGGAGCCGGTGACCGGGATGTGCTCCTCGGCGGCGTAGAGATGGGCCGCGGCCTGTTCGGTCTCACCGCGGCGGCCGTGGATCAACCCGGCGACACCGTGCAGCAGCAGTGCGGCCGCGCCCGGCTCGCGATGGCCGTGGAAGGTGATCGCCGGTCCGTCTTCGGTGACGGTGTCCAGCTCCGCCAGCGCGTCGTCCCACTCGCCGGTCCAGTAGTCGTGCACGGCCGAGGAGACCTGAAGCCCATGGGGGAGCGAGTATTTCGCCGCCGCGCGCCGGGCGGTGCGCAGCGTCGTACGCGCCTCGTCCAGCTGGTCGAGGTTCTGCAGAGTGAACAGGCGGTTGTCGAGCAGGTCGAAGTAGAACCCCGCGTGCTCTCGATGTCCTTCGACAGCCTCGATGGCCTTCTCGACATGGCGCAGCGCGCCTTCGTGGTCGCGTTGGATCGATTTGACGAGCCAAAGTGTCTGCAGCGCGTGCCCGATCGGATAGGGCTCGCCCACCGAGAGCGCCTGGCGGTAGGACCGCAGTGCCTTCCTGGAGGCCTCTTCGAGGTCGTCGAGGGTGCCGCGGTCGAAGTTCGCCAGCAGAGCGCGGCGTCGCTCCCGCCAGATCGGCGGGGTCTCCGGGGAGTCGTTGCGGGCCAACAGGCTTATCGCGGTGTCCGGGTCACCGCGGCGATGCGCCATCGCCGCCGCGAGGTGGCGCATCTCCGCCGCCCGGTTCGGGTCACGGCTGATGAGCATGGCTTCCCGCGCCAGTTCGAAGGGCTCCTGATCGAGCCGGAACAGGACCAGGACGTAGGCGGCGAGCAGCGCTTCGCGGCGAGGGTCGTCCGCCGGGCATTCGTCCAGCACCCGGTGCAGAAGTACCGCGGCGATCGACGGGGCGCGGTTGGCGAGGGACTCGTGGTGGTCGGCCAGCCAGCCGATCACCCAGTCGTCGACCGCCGCCGGAACGGCGACGAGCTGCTGGGCGACATGTTCTACCCCCGAACCGATCTCCGCCAGCGCCTCGGCGGCCCGGCGGTGCCACTCGGCCCGGATGTCGCCGGGAATCTCGTTGTACAGCGCCCACCGGAGCATCGGATGCCGGAACGCCAGTTGCGTCCCGGTGTCCACGATGATCCGCATTTCCATCACTTCTTCGAACACACCGAGCAGTTCGGACGGCATCTTGCCCATCGTGGCGCCCACTTGCGCCAGGCCGAACTCCATGCCCAGCACCGCCGCACGGCGCACCGTCTCCCTGGAGAGTTCTCCGAGTAGGTCCAGCGTCCGGGAAACCGCGTCCAGCAGGGACTCCGGCGCCTTCAGATCCGTACCTGTCCGCACCCGCGCGATCCCGTCGACGACCATGAGGGCGTCTTCGCGCATCAGCGCGCCCGTCACCTCGCGAAGGTAGAGCGGATTGCCCGCCGCCTTGGTGATGAGCGAGCACAGTTCCTCGCCGGGACGGGCGCCGATCAGGTCACCGAGGAGGTCTTCGGAGGCGGACACGGGGAGCGGGCCGAGGGTGATCAACTCGAGACCGCGGGCTTCCGCCGCCTGACGCGCCTGCATCAGTTCCTCCCGCCGCGGCACGGGGCGCGACGCGGCGATCAGCAGCAGCGGAAGTTGCCGCGTGGCCGCGGAGAGCCGGTTCCACATGAGCACGCTCGCCTCGTCGGCCCACTGCAGGTCGTCGATGACCATCACCAGCGGCGCGGAGGCGCACAGCCGGTCGACGTGGGTGAGGATCTGGTCCGCGGCGGCGGCCACCGGGTCGGTGTCGTTCGCCGACGCGTCCGCGCCGATGAGCTTCGCGTCCAGTCCGAGGCACTCCAGGACCACTTGCAATGGGAACAATTGCTCCAGTTCGCTGGCCGCGGCCCAGGCGACGTGGCAGCCGCGCCCGCCGACGTCCGCCAGCGCGCTGGTGAGCACCTCGGACTTCCCGATGCCGGGTTCGCCCTCGATCCACACCGTCCGGCCACGTCCGGCCAGAACCTCTTCGGCCAGCCGCCGAAGAAGCGTGACTTCTTCTTCGCGGCCGTGGCAGACGGGCGACGTCTCGCCCCGGGCCTCCAAGGCGTGAGCGACCGGGCCGGGGAGCACCGACAGCGTCTCGACGGCGGCGGCGTGCTCGACGGGCGGGGCCAGTTCCGGATCGTTGACGAGAATCCGCTGGTGGATCTCGACGAGCTTCCGTCCAGGTTGGACACCCAGCTCCGCACGCAGGATCCGGCGCGCGGTACGGAAGGCGTCCAGGGCCTCGGTGGTACGGCCACCGCGGTGCAGGGCGATCATCAACGACTGCCAGAGCGGTTCCCGCAACGGGTGCTCGCGCACGAGGAGCGTCAGTTCGGAGACCAGGTCCTCATGCGCTCCCAAGGCCAGCAGCCCGGCCGCCCGCAGCTCGAGCGCGGCGAGCCGCTGTTCGGCCAAACCGGCGCGCAGCGACTCGGCGTGCGGGCCGGGGACCCCGGTCAGCGCTTCCCCGCTCCACAGGGCCAGCGCGCGGTCCAGCGTTTCGACCGTGCCGGCGGCGTCGTTCTCCTGCCAATGCGCGCGAGCCGTTTCACGGAGCCTGTCGAATTCGCCGATGTCGAGTGCGGAGGAATCGAGCCTGAGCCGATATCCGGCGGAGTCCGACACCAGCAGACCGTCGGTGGACCAGCGGGTCCGGCTCGGTTCCAGGATCCGGCGCAGCCCCGAGATGTAGGTGTGCACGCTGCCGTTCGCGCTGGCGGGCGCGGTGTCGCCCCAGACCGCCTGGATCAGCTCGGCCCTGGTGATGGGCCGGGTCACCGCCCGGGTCGCGAGCGCGGCGAACACGGCGCGCTGACGGGCCGGTCCCAGCTCGAGTTCGTCGTCGCCGAGCCAGGCACGCAACGAGCCGAGCGCCTGGACCCTGAACGGCTTTGCGCTCATCGGCGGGCCAGCTCACGGCCGCGGGCGAAACGCTGTTCCGCTCGCTGGACGTCCGCGATCGCGTCGAGTTCGTCGTAACCGTTCAAAGCGACCTGCAGCGACGCCTCGGCCTTGGCCGTCTCGCCCTGCCGGACGAGAAGCGCGGCGGCGTCTTCCATGGCCTGTGCCTCGCCGAACCGGTTTCCCGCCGTCCGCAGGTACTCGGCCGCGGCGAACGCGGCCATCGGATCCCCGCCGAGCACGGCCCGGCATCGGAGCGCCTCCGCGCGATACCCCGATGTGCGCTCACATCGTGACGTCGCCAGCTCGGCGACCTCGTACTCCCCGGCGTCGACCGCGATCCGGACCAGACCGGGCAGCCAGGGGCAGGCCGCCTCGTCTTCGAGCTCCAGCAACCCCGACCACAGGTCGAAGGCGACCGTCGGCCGGTTCTCCGCCTCGGCGAGCATCGCGTTGGCCACCAGGATGAATTCCGTGCCGTCCTGCCCCGAGACTTCAGGGGGAGCGGAGGCCCAGACGGACATCAGGTGCGTGCGCGCGTCGTCCGGCCTGCCCTGGTGGGCGGCGATCACCGCCGCCACCCCGGCGATCCGCCGCAAGACCACGGACCGGCCGAGGGTGTGCCGCGCGAGGGTGATCCCGCTGCGAAGCCGACGTGTGAGGTCCTTTCGCGGTGCGTCCCAGCGGCCGAGCCAGTAGGACTCCACGGGGTCGAGAGCGGGCATCGTCCGCTGGACGGGGATCAGGGCCGGACGTGGTTCCTCGGCGGGGTTCGCCTCCTCCGGCCGGCCACCGGCCCGGACCCGGGTCAGCAAGGACTCGTGCAGAGCACGCCAAGCCGACGGTAGCCGTGGCTCCTCGAGCGCCTCCTTGACCTCCTGCGCGGTTCGATCGGTGGCGCCCCGGAGGAGACGCGAGAAGGAGAGCAGCCAGCGCATCTCGGCCAGCACTTCGGGATCTTCCGTCCGGGCGGCGACCTGGCCTGCTTCGGCGGCGAGGTCCCGATCGAGCCAGAGCTTGATCCGTGCGGTCGCGATCCCCAGCGTTTCCCGGAGCGCGGGCGGAACGGTGCCGGCGGTGTTCACCCGCTGGAGCAGGCGCATCGTCGCCAACGGAGCTCGTGGCGCCAGCTGGTAGACCTCGCGCGCCAGCCACGTGCAGAACCATCTGTCGACCGGGACCGGGGCGGCGAGCAACTGGAACGCCACCCGTTCGACGGGGGCGCCGACGTCGGCGAGTGCTTCCGCGAGTTGGCGGTGCAGGGCAAGCCGGATCGCGGTCGGAGTCCTGGCGTAGAGCGCCTCGCGGACCACGGGATGCCGGAAGGCGAGTTTGCCCCGGGTGCGGGTCACCAGTCCGACGGCCTCCACCTCGGCGAGGACGTGGTCGAATTCGGCGGCCGGCCTCCCCAGCGCGGCGGCGAGGTCGTCGCGCGTGAAGAACCGGTCCAGCAGGGCCGCCCACCGCAACAGCTCCGAGGCCGCGGCGGAGAGGAAACCGAGGCGACGGCCGACGGCCTCCAGCGCGGGCTGGGGAACGACCGGACCGTTCTCGGTGGCCACGGTTTCCGGCGGCTCGGTCCCGTCCAGCGCACTGACGAGGTCACGCACGAAGAGGGCGTTTCCGGCGGCGGCGGCCGAAAGTTCCAGCAGCGCCGGGCTCGGGGTGACTCCGGTGAGGGCGGTGAGGAGATCCTCGACCTCGTGGTGGGAAAGGGGCGCCAGGTTGTGGAAGTGGGTGTCCGTCGTGGAAATCCGGGCACGCAGCGCGGTGAGCCGGTGATCGGCCGGCACCCTCCTGCTCGCCCCGACGAGCAGCAGGGGAAGGCGGCCTGCCTCGATCGCGAGTCGTCGCCAGACTTCGAGGCTGGCCGGGTCCGCCCACTGGAGATCGTCCATCACGAGGATCAAGGGCTGTTCCCGGCACAGAGCCCTGACGAGTTCGACGACGAGTTCCATCACCGCTTCGGACCCCGCTACGTCACCCGCGACGAGAGTGCGGGCCGCACGAGCCACTTCCCGGCGGCGGCTGTCCACCGAGGTCACTTTGACGTCGAGGCAGTCGAGCACGACCTGCAGCGGACCGTGCTGCTCAAGCTGATCCGCCCCGGCGATGGCGACCGGGCCCGCCCCGGCCCGCGCGAACCCTTCGGTGATCAGCGCGGATTTGCCGATTCCCGGCTCACCTTCGAGCCAGACGGAGCAGCCACGGCCCGCGCCGAGCTCAAGCACCGCCGCCTGGATCCAGGCCAGTTCACAATGCCTGCCGACGAGGGTTTCGCGTGACTCGGTACGGGGTGCCGGAGCGGCGGTGACCGTCACCCGCGGGGTGGTGGCCTGTCCACGCCACAGCGCCGGGTCGTCGGCGCGGATCTGCTCGTAGCGCGCGGTCAGGTCGCTGCCCGGTTCGACGCCGAGTTCGTCGATCGTGGTGGCGCGAAGCCGCTCGAACGCGCCCAGCGCCTCGTCGCGGCGCCCGCATCGGTAAAGCGCGAGAAGGTGCAGGCCCTGGAGCCCTTCGCGGACCGGGTGCGCCGCGGCGACCGGCGCCAGTTCGGCGAGGACTCGCTGGTGCTCACCCACGTCGAGCATGATCTTGGCGCGGCGCTCGACGACCTCCAGCCGCAGTTCCTTCAGCCGTTCACGCTGGTTCTCGGCGTAGGGACCGGTCAATCCGGACATCGGCTCGTCCTTGAAGAGTTCGAGCGCGTTGTCCAACGCCGCGAGCGCGCCGTCGACATCCTGTCCGCGCAGGCACAGCCGGGCCCTTTCGCGGAGGTGCTCGAACCGGACGACGTCTATCGCCTCGGCTTCGACCCGCAGACAGTAGCCGGGGCCACTCGAAGCCAGTACCGCCGTGGCGTCGCGCAGCGTGCGAGCGGGATCGAGGGCGGAACGCAACGAGGAGACATAGGTGTAGATGCTGCCGTTGGCGCTGGCCGGTGCCTTGTCACCCCAGATCGCGTCGATGAGGTCCGACCGGGTGACGACCTGGTTCGCCTGGAACGCCAGTACTGCCAGCAGTGTCCTGCGCTGAGCCGACCCGAGTACGACTTCGTCGCCGCCACGCCAAGCTCGCACTGGACCGAAGAGGTCGAGCTGCAAGCGCATCTTCGCCTCCGCGGTGTGCTCGCGTACCGAATGGGGGATCGGGGTGGTGCGGATCGACCAGGCCGTCGTACCAACCGACTCACCCGAACGGCCTCGCCGATCCGATCTGATGATCTGACGGTTACGCCCTGTGAGCGAAACTCCTGGACGAGATACTGTGGTTGGACCCCAGGTCCGGTCGAAAAAGCCGAAAACGATTCACTTCCGGCTCGAAAGTGGCGGCTCAGCCGCCTGCCGCGTCGAACAGCAGGTCGCCGTCGAACAGTGCTCCGCCCGGGATCGGTTCGCGTATCCACCTGACGCCGTTCGCCGGGGTCGCGCCCTGGGGGAGGGGCAGATCCGTTCCTTCGTTGAACAGCCACACGCCGGCCACCCGAGGGACTCGTCGTTCCGGCGGAGTGATGAGGAAGGCCCACCATTGTTCTCCGTCGCCGCCACGCAGGCTCACCACTCCGCCGCGTGCTCCCGCCGACGCCAGCCTTTCGAGCAGTGGTCCGCCGTGGGCGGCGGACATGGCCACCGCGAGCAGATCCCGCTGCAGGGAAAGCAGGACATCGGTGTGGGTGGTCCGTACCGGCCAGCCGAAGTCGCTCCAGTAGCGCAGAGCGGCGTCGCGGACCTCGCGGTCGGTTCCGGCCAGGGAGAGTGCGGAGCTCGTCATGATCGGCACACCTTTCTCTTGCGGGTCCGGCGGTCGGGGAGGGACGAGCAGAAGGTTGCCCGTCCCGTCTTCAGATTTTCTTGATGCCGGTCGAGCGGCCTGTGCCCGCCGTGAAGGCCGAAGCGCGACCGACGGGTGTCGCTGTACGGCATACGCGGATGAAATGATCGGTACCGGCGGGTTCGTGACGACTCTTGGTTTTACTTCTTAATGTCCGAGTAGCGCTTGTGGGTCCGGAGATCTCGGAGTAATCGGAACTGCTCCGGTAAAGGTTCGCCGCCTCGGAAGACTGAGGGGTTCGGCACATCTTTTATTCGGTGCGGCGCGGCGATCAAGGCCGCCGTCCCGGCGGGCTCGCGGCCGGAAAGCCGTGCGGTACCTACTGATACGGCAAGTAAATCGCGACGGCCGAGTTCGTGATCCGGTGAACGATTCACCGTTTCGGTGATCGTCGACGTGTTCGTCGTCTCAAGCGGTTCCGCTTCCTGCTAGTCTCAAATACGGTCAATGGCCGTGAGCGACTCGCGGGCTCCGGAAAAGCATGAATCGGTGCGCTGAAACAGCGCTTCGATCCGACTGTGCACGACGACGACAATGAGGGTGGACATCGTGAGTTCAAAGGGGCTCGGTAATCGGCCCGCGGAAGACGAACGGAACCGGCAGGCGGCCGAGGCCCCGCCCCGGCCCTTGGATGCGCTGCTGCCGCATCTGGAATTGGCGGGCTGGCTCGATCGGTATGTGGACCGGCTGGTGCGAGTGGATACCAAGACGTCCGACGCGTTGACCGAAGACCAGCGGGTGGACCTCATGGTCGGCCTGTCCAATGCCGCCGAAGCCCTTCGCAGTTCCGAACGCTGCGATCACGAATCCGCCGAGCGGATGCTGCGATCGGCGCTCGGCCTCATCCAAGGGGTCGATCTGGATCGGTTCGCCCTGGCCGCTCCCTAGGTTTCGCGGCTTGTCCATGGGAAGCGCCTGGGAGACCGGCGAAAATCGGGGATTCCTGGGCGCGCGTCACCGCTCATCGGTGAAGTAGGTACCCGGCCGCCGCCGCCCGGCCCTGATGTACCGCTCCAAGAGCTGTCGTAGCCGCGTCGCGCGATCAGCGGGGAGGTCGATCTCGTAGTCGACGTCGTCGAGGGAGAACGGCACCGTCTCGGAAGTTCTGCGAGGCGGGCGGGTTCAGATGATGCCCGCCTGCATGGCGTAGGCGACCGCGTGCGGCCGGTTGCGCAGGTTGAGCCTGCTGGTCAGCTCGTAGATCACGTTCTTGACGGTGCGCTCGGAGTAGCACAGTTTCTCGGCGATCTCCCCGGTGTCCCACCCGTCCGCCATGAGCCTGAGGACGTCGACTTCGCGCGAGGTCAGTCCGGCCGAACTCAGCCCCCGCGGGGAGAGCACGTCGTGCTGCAGCCGCCGCACGCTGCCGAGCAGCTGACCGAGCAGATCCGGCGGCATCAGACCGCATCCGGAACCCGCGGCCACGACGGCCTCGACCAGCCTGTCCCCGGATGTGCGGCTCCGCGGGAGCACCGCGACCACGCGGCACTCGACGGCACTGAGGACGTCGTTCTCCCGCAGCTCGCCGACCAGCAGCACCTTCGGCACCATCGCGAGGGGACCCTGACGGAGGTCCGCGACGATCTGTGGGGTCATCCGGTCCGCCTGGACCATGAGCACGTCCTGATCGCTCACCGCGTCGACTTCGATGACGGCTACCTCGGAGCGGGTCCGCAGGAAGCTGGTCAACCCGGTCTCCGTGATCGAATCCGTCGCTTGGACGGCTACCCGTACCGGTTCCATTTCGACCCTCCACCATGGCCGCGACCCCCGTCGGGTCGCCGGCCGTAACTCGAGCAGATTTGCCACAACCGCCACCGGCGCGCCTGCCGCCCGGCGCGCCGATCAGATCAACCCGGCCCGCATGGCATACGCGACCGCCTGGGATCGGGTGTTGAGCCGCAACCGGCTCATCAACCCGTACAGCACGTTCTTGACCGTGCCTTCGGAATACGTGAGCTTCTTGGCGATCTCGTCGGTCTGATAGCCCTCGGCGATCAACTGGAGCACGTCACGCTCCCGTGTCTCGAAACCGAAGAGCGTCAGGCCCGCGGGCGCCAGCACCTGGAACCTGAGCTGGGTGAGCTGGTCGAGGAGGATGCCCTGAAGCCGGTAGGGCATCAGTGCGGCACCGCGGCCCACCGCGAGGACCGCGGACGCCAGGGTGCCTTCTTTGATCTCGTTCCGGGAAAGCAAGGCCGTCACCCCGCATTCGACCGCGACCAGCAGGTCCTCCGCGCGGAAACGGTCGGCGACGACCACGGCTCGCGGCGCCGAGGTGACGCCCGTGCCCTGGAACTGGCGCAGGAACGCGAAGGTGCTGCTTCCCACCACGCCGTCCACGACCGCCAGGATCACGTCCGGGCCTTCGGTCGTGCCGCCCGTCAGCACCTGAAGCTGCTCACTGACGCCCAGCATGGTCTTGACGCCGGCCTCGGTGAACTCGTCACTCGCCTGCACCAGGACTTTCACCGCATCCATGGCACGAACTCCTCTTCCGCCCGTCTCGGGACATGAGGAAGAGTGGCGTCGGCTACTTCATAAGCGCTCTATTACCCTTCGCGACCTTGATCGCTGGACCGCCGCAGGTGAAGAGTTCGCGGTCGGCGACCGCCGCTTTCGTCGCTCCACCGCGGCCGGAAGTGGCCGGTGACCAGCCTAGCCACTGATCAACGAGCTGTCGCGCGGGAAAGCGTACGCGAGAGTTTCGGCACCGATTCCTGCCTCGAAGACTCTGGTCGCGGCGCCAGAGGGTGGCGGAGAGTAATCAGATCGACTCACCGGTCGCGACTGAGGTGAAGGGAGCCTTCCTCGCGTCTCGTGCGGGGAAAGCTCCCTTCGGCCGCTACGACTCCTCGTTCACCCCGGCGAGCTGCTCGCGCTTACGCCGGCTGGCGAACCAGCCCACGACGAGGGCCCCCGCGATGACCGGAAGGCACAGCAGGGTGACCCGGCCCGCGCCGTCGTCGAGCCACATCAACACGAGCACCGACGCCAGGAAGGCGAGGGTGACGTACTGCGTCACCGGCGTCCACGGCAGGCGGTAGCCCGGACGCTCGACCAAGCCCGCCTTCGAGCGCTTCACGAAGACCAGGTGACAGATGACGATCAACCCCCAGGTGGCGACGATCGCGACCGCGGAGAAGTTGAGAATGATCTCGAACGCGCTCGCCGGCACCAGGTAGTTCAGGCCGACGCCGAGTACGCATACGCCGCCCGTGAGCAGGATGCCGCCGTAAGGCACCTGGCTCTTGTTCATCACACCGGTGAATCCGGGGGCGGAGCCGGTCTTCGCCATCGAACGCAGGATGCGGCCGGTGGCGTACAGGCCCGAGTTCAGGCTGGACAACGCGGCCGTGAGCACGACCAGGTTCATCACGTCGCCGGCGGCCGGGACACCGATGCTGGACAGAACGGTGACGAAGGGGCTTTCTCCGGCGCGGTACTCGTCCGACGGGAGCAGCATGGACAGCAGCACGACCGAGCCGACGTAGAACACGCCGATCCGCCACATGATCGAGTTGATCGCCTTCGGCATCACCTTCGCCGGTTCGGCGGTCTCGCCCGCCGTGACACCGACGAGTTCCACCGCGGCATAAGCGAAAACGACACCCTGTACGACCAGGACCAGTGGCAGGAGACCGTTCGGCATGATGCCGCCGCCGTCCGCGATCAGCTGCGGTCCCGGCGTATGCCCGTCGACCGGCGTGCCGGTGACCAGCAGGAAGATCGCGATCGCCATGAACACCACCACGGCACCGACCTTGATGATGGCGAACCAGAATTCCATCTCACCGAAGATCTTCACCGAGACGAGATTCAGGGTCAGCACGACGGCCAGCATGATCAGCGCCAGTATCCACTGGGGGATGTCCGAGAACATGGACCAATAGTGCGCGTAGATCGCGATCGCGGTGATATCGGCGATTCCGGTCGTCGCCCAGTTCAGGAAGTACATCCATCCGGCGACGAAGGCGCCTTTCTCGCCGAGGAATTCCCGCGCATAAGAGACGAAGGCGCCCGATGACGGACGGTGCAATACCAACTCGCCCAGTGCGCGAACCACGAAAAAGGCGAACAAACCGCAAATGGCGTAGACGATCGCGAGCGCGGGACCCGCCGAGTTCAGGCGGCCGCCCGCGCCGAGGAACAGTCCGGTGCCGATCGCTCCACCGATCGCCATCATGCTGATATGCCTTGGCTTCAGGGACTTGCTGTAACCTTCGTCGCCGGCGTCGTGGGATACGCCGACAGCGGACAGTCCCTCTTTTCCTGAAGTTCGCATCAGGGTTTCAGCCTCTTGTCCTGTGATGACGGACGGCCCGGTTCCCCCACTGAGCATCGAAGGCACCAAGCCGGCGAGCTTGTCAGTGGGCTCGCGAGGGGAACTGTGAAGGCCGGGCGAACGCCGGGTCAATGCCACGGATGCCCAGACTGAACTTCTGGATAACAAGAGAAGCTTCTACGGGAAATGCTTGAGCTACTTTTGAGTTCGACTTAAGGAAGACTTGAGGTACCCATTGTGAGCCGGATCGCATTCATGGGTCGGGCGCTGAAACCGCTTTTGCGATATGTAAGGCGCTGTCTCGCCGACGGGGGGCCGGACCGGCGCACTCGGTACCACGCCCGGAGCAGGATGCCCGCTCGGGCGGCGCGCTTGTCCAGCACCTCTGCCCGAAGATACCCGGGGGCGGCCGGATAAAGAATTCATTGAGTCGCCCTTGCTGAAATCGCCGGTATTCCAGGAAAGCCGAGGCCGGAAGGACTGCGAAATGGCGCGACGACGTGGCGGACCGGTAGGACGGAAGGCGGAACTCGCGACCCTCGTGGCGGTTCGTCGTACCGCCGGCCCGACCGTGGTGTCCGGTCTGCCGGGCAGCGGCAAGTCGGCCTTGCTGGACGAGGTGCGCCGGACACTGGCCGAGAACGGGGCGCCGGTGCTCAGCGTGTCCTTGCGCGTCGAGCGACCCGAGTGGGACCTGTTCGGCTTCCGATCGGTGCTCGCGGCGATCCGTGAGCAGTACGAGCAGTTCGAAACCGACTCCCGGCTGCCGGAATCCCTGGAACGGGTGAGCGGTTCGTGCACGGAGGAGGCCTATGCCGATCCGTGGTCGCGCTTCTGCCTCCTGCACGCGATGAGCACCTTGTTCACCAGGCTCGAGACCGCCGCCCCGGTGACGGTCCTGCTCGACGACGCCGACCGGCTCCCGGATCCCGTCCTCGCCGTGGCTCCGATGCACCGCGCCGGTCATACGGTGATCGCGTCGTGCCGCACGCCGCTGCCCGGCAGGCCGGACCCGTTCCGCGGAACGCAGGGCCGGACGATCGAACTCGGCCCGCTGCCTCCGGAAGAAGCCACGGCTCTGCTGCGGCGCGCGGTGGGTACGCGGATCACGCCGACCGTGGAACAGGCGGTCCGGCGGGCACTCGGACCGCTGTGGGGCCATCCGGCGGCACTGCTTTCGACGGTGACCGAACTGCGTCGCGGGGAAAGGCTCCAGATCGTCGACGGTCTCGCCCATCTGCGTGACGCGCAAGCCCCCATCGCCGTGCCGGACGGCCACCCCTTCTCCGAAGTGATCGAAGGACTTGGGCCGATCGGTGAGCGGCTGGTGCTGATCGCGGCCGGTTCGACCGGACTGGCACTGGAGGAGATCCCCTATCTCGAGGACGGCGACCGGACGGGCAAGACCGCGGGCCGGGCGGCTGACGCTCTCATCGAAGCGGGGCTGCTGGACCGCGATCCGGACGGGCGGATCCGTTGCCGGGTGCCGGGAATCGGCGCAGCGATGGTCCACAGTGGACTCGATGCCCGACGGCCGCACCGTGCCATCGCCGAGGGCATGCTGGACAGCGGCAGGGTGACCGGGCCGCATCGGGAACCGCTCGCCGGGCATATCGCCGCGGCGGGAAGCGCGATGCCGCCTTGTACGGACTACGTGGGCCTGCTGCGGGCCGCGGAATGCGCGCTCGCCGCCGATTCCCCCGAGCGCACCGCGCATCTCCACGCGATCTGGCGGCACACCGGCCGGACGGCCGACCGGGCCGGACGACAGACCGAACTCTTCCGTCATCTGGTTCGCACCGCCGATTACCCGGCGCTGGAAACCTTCGTCCAGGAGGCGCTGACCGAGGCGCCGGGAGCCGGCGAGCGCGCCGAACTCGCCGTCGCGGCGGTCCTGTCCGCCGTGCACCTCGGGCGTCCGGTGCCGGAAAGTGTGCGGGACAGGCTGGTGGGTGAGGAATCGACGCTGGAATTCGCCGACCGCTGGTTCGCCGGTCGGCGGATCGTGCCGGAGGACGTGGAGCTGTCCCTGCTGCCGGTCTGGCGTCAGGTCAGCTTCGCGGCGCCCTCGCCGAGCCGGCGCCGCAAGCTGCCCGATGACGAACTCGCCGAGGCCTGCGCCATCCGCGATCTCGTGCCCGTGTTCCGGACGGTGCTCGGCCGTGACTACCGGACCCCTCCCTCCGGGCCGGTGGCCGCACACCACCGGATGCGGACCGCGCACGCGGAAGGACGCTGGGCGGAGGCGCTGGAGGCGGTCAACGAGCTCGAAGCGCACGGTTCGGTGGACGAGCTGGTCCGGGAGCACACCCGGCTGCTCGCGGCGGAGGTGTGCGGCAGGATGGACGGAGCACGGCACGCGGCGGGCTGGCTCGCCAGGGTTCCCGCGGACGGCAGGCTTCCCTTGCTGCGGGCCTGGGTGGAAATGGGTGCCCGCCAGGGGAGCGAAGACGACGGCGAGGCTTTCGAGTCCGGTTGGCGTGCCCTGTGGACACATTTCGATTCGGCCGACGAGGTCGGTGCCGCGCGGCTGTTCCTCCGGCTGGCCCGATCCGCCCGGCGCGCCGGTGAGGCCGTCCGGCACGACGAGGTGGTCGAGGCCGCGGAAAAGTGGTTCGCCCGCAAGGGTGCCGTGCATTCCTCCGAGATGCCCGCCCTGGTGCGCGCCCTGGTGAACGGCGACGAGACGGGGACTTCCCCCACGGAACGGGTCCTGGTCGGACTCGGCCGGTTTCCCGCCGACGTCCGGATGGAGAACGGCGGCGAGGCGACGGGCCGTTCAGGCGGTCGCGAACCGTTGTCGGAGACCGAGATCGGCATCCTCGACCTGGTGCGCGACGGACGGACCAACCGGCAGATCGCCCGCGCCGTCCGGATCAGCGAGAAAACGGTCGAGAAGCACCTGACGAGGTTGTTCGCCAAAGCGGGCTGCCGCACCAGGTACGGCCTGGCGACGTCGAGTCTGGGGCGGCTCCGGGCGGACGGAGGGCCACACCTCGCACTCGCATCGGGCCGATTTGACGCTGCGGCGCCCTTCGGGTGACGCGGTGTTCTACGACACCGAGTACCCGCTGGTCGTCACCCTGTCCTTTCTTCGCGGCGAGATCGAACCGGCGTCGATCACCCGGTTCTTCACCGAAGACCGCGATGACTTTCCCGAGTCTTGACCTCGAAAGGTGAACCCGATGCCGGTCCTCAAAATGCCACGTCTCGGCCGTCGCAAGTCGCGAGTCGCCTGCGTGCGCATCGGCGCCTCGCTCGTCGTACACGGTCCGGAGGGGATCACGGCGCAGGCCCGGGAACTGGCTTCGTCGATGCCGGCCGATCCGGAGCACGCCGTCGTCGTCGTGGACCGCCCCGGTGCCGACGCCCACTCGATCGCGAACGCCGTCGGGACGGTTCTCGGCGAAGAAGGGCGGCCTCTCCGCCTGATCCCTTCCACCGAAACCGGGGCCATCACCCTCGCCACGGCGCAGAAACTCGCGGACCGAATCGACCGGACGGTGATCTACCCCGACGGGGTGGTGCTCGCGAGCGTCTCCGGCCTGTGCTTCCTGCCGCCCTTCGAAGCCAACGGGTGGGTCGGCTGCGGACCGGACAGGGAACCGGTCCGGCTGGGCAGGAGGTACCCCTCCCCGGAGTGGGACGGCCCGGTCACCACCGACCCCCAGCGGGCGGGGCGGGCCCTGGTGGTCGAACCGCTGCCCGCCGGCGTCTGGCTGCGTTCCGATGGTCCTCAGCGGTGGCTGGACGCCGACCGCGCGAGGCTGACCCGATGGCTCAGCGTGCGTCCCCGGGAATTCACGGCCGTGCTCGGCGGCCACGGTCTGCCGCCGCTCGCACTGGACGACGTCGTCCAGTGGTGGGCCTCGGTACCGCCGGAGACCCGCGCCCGGACTCGCTTCCTGAGCTTCGGGAACGTTCCGCTGCCCTCGGATACGACACTCGGACAGGCACTGGCGGACGCCGTCGGCGAGGAGATCGTGCTGTACGGCGGTCTCCCGGTGGGTTCACCCGCGTCGCCCGAATTCTTCACCCTGCGCGAGGACGGTTCGCACAGCTTCCGTACCTTCGCCGAACAGATCACCTTCTCGCCACGGCGCGGTTCGGCCAAGGCCGCCGCTCCGCAGATCCGCCAAGGCCGCCTGCCTTTCAAAGGATTGATCGAGGTCGGCCCCGGCGTGTACCGGTACGAAGAGGATTCGGTCGTCGAGGTCGTCCAGGCGGGGTTGTGGCTCCGCACCACTCGTGAGCCGGAGCGGGCGGCCGAGATCAGGATGATGCCGTACGACAGCGGAGCCTTCCTGGTTTTCTTCGATCCCGCGATGGACGGGCACGACGCGCTCGTCGCGAAGCTGCTCGATCGGCTGGACGGTCCGGTCCGTGCCGGCGCGAAGCCGTTCCCGGTCCCGTCGGCACCGGGACCGCGGCAAACCGAACTGCCGTTCGCCGCCGATCTCACCACGCCGCTGACGCCGCTGCCCCGGCTTTCGCGGCTCCTGCGACGGCATCTCGAAGAGTCGAAGGCCCCGCGACCCGAGGCGGAGACGGAAGTTCCTTATCTCCCCGTGGAACTGAGCAAAGGAGAGGAGGAACCCGCGCTACCGGAGCCTGAACCCGAGCGAGCGGCGGTCCAGCCGTCGCCACGACCCGAATCGCGTGTCTGGCCCCTGGATCCGGGATTCGTCGCCGATCGGGAGTCGGTGCGGTCGGGGCGGGAGAGTGCCTTCGATCTGCTGTCGGCGCAGATCGCGGAGACCTGGCGTCGCTTCTCGCCGAATCGCCCGATGTCGGACAGTGGGCTGACCGAAGCGGTCGCGGCCGGGTTGTATCTGGCCGGTGACGATCCCGATCTCGACGCGGGTCTGCGCGCGGGCGCGGAAGGGCCGCACGTGGACTTCGGCCGTTGTGTGGCGGCGGGTCTGCAGAAGCTTCCGGTGCATCGCAATGTCGCGGCGACGGTCGTCGACCCGGCGCCGGGTTCGTGGGAGTTGCTCCGCGACGACATGGTATTGCGGGAATGGGGCTTTCTCAACCTGCTCACCGTGCCCGATGACGCGGAAGAGGGTTCCACGGATCTGGTCGTCTGGTCGGGGACCGGGCGGCTCACCGCGTTGATCGAACCGAAGGAGGAGGGCCTTCCGAATCGGGTGGTCTTCCTGCCGGGCACGGCCTTCAAAGTGCTCGAAGTCATCGAGCCCCGGGAACAGGAGCGAGGACGAATTCTGATGCGCGAACTGATGGCATCGGAAGTCGGTGCGGACGGTGGGAAGGCCGGTTCCCAGGCCCGGGACGAACTCATCCGGTCGTCGTTGCGGCGATTCGCGGGCCGTTCGGGCGGCGTGCGGCCACCCCGGAGGAGGACGGCACGGTTGGGCCGGATCCCCGGAATCGCGGACCCACCTGGGTCGCGGCCGGGCCGTGAAGGACTCCAGCGCAACGAGTCGTAACGGCAGCGCGTGAAGGCCTCCTTCCCTCGGCTCAGCCGGGGAAACTCGACCTTCACACCTTTCCCCCCACGAGCCAGGCCGCAGGTCACGAGTAAGCACCTAAGAGAGGGGTCGTTCTAACGCTCTTTGTCACTCACGACCCGAAGGTAGTGAAGGCCCCCCTTCCCTACCTTGAGGGCAGGGGCCCGGCAACGTCGTATAACTGCTGGTCGACTCCGCCGCTAGAGCGGGACAAGGCGAACGTGTCGTGTGGCCCCGGAGGAAGTGGGCTCGCGCAAGGGGCCTCACCCGGCTTTTGACTGTCCATAAGGGACACTTTGCGGGACACATGTGCCCGGTTTGGGCAAGTTGCGCGGTTTCGCGAGGGGGTCGTGAGTGGCGAATAGGGTTAGAACCCTCATTGCCACTCACGACCCCACGCAGAACCGTACATAGCGATATCAATCGGGCGCTCAATCGCTCGATGAGGTTCTTGTGGACACTCAAGCTCCGCCACCGGTGCATGCGGCCCCGCCGCAGTGCAGGAATAGTCGACTGAACTGCAAGATCGCGACTTTGCCGGGCCCCTGCCTTGAAGGTAGGTAAGGGGACCTTCACGGCAGCGAGCCGATTACGCCACGTTTGCCTTACACCACTTCACCTTGAATGTCTTTGGTGAAGGAAACTCCTCCGCCTCGTCCGCGAGGGGGCCGCGGTCCCGGAGAAGCGGGCGAACCCGCGTTACCGTCGACGGCGACCACGGCCGAAAGCGCTGACGAGGAGGGCGGTTCGCCCATGACCGCCCGGGCCCGGCCGGAGGATCCACCAGGCTTTCCCAGCGAACCATCAGCTAAGGAGTTCCCGTGGCGACGAAAATCGATGCCAACGCCATCCGAGGGGTGGCCGACAACATCGCCAAGATCATGGACGAGCACAAGACGGCCTTCGAGTCGCTGAAGCACCATTGGCCGAACGCGGGGAAGTTCCCGCTGGCCCAGTGGGTCGAGAGGGTCGTCGATGACCGGCGCAACGCCGTCGTCGCGCATGCCGACCATCTCACGCTCACCTTCGAAACCATGAGCGCGAAATTGAAGGCCATCGCGGACAAGTTCGAGAAGACCGACGGCGACAACGCCGCGGCGATCAAGAACCTTCTCGCCGCGCTCGAAGGGGAGATCTCCGGCAAGATCACGACCTTCGACCAGAAGACCGAAAACGACCAGCGGAACTATTCCGGGGAGGGCACCAACTCCGACGGCGACGGTTACAACGACAATCTCACCCAGGCGGTCCCCAGCTCGACGACGTAGAGCAACGGGGGAGAGGTCGAACGAATCCGGATCCCACGGTCCACGGCACGGGCGTTCAGCGGCTCGCGAGGGCGAAGGTGAGCAGGGCGGTGGCGGTGAAGTCGATGGCGGGCTCGACGCTCTGCCACGCGCCCACGTCGTCGACGAATCGCGTTCCCCGGCCGTCGAAGCGTTCGAACCCGCCGACCACGCAAGGGCGCATGGTCGGGAACCGGTTGAGTTCGGCGAACGACTCCGCCTTGTTCGGGCCGTTGACCACGGCGCCGACGAGCTGCTTGCCGGTGAGGTTAGCGGCCTGGTGCTCCGGACACCGTGGGGATACGGCGCCGGAGCCGATCACGAACGACATGCCCCACGCGTTCGCGCCGAGTGCCCAGTTCCGTTGTCGTGTCCCGAAAGCCGCGTAGGTGTCCTGACCGGTGACACGGCGGTGCAGCAGCGCGGTCGTCGCGAGGCCGAAGGTATGCGGCACGGAATCGAATTCGAGCTGGTCGGCGCCAGCGCCGAACGGATCCTTGCCCGCTCGTGCCAGTCCGTCTTCGAGTTGACGGACGAGGTCTCCGATCAGCCGGTCGCGGGTGAGGTCGCCGGCCGGGGTCCCGGACTCGATGAGCCCCGCCAGGTCCGCGTGCGCGAGGGCACTGACATCACCGACTCCCAAGGTTCCGAGGTACTCCGAGCCGAGGTAGGCCACGGCCCACCGCCCCGCGTCCTGAGCCCACTGCCCGGTCCGGGGGTCGCCGAGTGCCTTGCCCGCCAGTGCCAGCTCGGTCGCGGCGAATTCCATGTCGTCCTGCCAGGACGCCTCCGGATAGAAGTTCGGTGGGTACGCGGTGGTGAGGGCGTCCGGCTCCCGGTCGGCGAGGGCGTAGACACGGGCGGCCTCGTCCAACGCGTGGCGGGCCTCCGCGCCGGTGCTCGTCTGCGCCGCGAGTGCGAAGGCGGCGGCGACCTTTCCGGCGAGGTTGGGGCTGATCGGAAGGCCCGGTCCGGCGGCACGGAACACCGGCCGCGACGCCAGCGCCGGATCCGCGCCCGGTGCTTCGTCGGCTTCGGGCAGCCGCCAGACGTCGTGATCGCTGCGGACGTTCTCGTTACCGGCGCCGATCCCGACCTGGGCGAGCAGGGTTCCGGACTCCGCGTCCCACATCTTGTCCAGCCAAAGCAGCCCATGCCGGGCCTCGGCGGCCAGTTCGGCCCCACCCGCGCGCGAATCCCGTTGCGCCAGCAGGAGGGACGCGACGGTGTAAGCGGTGGTGTGGGTGAACTTGAGGAAGTCACCCGCGTCGAACCAGCCGCCGGCGACGTCGACCGGTCCGCCGGTCCGGACGAGCCGCTCGTCCTGCAGTTCGGTGCCCTCTTCGTCGTACCGGGGGATTTCGTACACCGTCGCCCGCGCGTCGTTCAGATGCGCGGGCTTGCGGTCCATTATGGACTTCACGACCTCGGACCCGTCGCGCTGGGCTTGGAAGAAGCGGACGTTCGCCGAGACCTGTGGTGAGAAGAGTGCGGCCGCCGAGTCGATCCGGAACACCGGGGACGGCTCCGCGCCGTCGGCCAGGATCCGGTAGTCGCCCGGCGTGCGTACCTCCGAGATGTCGAGTGGTCGCACGCTGGGGAAGGTGCTGTTCCAGGAGCCTGCCGACGCGCCGGCTGTGCCGTCGAGGACCGTGTGGCCGGACGCGTCGACCACCCGGAAGGGCGCCGCGACGCCCGTGTTCATGAGGTAGGCGTGTTTCGTCTCGGTGGTGACGTAACCGACCTGGTCGACCCGCACGAAACCGTCCACCGGCACGACGGGGGCTTCCGAGGCGGAGGGGACCGTGGTGCAGCCGGAGGCGAGCAGAACGACGGCCATCGGCACCACACAGGTGTACAGACTTCGCCCGAGTCCGTGCCGACGCGAAATCGACCTGGTGTTCCGCATGGCTTCGGGTTCCTCCGCTTCGGGACGAATCCCGTGAATGGTGCTCGACTGGCCGACGATCTCGCGGACGGCACCCGGAGTGGTGGAATCTGCCCGGATATCGGCCCGGGTTGCCCTGATTCCCTCTCGGCTTGCGCCGCGTACACCGGGGTCGGGCGGTCGCCGCCGGAAAATGTCCGAAGAGGCAACGATCCTATGCGGGAAGTCCTGGCCGGTCCGGCCGTGTTGGACATTTTCGATCCCGCGTACTGAAGATGGTGCCGAATTCTTCTGATCAGCTGATTTCCGCGAATCGGGAAATCGACTCCGGGTAAGGGGCACCACCATGAGCGAGATCTTCTGCGGATTGAAGCTCACCCACGACGGCTCCCTGGCCGCGATCGAAGACGATCGGCTGCTCTTCTCGATCGAGGCCGAGAAACTGGAGAACCGGGACCGGTACTCGGCGCTGAACACGTGGCGTGACCTCGTCGCCGTACTCGACGGGCAGGGGCTGCGCCCGGAAGAGCTGACGTCGATCGCGGTGGACGGCTGGGGACGAACAGCGGGTGAGGACACCCACCAGGTCCACGTGATCGACGACGCGGGCGCACGGCGTCCCGTACCGGTCGCCCCCTATCGCGACTTGCCCGGCACCGGCATCGACCCGCTCAGCCGTCCGTACGAAACGGCCGAACTGTTCGGCGACGGCCTGGTGAAGTTCCGCAGTTTCAGCCACGCGACCGGCCACGCGCTCGCGGGCTACTGCAGCAGTCCGTTCGCCCTGCGGGGTGAATCCGCGCTCATCGTGGTGTGGGACGGCGGCATGGCGCCCTGTCTGTATCACTACGACCCGGTCCGCCGGTCCTTGCGGCCGCTGCGCTGGCTGTTGGACGTCCTGGGTGGTCTGTACCCCATTTTCGCCACCCACCTCGAACCCTTCCGTACCGGGGACGGCGCCCTCGACACCGATGCCCGGAAACTGGAGACGGTGATCCTGCCGGTCTCCGGCAAAGCGATGGCCTACGCGGCCTTGGGAAGCCCGGACGACGACGCGCTGGCCGCCATGGCCGCCGCTTCGAGCAGGCACCGGCCCACCGACGTCGTGCCCATGTACCTGTGGAGCCGCTCCGTCCTGCGCGACCTGGCGCCGAAGAAGCTTTCCGACGCCACCCTGATGGCGTCGATGCAGGAGTACCTCGGGGGACTGCTGGTCGAAGCGCTCCGCCGGTTCGTGACCGAGCACGAAGAGTTCCGCGGCACACCGATCGCCTTGTCCGGTGGATGTGCCTTGAACATCAAGTGGAACGCCCGGGTCCGCGACTCCGGCCTGTTCTCCGAGGTGTGGGTACCACCGTTCCCCAACGACGCGGGTTCGGCCATCGGCGCGGCCTGCGCGGAGATGATCGACCGCACCGGGAAAAGTGCCCTGCACTGGTCGGCCTTCGCGGGACCGGAGGTCGTTCCCGGTACCGAAGTGCCGGAGGGCTGGACGTCGACGCCGTGCACGCTGGACGAACTGGCCGAACTGCTCGCCGTCGAAGGCGAACCGGTGATCGTGCTGACCGGCCGGGCCGAGATCGGTCCCCGAGCGCTCGGGCACCGGAGCATCATCGCCCCGGCGATCGACGCCGGGATGCTGGACCGGCTGAACGAGCTCAAGCAGCGCGCGTCCTACCGGCCGGTGGCACCGATCTGCCTGGAGGACGCGGCGCCCGAGGTGTTCTCGCCGGGCACGCGGGATCCGTACATGTTGTTCGAGCACCAGGTCCGTCCGGAATGGCGTACGCGGGTCCCGGCCGTGGTGCACGTCGACGGCAGCGCCCGGCTGCAGACCGTCGGTGCGGATAACCCGGTGACGTACGCACTGCTGACCGCCTACCGGCGCCGGACCGGGGTACCGGTGTTGTGCAACACCAGCGCGAACTTCAACGGATCCGGGTTCTTCCCGGACGTCGCCTCGGCCGCCCGCTGGGGAAAGGTCCGCTACATCTGGTCGGAGGGCGCGCTCTACCGCTCCGAGGCCGGCCGATGACCACCGACCTCGGAGAGGTCTTCGCCCGCTTACCGGAGATCCTGCGTGAGCGGGAGCCCTACCCGGTTCTCGCCCACCTGCGGGAATCCTCGCCGTATCCGGCCTCGGACGGCGTCGTCGTGGTGGCGAAACACGAACACTGCTCGGCGATCCTGCGTGACCCACGCGTCAGTAGCGACAGGAGCCGGGCCCGCCTCTTCCACGAGGACGTCCGCCCGGCGAGCCGGAAGCTCGTCGACCTCGATCCGCCGGACCACACTCGCCTCCGCCGTCTGGTGTCCAAGGCCTTCACCGGGCGCGCCCTCGCGCCGCTGGTGACGCGGATCAGGGCGACGGTGCACGACCTCCTCGACGCGGTTCCCCCGGACGGTCCCTTCGATGTCATCAAGGACTTCGCTTCGCCGCTGGCGTTGTCGACGGTCTGTACCCAGCTGGGCGTTCCCGCCGCGGACCACGAACTGGTCGGCGACTGGTCCAGGACGCTTTCCCGCGGGCTGTACCCGCTTCCGCTGGGCTCGGTGGACCACGAGGCGACCGGCGCCGCGGCGCGGGCAGGCGGACGCCTGCTCGTCCACTTCAAGAAGCTGCTCGCGGAACCACGTTCGACGCCGCACGGTCCCGTCCTCGACGCCCTGCTGAACACCGGAGACGAGGGAAGCGGGCTGAGTGAAAGCGAAGTCCTCGGTATCTGTGTGCTGCTGATCAACGCCGGCTACGAGACGACGGTCGATCTCGTCGGAAACGGCGTCCGGGCATTGCTGGAGCATCCGGAGCAGTTGCGTCGTCTCGCCGGGGATCCGGAGCTGGCGCCCGCGGTGGTGGACGAGGTGCTGCGCTACGACTCGCCCGCGCAGATCACCACGAGAGTGGCCGTCGCCGACCTGACCATCGGTGGACTGCGGATCGCGGCAGGGGATCTCCTGGTCCTCCTGCTGGGTGCGGCCAATCGCGATCCCGCCGTCTTCGCCGGGCCGGACGAGTTCGACATCGGCCGGACGGGAGCCGGGCAGCACCTCGCGTTCGCGTCGGGCCCGCATTTCTGCCTCGGCAGCGGGCTCGCCCGGGTCGAAGGAGCCGCCGCGTTCGAGGCGTTCGCCGGCCGGGTTGTCGAGCCGAAGCTGCTGACGGATCGGCTCACCTACAAGGCGACCCCGAGTCTGCGCGGGCCGGAAAGCCTCGTGGTCGCGTTCAGCGGTGTCCGTGCCGCGCCACCGGTGCTCAGCAGGGCGACAGCCGGCCACGGAGTCGGCCAGGAAAGGAGGCGGACGTGACCGATGTGACCACAGCCCCGGGTGTGGCGCGGGTCTTCCAGGAGCGGGTCCGGGAGCACGGTGAGCGGGAGGCCGTGGCCTTCGTCCGAGACCCGGACGACCCGGACTCCACCGTGTCCTGGAGTTACCGACGGCTGCACGACGAGGCGAGTGCCGTCGCGGCGCAGCTCGAACGACTGGCCGGGCCGGGAGACCGGATCCTGCTGACCTATCCGTCCGGACCGCATTTCGCGGCGGCCTTCCTCGGCTGCCTCTACAGTGGACTGATCGCTGTTCCGGCGCCGTTGCCCGTGCGCTCCAAACAACAGAAGCGGCGATTGACGGCCATCGCGGAGGACGCCGGTGTCTCGGTGGTACTTGCCCACTCCGGTGACAGCGGCGTCGTACTGGACTGGGTGTCCTCGGAGGGGCTCGACGGTCTGGTTCCCGTGTTCACCGACACCGTGGACCCCGCCCCGGCGGCGGACTTCTCCGCGCGGGAGCGCGGACCCGACGCCGTCGCGTTCTTGCAGTACACCTCCGGATCCACGGGTGACGCCAAGGGCGTCGTACTGACCCACGACAACATCCTGACCAACTCCCGGATCCTGTTCGAGATCACCGATCTGCCGCCGGAAGAGATCCGCCTGGTCTGCTGGCTGCCGCTCTACCACGACATGGGGTTGATCGGCCAGTTGCTGAGCCCGCTGTTGTTCGGTGGCACCTCGTATCTCCTCGATCCCGGCACCTTCGTCCGGCGTCCCTATTCCTGGCTGCGCACCATCGACCGGTACCGCGCCACGGTTTCGGCTGCCCCCGACTTCGCCTTCGGCCTTTGTGTCGATCGGATCTCCGACGAGGAGGTCTCCCGGCTCGACCTGTCGACCTGGAAGATGGCGACCAACGGCGCCGACTGGCTTAACCTGTCCACCATGCGCGGCTTCACGGACAAGTTCGCCGCCGCCGGGTTCAAGGCGGAAATGTGCCCGGCGTACGGCCTGGCGGAGGCCACGCTGATCGTGGCGAGCCGTCGGTCGGCCACTCTGCGGGTCCTCGACGCGGACCGGACCGCGCTCGACGGCGGGACCTTCGAGGTCGCGGATCCGGCCGAGACCGGCAAGCAGATCATCAGCTGCGGGTTCCCGCACGAGATCGATCTGGAGCTCGTCGATCCGGACACCCTGGCGCCTCTCGGCGAGGACCAGGTCGGTGAGATCTGGCTGCGCGGACGCAGCGTCGCCAAGGGGTACTGGGGCAAGGACGAACAGACCAGGCAGTTGTTCCACGCGACCACGGCCCAGGGTGACGGACCGTATCTCCGGACCGGCGATCTCGGGTTCCGCCACGACGGCGAGCTTTACGTCACCGGGCGGATCAAGGAGGTCATCGTCGTGCGGGGGCTGAAGATCTACCCGCAGGACATCGAGTCCGCCTTGCGGGCGGAATTCCCGGAACTGCCGGGGATCACCGCGGCCTTCCGCCTTCCGGGACCCGAGGACGAACCGGACCGGGTCGTCATCACGCACGAGGTCCGCGAAGCGTCGGCCGAATACCTGGCGGAACTGGCGCAGAAGGTCGTGCACCTGGTGGCTCGCGAGTTCGGTGCCCAGGTCGCCGGGGTGTCGTTCCTCCGCCCCGGCGGGGTACAGCGGACCACCAGCGGGAAAGTGAAACGCGTGGAAATGCGCGAACGCTATCTGGCCGGCTCGTTGCGGCCCGTCTATCAGTACACCCGCTGAACTCGAGCACAGGAGAACAGGAAATGAGCATCGAGCAGAACGGTCTGCGGCAGATCGACGAAGAACAGCTGCGGGAGTGGCTGGTCTCCCGGGCCGCCAAGTACGCGAAACTGGACGACGCCGAGATCGACGCCGACACGCCACTGTCCCAGTACGGCTTGGATTCGGTGAGCGCGGTCGCCCTCGCCGTCGACCTCGAGGACGAATTCGGGATCGTCCTGGGCGTCGACACACTGTGGAAGTACCCGACCGTGAACCTCGTGGTCGAAATGCTTCTTTCGACTCCCCAGCGGGATTAGCGGAGGAATTTCGGTGGATGACCTTTCGACCGCCCACACCGGCCAAGCGCGACGGTGCCCCGTCGACGCCTCCTTGCACAGCAAGCTCCGGACGCCGGACTTCGCGGCGAATCCGTTCGACCTGCTCGGTGAACTGCGGGAGAGCGGGCCGGTGCACCGGTGCGAACCGCCCGGCGCGGCCCCGATCTGGATGATCACCCGGCACGCGGAGGGTGCCGCCGCGCTCACCGATCCTCGGCTGGTGAAGGATCCGACCGCGGTCGGCCTGCCGGCGGGCTGGCAGCCCGGCACGGAAACGTCCCAGCTCTGGTCGAAGGATCTGGCGAGTAACGACCCGCCGAACCACACCCGGTTGCGCAAGCTCGTGGCCCGGCCGTTCACGAAGCGCCGCGTCGAGGCGATGCGGCCGGGCATCGAGAAGGCCGCCCGGGAACTGCGCGAGAACATGGTGCGGCACGAAACCTTCGATCTGGTCACCGAGTTCGCCGGCGGTCTGACCACCGCCACGATCTGCGACCTGCTCGGCATACCCGCAGCCGACCGGGACATCTTCCAGGGGTGGGCGGACACGTTCTTCACCGTCACCGTGCCGGGGCAGGCGGACAACGACCTGTTCGTCTCGATCACCAAGTACTTCGCCAGGCTCATCGCCCGCAAGCGCGACGATCCGCAGGACGATCTCCTGAGCGCCCTGATCAAGGACACCGGAGACGACAAACTCGACGGCCATGAACTGATCTCGATGGCGTCGTCGCTGCTTCTCACCGGACACGAGCCCGCCGTCCGGCTGATCGGCAACATCCTGTTCAGCCTGCTGCGCAGGCCCGACCTGGTCCGGGAACTGCGAGAGGACCCGTCGCTGATCCCCGCCACCATCAGGGAGATCATCCGATTCGACAGCCCGGCCTTGACCTCGCTGGTCCGCTTCGCCGCCGAGGACATCGAAATGGGCGACGTGGTGGTTCGCCGCGGGGACGCGGTGCTGGTCTCGTTGCTCTCGGCCAACCGCGACCCGGCGAAGTTCGAGCAGGCGGACGAATTCCTCCCGGCCAGGGACACCGCCGGCCACCTCGGTTTCGGCCTCGGCATCCACTTCTGCATCGGTGCGCAGCTGGCCCAGCTGGAGGCGGAGGTGGCGGTGCGGGAACTGCTGCCGCTGCTGCCCGAACTCAGCCTCGCCGTTCCGGAAAACGAACTGCCGTATCACCCGGGGCTGCAGATGTACGGGGTGCAAAGCCTGCCGGTGCGCCTTCGTCGGACGTGACGATCCCGCTTGGTATCCGCCGAACTAGTGGAGTGAAAATGTCATGTCCCCTGTGACAAGGGAAACGAACCGCGAGAAGACCGCGGAGCGGCTGCTCAAGTCGTCCGCCGGAAAGTTCTACGATCCCGAAGTCGACATCGACTGGAACGCTCCGTTGGTCGAGGGGAAGTCCTTCATGCTTCCTCACCGATCTTCGCTCTATGGCACGAAGCTGTGGGACACGCTGTCGGACGAGCAACGCATCGAGCTCAGCAAGCACGAGATGGCGAACGTCGCGGGTTTGGGATTATGGTTCGAAAACCTCGTGATGCAGATGCTGCTCAAAGAGCTCTACACGGGGGATCCGATCAGCTCGCACGCCCAATACGCGCTGACCGAGATCGCGGACGAATGCCGCCACTCGACCATGTTCGCGCGGCTGACCGTCTGGATGGATTGCCCGGTCTACGGCCCCGTACCGTGGATGCGCCGGCTCGGGAAACTCCTGCCCACCCTCAGCTACGGGCCCGCGCGTTATGCCGCGATCCTGGTCGCGGAGGAGGTACTCGACCGCATCGGCCGTGAGCAGATGAACAACCCGGACATCCAGCCCCTCGTGCGGATGGTCAACCGGATCCATGTGCTCGAAGAAGCCCGGCACGTCACCTTCGCCCGCGAAGAGCTCACCCGCGGGATGGCCCGGCTGTCCAAAACGGAATTGCTGTACCAGCAGGCCATGGCCGCGCAGATCTCGTTCCTCGTGGTTCGCGCGCTGGTCAACCCGAACTTCTTCGCGGCTGTCGGGATCCGGCCCCGTGAAGGTGCCAAAGCGGCATGGAACAACCCGCGCTGGCACGAGACCATCCGCTGGGCGGGGGAGAAGGTCATGCCGTTCCTGCTGGATTCGGGACTGGTCGGCAAACCCGGACGGTACTTCTGGCGTAAGTCCTTTCTCCTGTGACGTGTGGGAGGAGCACTGGGTTGGTCGCGAGTGGAAGTACATGATGGCCCCCTTCCTTGTGTCAGGCGCGAGGAAGGGGCCTTCGCTACTTGGTTGCAGTCAAATACTCCCCGCTGAGACAAGGTGCGTCCTTGACTGTCCACAAGAGACACTTTTCGGGACTCGGTGTCCGATTGATGCCTGCATGTGCGGTTTTGTGCGGGGGTCGTGAGTGGCCAAGAGGGGTATAAACCCATTTTTCCCAAACGCCGCCGCGCGCGCCCACGCCAAACGGGAAAAAACCGTCGCCGACGTCGTGAAATGTTTG